>NZ_JBLIET010000038.1:0-24813 GCF_047633235.1 Psychroserpens sp. | reverse complement strand
CAATGCAAATATCAAAGCATTTAAATAAAAATTCAAATGTTACTCCTTTAAAAAACTACCCCTCCAAAGCACAGCGACCGTTGTATAGTGTGTTGAATAATAATAAAGCTGAGGAGCTTTTGCAAAAGCCACTAAAAAACTGGGAAGATAGCGTTGATGAGGTTATAAAAGGTTTATCAAATAAATCACATTAAAGAACAGAGAAAGCAAGTTGAATGATAATGAGACTAATAAAGAATTCCCAAAGCATAGCAATTTGAGCGTATAAATTGGTTTTGTAAAATAGAAATAAAATGTATGAGTGGTATAGAAATAAATAAAAATCTAAGAATCGCAATTGAAGCATCTCTAAAGGCGGGTGAAGTGATAATGGAGGTTTATGACACAACTTTTAATGTTGAAATTAAAGAGGATAAATCTCCATTAACAGAAGCAGATAAAAAAGCGAATGATATTATTAATTCTTATCTTATTGAGACTCCAATTCCAATTATTAGTGAAGAGAACAAACAAATAGATTTTGAGATTAGAAAAAATTGGACTACCTGTTGGATTGTAGATCCTGTTGATGGAACGAAAGAATTTATAAAGAGAAATGGAGAATTCACAGTTAATATTGCATTAATACATAATAGAGTTCCTCAGCTAGGAGTTATTTATGTACCTGTCTCTAAAACGCTGTATTATGCTGATAATGTTAAAAACAGGGCATACAAGGCAGAATTATCAAATCATAATACGTCAATTCCTATAATTTTAGAAAAATCAAAAATGCTTCAGCCCAAAAATAGTAACGGCAGTCTTATAGAGGTCGTTGGCAGTCGCTCCCATATGAGTAAAGAAACACTAGACTATATCTCACAACTAAAAACTAAGGGCAAAGATGTAGATATAGTGTCCAAAGGGAGTTCTTTGAAATTTTGTTTAGTAGCAGAAGGTAAGGCAGATATTTACCCAAGATTTGCTCCAACAATGGAATGGGATACAGCGGCAGGACAGGCAATTTGTAACGCAGTGGGTATAAAGGTGATTTCAAAAGAGACTAATAAATCACTTTTGTACAATAAAGAGAATCTTTTAAACCCTTGGTTTATTGTTTCCAAAAGATGAAAGACCAGTCTCACAAGAGGCATATAGCTAAAACTATTACTTGGAGAATAGTAGGGACCCTAGATACTGTGATACTTTCATGGATTATCTCAGGGAGTCCAATCATTGGTTTAAAAATAGGCCTTGCAGAAGTAGTCACAAAAATGTTACTTTATTATTTTCATGAAAGGGCTTGGTTTAAAATAAACCTATCAAAAGACGATGAGGTTTTAGAAAGTAGACAAAGACACATAGCTAAAACATGTACTTGGAGGCTTATTGGCACCATTGATACGATGATTTTAGCTTGGATTATTTCAGGGGACCCTCTAACTGGTTTGAAAATAGGATTTGCAGAGGTGGTTACAAAAATGTTGCTGTATTACGTTCACGAACGTTTTTGGTATAAGTCAAACTATGGTCTTTCCAATAGAAATAAAAAAGAACTATAATTTATTGATTATGAAAGAAAATATAATATCACATACTTATCAAGTGTCAAAAAAAGAAAGGAATAGTTCTAACAATCACAATTCATTTTTATTGTGGTTCACTGGTTTGTCTGGATCTGGTAAGTCAACAATTGCAAATTTAGTTGAGAACGCATTATTTGATTTAGGGATAAAAACCTACGTTCTTGATGGTGATAATATTAGAAAAGGGATCAATAATGACCTTTCTTTTTCTCCAGAAGACAGAACAGAGAATATTAGACGTATTGCTGAGGTGTCAAATCTAATGGTTGATTCAGGATTAGTAGTATTAGCAGCGTTTGTTTCTCCCTATAAGAAAGACAGAGAGAATATTAGAACTATCGTTAAAGATGTTAACTTTGTCGAGGTTTACATTAATACTAGCATAGAAGAATGTGAAAGAAGAGATGTGAAAGGATTGTATAAGAAGGCTAGAGCCGGAGAAATCAAAAATATGACAGGAATTTCGGCACCTTATGAGGCTCCAAAAGCACCAGATATTGAAATAAAAACTGAAGGTGAACCTATTGAAGTATCGGTACAAAGAATTTTAGATTTTATAACACCAAAATTACAACTCAAAGATGAGTAAGTATTATTTAAATTATTTAGATGAATTAGAGAGTGAGGCTATTTTCATATTACGTGAAGTTTGGGCTCAATTTGATAACCCTGTGATTTTGTTTTCGGGTGGAAAGGACTCCATTTTAGTGACTCATTTAGCTAAAAAAGCATTTTATCCAGCTAAGATTCCGTTTCCATTAATGCATGTAGATACAGGTCACAATTTTCCTGAAACTATACAATTTAGGGATGATGTTATAAAAAATTTAGGTTTGCAGCTTATAGTAGGCTCTGTTCAAGAGGCTATTGATGATGGGCGAGTTTCCGAAGAAAAAGGAAAAAGCGCAACTCGAAACGTACTTCAAATAACAACGTTATTAGATGCTATAGAGTCTAATAAAATAGATTGTGCCATTGGTGGCGGACGAAGAGATGAAGAAAAAGCAAGAGCAAAAGAACGTTTTTTTTCGCACAGAGATGATTTTGGACAATGGGACCCGAAAAATCAAAGGCCTGAGCTTTGGAATATCTTTAATGGAAGACATTTTGAAGGAGAGCATTTTAGGGCTTTTCCAATTAGTAATTGGACAGAAATGGATGTTTGGAACTATATTAAAAGAGAGAATATTGCTATTCCGTCGCTGTATTATGCGCACGAAAGAGAAGTTGTTTGGAGACAAGAGAGTTGGATTCCAAATTCCAAATTCTTAGTGCTCGAGGATCACGAAGAAGTAGTCATAAAGAAAATTAGATTTAGAACTCTTGGTGATATTACAATTACTGGTGGTATTATGTCTGATGCAGATACTCTTGATAAAATCGCAGATGAGGTGTCTGGGATGCGCCAAACAGAACGAGGAAACAGAAGTGATGATAAACGATCTGAGTCTGCAATGGAAGACAGAAAACGCCAAGGTTATTTTTAAAATAAAGTAAAAAAATGTTAGATAACAATCAATTATTACGATTTACAACCGCAGGAAGTGTAGATGATGGTAAAAGCACACTTATTGGTCGTTTGCTTTACGATTCTAAATCTATTTTTGAAGATCAACTTCAGGCCATTGAAAATACGAGTAAGAAGAAAGGCCATGACGGTGTCGATTTGGCTTTATTTACTGATGGTCTTAAGGATGAGCGCGAACAAGGTATTACTATTGATGTTGCTTATCGGTATTTCACCACACCAAAGCGCAAGTTTATAATTGCTGATACGCCAGGACATATTCAATATACACGTAATATGGTCACTGGAGCGTCAACAGCAAATGCGGCGATAATATTGGTAGACGCTAGGCATGGAGTCATTGAACAAACGAAGAGGCATTCATTTATTGCCTCATTATTGCAAATACCTCATGTGATTGTTTGCGTTAATAAAATGGATTTAGTGGATTATTCTGAAGAGGCTTACAATAACGTTATTAATCAATTTGAAGAGTTTTCTTCTAAGCTGTTGGTTCATGATATTCGATTTATCCCAATTAGTGCATTAGATGGAGATAATGTTGTTAATCGATCTAAGAATATGGATTGGTACCAAGGAGCTCCTTTGTTACATACATTAGAAACGATGCACATAAGTAGCGATATTAATAAAGTAGACGCAAGATTTCCCGTCCAAACGGTATTAAGGCCCCAAAATGAAAGTCATAGGGATTATAGGGGTTATGCAGGCAGAGTTGCAAGTGGTGTATTTAGAGTAGGTGATGAAATTACTGTTATGCCTTCTGGATTTACATCAATCATAAAGTCTATCGACATCTATAAAGACACCTTACACGAAGCTTATGCACCAATGTCTGTTTCAATCACATTAGAGGACGATATTGATATTAGTAGAGGAGATATGATTGTACGTTCAAATAATAAACCCGAAGCCAATCAAGATATAGAAGTGATGTTATGTTGGTTGCATAATAATCCTGCTAAACTGAGAGCTAAGTATAGTATTCGCCATACTAGTAATGAACAAAAAGCAATGATTAAGGAAGTTGTTTACAAAATAGATATTGAATCTTTAGGGCGTAATACAGAAGATAAAGATTTAAATATGAATGATATTTCTAAAGTTAAAATAAGAACAACGAAACCTCTTATGGTGGATTCTTATAGAGAAAATAGAACTACAGGAAGCATTATACTCGTAGATGATACCACAAATGAGACTGTTGCAGCGGGAATGATTGTTTAATTAGATAGAACTCAAGTAATAATTGATTTTATTTTTTGATTTTTGTTCTGATACAGTAATTTTAAGCCCTAGTCATTCATGTGACCTAAAATTATACTTTAGCTTATATTATTTGAGTGATTACATTTTTTTAAAAGTTTGTTAGTAAAAAAAGTATTAAATACAAAATACTCAGGGGATAAGAGACTTAATATATAGATTGTTTAGGTCTATTTTTATTGTATTTTTGTTGTCAAATAAATCAAAAGTAATAGATGTTGGATTTAAAAGGAAAATCGCTATTAATAACAGGAGGAACAGGGTCGTTAGGTAAAGCTCTTACAGAGCATATCTTAGTTAAATACCCAGATATAAGGCGACTTGTTGTATATTCAAGAGATGAGCAAAAACAGTTTCAGATGGCTCAGGAATATCCTTCAGATACATACCCACAAATACGCTATTTTATTGGAGATGTTAGAGATAAAGAACGCCTTGAAAGGGCGTTTCAAGGAGTAGATTATGTCATACATGCAGCGGCAATGAAACATGTGCATATTGCAGAATATAATCCAGATGAATGTATAAAAACAAATATTGGTGGAGCAGAAAATGTTGTTCATGCGTGCTTTAAAACTAAAGTAGAACGTGTTGTTGCGCTATCAACAGATAAAGCTTGCGCTCCAATTAATTTATATGGAGCAACAAAACTCACATCAGATAAGTTATTTATTGCAGCCAATAATATTAAAGGAGAAAACCCTATTCGATTTTCAGTAGTCCGTTACGGAAATGTGATGGGTTCAAATGGATCTGTAATTCCTTTTTTTATAAATAAGAAAAAGGAAGAAAACACACTTCCTATCACAGACCCTAATATGACACGTTTCAATATTTCACTACAAGGAGGTGTTGATATGGTAATGCATGCACTTGAACATGCTTGGGGAGGAGAGCTTTTTGTTCCTAAAATATCATCTTATAAAATTATGGACGTTGCAGAAGCAATTGGACCAAATTGTGAGAAACCAGTTGTGGGTATTAGACCAGGAGAAAAGGTACATGAAGAAATGATTACACCTTCAGATTCCTTTTACACTTACGATTTAGGGAAATATTACACGATACTTCCTGCGACACATAAATGGAGTATAGAAGATTTTATTAAAACTTTTAACGCCAAAAAAGCACCTTTAGGATTTAGTTATAATTCTGGAGAAAATGAAGAATGGGAAACCGTTGATAGTTTAAGAAAGCTTATTAAAGAACACGTAGATTCTAACTTTGAAGTATAATGAGAGCGATACCTTACGGGAGACAAAGCATAGAGCAAGACGATATTGACGCTGTGGTTGAAACACTAACAGCAGATTTTTTAACTCAAGGACCAAAGGTAAAAGAGTTTGAAGATAAATTTGCGGAATATATTGGAGTTGAATATGCAGTAGCTGTTAATAACGCAACTTCAGGCTTACACTTAGCTGTTCTAGCATTAGGTCTAAAAAAAGGAGAACGCGTTATTACAACGCCAATAACCTTTGCTGCTTCAGCAAACTGCGTCAGATATGCTGGAGGCGAGGTTTGGTTTGCAGATATAGAGGCAGGTACTTATACATTATCCTTAGAACACACTAGACAATTAATTGAGAGCAAACCAAAAGGTTTTTTTAAAGGAATTATTCCTGTAGATTTTGCAGGACTTCCAGTTAATTTAGAAGATTTTAGAGCCTTAGCAGATGAGCATAATTTGTGGATTATTGAAGATGCTTGTCATGCACCTGGTGGGTATTTCACAGATTCTAAAGGCGTAAAGCAAATGTGTGGTAATGGTAATTATGCTGATATAAGTATATTTTCGTTTCATCCGGTAAAACATATTGCTTGTGGAGAAGGCGGAATGATAACGACCAACTCTAAAAAACTATACGAAACGTTAACTTCTCTTAGAACGCACGGAATTACAAAAGAGAATATGACTAAAAACGATGGTGGATGGTATTATGAAATGCAAGAATTAGGGTTTAATTATAGATTAACAGATATTCAGTCTGCATTGGGAATAACGCAACTTGCAAAGAATAAAGCAGGTGTTATTAGACGAAATAAAATTGCAAATACGTATAAAACCGCCTTCAAAGGAAAGATTAAGTATCAAAATTTATTTGAAGGAGCTTTTAACGCCCATCATTTATTTGTAATTGAAGTTGAAGACAGAAAAGAACTTTATGATTATTTAAAAACAGAACATATTTTTGCTCAAATACATTACATACCAGTGCATAAGTTACCTTATTATAAAGAGATAGGTTACAACAGTGCTGATTTAAGTAAGTCCGAAAATTATTACTCCAAGTGTATTAGTTTACCAATGTATCCAGGTTTAACAGATGAGGAACAGTTATTTGTTATAGAAAAAGTATTATCTTTTTGCGGTGTCTAATCTAGCAATCATACCAGCAAGGGGCGGAAGTAAGCGGATCCCTAAAAAAAACATTAAATTTTTTTTAGGAAAACCAATTATAGCCTATTCAATTGAAGCTGCTTTTAAAAGCAAACTTTTTGATGAGGTTATGGTTTCTACAGATGATAATGAAATTGCAGAAATTGCAAGACAATATGGTGCAAGCGTTCCATGTTTAAGAAGTAAAGATAATGCTAACGATTTTGCGGTCTTAGCCGATGTTGTAGATGAGGTTTTGTCAGATTATTCACGAGAAAATAAATCATTTGATCATATCTGTTGCATTTTACCAACAGCACCTTTTGTGACAGCGATTAAAATTTCAGAAGCATATAAGATAATCTCCGAAGCTGATTTTGATAGTGTTTTTCCGGTATTAGAGTTTTCGTTCCCAATACAGCGTTCTCTTAAAATAGAAGATAATAAGGTAGTCATGGTTTGGGACGAACACTTAAACAGTAGATCGCAAGATTTAGAATCTAGATATCATGATTCTGGTCAGTTTTATTGGTTAAAATCTTTAAGGTTTCTGAAAGAGAAAAAATTATTTACGAATAACTCTGGCGCTATAGTGGTTTCAGAGCTGCATGCACAAGATATTGATACCGAAACCGATTGGAAACTCGCCGAAATCAAATATAAAATGATGCTTAATGACAAAAACTATAATATTTAGAGCAGATGGAAACGCCACAACTGGCTTAGGCCATTTGTACAGGTTATTTAGTTTAGTAGAAATTGTAAAGGATACTTATAAATTTGTATTTATTACCCAAGAGTCATCAACAATAGATGTCATTCCTGAAGACTATACCAAGATTGTCATTCCTAAGTCAATTAAAACGGAAGATGAAATAGATTGGTTGGTATTAAATTTTTCGGCAGAAGATTATATAATTATTGCAGATGGTTATCAATTTACATCAGCATATCAAAAACAATTAAAGACTAAGGGTTTTAAACTTATATATATCGATGATTTAGCGAATGAGCATATGTATGCAGATGTGGTTATCAATCATTCACCATATTTAGAAGAACAATCTTATAAAAAAGAGGCTTATACAAAACTAGCCTTAGGTACCAAATACGCCTTATTGAGGCCTTTATTTTTGCAAGAAGCAAAACAGAATAGAACGATTATAACTATTGACACTGCGTTTGTGTGCTTTGGAGGAGCAGATCCCTATAATTTAAGTTTTAAAGCAGTTAAAGCATTATTACAAATACCAAAGTTCAAAAACATTCATGTAATTTTAGGAGGAGCATACCAGCATTTGGATATTTTTAATTTGGAAAACAGATGCTCCAGTAAGATAATAACGTATAAAAACCTTTCTGAAAAAGAACTTATTAAAGTGATGCGTAAATGCAACTTTGCAATTGCACCGGCAAGCACAATTTTATTCGAAATTTGTTGCGTTAAGATGGCTATTTTGAGTGGTTTTTATGTAGATAATCAAGCGTTGATTTATAAAGGTTTTTTGGATAACAAAGTTATTTATAACGGAGGTAATATGAAAACATATGAAGAATATGATTTTATTTCTAAAATTGAAGCTATTTTGAACACACAAAATTTTAATTATCAAATTGAAGAGCAAAAAAAGCTTTTTGATGACAAAATTGCGTTAAGACAATTAAACTTAATTAGTGAATTATGTTAACAATAGGTGTGCTTTGCAGTGGAGCTCTTGGCTTAAATACGCTTTCAAAAATAGCTAAAGAATATACTATAGAGTTTGTTTTAACCGATAGTAATTCTGAAGGTGTTATAGATTTTGTCAAAGCAAATAATATTCCCTTTTTTACTGGTAATCCAAGAAATGGAAAAGGATATGATTTTATACAAAACATTAGTGTTGATGTCATTGTATCAATAAACTATCTGTTTCTAATAGAATGCGACGTAATAGAGCATTCCAATGTTTTAACATTTAACATTCATGGATCGTTGTTGCCAAAATACAGAGGAAGAACTCCACATGTTTGGGCAATTATAAACGGAGAAGAAAAGGCAGGAATAACAGCCCATATTATTGATTCTGGTTGTGACACGGGTGATATTATTCACCAAATCGAATTGTTAATAGAGACTGAAGACACAGGGGCAACAATGCTTGCAAAATATACGAAAGCCTACTACCCTTTAGTGAAGAAGGTATTAGTGGATGTTTTAAAAAAGCAATTGAATTTTAAGAAACAAAATGAAAGCGATGCAACGTATTATGGCAAGCGCACACCTTCAGATGGTGAAATAAATTGGAATTTGCCTAAGGAAGCGATTCGAAATTGGGTTAGAGCCCAAGCACAGCCATATCCTGGAGCGTTTACTTTTTATGACAATCAAAAAATAATTATTGATAAAATTTCATTTTCCGAAGTAAAATATTCGGCAAAATATAATAATGGCCAAATTATTCAATTAATACCAAAGCTAGTTGTAGTAGTTAAAAATGGTACAGTAAACTTGGATAAAATCAGAACAGAAAATTGTACTTTCGTTCTAGGAAACAAATTAGGTAATGAAAATAGGGAATAAGGCTATAGGTGGAGACAATCCATGTTTTATTATTGCAGAATTATCTGCAAACCATAATGGTAATTTAGAAGTTGCTATTGAAACTATACGAGCAGCAAAAAGAACTGGAGCAGATGCAATTAAATTGCAAACGTATACTCCTGACACTCTAACAATAGATTGTGATAATGAGCATTTTAAAATTGAAGGAGGAACGCTCTGGGACGGGAAAACGCTTTATGAACTTTATAGTCAAGCATATACGCCGTGGGAATGGCATAAAAAACTTTTTGAAGTAGCGGAAGAAGAGGGTTTAATTTGTTTTTCTTCTCCCTTTGATTTTACAGCAGTAGATTTTCTAGAAAAATTAAGCGTACCAGCTTATAAAATAGCCTCATTTGAGATTCAGGATATTCCATTGATAGAATATGCAGCATCAAAGGGAAAACCAATTATAATTTCTACAGGAATTGCCGAAGAAGCAGATATTAAATTAGCTGTTGAGGCTTGTAGAAAAGTTGGAAACAATGATATTATTTTATTGAAGTGCACATCTTCATATCCTGCACCATTAGATTTAGCAAACTTAAATACAATTCCAGATTTAAAGCAACGTTTTGGAGTGGAAGTTGGTTTTAGTGATCATACCTATGGCTCTTTGGCACCAATAGTAGCCACCAGTTTAGGGGCTAAGGTTATTGAAAAGCATTTTATATTGGATAAATCAATTGGTGGTCCAGATGCAGATTTTTCATTAGATGTTGACGAATTTACCGAATTGGTCGACAAAGTTAGAGATACAGAAAAACTATTAGGTAAAGTGTCTTACGAGATTTCTGAAATAGTAAAAAATAATAGAAAGTTTGCAAGATCTTTGTTTGTTGTTAGTGATGTAAAGGAAGGAGACGAAATAACTGAAGAAAATGTTAGGTCTATTCGACCAGGTTATGGTTTACATCCTAAATATTACAATATAATACTTGGGAAACAGTTTACATTAGATGTTAAGCGAGGTGAACCACTAACGCTCGAAATGATAGAAGGCTTATAGGATGAAATTAATCTTTGTAGAAAATAGGTATAAAACTTACTTTTTTGATGCCATAGCCCAAAAACTATGCTCAAACGGACATGAAATTCATTGGATTATTCAAAATAATCAGTTTTTGCCTAAAGGGAAATGTAAAATCCACGTCATAAATTATCCTAAAAATAATCTAGATAGCTGTCTTAAAGAACAATATATCGAAGATCTTATAAAAAGTGATAGACAGCAAAACCATTTTAATAAGGCAGATACATCTTATTTTTATTACTATAATACTGAAATTGAAAAGATTTTATATGATGTTAAACCAGATTTTGTTTTTGGGGAATCTACAGCTTTTCATGAATTGTTAACCATTGCAAACTGCAAAAAACAGGCTATTTTATATTTAAACCCTTCAACTTGTCGTTATCCAATAGGCCGCTTTTCATTTTATGAATATGATACTTTAAATCCTTACGGAGGAAGTGGAGAATTATTAAGTCATTCCGAAGCAAAAGGAGTTATTGATCAAATTATCTATCGTAAGACAGCTCCAGATTATATGAAGCCTGCTTCTACTTCAAAAGCAACTGTAATTAAAGATCAAATAAAGAAAATATATTCTTATACCAAAGGAGAAACTTTTAATACTCCTAGTCCTTTAATTAAATTTAAGTTAGAGAAAAAACGCAAGAAAAATATTTTGGCCTGGGACATCAATGCTTTAAAAGGTATTGAAGGCGATGGAAGCTTTAATATCTTGTATCCATTACAGATGCAGCCAGAGGCTAACATAGACGTTTGGGGAAGATCTTATAGAGATCAAACAAACCTAATTGATCAGCTCTCAAAATCGCTCCCAGAGAATGTTATATTATATATAAAACCTAATCCTAAATCAAAGTACGAATTAACACCAGAACTAATTCAATTGTTACAAAGTAAGTCAAATGTTAAGTATTTGCATCATACTTCTAAAATGGATGATATTCTATCTTTAATAAATTTAGTTGTTACTGTTACAGGAACTATAGCAATTGAGTGTGTTTTGAGTAACAAGCCAGTAGCAACCCTTATAAAAACGATCAATAATGAGGCAAAGAACTGCACGTTTATTGAATCTATTGAAAGGGATTTACCTAATGTCATTAAATCTGTTAAAGACGGAGTTTTTAAAACCCTAACTCTAGAAGAAAAGATAGATTTTATTAATGAAATAAATACATCAAGCTATAAAGGAGTTATATCAGATCCTTTTAGTGATAAAAATTGCGTATCCAAAGAAAACATAAACAATATTAAATTTGCTTTTGAACAAATATTAAAACAAGAATCATGAAATATTTTTTATTACTCACTATCTTGTTTACCTCGTTGTGCTTCTCTCAAGAAGAGACTTTTGAAACTGGAGACACTGAATCAGATTTGATTATCGCATTAAATGATTTAAAAGTTAAAACCATAATATTTAAAACTAAAATTAATACTACTACAATCCCATTTGGTAAAGTATTAAAATTCCTTAACGATTCTGGTTTAGAATTTAAGAAAGTTGACAATAGATTAATTGTTTTTAATAATGGATTCCTAGATATTGGTTAGTTTCAAATATTTTATTTTGTTGGTTTTAATGATATAGATTTTGATGACAAAGTATCGGGATTAACAGGTAACTTGATAAATGATGATGTTTCTCCAGAATGGTTTGGCGCTTCATCTTTTAAGAAAAGATAGGAATCTATGGAGAGTAGAATAGAGCATTATTAATTTAAGTAATTTTAATTTTGAAAAAACGGATTACAGGTCTTTTATGTTTTACACTACCTAGCTTTTTGCTTAGGTACATCTTAAGATTTTTAGGACACAAAATTGGTCAAAATGCTAAAATTGGTTTCAGTTTTTTGTTTGTTAAAGAAATTGAGATAAATGAAAACGCAATAATAGGGCATTTTAACCTATTTTTAAATGATAAAATCATATTAAATGATTATTCTTTAATAGGTTACTTAAACATTTTTAAAGGGCCATTTACCTTAAATTTGAAACAGAAGGCGGCTATTGGAAATAAAAATTACATTACAAGAGCTAGATTGGGTGTTACTTATGGAGACAGTGCATTAGTTTTAGGAGAGTTAACGAAAGTTACGGTTGGTCATCATTTAGATTTAACGAGATCTATAATATTTGGAGATTTTTCAATTTTAGCAGGAATACGGTCTCAATTATGGACTCATGGATACTATCATTCAGATACAGGGAGTGAGCGTGTAAGAATTGACGGGGAAATTATTATTGGTAATAATGTGTATGTTGGATCTGGTTGTATATTTAACCCTGGAGTCACAGTTGCTAGTGCAATCCATATAGGAGGAGGTTCTGTAATCTCAAAGGATTTAGAAAAGCCTGGAATGTACGTTGGGCAAAGATTGAGGTATATTGAAAACGATCTAAATAAAATAAAAGGCAAACTTAAAAAGATAGATAACGATAATTTAATAGAACCAGTTTATACAAAGAAGTAAATGAGAGTTCTAAAGCCAATAAAACTTTTCTTCATTTCCATATTAATTTGGCTTTTTTTTTATGTGCAAATGCCAGTAGAGTATTTGTATTCTGGCAGCATCTTTTTTCCGGTTTTTACACTATTTCTATTCTCTTTTTCATTTATTATTGGAATTTCATCTTTAAAAGTAAGATCTATTAACTTCTTAGAAGTTGCTTCTAATAAAAAATTGAAACAAATTATTTTTATTCTATTTTTCATTGGACTTATAGGGGTGTTATTAAAAATATATGTTGGTATTTTTAATACTGAAATATTTACAGCAGAAGACATCTTTGAGAAAAGGTTAGAGACCATGGGTAAAGAGCTTAATAGTGGGTTTCTCGGTATCATAGCATCGGTTTTGTTTCCTTTTGCATACGTTACGATGTTAATGGCTATTTATAATTATAAACTATTTAGTAAATTTATTTTGTTTACAATAATTATAGTAGGCTTTTATCCTTTTGTAGAAACTATCTTTATGGGAGGAAGGACTATAATTGCTCTTTTGGGAACTACGTTCCTCTTTGTGCTTTTTGCAAGTTATAACAAGAATTCTAATGCGCCAGTTTATAAAATTAATATGAAGACTATTAATCTTGTTAATCTACCAAAAATTTTATTTAAAAAAATAGTATTCATACCATTATTGTTGATTACTATAATATTTACTGCTTACTCTGTTGATGTTGTCAACAAAAGGTTAACACGGTTTGGTTATGGTGATAGAACTTTTAGAGTATGGGAACAAAAGGACTATCAATGGGTTAAATTTGACGAGGATTTTAAAAAAGAATATTTCAGATCTTCAGAAGAAGAAAAAGCAAAATTGATAGGATATTATAGTCTTAAACATTATTTCGCTCATGGTGTTGTAGAGTATGTTCGTTTGTCAAACCAACTAGATAAGACCACAGGTTATTATTATGGTCAATACCAGTTTAACGTATTTTTTAAATTTTTTAGAGCTTTTGGAATTCCATTAAAATCAAATACTGAGATGCAATCTGTAGTTGAAAGAAAAGCGGTTTACAAAACATTTTTTGGCCCTTTTTATATAGACTTTGGTCTTTTTGGGATAATTATTATCTTTTTTTGGGGACGTTTTGTTAAAAGAGTCTATATACACGCTATGAATGGTCATACTCAATATGTTATTTTTTATGGATACTTAGCTACAATAATAATTACCTCAGCATTTATTAATTTTCTTTTGGGTTCTTCAAGTTATTATTTGTTTGCATTTTTTATGGTTTTACTTTTGTTTAAATTTTGGCCTAATAATTTAGTTTTTGTGATGAAGAAATGAAGAATTTTTTGTGGTTATTGATGTTGATTAATGTCGTTTTTTCTTGTAAAGAAAAACCAAGAAATACATTGGATATAGAACAGGGTAAAAAGTTTGTAACTGATTCATGTTATGTTATAAATGATGCTTATAAAAAGGGTGATGTTAGGCGGTATGGTGTTATGCCTAATAAGCGAATTGACAGCAATTTGTTTCAGCAATGTCTATCGTTAGCGGAGGAAGGATTGCCATTATACTTCCCAAAAGGCACGTACAATACATCTTTGGTTTTAAAAGGTGTATCAGGTATCGAGATGAACTTTGAAGATGTTATTATAACTGGAGCTGTAGAAATAATTAATAGAGACGCCATACCATCTCAAAACATAATTTTTAATGGTAAACTCACCATACTTGATAAATTATTTATAAGGGAGTCTAACACTATTTCTTTTAATGAAGTACGTGTAATTAGTGATACCGTTGCAAACTTATACCATAAAAAAAACAGAGGGGTTAGTATTTATGTTGGCAGTAAAATTATAAATTTTGACACTTTAATTATACAAGATACAGGCGGTAGTGATGCCGATTTTTATACACATGTTGCTGCAGCCTTTCAAGTACATGGTTGGAATAATAACCCAAGCAATATTACAATAAAAGAAATTCAAATTAAAAATGCAGCTAGAACTGCTATGTATTTAACAGGAAAAAACCATAGGATATCAAAAACAACAATTATTAATTTTGGAGCAGGTCAGTTTGAAAACATGTTTGGATTAGAGGACGTTGATTTAGGACTTGAAAAGGGTTTTTCTGGGGCTTGGATTAATAAATGCAATGATTGTGTATTAGATTCACTATCTATCTCAAATTCAAGAAATCTTGGCAGGTATAGTTTAAATTTAGGCATTGGAAGTTATTCAAACCCCACTTTCATAAACAACATAAATTTTAATAAAAAGGCCAAAGAAATGCCAATAAAGGATAGTCCTTTGACTAATATATTAGTTAAAAACACCTATTAATGTTTAGAAGCTTAATACAGAGGAGAGATAAAATTTATGTTGGCTTAATAATAATAATGATTATTTCATTTCCATTATCTTTCGCTATAAACAGTATAACTATGTTCTTGTTTATACTGTTTTTCTTTTTAGATGAAAAGCAAAACATAATAAATAAGCTAAAGCAAATTGCTAAGAATAAGCTTAATATTTTGTTTGTTTTATTTTTCTTGGTTCAGGTGATAGGTCTTTTATATTCTGAAGATCTTGATTTCGGTTTAAAACGGGTTGCAGTAATGACGCCATTGTTTTTTTTGCCTGCGATATTGAGTGTTGAAGTAATACTTAAAAGACAGTTTGATTTTATACTATATTTAACTTCGTGCATAATCATTACCATTTTTATGGGCTATTTGTTTCTCCATGTGGTCATAGACCATCGAGATATCAATACATTCGTTCATTTTACGATAGAGAAAAAGCTAGGGATTAGTCAATTTTACCTTATTTTTTTGCTTCTTATTCCCATTATGACAATGATTAACTCTATTAGGAACAATCAAAATAAAACGCTAAATACCTCACTTTTATTAGTGACTATTGGCATCTCATTTTTATTAGGTAATAAAACTATGTTTGTGTTTGTGTTTCTAATTTGGATAATGTTGATTGTAATTTCGTTTAAACATAAAAAACGCACAGGGTTAATTGTGCTAGTTTTGGGTCTAACATTATTTACAGCTGTTTCACAATTAAGTATAGTAAAACAACGTATAGGTGTATTAGTTAAAACTACAGATTTAGATTTCGAAACAATTAAAACTAAAAATAGTTTTACGATTACTAAAAACACCTTTGAGCATAGATTGTTAATAAACAATATTTCTTTAAGTGAGATTATCGAAAATTTACCCTTTGGAGTAGGTACTGGTGACTATCAGAAAACAATGCAGGAACAATATGAGAAATTAAATTTTAAAGCGGCACAATCCACAAATTTAAATTGCCATAATCAGTATTTATCCGAATTTCTTAAAACAGGAATACTAGGAGGGGGGCTATTCCTTTTAATTATGATTGTATCATACTCAAAAATCAAGCATGAACAACGATTTTATCCTTATTTTTTAGTCTTTTTCAGCCTTGCCTGTTTGGTGGAATCCTTTTTAGTAAGACAACATGGAATTGTTATATTTGCTTTTATAATTCCTTTGTTTTTGTATAATGATAATAAAGATTGAAATGAAAAAAGTCCCGTTTATTTTTCTTTTAAGTTTAATGATATTTGAATGTAAAGAAGAGAAGAGCAACTCTGTTGTAACTGATGATAATAGGCTTAAAATTGAGACTAAAAAGTTTGATGAAAGCACTTATGTTTTAAACGATTCTTTTGCTTATGGAGATGCTAGACGATATGGTGTGACCGCTAGTAATGCAGGAAGTTCTCATCCTTTTTCGGGAAAAAATAGAATGACAACAGTTTTAGATATGGCAGAAGAATCAGGCATGGAAATTAGTTTCCCCTCTGGTTACTATAAAATGGATTTAACTTTAGATTCTAGAAAAAACCTTAATTTGCGTTTTGATAATTCTGAATTTAATTTAATTCATATAGCTCAGGTTAAAAAGACACTACCAATCCCAGAAAACATAACCATTAAAGGCACACTAATAGCTTATGCAAGATTAGGAATGACTGAAGCGAGAAATATTTCTATAGATTCTGTGATTTTAAAATCTGATGTATCGAAAAATTTATGGAAATTGAGAAATACAGGATGTCATATTTATCATGGTTGTAAAAATATTAAGATAAATTACCTAGAAGTGCAAGACCTTGGCTCTGGAAGTGATAAATACAAATATACTCACGCTGCATTGGCCATAGATGGCTACAATAATAATCCAGAAAACGTACAAATAAAAAAAGTTCATATTAAATCTACCGATAGACATGGGATTTATATAACTGGAAAGGATCATTTGATAGGTGAAGTTATTATTGATAAGTTTGGTATTGGAAGCTCAAAAGATATGGATGGGATGCAAGACGCAGCAAAAGGCGAAGAAAAAGATTTCAAAGCGCTTTGGGTGAACAAGTGTTATGACAGTTTTATTGAGAAAATTACTATAAATGAAAAAAATGCTAAAGCAAAATATACTGCTCATTTTGATTCAGGTGACAAGAACAGACCTTTTATAATACGTTCTTTTAGAGTTATTAATGATAATCCAAATATTAACTTTCTTGAAGAAGAAAATCACGGTGTTGTCATTGAAATAATGGAATAGTAGGACTTAATTCTATACCGTAGACAATCTATTCAGAAGAACTTGGCGTGAATACTTTCATTGTTGTACTAATCGAGATATGGGATAACTACTAAACTAAACTACATAAGTTGTAATGCTATTTAACTTTATAAAAAAACACGCTTTCTTCGGTTTCATATTTACAGTAGCTAAAGCTACAGTTTACTTTGTGCCTTTGCTTTTAGCAGATGTGCTTTCGGGTGAGGACTTTGGAGTTTTAGAGTATGCATTGGCTGGGCTTGGAATGATAGTCAATACCATAATAAACCTAGGTGTTCCTGGTGCATATCCTTACTTTTTGTTGAGAGAAAAAAAAGAATACTTACAACCAGTATTTAGGTTTCATGCCATTATACTTTTAGTACCTTTCGTAATTAATCAGATATTATATGTTGGTTTCAATTTAGATGTCAATTTTTATTTAGCATTCAACATTTCTTTTATAATAGCTAATCAAGTCCTTTATTCCACACAGTTAAAATCTCACGAAAAATCCATAGTTGCTGTTATCCTGGATTCTGGAATTTACTTAATCCTATTCCTTTTTTTTATTCTGTCTCAGTTAGGTTTTATTGTAGTTAATATTCGTAGTATTAATATATGCATATTGGTTTATAGCCTGTTTTATATAATACTTGGTGTTTATAAGTTTTTAAAGCATCGGCACACAATAAAACTTAAGTACTATCGAGAAATTTTAAACTTTAGTATTCATTTATTGATTGCTACATTTTTGATTTTTTTAATCACTACTTCTGGTAGAATTCTTGTTGAAATTTTTTTTGATTTTACAACCGTTGGAGTTTATGCTTTTTATTTTAGATTAGCGGCAATAGTAGTCATGATTCATCAAGTTATAAACATTGCTTTTTTTAAAAAGATATACACTTTCGATCCTAAAATTTTAGATAAATATTATTACATATTTTTTATTTTTATTTATGTGCTTTCGGTTTTAATATTTATCCTAGCTCCGTACATTGTTACACATTTCTCTGAGTATTTTAACGAAACCTATACTAATAATAAAGATATTTATTTTTTGTTATCTGCCCAAATGGTTATGTGGATTGCATCTGCGCTTAATTCAAATATAGTAGATCGTGAGAACCTTGCATCACAAAATAATTTAAAATTTCTAGTATTGGTTGTGTTGTCATCAATCTTGTTAATTTTATTTAAGGATAAAATAACATTACCTTTACTTACATATTTTCATTTTACGATAATATTCGTAGCCTGTATGATACAATATTATAGCTTGTATACTAAGAATATTAGGTTTTCAAGATCATGGAAAGCACTTTCGTCAATCTATCTTTTGACTACATTTATATTTATTTACTGTTTTAATGATTAAACTCTTCTTAAGATATAGTGCATTCTTTTATAGTATCATTATCGGTCTATTAGGTTGGTGCCTTATATACGCTTTTCTCCCTGTAGAATCTATTGAGCCTATTAAGTTAAAAACGATAAGTTTTATCGGATTGAACTATCTAGCTTTGATTATCGGTTTTATTTCTTTTAGTTTCAAAATTAAAAATGATGTTAATCATGACAAACTATCTTTTGTTAGATTGATAAAAATTACTATGATTATAATTGGTATATCATATGTCTTGAGATGGATAGATTTATTTTATTTAAGAGATTTGTCTTTTTTTAATAACTTAAAATACAATAGGGTTTTAAATAACTTAAATTTTAAAAAAAGTAATTTTGTTTTTATCCTAGCTTCAATTATCAAGAGTATTTATTTTCTCCCTTTTGTGTTAGCTTTTGTGCTCAAAATTAAGCTAAAAAGTAAATTAGGGCTTATCTCTTGTTTGTTTTTAGTTTTACCACTAATTGAAGCCGCTCTACTGGCAACTAGAAAACCACTTTTAGAAGTAGCGATTATTGTAGTTATATGTTTTTTATTATTCAGAAAAAGCCCAATTAATAAAAAAAGTATAACTGTTTTTCTGTCAGGAATTTTAATTGTATTGACGCTGTCGACGGTCTTTTTATTTTCTAGAGAGACAAAAGGAGAGGAGTCTAAAGATATTTATGAACACTTGCTCACTGCGAATTACAATGAAATCCTCAAACCTAAAAGCCAAGTTGTTGCTTATTTTGAAAGTGAAAATCATAATGATTTATTGAAGTTCTACTCATTTACAATCATGCATACTGGTCAGTATTTTATTCATGGTGTTTATGAATTTAATCATATCATCGAAGCAGACAGCCTTCCTATAACTAATGGAGCCAACACGTTCTTTATAGTTCCTAAACTGTTAAACAAAACAAAACTTTTTAATAAAATTGATTATTCGAACCCTTCCCCTAGAGGTAGCGTTTATTTAACTGCTTTTGGTGGACTTTTTATAGATTTTAGATGGTTGACAATTATCGTAATGTTTTTTATGGGAGTAATTCAAAAATATGTTTATCAAAAGTCAAAACAATCCATTATTTACATACCCATTTTAATATATTTTTTAATAATTAATGTATTTTTGCTCATATTAAACTATATGAGGGGCGCTGGGACTTACCCTTTTATAGGTTTTGTTATATTACTTATTATATTGAAGTTGGTTAGAAAAATAATACATGAGAAAAGCATTAGTTCATGACTGGTATTATGTAAATGGTGGTGCTGAAAAAGTCATCCATTCCTTAAATAATATTTACGGTGATTTTGAGCATTACGCTCTTGTGGACTTTTTAGGTGAAGAGGATAGACGCTATATTCTTAAAGGTAAAAAAGTCAATACCAGTTTTATACAAAAATGGCCTACTGCTAAGAAGAACCATAGAAAATTTCTTCAATTCTTCCCATTGGCGATTGAACAGTTTGATCTTAATAGCTATGATTTAGTAATATCTTCTTCAGCTTCTGTATCTAAGGGTGTTTTGACCAATCTAAAGCAATTGCATATATGTTATTGTCACTCTCCAATGAGATATGCTTGGGACCTGTATCATCAGTATTTAGAAGACTCTCAACTTAAAACTGGGTTAAGAGGGTTTTATGCAAAATGGGTGCTACATAATATTCGTCAATGGGATCTAATAACAATTAATAGAGTTGATCATTTTATTGCAAACTCCAAATATGTGGCACAAAGAATTAAAAAAATATATAACAGAGATAGCATTGTAATATATCCACCAGTTGATGTAAATCAATATGAACTTAAAGAAGAAAAACAAGATTTTTATCTTACAGCTTCTAGAATGGTTCCTTATAAAAAGATGGCTACTATTGTTGAGGCGTTTAATGAGATGCCAGACAGGAAACTTGTAGTTATTGGTGACGGTCCAGATTATAATAAAATAAAGAAACTTGCAAAAGATAATATTGAGCTAAAAGGGTTTTTAAATTCGAATGAATTAAAAAGTTATATGCAAAATGCTAAAGCTTTTGTTTTTGCAGCTAAAGAAGATTTTGGAATTATTCCTGTTGAAGCTCAGGCATGTGGAACTCCTATAATAGGCTTTAATGAAGGAGGATTAAAAGAAACTGTTATTGACGGAAAAACAGGGGTGCTTTTTGATCAACAAACACCTCAGGCGATTAAAAAAGCAATAGAGAAATTTGAAAAAATGAGCTTTAATGCTCAGGATATAAGGACTAATGCAATGCGTTTTTCTTCTTCTAGATTTGAAGATGAAATGAAAGCATTTATTGATTTGAAATATAAAGAGTTTAAGAATAAGTGATTTATTTATGAAAATATCGGTAATAGGAACTGGTTATGTTGGTTTAGTGACTGGAACATGTTTAGCAGAAACAGGAAACGAAGTACTTTGTATAGATATCGATCAAAACAAAGTTGCGCAAATGCAAAGTGGTGTTGTTCCAATATATGAACCACATTTAGATGTTTTATTTGAGCGTAACATCAAGGCTAACAGACTTAAGTTTTCTACGTCTTTATCAGAGGGATTAGAACATGGTGATATTATATTTTTGGCTTTACCAACGCCTGAAGATGAAGATGGCTCTGCCGATTTATCATACATCTTAGGGGTTGCAAAAGATATTGGTAAACAAATAAAAGAGTATAAAGTTATTGTTGATAAAAGTACCGTGCCTGTCGGCACTTCAGATATAGTTAAAGAAACGATATCTAATGAGACTAATGTGGAGTTTGATGTGGTTTCTAATCCTGAGTTTTTGCGAGAAGGCTTTGCTGTAGATGATTTTTTAAAACCAGAACGTATTATTGTAGGATCTAGTTCTGAAAAAGCGACCAAATTGATGCAAAAGCTTTACAAACCATTTGTTCGCTCTGGTAATCCAATAATTATTATGGACGAGCGTTCTGCTGAGCTTACTAAATATGCAGCAAATTCTTTTTTAGCAACTAAAATTACTTTTATGAATGAGATTGCTAACTTTTGTGAAAAAGTTGGTGCGGATGTAGATATGGTAAGAGCAGGTATGGGTACAGATTCTAGAATTGGAAAACGGTTCTTGTTTCCAGGAATAGGTTATGGCGGTTCTTGTTTTCCTAAGGACGTAAAGGCTCTATTTAAATCTGGTCAAGAAAACGGTTATGAGTTTGATATCTTGAAATCTGTAATTAAAGTAAATGATATTCAGAAGAAAATACTAATACCTAAAATACTGTCGCAGTATAACAATTCATTAAAAGGTAAAACATTTGGAATTTGGGGATTAGCATTTAAACCAGAAACTGATGACATTAGAGAAGCGCCAGCATTATATATGATAGATGAACTTTTAAAAGAAGGCGCATCTGTTAGAGTTTTTGATCCAGAGGCAATGAACAATGTTGAGAAAAAATATGGAGATAAGTTGTATTATTCTGAGCACATGTATGATGCTACAATGGATGTTGATGCATTGATAATCTGCACAGAATGGAGTATATTTAGAACTCCAGATTTTAATAAATTAAAATCAAATATGAAAGCACCAGTGATCTTTGATGGAAGAAACCTTTATGAGGTTAATGATGTAAACAGTGAGGGTTTTTCTTATACATCTATAGGCCGTAATACAAGCAATTAATGAAAAAGATACTTATAACTGGAGCAGCAGGTTTTTTAGGCTCACATTTGTGCGATCGTTTCTTAAATGAAGGCTTTAAGGTTATAGGTATGGATAACTTTATAACTGGTGATAAACGTAATTTAGAGCATTTAAAATCTAATGTAAACTTTGACTTTATTCAACACGACGTTACAGAGCATATAACCGTTGATAAAAATTTAGATTACATATTACACTTTGCTTCACCAGCAAGTCCAATAGACTATTTAAAAATACCAATTCAAACACTTAAAGTAAGTTCATTAGGTACTCATAACTTATTAGGTTTGGCCAAAGTTAAAAAAGCCAGACTACTAATTGCATCGACATCTGAAGTGTATGGAGACCCTCTTGTTCATCCGCAAACTGAGGATTATTATGGTAATGTCAATACCATTGGACCTAGAGGTGTTTATGATGAAGCTAAGCGTTTTCAAGAGTCATTAACTATGGCATATCACAGAGTGCATGGCTTAGAAACACGAATTGTTCGTATTTTTAACACGTATGGCCCTAGAATGAGACTAAATGATGGAAGAGTTATTCCTGCATTTATGGGTCAAGCATTAAGGGGGGAAGATTTAACGGTTTTTGGTGACGGTTCTCAAACAAGATCTTTTTGTTATATAGAGGATCAAGTAGAAGGCATTTATAGACTGTTACTAAGTGATTATGCTTATCCTGTAAATATTGGTAATCATCATGAAATTTCTATTCTTGATTTTGCTCAAGAAATTATTAAATTAACAAATACATCGCAAAAAATTATATTTGAAGATCTTCCTGTTGATGATCCTTTACAAAGACAACCAGATATTACTTTGGCTAAAAAGCTATTAGATTGGGAGCCTAAGGTTGGGAGAGAAGAAGGAATGAAAAAAACATTTGATTATTTTAAGAGTCTATCAAAAGAAGATCTCTTTAAAAGGGATCATAGAGACTTTTCAAAACATATAAAAACGTAATTTGAGTTTATTTAAACACGGACGATATTCTGGATATTTGAGACCAATTTCGTACTTAATTGATTTAAGTATCATAAATGGTTTTGCAATCTTATATTTTTTTATAAATATCGATCCAATCAAATTTATGATATTTTCTTTCATAGCATGGATCATTCTATCTGTCTATTCTAAATTTTATGAAGTATATAGATATACGAGAGAGGTTAAAATCTATTCTTTGATACTCACTCAATTAATACTGTTTACCTTAATCATTTTTGCCTTTTCGGGTTATTATTATAATCTAAATATCTATCCAATAACAATATTTAAATATGTATTATCTGTATTTCTTTGTATTGCGTTTTTTAAATTTGCGATCTATTATTTGTTGCAAAAGTATCGAGTTTCTTTCGGTGGAAATTTTAGACGTACAGTGATAATTGGCGAAAACAAAAAAACGAAAGCTCTAGAAACATTTTTTAATAAAAACCCAGAATATGGTTATGTACACGTCAATACATTTAATTTAAAAGACCGAAAGATCATTAATTTACAAAGTCAGTTCGATTACATTAAAAAAGAAGAGATAGATGAGATATACTGCTCTATTTCGGAGCTGACAAATCAACAAATTCTTGAAATAGCAGATTTTGCAGATAACAATCTTAAAATCTTAAAATTTCTTCCAGATAATAAAGACATATATTCTAAGAAATTGAGATATGAGTATTATGATTATATCCCAATTCTGTCTTTAAGAACCATACCGCTTGAAGATTCATTTAATACCATTGTCAAACGCTTTTTTGACATTCTTTTTTCGAGTTTAGTTGTTATTTTTATTCTATCATGGTTAACACCCATAATAGCCGTATTAATTAAATTAGAATCTAAGGGGCCAGTGTTTTTCAAACAGTCGAGAAATGGGTTTAATTATAAAGAATTTGACTGTTATAAGTTTAGATCAATGACGCCTAATAAAGATGCACATTTGTATCAAGCAACCAGAGGAGATCAACGTATTACTAAAATAGGAAGGTTGATTAGAAAAACAAGTATTGATGAACTGCCTCAGTTTTTTAATGTGCTTTTCGGGGACATGTCTGTTGTAGGACCAAGACCTCATATGGTGAGTCATACTAACATGTATGCAAAAAAAATAGATAAATTTATGGTACGACATTTTGTTAAACCAGGTATTACAGGTTTAGCCCAAATTAGCGGTTTTAGAGGGGAAATAGAATCAGATAAAGATATAATTGGTCGTGTAAAATTTGATATATTCTATATAGAGAACTGGTCTCTACTTTTAGACATAAAAATTATAGCAAAAACCTTTATGA
>NZ_JBLIET010000037.1:0-28270 GCF_047633235.1 Psychroserpens sp. | reverse complement strand
GAGAAAGATTTAGAATTTCATTGTTTGGATATTGCAGTAGATGATTTACCTTCTGGAGACTGCGCTCTATTAAGGCAAGTTTTACAACATTTATCCAATGCTGAAGTAAAACGCATAGTACATAAATTAACAGATTTTAAATATGTTATTTTAACAGAGCACGTGCCTGAAGGAGACTTTATACCTAATAAAGATATTATTTCTGGTCAAGGGATTAGGTTGAAAAAGCAAAGTGGTTTGAGTATATTAACTCCGCCTTTTAATTTGAAGATAAAAGGAGAGTGGCAATTATTGTCTGTTGTTTTAAAGGATGGTAAAGGGCTCATCGTTACCACACTTTATGAACTTTTATAGGCAATGCTCAAATGTTTCGCAAGGTATTTTGGTAAATTATTAGTCAACACCAGTGTGTCCAAACTTCCCTATTATATTCTTTGTATCTAATGCGCCTTAAAAATTACGCGAACCTTTTTGGTGTCGTTTTAGATAACTATAAAAATAGTATAAGTAAAGGATCTTTAAAAAAAAGGTTCAGGTATCTATTGTGCTGGAACCTAAAATTTCCGAAGAAAAAAAGATTAAAATAGATCTTATAATTCTGCCAAATTATTATTTACAAAAAAGATAGCGTTCACAAAAAATAGTTTTCCATTCTCCCAAAAACTTCTAAACATCACGTTGTCCACGATGTAAATAACGCTTCCACTTCCCATACGTTGCTCGCCAAAAACCAATGACTTATTTAATTGTTTGAGCGCCTCTTGTCCTGCATAGCCAGATACGTTTTTAGGGCTGTCACCAAGATAGGCTACGTTATAACCAGTATCTAAAAGACTGTAAGACGTATTGCCTTGTTTCAATGTGAAATAATAGTCGTCATAACCAAAAGCCAGTGGATGTGTATTGTCGACATCTGTTTTAAAAATAGCACCTGTGATTAAGTTTTTAGTATTATCACGTTCTCTGTCTGCATATTTAATGGTTTTGTTTTGATTGTTTTCTATGGAGTCTTCCGTTTGATTTCTTTTTAATCCAAAATCGTCCTTGCCAGCAAAACTGTTTAATGCTCCATCAATAGCTATGAGTTTTCCGCCAGAGCGAACCCATATTTTAATTTTGTCTGTAAGGTCTTCATTTAGAAAACCACTATAATAGCCATCTGGCATGACCAACACATTGTATTTTGATAAGTTAGTGCTAGACAAGTCCTTTGTATTAATTGAAGTTACTGGATAGTGAAGCTGCTGCTCAAAAAAGTGCCATAGCTCACCATAGCTTAATGATGAGGTGTAATCTCCAGAGAGTATTGCTATTTTTGGAGCATTTACTAATTTAATGTCTGGTGATCCAAAATCTGGTCCTGAGGTTGAAAATCCAGAGATAATAGCATTTGGAGTTCTGTTATTTGAAATGGCAATGTCAAATACTTTGTCATCAAAATTAGCTACCTTTTTATTATCTCCTCGAACAATTATTAGAGAACCTCTGTTGTATGTTTTCCCTTGAGTTGTAAACGGTTTTTCTGTAAATCGAACCTTGATATTGTTTTTAAGTAATTCTGCAAGAAATTGTGCATCCTTCATGCTATTCCATTCAATAACGTAACCTGTAGCAGAAGAATTTGAAACAGGAGTAGCATAGCCATTCCTTAATTTATCATTCGTGTTTACATTGCTTTTACTCGCAATGGCTCCTAATCCGTAGGCATAAGGTACAGACCAAGCCGTGATGTCATAAGTAAGAGAATCACTCAATGCTGTGTTAGGCTCAAATAATACTTTTACCATTTTTCCTTTAGGCTGATTGGTGCTCACCACCAAATCATTAGTCGTTGTGTTGAGCTGCCCTTGTTTAGAAGACCAATAGTCAAACCCAGTTACTTTTCCACCTTGAGCGAAACCATAAGAGATCTCATGTTTATCTAGAAGTAGGGTTAAGCTTTCAATCTTATCTGCATGTCCTTGTAAAACATAACTCTTATATAACAGCTTTGAATTATCAAAGTAATTGCCAAACTCAGTATTCAGTTTTTTGGCATTTTGCGACGAGATTTCAACAGTTGATATTCCAGTAGTTGTATGGTGGGTTAGTCTGTCAACTAAAGTCAATACCTCACCTTCATCATTTAAAACTCCTAATCCTGCACGTCCATGGCCACCTTGTTCATAGGTCATTCCAATGGCTCCCATATAAGTTGGGTAGGTGTCACCATAACTTGGATATAATAAATCAAAACGTTCGCGAGTAAAATATAACCAGCCCTCAGCATCAAAATATTTAGCATGATTTTCACCAATTTGTGTCTGGAAATTACGTTGCCAGTCGCTAATAACTTCATGAAACGGTTCGGCAGCAGGTGCGAAATAATACGGTTCGTTGATACCTTGCTCATGAAAATCTACATGAATATGAGGTAACCATTTGTTATACACTTTTAATCGCGCTTGCGTTTCGACTTGCGTAGCCCAAGCCCAATCTCTATTTAAATCAAATAAATAATGGTTTGGTCGTCCTCCAGGCCACGGCTCGCTATGTTCGCTAGCTTGTTGGTCAATATTATAAGGCACGCTCGCAGTTTTATTATACCAATTCACGTAGCGATCACGGCCATCTGGATTAATACAAGGGTCAATAATCACAACCGTATTTTTTAAATACTCTTTGTTCTCGGTCAATAATTTATAAATGGTAAGCATTGACGCTTCTGTACTTGACGCTTCATTGCCATGCACATTATAACTGAGCCAAACAATCGCAATATCATTAGTAGTTGATGGGCCTTCCAATACCCCAGCGTTTTTGAGGTTATTCTCTCGTATTTGCTCTATATTTTTCATGTTTTCTTCGGAAGATAGATACACTAACAGCAATGGTCGTCGCTCATTGGTTTGTCCGTATTGTTCTACTTTTACTTGCTTAGGAAGCTGCGCCTCTATATGTTTAAAGTAATCCATAACTTGATGGTGTCTGGTAAACTTTGTGCCAATGTCATAACCTAAAAAACCGGAAGGTGATTGTAGGTTTTGAGCAAAAATTGAGGCAGAACAAACAAATGCAAGGATAAAAGCGAATGACTTAATCATAATATTAAAATCTAAATGAGTTGTGATAATTAGTAAATATAAGAAGTGCAAGTGAATATATACAAGCATCATTCTAATTTAATGAGATAAAACATATTATGTCTGCTTTAGCATAATGAAACCTTAGCTAATGCTATGCTTGATTTTTCTAATTTTCATAAAGAAAAAGAAGGTATTTTAATTTCATTAAATTCAAGTAATGCGAGGTATTAACTAAACTTTAGGACTCAAAAAAGTGAAGAAGCTTATATTTACGCTAGAATTGAATTGAAACTATGCTAACAGACAGTATTCCGTTTAGAGAAACCAACTATTTCTCTTCTTTGATTTGCGATTATCTAGATGAAAATAATGATTTAAAATCGTTCTATAACCGGTTTCCAAAGCTTGAGAATTTTAAAGCTCAAATTGAGGAAAAACGAGGTTCTTTTTCTTCGGAAACGAGAGTGGTTTTGGTGAAATCTGTAAAAAACCAATATGCATCTGTTGCGGTGTCTGAAGCGACTAAAACGAATATCGAATTACTAAGCAATAACGAAACGTTTACGGTTACTACAGGTCATCAACTCAATTTATTTACGGGGCCACTTTATTTTTTTTATAAAATTATTTCCACAATTAATTTGTGCACACAGCTTAAGGCTGAATATCCAAAACAAAACTTTGTACCTATCTATTGGATGGCAACTGAAGATCATGATTTTGAAGAGATAAATTACTTCAATTTTAGAGGACAAAAACTACAATGGAATCGAAAAGCATCTGGGGCGGTAGGTGAATTACAGCTTGACGGATTGGACAGCGTTTTTGAGGTTTTTGCGAACCAATTAAATACTTCGACCAATGCAGAAACGCTAAAGCAATTATTTAAAAGTGCTTATTTAGAGCATCAAGATTTAACAGATGCCATGCGTTATCTGGTCAATGAATTATTCAAGGACCAGGGTTTGGTGATTGTTGATGGTAATGATACAGAATTGAAACGTTTGTTTATCCCGTATGTAGAAGATGAGTTGGTAAATCAAACCTCTTTTGATAAAGTATCTCAAGCTAATAGTCATTTAAATGGCCTTGACGGAAATTATAAAATTCAAGTAAACCCTAGAGAAATAAACCTGTTCTATATCACAAAAGATATAAGAGAACGCATCATAGAAACTGAAGGTGTTTATCAGGTACTCAATACAGCTATTTCCTGGAGCAAGAGTGAGATACTTAAACACCTAAGTGAGGTGCCTGAGCGGTTTAGTCCAAATGTGATTATGCGACCTTTATTTCAAGAAGTCATTTTGCCAAACCTCTGTTATATTGGAGGAGGAGGAGAGTTGGCCTATTGGTTGCAACTCAAATCTAATTTTGAAGCACAAAAGGTCGTGTTTCCTCTCTTGTTGCTTCGGAATTCGGTGTTAATTATGACCGATAAACAAAAAGATAAACTTCAAAAGCTAAATGTTTCAGTGGACGATTTGTTTCTAAAACAAAATGAATTACGAACTAAGGTTACCAAGCAAGTCTCTGGAATCACAATCGATTTTTCATCTCAAAAAGCACATTTAGAACAACAATTTAAAGAGTTATATGTGCTCGCAGAGCAAACTGATGAATCATTCATTGGCGCAGTGAAAGCACAAGAAGCAAAACAAATTAAAGGACTCGACAATCTAGAGAGTAGATTGCTTAAAGCACAAAAACGAAAACTTAGTGATCATTTAGAACGGGTTACAGTATTGCAAGACGATTTGTTTCCTCGCCAAAGTTTGCAAGAGCGTAATATGAATTTCTCTGAGTTCTATTTAGAGTATGGAGATGTTCTTATTTTGAAGTTAATAGAAAATTTAGAACCTTTAAAAAGTGAGTTTTTGGTGTTAACGGTTCAGAATTAGTATTCATAGTTTAGAGACTAATATTGACTGTTTATATCGATTAGACTTCGTGCTTTTTAATTTACATTTCAACATCTTAGTGACTTTAAAACGTCACACTTTTACTACAAATAATAAAGTGTTAAAAAGTAAACCCAAAAAACTTCAAATCTTAAATCTTAATTCCTAAATCATTACTATTTTTGTACATGCAACACAACAAAGTCCTAATTTTAGATTTCGGTTCGCAATACACACAACTTATTGCACGTCGCGTTAGAGAGTTAAACATCTATTGCGAAATTCATCCATTCAACAAAATCCCTGTAGATTCAGAGAGCTTTAAAGCTGTCATCCTTTCTGGTAGTCCAAACTCCGTTAGAGGTGAAGCTGTATTGCATCCAGATCTTACTCAAATAAGGGGTAAAAAACCCATGCTCGCTGTTTGTTATGGTGCGCAGTATTTAGCTCATTTTTCTGGAGGAAAAGTAGCAGAGTCTAATACCAGAGAATACGGTAGAGCTAATTTGAGTTTTGTAAAACAAGATGATGACTTCTTTACAGGTATTTCTAAAGGAAGTCAAGTGTGGATGAGTCACAGTGATACTATCAAGCAACTACCTACCAACGGTGTTTTATTGGCAAGTACGCATGATGTTGAAAATGCAGCTTTTAAAATTGAAGGTGAAAAGACATATGCCATACAATTTCACCCAGAAGTATATCACTCAACAGATGGGAAACAATTATTAGAAAATTTCTTAGTACATATTGCACAAGTGGAGCAAGATTGGACACCAGATTCATTTGTTGATGAAACCGTAGATGCACTTAAAGCACAATTAGGAAACGATAAAGTCGTTCTAGGATTGTCGGGAGGTGTAGATTCATCTGTAGCAGCCATATTACTGCATAAAGCAATAGGGAAGAACTTATACTGTATTTTCGTAAATAATGGTTTACTTCGGAAAAATGAATACTCCAGCGTACTCGAGCAATACGAAGGCATGGGGCTTAACGTTAAAGGTGTAGATGCTTCGGCACGCTTTTTGGATGCTTTGGAGGATATAAGTGATCCTGAGTTAAAACGGAAAGCAATAGGTCGTGTATTTATTGAGGTTTTTGACGATGAGTCTAATGAAATTGAAGGTGTAAAATGGTTAGCGCAAGGGACTATTTATCCAGACGTTATAGAGAGTGTTTCTGCAACAGGAGGACCAAGTGCAACGATTAAAAGTCATCATAACGTTGGAGGATTGCCAGATTATATGAAATTAAAAATTGTAGAACCTTTAAGAGCATTGTTTAAAGACGAAGTTCGACGTGTAGGAGCTTCTATGGGAATGGATAAAGATATTTTAGGTCGTCATCCGTTTCCTGGACCAGGCTTGGCAATTAGAATATTAGGTGATATCACGCGTGAAAAAGTACGAATCTTACAAGAGGTAGATGCTGTGTTTATTGACAATTTAAAATCTTGGGGTTTATATGATAAAGTTTGGCAAGCAGGCGCAATGTTATTACCAGTGAATAGTGTAGGTGTCATGGGCGATGAGCGTACATATGAAAAGTGTGTGGCATTAAGAGCAGTAGAAAGTACAGATGGAATGACTGCAGATTGGGTCAACCTTCCCTATGAGTTTTTACAAAAGACCTCAAATGAGATTATAAATAAAGTAAAAGGTGTAAACCGTGTGGTTTATGATATTAGTTCTAAACCACCTGCGACTATTGAGTGGGAATAATTACTGAGCAAATAGGACTCCCTTTATGGTAAAATAGAGATGTTAAAGCTAGAGTAAATTACCTTAACTTCGGTTGAGAAATATACTGAAACTATAAAAAGTTTTCATTTAAAACCTCTCATTTTTGCTCAGTATAGTTTGAAACATAGACGAGTTGTAATCAATTAAAATTTCCGAAGAAGAAGAGGAAATAAGACATAAATTTTTATCAATGAAAAAACTCATTCTCATACTTGTAACTTTGTTTTGTAGCTTGTCTGTTGTAGGTCAAGATTACAAAACACACAAGGTTGCTCTAGGCGAAACGATAGCCACTATTGCTAAGAATTACTTAGTTACGCCTTTTGATATTTATGCGCTTAATCCAGATGCTAAGACATCCCTAAAACTAAATACGGTACTTATTATTCCAACCAGTCGTGTTAAGAATGAGCCTATTAAAGAGTCTGTAAAAGAGGTAATTGGGTTTAAAAATCACAAAGTTAGACGTAAGCAAACCTTGTACAGTATTTCTAAACAATACAATGTTGAGATTGGGGATATCAAAAAATATAACACCAGATTATATTCTGAAAACTTACGTAAAGGCGATCGCATTAAAATTCCTAGATTCAAAACAATCGTTAATCAAGTCACCTTAAATAATACAGTTAAAAAATACACCGTATTACCTAAAGAAGGAAAGTGGAGAGTGGCTTATAAATTTGGGATTACAGTACCACAACTCGAAGCACTAAATCCTAACATGAGTGAAGTTTTACAACCTGGTCAAGAAGTAAATGTTCCTAATATTGGAGATAATGAAGAGAAAGCTGTTGAAGAAAATTATGGCTATTATACAGTTTTGAAAAGTGAAGGTTTTATGTCGCTTAATAGAAAATTAGGTCTAACCCAAGAGCAATTGGAGACTTTGAATCCCGAACTAAAGGCGAGCGGACTCAAATTAGGGATGGTTTTAAAAGTACCGATAGATGTAAAATCAGCAACGATATTTAAAGATTTAGCAATTACGAACCTGTCTCGTAATCTTAAGAACCTTAGTGTCAAAAGGATCGCTTTAATGTTGCCTTATGGTACGCATAAATTTGATATAGATTCTGTGCAAGAAGCTAAAAAAAGAATTAGAAAAGATGCATATTTATCTATATCCTTAGATTTTCACGCAGGAGCATTAATGGCTATAGACTCTGCAAAACGATTAGGTATTTCTACATATTTTAAGGTTTATGATACAAAAAATCAATTATCTGAGGTATCTAATATTTTAGATGCTAATGATTTTTCAGATTATGATGCCGTTATTGGTCCATTAGTGCCAAAAAATTTAGATCGTGTAGCGTCAGATTTAAAACGACATAATATTCCTGTTATTTCTCCTTTTTCTACGCCAACGACTCTGTATGATAATGTATTTCAAAGTGTACCGTCGGGTGACTTATTAGAGAATACAATTATTAAGTATGTGAAATTAGATTCTCTGCCTAAGCATGTAATAATCATTTCAGATTCAAAACATAAACGTATTAGTGATAAGTTGAAAGTTGAATTTGCTAATGCAGAGCAAATCTATTCTAGAAATAATAAAGAAGGCAAAGAGGCTTATTTTATATATCAAACAGATTTAGAAAATATCTTTAAAAATGGAAAAAATATTGTGTTCTTAGAAACCGATAATGAGGGATTTGCTTCCAACGTTATCAGTATGATTAATGGATTGATCTCTGATGAGAAAGAAATAATTTTATTTACTACTGATAAGAATAGAGCTTTCGAGGGTAGAGAGATTTCAAATTACCACTTGTCTAATTTGAAGTTTCATTATCCATCAGTAAATAAAACGGCAGATATTGGATCTTCGAAAAATGCATTTATACGAGCTTATAGACGTGCATATAACGTGAGTCCAAATAAGTACGCAGTTAGAGGGTTTGATTTAACCTTAGATCTTTTGTTGCGTTTAGCTAGCGAAGATGATTTATATAAAGCGTCTTCTAATGATATAGAAACCGAGTATGTCGAGAATAAATTTAGATATTCTAAAAAGATGTTTGGAGGCTTTTATAATGAAGCGGTTTATGTCGTAAAATATGACAACTTAACTATAGTAGAAGCAGAATAAATGACATCAAAAGTAACTTACTTAGGCGATTTAAGAACAGAAAGTGTTCATTTAAAATCCAATAATTCATTCTTAACAGATGCACCTTTAGATAATAATGGGAAAGGTCAGGCGTTTTCGCCTACAGACACCATTGCTACTGGACTAGCAAGCTGCATGATGACGGTTATGGGAATCAAAGCCAACGATATGGGAGTTGATATGAAAGGAACTATTGCTCATGTCACAAAAACGATGGCCAATGATCCTAGACGAATTTCTAAAATAGAAGTGGTTTTGGAGTTGCCTTTTGAAGCAGAGGTCAAGACACGTAAAATTTTAGAACGTATTGGATATACCTGTCCTGTTCATTATAGTTTACATCCAGATATCATAAAAGATATCACGTTTAATTGGACGAATTCTAATTAAACTTTAAAATGATATACATAAATTTTTGCTTTTAAGTGTAGCCTCGACAACACTCAAAATAATTCAATTTATTAATACATGATTCTAAAATTTAACTAGAATACTGCAAACTAAATGCTACCGAGACTGTTAATTGTTTTTTTATTAATTCTGAAACCTGCTACAATCGAAGAGGTTACTATCTCGTGGAGTGATAATAAAAAACTCACTTGGTCAGATTTCAAAGGTCAAGTTGAGCAAAATACAGATGCTGTTGCAGTCACTGCTTCTGGGATTACATTTTCATTTTCGGTAAGTCAATCTAATGACAAATATATCGATTTCAATGCCATTGTCGAAGCACATTTCTATCCAGAAAAATCATGGTATTTAAAGAACAAAGGTGATGATTATATTTTAGCTCACGAGCAACTTCATTTTGATATTACAGAGCTTCATGTGAGGCAATTACGTTTTAATATCTCTAGAGTAAATGTTTCGCAAAATATTAAACAAGAACTTAGGGATTTACATGAGCAAGCCAATAAAAACTTGGCCATAATGCAAAATGACTACGATACACAAACTGATAATTCTATAAACAAGAAGGAACAGATTGTCTGGTCTCAATTTGTAAAAATTGAACTTTATAAATACAAGGACTTCCACTCAAAATAAGATGTTGCAACCAGATAAAAATTTTCTCATTAAACTCGCACACACCAAAATGCCTTTTGGTAAATATGAAGGTCGTTATCTCATAGACTTACCAGAATATTATGTGGTTTGGTATCACAATAAAGGCTTCCCAAAAGGAAAACTAGGTGATATGTTGATTCAAGTTTATGAGTTAAAATTAAATGGGTTGGAAGACTTGATACGTAATATTCAAAAGCGATATCCTAAACAATAATCAATCGTAAACATGAGCTTTTCAAGCCAAGGGACTTAAAAGATAGGCTAAAACAGTTTTGTGTTTGATTTTTATTCTTCAATTGGTTTAAGTTGTTTTTTCTATCTGCATTGTAGATAATAACTCCGGTCGAAGTATAAAAGTAATGGAGTCAGGTTTTTCCTTTTTTAATATAGAATCCTCTTTTTTAATGCCATCACAGATTTTTATACATACAGATATAGAAGTGAAATTTATTTGACAATATCAGTCAATATTTCTCACTAAAATGGTGTAACTCTTTGCTCTGTTTGAATGGGCCATATACAAAGGCTAAAGAGGCTAATCTGCTTTCACAAGAAAATGACGCTAAAAGCAGCTTTGAAATGTAACGTTTTTAATATTATCAATAAACCCAAAAACAATTCAAAAATAACTATTTAAATTTTGTAAATTTGCCTGCGTTTATATACGCAACATGACAAGACCAACAAAATACATCTTTGTAACCGGTGGTGTTACCTCTTCTTTAGGGAAAGGTATCATCGCAGCTTCCCTTGCAAAGCTACTTCAAGCTCAAGGTTACAGAACTACAATTCAAAAATTAGACCCTTACATTAATATTGATCCAGGAACTTTAAATCCTTATGAACACGGCGAGTGCTATGTGACAGATGATGGTGCAGAAACAGATCTTGACCTTGGACATTACGAGCGTTTTTTAAATGTGCCAACGAGTCAGTCTAATAATGTAACCACTGGTCGTATTTATCAAAGTGTTATTGATAAAGAGCGTCGTGGTGAGTTTTTAGGTAAGACGGTTCAGGTAATTCCTCATATTACAGACGAGATTAAACATCGCGTGCAAATTTTAGGGAACTCTGGAGATTATGATATTGTGATTACAGAGATTGGAGGAACAGTGGGTGATATTGAATCACTACCTTATATTGAAGCAGTAAGACAATTAAAATGGGATTTAGGAGAGCATAATGCGATGGTTATTCATTTAACACTAATTCCATATTTATCTGCAGCTGGAGAATTAAAAACCAAACCAACGCAACACAGTGTAAAGACACTGATGGAAAGTGGCGTCATGGCAGATGTGTTAGTATGTCGTACAGAGCACGAACTTCCAGCAGAATTAAGAGATAAATTGGCCAAGTTTTGCAACGTTCGTCCAGAAGCTGTTATACAATCTATAGATGCATCGACAATTTATGATGTCCCTAATTTAATGTTAGAGCAAGGCCTAGATACCGTAGTCTTAAAAAAGTTAGAGTTAAAAAGTACAGAGCCAGATTTAACACAATGGAATCAGTTTTTATCGCGTCATAAAAACCCAAATGGAGAGGTTACTATTGGTCTTATTGGTAAATATGTAGAACTTCAAGATTCATATAAATCTATTTTAGAATCCTTTATTCATGCAGGAGCAGAGAATGAAGTTAAAGTAAAAGTAGAATCTATACATTCTGAATATTTAACAGAGAAGAATGCTGCAAAAAAGTTACAGCACTTGCACGGTGTTTTAGTTGCTCCTGGATTTGGAGAGCGTGGTATTGAAGGTAAAATTGAAGCGGTACGCTATGTGCGTGAGCACAATATTCCGTTTTTTGGAATCTGTTTAGGCATGCAAATGGCAGTTATTGAATATTCTAGAAACGTTTTAGGATTAGCAAATGCTAATTCTACAGAAATGGATGAGAAGACAACAGATCCCGTGATTAATCTCATGGAATCACAAAAATCTATTACGCATAAAGGAGGTACGATGCGACTTGGTGCTTGGGATTGCCAATTAGTAGAGGGTAGTTTAGTCAAAGAGATTTATCAAACTGTTAATATAAAAGAAAGACATAGGCATCGTTATGAATTTAATAACAATTACAAGCAACAAATTGAAGATGCTGGCATGAAAACAACGGGTTTAAACCCTGAAACTGGTCTTGTAGAAATTGTGGAAATCCCAACACACAATTGGTTTGTAGGAGTACAGTACCACCCAGAGTATAAGAGTACAGTTGCTAGTCCGCATCCATTATTTGTGTCTTTCGTTAAGGCAGCATTAGATTATAAAACGGAGAATAAAAGTGTCAGTATGGCACAGAAATAATATTGGATAGCTTTTTGATAAAATAGTACCACTGGCTTTAACCAATCAGAGATATTTTTAAATTACAACATGGAAGAAAAAAAATTCGACACTAAATCGATTATAGGATTCGTTCTTATCTTCGCAATATTAATCTTCATGATGTGGGAAAGACAACCCACTCCTGAAGAATTAGCAGAACAAGAAAAGCAAGAACAAATTGAAGCTGATAAAAAAGCTGAAATAAAACAAGTCAAAGAGACTAAAGTTGTTACTGGAGCAGATTTTACGGCTCCAAAGCTTGGAGATTCTTTAAAATTAGCCGACTTGAAAAACAGGTTAGGATCTTTTGCCTATTCATCGACACTTCCCTCTGCAACAGATGCACATACGGTAGTACAAACGGATGTGTTTGATTTAAAATTTAGTAACAAGGGTGGTTTTCTTTCCGAAGTAATACTGCGAGATTTTGTCGATTATGATTCTATTCCGATCGCATTGATTCAAAATGGAAATGAATCATTTAATATTACGTTTCCAACAGCAGATAATAGAATATTAAATACTCAAGATCAATATTTTGAGCCAACAATAACTAAAAACGGACAAAATACCGTTGTTTCGATGAAATTTAAAGCATCAGAAACTCAGTTTTTAGAATACCGTTATGAGCTGAAACCAGATGAGTATATGATAGGTTTTTCTATTAGATCAGAAGGTTTAAACAATGTTGTAAATAGTTCTCAAGCCATAGATTTAGATTGGGGATTAAAGACCTATCGTCATGACCAGAGCATCACTTATGAGAATCGTTATACACGATTAACATATATGTCTGAAGGAGACAAGATTGATAAGTTAGGTCAAACAGGAGAAGATGAAGAGGTTCTTGATGATGCACGTTGGTTATCATACAGGCAACACTTTTTTAGTACGATATTGGTTGCTGAAACACCAATCAAGAATGTAAGAATTTCTTCTTTAGATTTAGTCGAAAATGAAGAAATTGATACGGTTTTTACTAAGCAGTATGCCTCTAAGTTGCCATTAGCATTCACTAATGGAGATGCAAATAATAATTTTCAATTGTATTTTGGGCCAACAGATAGTAAGGTTTTAAAGGAGTATGACCATAAATTAGAAGAAAGTATACCTTTTGGTTGGGGAATTTTTGGATGGATTAATAAGTATTTATTTATACCATTATTTGGTTTTTTAAGTGGTTTTTTACCTTATGGTATAGCCATTATCGTAATGACTATTTTAATTAAATTAGTCATGTCATTTGTGCAATACAAGCAGTTTTTATCGCAAGCAAAAATGAAGGTGCTAAAACCAGAGTTGGATGCGATTAGAGAAAAGCATAAAGACAACAAAATGAAGGCGCAACAAGAAACAATGGCACTTCAAAATAAAGCAGGCGCAAGTCCACTAGCTGGTTGTTTGCCCGGTTTAATTCAATTACCAGTGTTCTATGCGTTGTTTATGTTTTTCCCAACCGCTTTTGCATTACGTCAAAAAAGCTTCCTTTGGGCAGACGATTTATCATCTTATGATGTGATTGCAGATTTACCATTCAACATTCCGTTTTACGGAGATCACGTAAGTTTATTTCCAATTTTAGCAGCAATAGCTATTTTCTTTTATATGAAAATGACGACAGGTCAACAAATGGCATCTCAGCCAACACAAGAAGGTATGCCAGATATGGGTAAAATGATGAAGTATATGATTTACTTCTCTCCTATATTAATGTTGGTTTTCTTTAACCAATATGCATCAGGATTAAGTTTATATTACTTTATCTCTAACCTTATTAGTATTGGTATTATGTTAGTGATTAAGAATTATATTCTAGATGAAAATAAGATTCATGCTCAGATTCAAGTAAATAAGACAAAGCCTAAGAAACAAAACAAGTTTCAGAAAAAGATGTCTAATATGATGGAGCAAGCTGAGCAACAAAAGCAATCGCAGCAAAACAAAAAGAAATAATAATACGATATAGTAGTAATAAATATAAAAGAGCCTTTAGATTATTCTAGGGGCTCTTTTGGTTTTGTGCTGTATACTTGTAAATATTTATTTTACTTCCGAAAAGTCAAGTATCCAAAACGCTTGTAGAGTTGAAGGAGAGCCTTAGAAGCTAACAATTATCCAATGTAAAATCTGAGCATATTATTTCCATCACATGAAAATTTAGTATCGATTCATACGGTAATCAGATCGACTTTATATGATGTGATGTAAATTGAAAACACTTTGATTAGTCCTCTTAAGTTATATATTGTAACGTCTATAAAAAGAACATCAATTTGAAATATGATAGGACCTTTAGTTAAATTAGTTTAAAGGCTTTCTCAATAGTATTGCGTCATACACATTTATTAATTAGTGTAGATAATTCAAGTAAAATCTTAAGGCTAGATAACTCCTAAAAGGGAATTCTTGTCAAGTTACTTGGCTTATGTGCTTACTAGTTAGGGATGGGGTTTAGATATGTAAATTTAAATGAGGTCCTATTTTCGAAGGCATACACGATACGGTTGCATAGGCGCGACTTATGTTAAAGGCATAAAAAAAGCCCCAAGATGAATATCTTAGGGCTTCTGTAATAAGTTCTTTACAATTTACATTATGCTATTAATCAAATTTTATACGAACCTATAAATATATTTAATCTGCGGATGGCAACATCACTTTGTTTAATACATGGATGACTCCGTTTCCAGCTTGAACATCTACTGCTATAATACCGATGTCTGTATTTCCTGCACCATCGGTAACATCTGCGATGTTATCTTCAGTTCCTGGCAAACTAATTGTAATAGCTTGTCCGTTAAGCATTGTTGGTGCAGCGCCATTACTAGCTACTAAATTTGTAGACGTAACATTGGCATTTCCTAAAACATGGTGTAGTAAAACTTGCGTTAATACATCCTCTGCAGGAATCGCATCTAAAGCAGCAAAAGCGTCATTTGTTGGAGCGAATACTGTGAAAGGAGCAGGACTTGTTCCGTTTGATGTTGATAGCGTTGCAACGAAATCAGTCTCTGGTGTTAAAGTCGTTAATGCAGTGACTAAAGTTGAAAAGTTTGGGTCAGCGGTTGCAAAAGTGACAACAGAAGGAATATCGATAACCGCGTCTACCGCGTGAATAATTCCGTTAGTTCCTATAACATCTGCAATTGCTACAGAAGATACGCCGTTAAAACGAACACCATTATCAGTGTTAGAGTATAAGCTAATCGCATTATCATTAGGACCTGTAGCTAAAGAATTAGTGTATATGTTTCCTAAACTAACTAAATCTGTTGAAGTAATTGCTCCAACGAGTACGTGGTTTAATAAAATGTTTGATAAAGCATTTGAGTCCGGATTTGTAAAATCAGAAAATGCATCATTAACCGGTGCTAAAACTGTAAAGGGGCCAGCACCTTGCAAAGTTGTTACTAGGTCTTCAGAAGTCAATGCTCCAGCTAATTCTGAAAAGTTAGAATTATTTACAGCATGATCAACAATACTTGGTAAGCCAATGACTGCATCTACAATGTGTACAGTACCGTTAGATGCGCTAACATCTGCAGTAGACACACTTGATACATTGTTAAATCTCACACCATTACTAGTGTTAAAATAGATACTCATGGTGTTTCCACCAGCACCAGTAGCATTAGTTCTTGTGTATCCAGCACCTAAACCTGTTAAATCTGTAGAAGATAAATCTGCAGAAATCACATGGTTTAATAAAATTTGTGATAACACATCTGTTGGTACATCAGATAAATTAGCAAAATTATTATCACTTAAAAAAGTTGCAAATGCTGCGTTTGTTGGAGCAAGTACGGTAAATGGACCACTACCACTTAACACGGTTACTAAGTCTCCATCTGCAGCCTGTAAAGCAGCGACTAAACTAGTTAGTTCAGATGTTGCAATTGCAGTTTCAACAATGTTCAATTGTGGTGGAGTAGTAGTTGTTCCTCCATTGTCGTCATCGTAACTACACGATGTAATGACAAGTGCCATTAAAAATAAGGGTAAAAATTTGATTGTTTTTGAAATAATTTTCATTTTTTTGAGTTTTTGTTGTTCAACATTAATTATATAATAATAATATTTGTGGAACGAAATTACTAAATGATTAAACAAAACTTAATGAAACACTCTATTTTTATATATATTTTAACAATTTTAACTTCAAGCTTTTATGCTCAAGAATCTATAAATCAGTTTGATGACGCTAATAAAAGGCATGGTATTTGGAAAAAGTACTTTGATAAGACTAAAGAACTGAGATATGAAGGTCAATTTGAACATGGTAAGGAAGTCGATACATTTAAGTTTTATACACTTAACGAAGGTAAAAGTGTCTTGAGTGCAATTAAGGGATTTAATGACATCAATAATAAGGCTCAGGTAATATTTTTGTCTTCAAAGGGAAAACTTATTAGTAAAGGGGATATGAATGGCAAACTTTACATTGGTAAATGGATATATTATCACAATAAAAGTGCATCTATAATGTCTACAGAGTTTTATAAGGATAACGGAAAATTACAAGGAGAGAAGCTTGTTTTTTATCCAGATGGAACTATTGCTGAAAAAGCAAATTATAAAGAAGGAAAGCTCAATGGGCAATCCCTATGGTATGCGAAAAACGGTGCTGTATTAAAGGAGTTTATTTACGAAAATGATGAATTAAATGGTGTTTGTAAATATTATAGTACCTCAGGGGACTTAGAAGCCGAAGGTATATACAGAAAAGATGTAAAGCATGGGATTTGGAATTATTATGAAAACGGAAAACTCGTAAAAACTAAAGATCATACCAAACGAAGTAAAAACCCAAATAAACAATAGATAAAAGTAATATTACACATAGATAATTATAATAGCAACAGCCCTTCTGTTGCTATTTTTATTTCTTAATTTTGCAGTATGAAACATCAAGCTAAATCGCATGTTGATGTTTCATCTGACCATAATAAAAACAATAATTATCAGATGAAAAGAGTGATTGTCGGACTTTCAGGAGGAGTAGATTCTAGTGTTGCTGCCTATGCATTACAGCAGCAAGGTTATGAGGTTATTGGCTTGTTTATGAAAAACTGGCATGATGACTCTGTTACTATATCTGATGAGTGTCCATGGTTAGATGATAGTAACGACGCTATGTTGGTTGCAGATAAATTAGGGATCCCATTTCAAACAGTAGATTTAAGTGAGCAATATAAAGAACGTATTGTTGATTATATGTTTGATGAATATCAAAAAGGGAGAACACCAAACCCAGATGTGCTGTGTAATAGAGAGATTAAATTTGATGTCTTTATGAAAATAGCCTTAGATTTAGGAGCAGATTATGTAGCGACTGGACATTATTGTAGAAAAGGTACTATAGAAAAAAATGGTAAATCTATTTATAAATTATTAGCTGGTGTTGATGATAATAAAGATCAATCGTATTTTTTATGTCAGTTATCACAAAGGCAGTTAGCTAAAGCCTTATTTCCAATTGGTGAGTTAACAAAACCTCAAGTTAGAGAAATTGCTACCAAGTTGGATTTGGTAACGGCAGATAAAAAGGATTCTCAGGGACTTTGTTTTATTGGTAAAGTAAGATTGCCAGAATTTTTACAGCAAAAATTGAAACCTAAAGAGGGTGTGATTGTTGAAATTCCTGCTGAACAAGAGTATTATACTACTGAAACTCCAAATTTTGACAGTAAGATTGATGAACTTCATTATTTAACGAAAAAGATAGATTATACTATTTCCGACGGAAAAATAGTAGGGAAGCATCAAGGTGCACATTATTTTACTAAAGGTCAGAGAAAAGGTCTTGCAGTGGGTGGAACGGTTGAGCCTCTTTTTGTAATAGATACAGATGTTGATGATAATGTTATATATACTGGTCAAGGGAAAAAACATCCTGGTCTTTTTAAGAGAGCGTTGTTTGTGACTAGTGACGAATTACATTGGATACGCGAAGATTTGGCACTTAAGGTTGGAGAAACCATGAAAGTCAAGGCAAGAATACGGTATCGTCAAGTACTAGAAAAGGCGATACTTCATAAAGTAGATAACGGACTTTTTGTTGAGTTTGAAAATCTGCAATCTGCAATAACTGAAGGTCAGTTTGTTGCATGGTATCTGGATGATGAATTAGTAGGTTCGGGAGTAATTTCATAAATTGCAATAAAGAAATTTTAATGTCTCACGCTTAAAAATGTTCGCATTTTTAATTGTAACACTAATTGCTATGAAGAAAATCCTACTCATTAGTTTTGTATTCTCTCAGTTGGCAGCCTATGCGCAACAGGATGCTTGGGTTTATTTTAACCAAAAAGAAAATGTTCAAGCCTCAATTGATAATCCTATTTCAATTCTTACACAACAGTCTATAGATCGAAAAAACTCACATGGTATTGTCATTGATGAGCGCGATGTGCCGGTCAATGAGGGGTATATCACGATGATTAAAGCTCCGGAAACTGGTGTCACTGTTTTTGCGAAATCAAAGTGGTTTAATTCCGTTTATGTTAGAGGAAGTGAGGAAGATATCAATGCATTAGTTGATAGTTTTGATTTTGTTGCTGCTGTAGATTTTGCTGATGCGAGTCTAAATATATTAAGGATAGATGTTTCCGAAGATAAATTTTTGATAGAAAATACCGAAGTATCCTTTAACTATGGAGATACTCAAAATCAAGTTGAGATGATAAATGCAAATGCCTTGCATCTTCAAGATTATACTGGAGAAGGTATTATTGTGGCAGTTCTAGACTCTGGGTTTCCAAATGTGGATACTATGGGAGCATTTCAACGTTTGCGAGATAATGGTGATTTAGTAGGTGGTTATGATTTTGTGAGACGTGATGATAATGTACATGCTTTTACAGGCAATGATCATGGTACAAAAGTATTGAGTAATATGGCTGGTTTTATTCAAGATCAATTTGTAGGTACTGCTCCAGATGCCTCATACTATTTGTTTTTAACCGAAGATGTGTCTAGTGAAACTCCCGTTGAAGAAGCGTACTGGGTAGAAGCTGCAGAGCGTAGTGATAGTTTAGGTGTTCATATCATAAATACGTCTCTTGGCTATAAAACATATCAAAATCCTAATTACAGTCATACTGATGCAGATCTTAATGGGAGTACTACATTTATAACTAGAGGTGCAAACATTGCAAATGAAAAGGGGATTCTAGTGGTAACATCTGCAGGGAACTCTGGTTCAAGTGGAGTTGGAGCTCCAGCAGATGCCACAGGTGTTTTGACTATTGCCGCAGTAGATGCAGATGAGAATTATGCAACATTTAGTTCTCAAGGAAGTGCATTTCAGGCCACTCAAAAACCAGATGTCGCAGCGCGAGGCGTGGCCGCTTTTGTTGTTGATGATACTAATAGCATAGTAACTAATAATGGTACGTCTTTTAGCTCTCCAATAATGGCCGGAGGTATTGCGTCTTTATGGCAAGCTTTTCCACAAGCTACAAATGAAGAAATTAAAGATTATGTACGCTTGTCAGCATCTCAATTTACAACACCAGATTTTTTTATTGGGTATGGGATACCTGACCTTCAATTGGCATTAGACCTAGGTTTATCATTGCAGGAGGAAGCTCTTTTTGAGTTTAAAGTGTATCCTAATCCTGCAACAGATATTTTGAATATTCAAAGACCGTCAGCAAACGAGATTACTACACTAAGAATTTTTGATGTTTTAGGGAAGTCGGTTTTAGAACAAGATATTACAGAGTCTTCTAGACAGTTGGATATTTCTGCAATGGCTCCTGGTTTGTATATTATGTATTTTCAATCTGGTAATGCTTCAAAAACATTCAAACTTATAAAATCATAAATGACGAATAAAATAACAGAACTCTTTGGTGTCAAATATCCAATAGTACAAGCAGGTATGATATGGAATAGTGGTTGGAGGTTAGCTTCTGCCGCAAGTAATGCTGGAGCTCTAGGACTTATTGGAGCTGGGTCTATGTATCCAGACGTGTTGCGTGAGCATATACGTAGATGTAAAGACGCAACAAACCAACCTTTTGGGGTAAATGTACCAATGTTATACCCTAACATTGAGGAGATCATGAATATCATCATAGAAGAAGGTGTTAAGATTGTGTTTACGTCGGCAGGAAACCCTAAAACATGGACTTCTTGGTTAAAAGAAAAAGGTATAACTGTGGTTCATGTAGTGAGTAGCGTGAAATTTGCTTTAAAGGCTCAAGACGCTGGAGTAGACGCTGTGGTCGCTGAAGGTTTTGAAGCTGGAGGTCATAATGGTAGAGAAGAAACGACCACATTAACCTTAATTCCAATGGTCAAGGAGCATCTTAAGGTTCCTTTAATTGCTGCTGGAGGTATCGCTACAGGTCAGGCGATGTTAGCTGTGATGATTTTGGGAGCTGATGCTGTTCAAGTAGGAAGTCGTTTTGTCGCTAGCATAGAATCCTCTGCTCATGAGGGATTTAAAAAGGTTGTTGTCGATGCTAAAGATGGAGATACTCAATTAACATTGAAAGAGTTGGCTCCTGTTCGCTTAATAAAAAATAAATTTTTTAATGATGTTCAAGAACTTTATAGAAAAGCACCCACTGTAGATGAATTAAAGTTACTTTTGGGACGAGCAAGAGCCAAACGAGGCATGTTTGAAGGAGATTTAGAAGATGGAGAACTAGAAATCGGACAAATTGCAGGATTAATTCACGAGATTAAACCTGCTGCTCAAATCATAGAAGATATAATTACTGAATTTAAGCTAGCTCAAAAACAAGCACAAGAAATTATAGTATAATGAGTCTTTTTGATAGCTATTAATGTGTACCCTAAATAATTAATGAGCGCAAATCAAAACATTTTAATTCCAGATGGAGACAGTACCTGGGCTCTTTCTGTTATGCAATGCTTGTCTCAGGCAGAGGGATACAATATATTTGTTTTATCGAGCACAAAACGCACAGCAACAAAATTTTCTAGTTGTACATCTTATTACAAGTTTTATGAGAGAACCAGTGATATAGAATGGATTGATATTATAAATTCAGAGATAGAAAAGCATGCAATAACTGTTGTGCTTCCCATTGCAGAACAAGAGATTCTTTTTTTTATAAAGAATAAAGAGCAAATTTCAAGTTTAGCCCTAATAAGTCCATTACCAAATCTAAAAGATTTTGAAACTGCTGTAGATAAAAGGAAATTAAGTGATTTTGCGAAAATTCATAATATTCCGCATCCAAATTCTTTTTATTTTACTTCGGGAACTGATACACAAGGTATATTATCTCAAATTAAGTTCCCTATTTTAATAAAGCCTTTACACTTAAAAGGTGGTGACGGGATTCAAAAAATAAATGCAAGAGACACATTTCAAAAATATTTAGAAAAGTCAAACGACAATTTGTTTGTTCAGGAGTATATTGAAGGGTATGACATAGATTGTAGTGTGTTGTGTCTAAATGGTAAGATATTATCTCATACCATTCAAAAAGGAAATTTAAAAGGGGATAACGATTTTGCTCCGCAATTAGCTTTTGACTTTTTCCAAAATGAAGAGGTCCTTGAAGTTGCTAAACTTACCATGTCTAAACTCAATTGGTCTGGAATAGCACATCTAGATATGAGATACGATACTAGGGCTAATAATTTTAAGCTTATTGAGATTAATGCTCGTTTTTGGGGAAGCATAGAAGGATCTATGTTTGCTGGAATAAATTTTGCTGACTATGTTATAAGATTAGCTTTAAATCAAGAGGTGAGTTATAAAGACGCTGAGGTTATCCACTATATGAGATTGAAAGGTGTCGTGAAGTCTATTAAAAATAACCCATTATTTATTTTAAAAAGACAGTATTTATTAAATAATACTCAGACTAAAACCTTTTTAAAAGACCCTTTGCCGACATTATATAAGTTTAGAGAATGGTTGGGAAGACGTTTTTAAAGTTGCGCATAAAAAACAAAAAGAGGACAAAGCCTCTTTTTGTTTGAAACGTTTTCTAACGATAAAATTTTTAAATCCCTCTAAAATAATAGCTAAAAAAGTTTCCACTCCAAATACCTAACCTACTACAATAGGGTATTTATGACCATAAAAATAAGGGTTTATTTAAACTATCCTTATGAATTGACTCTCAATTTATTAACAATTGTTATTCATAACTTTATAGTAATCAAACAATTGAATTTTTAGCGTTTTAAAATCCTATAATCTAAGATGATAACCAGATTAAAAAAAATTAACTTTGCACTCCAATTTATTTAATGTTAATGCTATTACAATACACAAAAGAATTTAGTTACAATTTTAAGTTAGCTGCTCCAATTATCTTAGGGATGTTGGGGCATACTTTTGTGAGCTTTGTTGATAATGTAATGGTGGGCCAAATAGGTACAGCAGAATTGGCTGCCGTCTCTTTAGGAAACAGCTTTATGTTTATAGCGATGTCTGTAGGTATTGGTTTTTCAACAGCAATTACACCTTTGGTTGCAGAAGCTGATTCCGCTAATAATTTTTTAGAAGGAAAATCTTCTTTTAAACATGGTTTATTCTTATGTACAATATTAGGTGTGCTTCTTTTTCTCTCTGTTTTTTTTGCCAAACCTTTATTATATCTAATGAAGCAACCTGTTGAGGTTGTTGAATTAGCATTACCGTATTTGAATTTGGTTGCATTTTCATTAATTCCGTTAGTGATTTTTCAAGCTTTCAAACAGTTTAGTGATGGTTTGTCTATGACAAGATATCCTATGTATGCTACAATTTTAGCTAATGTTATTAACGTGGTTATAAATTATGTTTTGATATTTGGAAAATTTGGTTTTCCAGAATTAGGAATTGTTGGAGCAGCATATGGTACCTTAATATCTCGTTTTGCTATGGTAGCTCACCTATGGTGGTTGCTTAGAAATAAAGAAAAGTCAAAAGCATTTGTAACTAATATTAAGTTTTTTATTCTAGATAAATGGATGCTTAAAAAACTAATTAATCAAGGAACACCTAACGCTATGCAAATGTTTTTTGAGGTTGCCATTTTTACATCAGCCATTTGGTTGAGCGGTTTATTGGGTAAAAATGCGCTAGCAGCCAATCAAATAGCTTTAAATTTATCATCAATGACTTTTATGGTAGCCATGGGGTTAAGTGTAGCATCCATGATTAGAGTCGGTAATCAAAAAGGATTAGGTCAATATTTAGAGCTTCGTAGAATAGCATTCTCAATATTTTTATTAGCCACTTTTTTAGGCGTGTTTTTTGCTGCTTTCTTCTTTATTTTTCATGAGGCATTACCAAAACTATATTTAGATTACGATGATAAAATCAATCTAGTAGATAACAGAGAAGTGGTAAGTATCGCCGCAAAATTGATGATTGCAGCAGCGATTTTTCAGATAAGCGATAGTATTCAAGTTGTTGTTTTAGGAGCGCTTAGAGGATTACAAGATGTCAAGATTCCAACCATTATAACCTTTATTTCGTATTGGGTAATTGGGTTTCCTATTAGCTTTTACTTCGGAAAAGAAGAAAATTATGGTAGCTTTGGCATTTGGATGGGATTACTTGCTGGATTATCAACCGCCGCAGTTTTACTGTTTATTAGATTTAACCATCTAACGAAAAAGTTAATTTTGTCAAATACTAAAGACACTTAAATAATGGAACTACCAAAATTTATACTTGGAGATAATACAGATTATCCAAACGCTATATACGTGATTCATACAGAATTCCCTCGATTTATAATCAATCTAGAAGATGATGAGGTAGAATGGTTTGAAGAGTTTGATGAGCATGATCAAAAAGAGATTGAAGCAGAAGCTGAAAATCTTATTCAAGGTGCAACCGATTTTTACGATAGGGAAGTGTCTAGATACGATGACTAATGATAGAGGAACTTATTAAATATGATCAGGAACTATTTCTTTATCTCAATGGTTTGGGTACTCCATTCTGGGATTCTTTCTGGTTAGCCTATACCTATAAGTTAAATTGGATTCCTTTTTATGCGATTTTAGGGTATTTAATATACAGGAAACGCAACTCAAAAATGTTTGTATTGACATTGGTTGTGATCGCTCTCATGATTACATTCACTGATCAAGTGACCAATTTATTTAAATATGGAGTAGAACGTTTTAGACCGTGTCATGAAGACGGTATAGCCGAAAACATGAGATTGGTTAGAGCTCATTGTGGTGGTCGTTTTGGTTATTTTTCAGGGCATGCTAGCAATTCAATGGCATTAGCAATTTTTGTTGGATTACTATTAAAACAGAGTTTTAAGTATCTAAAATATATATTATTTGTTTGGGCATTTGTTATGGCTTATAGTAGGATTTATGTAGGAGCTCACTACCCTTTAGATGTTCTTAGTGGTATGATGTTTGGAGCGTTTACGGGGTTTCTTTTCTATAAATTAGACAGCTACCTTCAATCGAGATTTCGACCTAACTAATTAATATTTCGTCAACATATAAAAGTGATTTCTAAGTCTATCGTTATAAGATCTAGAGTCTAATCCCATTTCATTAAGGTCAAAGGTTTCTAACTCTTCAATCTGATAAAGAGTCTCGATAAAATCACGATCTTCAGTACTAATAGCATCGGCTAACATCCCGAATTTTTTTTCCTTCGGAAATTGATAAGCATCGCCATTTTTTATCGGTAAAATTTTATCACCATACTCCCAAATCATTTCTGGCGAGACGTAGTTCAAACCGTAGACCTTGATATGTTGTGAATCTAATTTGCTTTTTAATTCTGAAATAGGTCTAAAATTATCACTTGCGAATGCATCTTGCAATGGTAATGCAAAGACAAGTAAACTCACGAAAAATAAAATAGTGAACTCAAAGACATGATTGATATTTTTCTTTTTTAGCTGAAATAGGATGCCTAGACCAAGGGCTAAACTGATAAGAGATGCTAGTATGTACCACAACCAAAAGCCATTGAGTTGCGCTTTTAATAATAGATAGGCTACAACTGGAAATGCTAAAGCAATCAATGCGATTAGGGTAAAATTAAAATAGACAGGTATGGTTTCACGCTTATCTTTTAAATTTTTAAAATGTCTTATCAAATAATCAATATAGAACCCTGTGTTAATTGCCAAAGGGATAAGAACAGGCATTAAGTAGCGTGACTTTTTTTCCGGAATTATAGATAACAAAATAACCGCAAAAATTGTCCAATAAAAGCTGAATTTATAAGCTTTTAAATTGGAAACTCTACTTTTTAAATACGGATATAATAAGCCTATAAATGCTGGGATAGTCCAAATTCCGCTTTGCGTAAAAAAGCTCCAATAATAGTAAAATGGCCGTACATTATAACGTGTCCAATTACCAGTCTCTCTTTCAGCAATTGCTGTAAACGTTTGTGCATCATAAATTCTTACATATAAATACCAGGAGCCTCCAATGATTAGAGCGATCACAAGACAGAATAAAAAGGAGAATACTAATCGTTTATTAAATTTATACTTAAATGAAAACCCATAAGCCAATAGAAAAGGAAGAAGTAGCACGTAAAAGGATACTGGACCTTTGCTTAAAATGGAGCAACCAATAAAAAATCCTGCAATCAAACTATGTTTTAGGTAGTTCGTATTATTTTGAAATAATATGAAGAGCTGATAAACACCAATAAGCATAAAGCCATGGGTGATAATATCTGATGGCGCTTCAAACGCAATACCAATGATATAAAATGAAGTAATGAGAATAAGTGCCGTATGCATACTTTGCATTTTACAATTCGTAAGATGCTTAGACATTAAGTAGGAGTAAACTCCAGTAATAGCAATAAAAATGATTGCAGGTAATCTGTAAGCCATAATATTTTTTATTCCAAATAGAATGGCAAAACAAGCGCAAATCCAACTGGGTAGCGGTGGTTTTTGGTAACGTGCTTCTCCATTCATTGTAGTTAATAACCAGTTGTTATCTGTGATCATTTCTCTAGCTGTAATAAAATTACGAGCTTCCATGATACTAATTTGAAGCGTGTCTAGATGAAAACCGAGCATACACAGAACTAGGAGAATGATACCTACAATAGGCTTATTTTGTAGTTTTTGTAGCATCTGTTCTATGAATTAAATAAATATTTCTTGCATAAATTATCGAGCCTAATCCATGACCCATTAAAAGGACCCAATCGGTTCTAATGACTGCATAGGTTAGAATAAGTATGGAGCCAATTAGGCTTAGTAGCCAAAATCCAAATGGTAATATGGATGATTTTTGAGCTTCTGAATATAACCATTGATACACAAATCTAAGTGTGAAAATTATCTGAGCGACAATCCCTAATCCTAAAAGCCAGAATGGTATATCTTCGTTATTAAAAAGTAGATTTATATCAATTTTGTTATTGTTGAAATAGTAAATTACAATTAAAGCTGGAAAAATTAACAAAAACAATTGCAGTGCTTTTGGGAATTTATACCATTGCTTCTGCAATTGGAGATTGCGTATATAAATATAATAGGTAAGCGATTGACCGAGCATTATCGAAAAATCATAACGTAAATAGCCATAAATAAAAAGAAGTACTGATGCAATTAGGCTTAGTGTCCAAAAAAGAGTGGGAGTAATAACGCGTTGCTGTTTTTCTGAAGTAACCCATTGAATAATCAATCGAGAAGAGAACAGTATTTGAGCTAAAAAACCAATGCTATATATGATCCAACTGCTCATGTACTCTTTTTAGCGACGTCATAATTGATGTATTTTTTCTTCATCCATAAATAAGCGAAGCAGTCCATTAGTGGTCCCAATAAACGATTCCATAATCCGAATTTTGCGGTACCTGCAATTCTTGGGAAATGCTGTACAGGTATTTGTATTACTTTACCATGTTGTAATAAAATCATAGCAGGTAAAAAACGATGTAAACCCTTAAACATTGGAATTCGTTTAGCAAAATCTGTTTTAATCACTTTTAGTGGACATCCGGTGTCATCCATGCCATCATGTGTGAAAGTTCTGCGAATTCCATTCGCTATTTTTGATGACATATTTTTTACAAAGCTATCTTTTCTATTCGCCCTAACACCAGTAACTAAATCAAACGCTCCAATATGTTCAAGGAGTAAATCAAAATCTTTTGGATCGGTTTGTAAATCAGAATCTATATAACCAACCAGCTCTGTGTCAACATAATCAAAGCCTGCCTTTATAGCGGCACTTAAACCGCTGTTTTTAGAAAAAAGTAGAAAATCAAAATGAGCATGTGTATTGCAAATAGTTTCAATAATCGCTTGACTATTATCTTTAGAGCCATCATTAACAAAAAGAATTTTAGTAGGAGTAGAGGCCGTTTTTGTATAGGCTAAAAGTTCTTTTTCTACACGCTCTAAATTGTCTTCTTCGTTGTAAACAGGTACAATAATCGTGAATGTATAATTCATCTCTGATAAAGTTAATTAAACTAAGGCATGACAAAAATATCCTTTTTTATCTAACAGCAATTCATTTAGATTGATTTTAAAATTGTTAATTTGTAGGTTCAAACTTTTTATATGAGAATACTTGTTACTGGAGCTGCTGGTTTTATTGGATCACATACTGCTGAGCGTCTTAAAACTCTAGGTCATGACGTTATAGGATTAGATAATTTTAATGAGTATTATAGTTTAGAACTCAAAAGACTTAATGCTAAAGCTTTATTAGAAAAAGGAATTGATATTATTACGAAAGATTTACGTGATTTGGATTTAGCTGAAACGCTTCCGAAAAATATAAACTACATATTCCATTTTGCAGCACAACCCGGAATTTCTCTAACATCTACATTCGAAGATTATTTTGAAAATAATATCATAGCAACGAAAAACTTAGTTGATTATGCCCTACTATGTGACGATTTTAAACTTTTCGTAAATATTGGTACATCGTCAATTTATGGATTAGAAGCCACATTCCCAGAAAGTTTTGCTCCCGAACCAGCATCACATTATGGTGTCACTAAATTGGCTGCAGAGCAATTAGTACTTCAAAAAAGCCGAGAAGAGCAGATGAGTGCTTGTTCATTACGTTTATACTCTGTAATTGG
>NZ_JBLIET010000036.1:0-29723 GCF_047633235.1 Psychroserpens sp. | reverse complement strand
TTTTAATGAAGAACTCACTATTAAAGATAAATCAACATCGTTTTTAAGGATTACTTTTGATAATAAAACACGATTGTTTTATTTTAATAAACCCAAAGATCTAAAATTAGATAAAGCACCAATCGAAAAAATAATAACGAAAACTACCAAAGGGTTTCAAATCACTTTAAGAAGTACAACGTTACAGAAAAATGTATTTCTACACACCAAAGCAAAAGGTTATTTTAGTGATAACTATTTTGATTTGATGCCTAATACTATAGTTGAAATTGAATTTGAAACTGAAGCTAAAATTGAAAAACTCGTTGATTTGAAGATTAAAACTTTGAATGATTTAGTACAATAACCCTATTGTTATAAAAATGTCATTAAACTCTCCTCGTTTTCTTAAGGAGGAGTGGTTTCATAGCCAGTAAAGGCGATGAAAGCGAGGTGGTTACTTCACACCTTTGACCATCCTGTCTTTCCCAAATAGATCTTTCTTTAGTTCAATGTTTTTAAAACCATAGCCTTCTAACAAGGCAAGCATCTCCGATCCAAGATATTCGTTGATTTCAAAATATAACATCCCATTGACTTTGAGATTGCTTAATGCAAATTCACAAATGGCTTTGTAAAACTGTAAAGGGTTCTCATCATCTACAAATAAAGCCAAATGCGGTTCGTTATCGAGAACGTTGGGTTGTATTTCAGCTTTTTCAAGGTTACGAACGTATGGTGGATTTGAAACAATAACATCATACTTATGAAATACTGAAACAAGTTCTGTTTGAAGCGAATTCAAAATGTCATCATAAATAAACTCAACATTAACTACATTCAATTCTGCATTTTGTCGAGCTATTAGTAATGCTTCTTCGGAAACGTCTAAGGCAGAAACTTTGGTATTTAAAAGGTGTTTTGCTAATGAAATAGCAATACATCCTGTTCCTGTTCCTATATCTAGAATTTTGGTTTGAGGTTCTTTGCTTACAATTCGACTGCGCTCAGTGTGACAATTAATTATCCAATCAACGAGTTCTTCCGTTTCAGGTCTTGGTATTAACGTATGCTCATTCACTTTAAATGGTAATCCGTAGAATTCGGTTTCACCCAAAATATACTGGATAGGTTTTTGTAATTTTAAACGTGCTAAGGCTTCAAAAAGCGGTTGTTCTTGCTCTTTTGTGATCGTATATTGAGGATCTAAAACCAAATGAATGCGTTTTATATTCAGATAGTGTTCTATCAACACGTTGAAAAAGGAATCTACTTCCTCTTTTCCGAAGAGAACATCTAACTCACTATGGTATATGTTAAGTATGTCTTTTAAAATCATAATACTTTTTCCATCCAAACACCACAAGAATAATGACCTGTATTTCCTAAAGGCTCTGTTCTATGGGTAAACCCATGAGTTTCATAAATATAAATTGCTGTCTTAAGTTCTGGAATCGTTTCTAAATAACAGGTATCATAACCAAAATTTTTAGCGGCCTCTAAGCATTTACCAATGAGTTTCTTACCATAACCTTTTCCTCTAATCTCTGAAGAAAAATACATTTTTTGCAACTCACAGACATTACCGTCGTAGTCCTTAAGATGTTTTATTCCTGCACCTCCAAGAACTTGAGTAGCGTTGGCAACCACGAAGTAAACCGATTTTTCTTCACGATACGCCTCATACATAAAAGGCGTTTCGGCGTCTTCATAAGCAGTGCCAGTTAAAGGCAATTTAAAGTCTAAAAAACAAGCTTTTATCACTGCTTCTGTTTGCAGATTATCATCTGCTCTAATTTCTCTAATTACAATCTCCTCTTCACTCACTTTATTATCCTATTTTTGCGCTGTGAAGATACAGATAAATCTATTTTAAGACCATGCGCAAACTCATTTTATTATTAACAGTCACCATGAGCATACTGAGCTGTACTATAAAAGAAAAACCAATTTTTAAAGGCATTGAAGACATCAAAGTTGTGGATTCTAACTCCAGGTTAATTACCCTTACAGCAACTGCTCTTTTTGAAAACCCTAATGACCTCGGCGGAAGTTTAAAGAGCGATGCAATTTCTATTTACCTGAATGATATCAAGTTAGCAAAACTGTCGTCGGAAAGTTTTGATGTTCCAGCAAGAAAGGAGTTTATGATTCCATTAAACGTAGATATTAGTACCGACAGTATTTTAAAAATTAGAGGAACAGATGCTATTGGCTCATTATTAAACAGTTTAATTAACAAACAAATTAAGGTTCAATATAAAGGAGACCTTATGTATAAAACATTTGGATTTTCATACACCTACCCTATTGACGAAACCGAAATGGTCAAACTTAACTATTGAGAACACACGCAACCTATATAAAACGCTGTATTGAAATCGCCAAAAAAGGCTTAGGCACAACTGCTCCAAACCCAATGGTTGGAAGTATAATTGTGCATAACGACGAAATTATTGGTGAAGGCTACACAAGTGCTTATGGTGGTAATCACGCGGAAGTGAACGCTATAAATTCCGTAGAAAATAAAGAATTACTTAAAGACGCGACACTTTACGTGTCTTTAGAGCCTTGTTCTCACTATGGAAAGACGCCTCCTTGTAGTGATTTGATTGTGAAGCATCAAATTGCGAATGTAGTAATTGGTTGTATTGATGATAATCCTGAAGTTTCAGGAAAAGGAATCGCAAAACTTATAGCTGCTGGATGCCATGTTACCGTTGGAATCCTAGAAACCGAATGCAAACGACATCACAAACGCTTTTTTACATTTCATAACAAAAAGCGTCCTTATATAATATTAAAATGGGCAGAAACTGCAGATGGATTTATTGCGCCTTTAGAAAAAGACGAAAAAAAACCTGTTTGGATTACCAATAAATTCTCTAGGCAATTGGTTCATAAATGGCGCGCAGAAGAGCAATCTATTTTGATTGGCACAAATACGGTTTTAGAAGATAACCCAAGTTTAACAGTTAGAGAATGGTCTGGAAAGAACCCTACTCGTGTTGTTATAGATCAGGAATTGAAATTATCAAAAGAACCTTCGGTTTTTAATACTGATGCTGAAACATTAGTGATTTCTGACCAAAATGTTGATTTCAAAAACCCTCTAGCGAAACAGATTGCTACACTGTTGCATTCTAAAGCTATAAACTCTGTCATTATAGAAGGGGGTGCTAAAACACTTCAAACCTTTATTGATGAAAATATTTGGGATGAAGCACGCGTATTTACAGGACCTACAACTTTTAAAAACGGAATTAAAGCGCCTGAGTTTCATGGACAGCTCATTTCCGTAGAAAAAATAATAGACGACACACTACATATATATGTTAACAATTAAAACCCTAATATTCGATTTTGGTGATGTATTCATCAATTTAGATAAACAAGGTGCTATGAAAAATGCACTTGAATTATTTGAGTTGGATGAATTGCATGAAGACTTAATCGCCATCAACACCTTATATGAACAAGGTTTAATTTCTACAGAAGAATTTATAGAATTTTATACAGATAATTTCCCTGGATTATCTAAAAAAGAAATTATAGATACCTGGAATTATATCCTCAAAGATTTTCCTGAGCACAGATTAGAATTCATAAAAAAACTTGCGAAAGAGGGAAAATACAAGCTTATATTATTGAGTAACACCAACGAATTACATATTAGTTGGATTGCAGATAATATATCATTTTACGAAGATTTCAAATCATGTTTCGACACATTCTATTTATCGCATGAGATTAACTTAAGAAAACCAAATGCCGATATTTACGAGTTTATAGTCCAAGAAAACAAACTGAAATATGAAGAGTGTTTCTTTGTAGATGACACCAAGGAGAATACTGATACCGCAGCGTCTCTGGGGATACATGTTTGGAATATTGACGAAAACAAACAGGATATCGTAGAATTATTCGTTATAAATAAAGACTTATTTTGATCTATCTACTACTAAGTATTGTTGCCTCTACGTGTATATTCATCATTTTTAAATTATTTGATAAATATAAAATCAATACGCTTCAAGCCATTGTTGTTAACTACTTCATTGCCTGTTTATTTGGATTATGGATGTACGACAAGCCTATAGTTATAGGTGATATTATAGAATCAAAATGGATTTACGGAGCAATTGGTTTAGGGTTTTTGTTTATCGCCATCTTTAATGTTATGGCTTTGACTGCTCAACGTAAAGGGCTTTCGGTCGCTTCTGTTGCTTCCAAAATGAGCGTAATTATTCCTGTAATTTTTGGGATTTATGTTTATAATGAAGGTGTAGGCGTTCAAAAAGTTGTCGGGATTTTATTGGCATTAGTATCGGTGTATCTGAGTTCTATCAAATCCAAAACCATTAATAATCCAACGAAAGGTCTATGGTTACCCATCTTATTGTTTTTTGGATCTGGTGTTATTGATACTTCAATAAAATATATAGAAACCACGTATCTGCCTGAGAATAGTATTCCTATTTTTTCTGCTAGTATTTTTGCATTTGCTTTTATCATCGGTTCTAGTATTTTAATTGTAAAAGCAATACAAGAACCATTTAAATTTCCAGTTAAATCAGTAATTGGGGGCATGATCTTAGGAGTCGTAAATTACTTTTCAATCTACTATCTATTAAAAGCTCTCAATAACGAGAGCTTAGAGAGTTCAACCTTGTTCACCGTAAATAATGTAGCCATAGTGATGGTATCAACGCTTTTAGGCTTGCTCTTTTTTAAAGAGAACATCTCTAAAATTAATTGGATGGGAATTATACTAGCAATCATTTCTATTGTTATTGTTACCTTAGCGTAAATGGAAGCAACCGATATTTATAAAACAATAACGAAACCATCTCCAGAGGCTTTATTTAAAGATAGAAACAGTAAGTTTTTTGGTTATGCGTTTCCCATTACTTCAGAAGACGAAGTCAAACATCATATTGAAGATTTAAAAAAGCAGCATCATCAAGCAAGACATTGGTGTTATGCCTACCAATTTGGCAAACAAGAGAAAGACTTTGTATTTAGAGCGAATGATGATGGTGAACCAAATAATAGCGCCGGAATGCCCATTTACGGTCAAATACAATCCTTTAAAGTCACTAACCTACTTATTGTAGTCGTGCGCTATTTTGGAGGCACTAAACTGGGTCTTGGAGGATTGATAAATGCTTACAGAACTGGAGCACAAATAGCTTTAGAAGCTTCTGAAATTGTAACTAGAACCGTAAATATCGAATACGGCATCACTTTTGATTACAAAAACATGAATACTGTGATGAGAATTATTAAAGAGAAAAACTTGAAAATAACTAAACAGACTTTAGAATTGAGTTGTGAACTTATAATTTCAGTAAGATTAAAAGATGCTTCTTCAATATTTGAGATTTTTGACACACTTTACGAAATAAACATAAAGGATTTAAACGATTAATTTTGCAGTTTATCTAAAATATAATCGGGACATTTTGTAGGCCTATTCTTCTTTATGTCAATAAAGACTAAAACAGAATTTCCAGTCGTTAAAATTTCATTATTTTCATTTACTATTTCATAATCAAATTCAATTTTAGCAGTTGGCAATTTTACAAGTCTAGTTTTTACTTTAATGAGGTCATCATAACGTGCTGATTTTTTGTAATTTAACCTTAAAGAAATTACCGGTAACATAACACCTCCATCCTCCATTGCTCTATAAGAAAAACCCATTTCTCTCAACCAATCAGTTCTTCCCATTTCAAAATACTGAGCATAATTACCATGATATACGACTCCCATTTGATCCGTTTCATTGTAACGAACTCTAAATTCTATTTCTGTAGTTTTAGTAAGATTACCCATAAGTTTTGTTTTATTTTTTGTAATTTCGAATCGAGTTAAACATGAGAAAAAATTTCTAATTAATCAACACCTTTTGATTTTTTTATTAAGAAATTTGTTCACATATTTGTTCTCTAGAATGATTGGAGATAAATTCACATTTCTCTTTTTTTTTGCTAACTAACTATCAACATAAAAATAAACTTAGAGAATGGATGTAACTGCGCAAACGGTTTGGGATAACTGTCTTTCATTTATAAAAGACAATATACAACCACAAGCCTACAAAACATGGTTTGAACCTATAGTAGCAGTTAAGCTTACAGACAATGCGTTAAGTATTCAGGTTCCTAGTAAATTTTTCTACGAGTGGCTAGAAGAGCACTACGTTAAAATTTTAAAAGTTGCTCTTACAAAGCAGATAGGTGAATCTGCAAAATTGGTGTACGTTATTAAAATGGAAAACACCTATGGTAACAAACAACCGTTTACAGAAAAAATTCCTAGTTCTAATCGTGGAGCTTTAAAAGCTCAAGACGTGGATGTACCATTAAATAATAGAAGTCCCGAGTTAAGAAACCCCTTTGTGATTCCTGGAATTAGAAATGTAAAAATTGAATCTCAACTTAATCCTAATTATAGTTTTGAAAACTTCCTTGAAGGAGACTCTAATCGTTTGGCAAGAAATGCAGGTCTAGCTGTAGCGAACAAGCCTGGAGGGACGTCATTCAATCCATTACTGATTTTTGGTGGTGTAGGTTTAGGAAAAACACATTTAGCTCACGCAATTGGTGTTGACATCAAAGATAAATACCCAGAAAAAACAGTTTTATATATCTCTGCGGAAAAATTCACCCAGCAATATATTGATTCTGTAAAAAAGAATAATAGAAACGACTTTATTCACTTCTATCAAATCATAGATGTTTTGATTATTGATGATGTTCAGTTTTTATCTGGAAAGTCGGGAACACAAGATGTGTTCTTCCATATATTTAATCACTTACACCAAAACGGAAAGCAAGTGATACTAACAAGTGACAAAGCTCCTGTTGACATGCAAGATATAGAACAACGTCTATTATCACGCTTTAAATGGGGACTTTCTGCAGAATTGCAAAGTCCAGATTTTGAAACTAGAGTTTCTATCCTTAAAAATAAGTTGTATCGGGATGGTGTAGAAATGGAAGACGACATTATTGAATATGTTGCCAAACATATTAAAACTAATGTACGTGAATTAGAAGGTGCAATCATCTCATTAATTGCTCAATCTTCTTTCAATAAAAAAGAAATCACAATTAATCTTGCTAAAGAAATTGTTGAGAAGTTCGTTAAAAACACAAAACGAGAAGTTTCAATAGATTACATTCAAAAAGTAGTATCAGATTATTTTCAAATGGATGTCAGTACACTACAATCAAAGACTAGAAAACGTCACATTGTGCAAGCCAGGCAGCTAGCTATGTTTTTTGCTAAAAAATATACTAAAGCCTCATTAGCGAGTATTGGGTCTCAAATAGGAAAGCGAGATCATGCAACAGTACTTCACGCATGCAAAACAGTAGACAATTTGTCTTCTACAGACAAACAGTTTAGGAAATACGTGGAAGACCTTTCAAAAAAATTATCTCTATAAATTCATAGTAATGACAAGTATACTAATGGTTTGTTTAGGCAATATATGTCGCTCTCCATTGGCACATGGTCTCTTAGAATCTAAACTTCCTCCTGATTCTTTTTATGTAGATTCTGCTGGGACAGCAAATTATCATATTGGGAGCCTACCAGATCAACGCTCTATAGCAGTTGCTAAAACTCACGGAATAGATATTTCTAATCAATGTGGACGTCAATTTAACGTTTCAGATTTTGATACGTTTGATTATATCTACGTAATGGATCATTCTAATTTTGAAAATGTTTTAAAACTCGCAAGAACCACATTTGATATCGCTAAAGTCAAACTCCTACTAGACTTTGATACAACTTCTCAAATTAAGGAAGTTCCCGATCCTTACTATGATAAAATATCAGGTTTTGAAACTGTTTTCGAGCTTTTAGATAATGCTACCAATTTTATTGCTAATCAACTTTTGAGATAGTTCACCATGTGAATAAAAACAATATTGCATCTTTTTGTCGTATTTTGTAAAAAATCCTTAGATCTTAAAACAATGAAAAACATTACACTTCTTATAACTTGCTGTTTTGTGTCCTTAACTTTTGCTCAAGACATCTCTTTAGAACCTTTTGCAACCGGCCTTTCAAATCCCGTAAATGTTAAGCATGCTGGAGATGACAGACTTTTTGTTGCTGAAAGAGATGGTAGAATAAAAGTGATTAATGCAGATGCCTCTATAAACCCATCTAACTTTTTGGACATTGATGGTAGAGTAACAGATTTTGGTGGAGAACAGGGCTTACTCGCCATGGCTTTTCACCCCAATTATGTTAGCAATGGTTACTTTTACGTTAACTATATAGATAATAATGGAGACACTGTAATTGCTAGATTTACGCGAAGTTCTATTGGTATCGCAGATCCAAACTCAGAAGTAGTTCTTTTAAACGTTGTACAACCATTTGGTAATCACAATGGTGGTGATATGCACTTTGGTCCAGATGGTTACCTCTATATCTCTTTAGGTGATGGTGGTGCCGCAGACGATCCTGGTAATAGAGCCCAAAGTTTAAACACCTTACTAGGAAAAATGCTTAGAATTGATGTGGACGCAACAGATATGGGGAATTACGGTATTCCAGCGGACAATCCTTTTGTTGGAAACTCTGCTGCTTTAAATGAAATATGGTCTTATGGGTTAAGAAATACTTGGAAATTTTCTTTCGATAAAACTACAGGTGATTTATGGACCGCAGATGTAGGTCAAAATCAAATTGAAGAGATTAACAAAGCACTCGCATCTTCAACCGGTGGAGAGAATTATGGCTGGAAATGCTTTGAAGGAAATTCTATCTTTAGTAGTCAAACAAGTTGTAATACAATAACTCATGAAGCACCAGTAGCACAATATACTCATAGTAGTACTGGTGGATGTTCAATTACTGGAGGCTATGTTTACAGAGGCACAACAAAAATTACTTTACAAGGCCTTTATTTCTTCGCAGACTTTTGTAGTGACGATATTGGATATGTGCAGGAAACAACACCAGGCAATTATAACATCTCTTTTATAGAAGACCTGTCTGGTCTTGGTATTTCTGCTTTTGGAGAAGATTTTGATGGAGAATTATATGTCGTTAGTTTGTTTCAAGGCGCTATCTTTAAACTAAACGAAGTAAATTTAAGTGTAGACAATCAATCCGTCAGCAACATAAAGATGTATCCTAATCCAGCCAAAAACATTTTGACTTTTGCTTCATCTAACACCTCAAATAAAATAGAATCAATTACTATTCATGATACACAGGGAAAGTTAATTGTAAGCCACTCAAATTTTGAAGAGCACTTAATCACTATTCCCACAGAGTTTTTAACTACTGGAATTTACATCGTGGAGATTAGTAATAAACAAGGTAATAGAAGTGTTCGTAAACTTATTGTTGAGTAATTATGACAAATAACTTTGGAAAACTATATCTTATCCCAACCCGTCTTGGAGATAATCCACCTTTAGAAGTCTTGCCTATTTCAGTAAAAAAAATTATTGAAATAGTAGATAACTATATTGTAGAAAATGAAAAAACGGCCAGAGGATTTATAAAAAAAATTGATTCACGTAAACAACAATCGCGGTTAAATTTCAAGGTTTTAAACAAATATACGCAACCTGAAGAAACTCAAAATTTTCTTGATGATTGTAAAAATGGAAAATCAATGGGCTTACTATCGGAAGCTGGATGTCCTGGAATTGCAGACCCTGGTGCAGATATTGTGAAATTGGCTCATGAACACAATATTCAAGTTGTCCCTTTAGTAGGTCCGTCATCTATTGTATTGGCTTTAATGAGTTCTGGAATGAACGGACAATCATTTGCATTTAATGGATATATCCCTATAGACAAATCTGAACGTAAAGCAACGCTTAAACGATTAGAGCGCTTATCTTTTGAACAAAACCAAACACAATTATTTATTGAGACGCCTTATCGCAATAATAAAATCTTAGAAGATATTTGTGCAATACTCCATCCTAATACCAGAGTTTGTATTGCTTGTGATATCACATTACCGACAGAGTACATTAAAACAATGACCGTAGGTGAATGGAAACACTCTAAAGTTGATTTACACAAGCGTCCAGCTATTTTTATAATTCATAAGGATTAATAATTTCCAAAAAAAAAGCAGAAAGCTCCAAATTGGAGCTTTCTGCTTTTTTTTTAATATTTTTTTTAATGACCTACAAAATAGCCTTTGCTCTCTTATCTGCCTCAATAAAAGAGGTATCATATCCTGAAAATTTCTTCATATAATATCGTACTGAAGAGCCATATGCATCAGATACGTTTTTAATTCCATAGCTTCTTAAAAACTTCTTTACACTTCCTGGACCCGCTAAGTGAGCAGCTGCCAGAATTCCTGACTCTGTAATCTCAACACCGCTAATTTTTTTACCTTCAAAACGCTTGATATCCTTTCTAAGAATCCATTTATTACGCTCTGCATTTGCTAAGAACGCTTTTTCTTGAAGTTTAGGGTTGTATAAAAACTTTGTAGGATTATAAATACCTATAAGTTTCAAAGTTTCTGCCCCAAATTGATACTTACCTAAATAACCTAATGTATTTACTGTAAAGTAATTACCTCTAGACTCTTTGAAAGCTAAAGCCTCTTTAAAACCAACATAAGATTTCCCTAAATTAGGAAAATAAACAGGAGATGATTGAAATGGATTTGATAATTGGATTTGTTCAAAATTATGTGTCTCATCAAGATGAGCCATATCGTAATTTAACTCTATACCTTCGGTTGAATAATCATCAAAATTCAATGATTCCTGAGGTTTAAGCGCCATAGAAAGAGTGGCACAAATAGCTAATGAAATAACGAAATAATTACTTACTTTTTTTATCATAAGAGCTAACTTTCTTTAAGACATAATGTTTATTAAACTGTCCCAAAATTTCAGCATGCAAATATACGCTTTTTATTAACCTATTGAAAATAAGGTGTTAAACTGTTGTTAAAAGTAGATATAGTACAGCTTAACGCCATTTTCTCGGTCAAACGAAATCGTTGGAGCTGGTACTTTTATTGCGTTCAAAACGTCAAGTAAAGTTCTCAAAACGCGAGACTTTGTCTGTATTTTAGTTAAATCTACATCAAAACTGAGATAAAATTGCCGTCTCCTATTTTGATTTATTAATAGGTTATCAACATCTTCTGTTCTTCCAGATAACATACCTTCTGCACCGTATCCAAATGCAACGTTAAACCACTTAGGTATTTTACTCTCTTTAAAAAAGGAATTAACGTTTGCACTCAACCAATATGTTTGTCCATTATAATCTTTTAGAACCTCCTCTAAGAAGCCGTCTCCTAATTTATCTGGACGCTGATTAGCAAATTGCGTTTGATGAAATGAGTATTTAAGTGTGATACGTTGCTCATCCCATAATAATTCTTGTCCAACATAAAGTCCAGTTCCCGCCGCGTTAGCCGCCATATCAGACCATGAGAAACCCCATTCTTGAGAATAGCCATCAAATATCTCTACTGCCGTCAAAAACCCAAAACCTAGAGTTGCCCCATAAATAAGTTGATCGTTTTTATTAACTCCAGCCCAATTAAGAACGTTAGCTCCTACTCTTCCCAATTGATAAGCAGAAAACACATGTCCAAACTTATCCATCTGCAACCACTCATCAGAATCATTTACCGTTTTAAACTTAGAACGCTCAAAATCTGAGTACCATAGCTGGTCCAAACCAATTAAGGTAAGAGACGCCAATGACACTTCAGTAATAACAATAGTATTTCTTCGTAACTTGTGGAGTGTGTCACTTGGTTTAAAAAAAGAATCCAATTTAAATTGAGACTGTGCTTGAGCGTTAGCAAATAGTGTTACAACACAACATAGAAAAAGAAGTCTGTAACGGTTCATAGTATTACTTATTAATCCCTTGAGACGATAAATAATTATGGTATTCTCTAGCATTAGCATTATGCTGGCTCAATGTCTTAGAAAACTTATGAAAACCCAACTTTTTTGCATTTGCTGCAAAATACAAGTAGTTATGTTTTTCATAATTAATTACGGCATCAATAGCAGACACATCTGGCATAGCAATTAAACCAGGAGGTAAACCAGCATTCATATAAGTATTATAAGGCGATTTAATCTCCTTGTGTTTATTAAGCACACGTTTAATTATAGCATTCTGATATTCTGGTAATTGGTAGGCGGCAAATTTTAGTGTTGGATCTGCCTGTAATGGCATACCAATTCTAATTCTATTTATATATACTCCAGCAATTCTAGGTTGCTCACTAGCTTGCTTTGATTCTTCGTGAACAATGGAGGCAAGTGTCATAACCTGATCTCTTGTTAGACCAAGAGCTTTTGCTTTCGCCTTTCTATTATCATTCCAAAAGCGATTATATTCTTTTAACATGCGATTTCTAAATCCTTCCGCAGAGGTATTCCAGAAAAACTCATAGCTATTGGGTATATACATCCCAAGTGCTGTTTTTGAAGTAAACCTGCTAGCTTTCAAAAACTCTGGATCAGTCATAGACTTTAAAATCGACAAGCTATCTGCTTCAATTTGAGTACTAATGCGACCTGCTAATTTTGATAATTTCTCTTGATTGTTAAAGGCTATTTTAAGCGGTATATTATTACTACGAATTGAATTTATAATATCATTATTACTCATTCCCTTTTTAATTATAAATCGTCCAGCTTTAAGATTGGTGGTGTATTTTTTTTGATTTGCCAAGGCATCAAAAGAATCAATATCTGTTAAAAGAGGTTCTAATTGCGCTCGAACCTCAGCGTAACTAGCATTAGATGGAACAAATATATAAGCTTCGTCATTATTGAACGTTGTATTTGGCGCAAGCATGGCGTTATAAATATAGTAACCAAAAATTCCAACTGCGATTAAACCAATGATGGCAATAGCCCAAAGTATTTTTTTAATGTACATTTAGTATAGATTGTAATAAGTATTCATTTTTATAAGAACCGTTAACGTAGTTCCAGCCTTTTTTTAGTCCGATAATTTCAAAACCTTGATTCTTAAAAAGCTTCAAGCTTTGTTCATTCTCTTCAGAAATATTACAATACAACTGATGTAAATCTAATTGGGATGTACAATAGGCTGTTAATAATTGTAGTGCTTCTTTTCCGTAGCCCTTTTGTCTGTTGACCGAATCCTTTATCAAAATCCCAACTCCAGCACGTCTATTTTTAAAATCGAAATCGAACACATCTATCATCCCAAGAGCGACCTCCTCAAAATCACAAATCACCAATCTCAATTGCTTTACTTCGTAAATATCTTTATGTGCCTGTTCCAGATATTGCTTTATTAAAAACTTAGAATATGGAGTAATAGTATTACTGATCTCCCAAATGTCCTGATTGTTTTCAATCTCATGGATAAGCTCGAGGTCTTCAGGCTCTAAAGCTCTCAAATAAATATGTTTACCTTTGAGTGTTATCATTCTATAGTGCCTTTAAAAACTTGGGTAGCTGGACCAATGAGCCAAATATTTTCATAGCCTTTATCTAGCTTTTCAAAAGCTACTTGTAAATCACCACCCTCCGTTTGAAGCGTAATGTGATTTTTTTTAGTTTCTCCAATATAATTCATGGCTAACGCTACGGCCGTAACTCCTGTTCCACAAGATAACGTTTCATCTTCAACACCTCTTTCATAAGTTCTTACTGCAAATTTTTCTTCGGAAATTTTAGACACAAAATTAATATTGCTACCGCCTTTATTATAAGGAGCAGCAAAACGAATTTGTCTCCCAACAGTTTTCACATCAAAATGCGATAGATGGGCTTCCATTTGAACATGGTGCGGAGAACCTGTATCTAAAAACACATGCGTTTTGTGATCTTCAATGACCTTCACATTTTTCATTTGCAAACTTACCAGTCCTTTATTAATAGTCGCTTTGTGTAAACCATCGATGGCTTCAAAAGTTGCTTCATTATTAATGACTCCTATAAAGTTGGCAAAAGCTGTAATACACCGACCACCATTTCCACACATAGAGCTTTCGTTTCCATCAGCATTAAAATACACCATCTTAAAATCAAAGGTATCATGATTTTCAAGCAAAATTAGGCCATCTGCCCCAACACCAAATCGCCTATCGCATAAAAACGCGATAAGCTCAATATTGGTTTTATCAAAAAGCTCTTGACGATTGTCAATCATCACAAAGTCATTTCCTGTTCCTTGATATTTATAAAAAGTTAGATTCATATACCACGCAAATATAGGAATTATGAATCAAAACAGGATTGTTAAATGAGCGTTAATAGGGACGTTAAAAATCGTTAAAGTTGAATCTTAAACTCAATAAATAGTTAAATTTAATCGTTAGTGATATAACATAACAACAAAAAAATAATTAATAATGAAAAAGATTTTAACCCTAGTATTTGTCTCTATGTTAGGTGGAATAATAGCCCTATCTACCTACACTCTCTTTTTAGAAAAAGAGCAAATTGTAAAATTTGAAGACGAGCAGGAGCAACCACAGTTCTTGAATGCAAACTATAATGCAAAAACAACAAACGTATTAAATACAACCGCATCTGATTTCACAGTAGCTGCAGAAAACACAATTAACTCTGTAGTACATGTCAAAAATACTACTTTAGTCTCTAGAGCTACGTCGTTTGAAGACCTGTTTTATGGTCGTCAATCTCAACAAAGAACTCAAGTAGGAACAGGAAGTGGTGTGATCATCTCTCCAGACGGTTATATCATCACCAATAACCATGTGATTGCCGGATCTAATACAATTTCAATCACGCTTAATGATAATCGTGTTTTTGATGCCCTATTAATAGGTACTGATGAAAAAACAGATATTGCACTTTTAAAAATTGAATCAGAAGATGATTTACCAGCAATAGAGTTTGGCGACTCAGACACTGCTAAAGTTGGCGAATGGGTTTTAGCTGTAGGTAATCCTTTTAATTTAACCTCAACAGTAACTGCAGGAATTATTAGCGCAAAAGCTCGTGATTTATCTGGTAAAAACTCTCAGTCGTTTATTCAAACCGATGCTGCAGTAAATCCAGGGAACTCTGGTGGAGCATTAGTAAACTCTACTGGACAACTTATTGGAATAAACACAGCTATTTCCTCACAAACAGGTTCTTATATTGGATATTCATTTGCAGTACCTAGTAATATTGCTAAAAAAGTAATCCAAGACATTATAGAATATGGCGATGTACAAGAAGGTATTTTAGGAGTTTCTGGTGGAGCATTGTCCAGTAAAGCTGCTCAAGAATTTGGAGTCAACGCTACTCAGGGATTTTTCGTAAAAGATGTTGAAGACAATACTGGTGCCAAAAAAGCAGGAATTAAAAGTGGTGATATCATTACTAAACTTGACAATATAGAGATCTCTAAATTTTCAGATTTGAGTGGTTACTTAAAAACTAAGCGTCCAAATGACGTGGTTAATGTGGAAATTCTCAGAGACAGCGAAATAAAATCTATACCAGTGACGCTTTCTAAAAGTGATATTGTAAGTGTTGATTTTATTGATATGGAGTTACGCAACCTTCCGCAGAGATTTAAAAAGAAAACAGATATCACTGAAGGAGTATTAGTACAATCTAATAGAAACAAGTTCTTATATACAAAGTTAGGGATTAGACCAGGATATATTATTACTGGCATTAATGATATCCCAATTAAGACGGTTGAAGATATTCAAGACTTTATTGCGAAATATGGCAGCGATGCTCAGAATACAATTTTTAAACTAGAATATATGAATACAAATTTAGAACGAAAAGAAGTACTATTTAGATAGTCGCAGTTGGTTAGCGATAAAACCCTTTAGAATATTGAATTCTAAAGGGTTTTTAATTTTCAATAAATACACTCCGAAAACGTTTGAAATATAGTATTTTTGCCAAAATTTTAAACAACACAATACTAAATTAAATACAATGGGTTTGAACGGAACTTATGAAAAAGAACTCGCTTTTCAAGCAGACCGAAGACGAGCGACAGTCGAATTTATTAAAATTGTTAGCGACCTATGGTATGACAAATCAATAGAATTAGTACTCTTTAGAAACCAGTTAATTGATCGTAATGTCAGCGAAATTTTAAATCTCCACGAATATGCTGGAGAATTCGTACAAAAACCAATCTCTATTTTTGATTCGGTAGAAATTGCTCAAGCTATTTTGGTTTTAGACATGCCTCCATCCAAACTAGATATTGGAAAATTAACTTATGAATTTCATTTAGAAGACGAAACGTATAGTAATGCTACAGCTTTTGTTGCTGCTAAACTAAAAGACGCAAAGAAAAATAAAGCTATCGAGCCAAAGGACGTTGTCCTTTATGGTTTTGGTAGAATTGGTCGTTTAGTTGCTAGGGAGTTAATGACTAAAACGGGCAAAGGTAGCCAGCTAAGATTAAGAGCTATCGTGACTCGAGGCACTATTGACAAAACCGTTTTAGAAAAACGAGCGTCGTTATTACGCAATGATTCTGTTCATGGTGATTTCTCTGGAACTGTAACTGCAGATGTAAAAAACAATGCTTTAATTATTAATGGAACTACTGTAAATATTATTTCTGCAAACGCTCCCGAAGATATAGATTACACAAAGTACGGTATCAAAAATGCATTAGTTATTGATAATACTGGTGCCTTTAGAGATGACAAAGCCTTAAAAAGGCATTTGAAATCTAAAGGTGTTGATAAAATATTGTTAACTGCTCCAGGAAAAGGAGTACCTAATATTGTTCATGGTGTTAATCATCTAGAACACAATCCTGATAAGGTTCATATATTTTCTGCAGCTTCATGCACAACAAACGCCATTACACCTGTACTAAAAGTTATGGAAGATGCATTTGGTGTCATAAGCGGCCATTTAGAAACGATTCATGCCTACACAAATGATCAAAACTTAGTTGATAATTTCCACGGGAAATATCGTCGTGGTAGAGCTGCGGCACTCAATATGGTAATTACAGAGACTGGTGCAGGTCAAGCTGTTACTAAGGCATTACCCTCTTTTGAAGGTAAACTAACATCTAATGCTATTAGAGTCCCTGTCCCAAACGGATCTTTAGCCATACTTAATTTAGAATTAGATAAGGAAACTTCAATAGAAGGAATTAACACCATCATGAAAAAACATGCACTAGAAGGTAATCTTGTAGAGCAAATTAAATATGAAATGAACGATGAGTTGGTTTCTAGTGATATTGTTGGTTGCTCTGCTCCTGCTATTTATGATAGTAAGGCAACAATTGTTCGCACAGATGGTAAAAATGCGATCCTCTATATATGGTATGATAATGAATATGGCTATAGCCATCAAGTCATTAGATTGGCAAAATATATTGCCAAAGTAAGACGTTTTACGTATTACTAATCTAGAGTATAAATAGATAATTAAAATCCCATTTTTAACAATTGGGATTTTTTTTATGTTTTGAAACAACCTTTTACCAATTAGAGTATCTACATCTTGTAATTAAAAATCAATAGCTATGAAATTAAAAGCCGTTGTAGTATTACTAATATGCTGTAGTCTATCTTTTCAATCTTGCTGGCTCACAGATACAGAAGATGACGTTCTGCCGAAGATGCAAGATTACTATGAACCTATGACGATGCAACGTTCAGAATTTAATGCAACAACCATATTGCAAGCCACAGCAGAAGTAATCATAAACTCAGGAAAGATTTATGTTAAAGATAATTTTATATTTATTAATGAGCACAATAAAGGATTTCACATTATTGACAATACAGATCCTACAAACCATCAAAATATCGCTTTTCTTAACGTATTGGGGTCTTAAGCTTTGACGATAAAGGGGAATTCAGTTTATGTAAATAATGCAACAGATTTATTAGGGATCACACTAAATCCGTAATTAGGCATTATGGCGATTACCAAGCGTGTGCCAAATGCTTTTCCACAGATAACTTCACCATTTGGAAACATATACTATGATGTCAATGAGGACGAAGTGGTTGTGGATTGGGTTTTCAACGGAAACATCAACTAACCAATAAATTAGGCTCAAAAATGAAAACATATATACTTATACTTTTAGTACTTATCATGTTTAGTTGCGATTCAGACTCCGCTTCTGGATTATTTCAAAACACTAAGGACACTGGAAAAGCAGGTTCAATCGTACGTTTTACCACTTACGACGATCATTTATACTCCGTTGATAATTCTACCCTTAATGTCTTTAGTACTATTGACAGAGAAAATCCAGTTAAGGTCAATGAAGTTTTTATTGGTTTTAATATTGAAACCTTATCTAATTTTAAAGAGTTTCTATACGTAGGATCACAAAACGGAATGTACATTTACAGTATCCAAAATCCTGAGGCACCCTTATATCTTTCTGAAGTTCAACATTTCACAGCTTGTGACGGTGGTGTTGCTAATGCGATTCACGCGTTTATTACCTTACATGCCGATATTGGTTGTGGAACAAACATCAACGTACAAGAAATCTATGACGTTAATAATGTCATTAACCCTATTTTTATCTCTCGAAGAAATTTAATCAAGCCTATTGGCTTGGGTTTGTATGGTAATTATTTAATCGTTTGTGATGATGAGGTCAAAATTTTTGATATCTCAGATATAGAAAACACATCGCTTATACATTCTATAAATAGAGCTGCTTTTGATGTTATTGTAAATAATGATACACTCATCCTAATTGGAGAAAACGGACTGCATCAATACAGCCTAAATCCAAACAGTATTCAAAATACCGAACAATTAAGCACGATTAACATCTAAAAACTAACTTCATTCGTATATCATGATAGTAAATAGCCTTGCATTTTGTGAGGCTAAATTATATACTTTTTACGCTATAAATTATTATATTGCCAATTATTAATTAGCTATTAATTTTCAACCAAACCAAAATGGAATTTCTTAAAACGCTTTTATTCACATCATTAACCCTTTTATTATTCTCTACCGCAAACGCTCAAAACTCAAGTGATGACGAAAAACTATCACTAAATAGTGGTACAATAGACAATCAGTTTGAATACGTTATTAGACGTTCAAACAGCTGGCAAGATTATAAAACAGTAAAAAAAACGTGGTTATACGCGCTTAAAGCACACACTATAGATTCTCTTAAAGCAGCACATGATAATTTGAAAGCGACCCAAGTTGTAGTGCAGTCTCAATCAAATGAAATTAAAATTTTAAAAAATAATTTATCCAATACTAAAACGAGTTTAGACAATACCATAGTTGAAAAAGATAGTATGGAATTATTTGGAATGCCAATGACAAAACCAAATTATAGTCTAACGCTTTGGAGTATTGTTGGTATTTTATCCGCGTTGTTATTATTCTTTATTTATAAATACAAAAGCAGTAATTCTATAACTAAGCTAGCCAATACAAGCTTAACAGAAATAGAGGAAGAATTTGAAGAACACAGACGCAATGCCTTAGAACGTGAACAAAAAGTAAGACGACAGTTACAAGACATGATTAACGAGCAGAAAAAATCCTAGTTAATTAATTGTCATTACTAAGAGACCACTCCAAATCGTTTTTTAGCGATAAAAGAATCTAATAATATCAATAAAAATCTGTAATTTTAATTGCAGATTTTTTTATGACTATAACTCACGTAAAACTTAAGGACTTAGACGCCTTAGCATCACTTTTTGATAGCTATCGTGTATTCTAAAATCAATACTCTAACGTCGAAAATGCTTTTTAAAACAACGCATGATTAGAAATGATTGGTTCGTGAGTTCAAAACGTCGCAGTCAAGGCATCGGAGAAGCATTGATTAATCGCGCTAAATATTTATGTGTGTCAGAAAACAATAAAACTCATGCTATTCAGACTGGCTTTTGATAATGCTGCGCACCATTTATATAAACGATTGGGGTTTATAAAAGATACCGTTTACAGTTTTTTTGGAGTGCTAAATAAAATAACCCTTATGAAATTTAAACACCTTTATCTCCTACTCGCTATTTTAGGATTGATGTACACCTTGTATTTCAATATTCAATTTTACCTAACGGAAACAGATACATCCATAACAAATTTTATAGCCTTAACCAAAACGACACTTCCAGCACAATCTATAATTGCAAATATTACAATCGTTGTTATCACCTTTTTAGTCTGGATGATTTACGAATCCATAAAACTGAGAATTAAGTTTTGGTGGATTGTAATTCCACTTACCTTCTTGGTGGCTCTAGCTTTTAGCTTTCCTTTGTTTCTGTATATGAGAGCTAATCGATTAGAGAAGATTGCGAATGATAAGAATTCGAACATATTGAATAACAACTGAACTTAAGTCCTTTTCAACACGTAATGTGATCCATTATCCTCCACCTAAAAATGATTGAGTAATCAATCAATTACCAAGCTAATAAATGAATGATATGAACACAAAAGACGACACAATTAGCAAAGGTTTTATTATCGCTGGATTAATGAATATGTCTGTACTCGTGTTTTCTAAATTCTTCACTAATTCTGTTATTCCTCAGTCTGATCCTGATGTAATGTCAAATTTCGGGCTACTAATGATGCTTATTTGGGGCTTGGCTTATATTTCAGTCGCAAAAACATATCATAATAATAAATAGCTAGTTGTGGTATTTACAATCGAAAAAGTGATCTACGGGCTTGTTTAGAGTCAATGGATGTATACTAATTCTGTATCAGATGTTTTTGATAGAGATGCAATGGCGGAGATGCTTTTTTCTGTTTACGGTATTAATAGCTGGGTATTTTGCATATTCTTTATTCTTATATTCTTCCGTTTACATTCTCAAAAAAAAATATATCAATAGGTTTGAAATGCGATTACTTGCTGAACCTTCATATTTCCGAAGAAAACATTATACAACAAGTTCAAAAAAACAATTCACCAAATACCTCAATTAAGTATATCTTTACAGTCCAAAAATCAATTACAATGCGAATAGATATCATAACTGTATTACCAGAATTGCTCAAAAGCCCTTTTGAAGCTTCTATCTTAAAGCGCGCTATTGAAGCCAAATTGGTAAGTGTACATTTTCACAACTTAAGAGATTTTGTAACTGGCGGCTACAAAGCCATTGACGACACACAATTTGGAGGTGGTGCTGGTATGGTGATGATGATAGAACCTATAGATAAATGTATCACTAAATTACAAAGTGAACGCGACTACGATGAGATTATCTATATGACACCCGATGGTGAACGACTTAATCAAGGTATTGCTAATCAAGTATCACTCAAGGAAAATATTATTATTCTATGCGGACATTATAAAGGTGTTGATCAACGTGTACGTGATAAATTTATGACCAGAGAAATTTCTATTGGTGACTATGTCTTGTCTGGTGGCGAATTAGGTGCTGCCGTTTTGTGTGATGCTATTATAAGGTTAATACCTGGTGTTTTAGGTAATGAGACTTCTGCGTTGACAGATTCTTTCCAAGATGGATTACTAGCTCCTCCAATTTACACTAAACCAAGAGAGTATGATGGTATGAAAGTTCCTTCCGTCTTATTTAGCGGAAATTTTCCCGAAATAGAAAAATGGCGGGAGGAGCAAGCTTACGATAGAACTAAAAGGCTTCGTCCCGATTTATTAGACGATTAATAATTATTTATAATAAATAATTATTAAGATCTCTATTTATTGAGTTCCATTTAGCCTTATTTCTTTTTGTAGTTAATAGCTTAGATAAAGCAAAAACCAAATAAAAAGTCTTAGACTGGAGTATTGATAAGTACAGGTTTTCTTTTAATATTTTCTTATTTCTAATCATATCTCCTGTGAGACAGAACTGGTATTATGGATTATTATTCTATGACAAGGATTTGATGAGTCCTTCAACATTGCAGCCTTATGGAGCACCTCGCTTAGAGTCACTGCTAAAAATAAGCCTAAACTTTTTGTTTAACACTGTTACTCAAATTAGAGACCTGACAATCTTAAAAAAGGTATCCTCAAAAAATATAAATTAATAATTGTCCATTATTAATTATTAACTATCTTTGCACCCACTTTTGGATTAACCTCTGGCGAGAATCGTGAATGTTGATTTAAAACAATCATTATAAATAGTATAAAATGAGTTCTTTAGTAAAATTTGTACAAGACGAGTTTGTAACAAAAAAAGATTTTCCAGCATTTGGAGCTGGTGATACATTAACAGTGTATTACGAAATTAGAGAAGGAGAAAAAGTACGTACACAGTTTTTTAAAGGTGTCGTATTACAGGTTAAAGGATCTGGTTCTTCTCAAACATTCACAATTAGAAAAATGTCTGGCACAGTTGGTGTTGAGCGTATCTTCCCAATTAATTTACCTGCACTTCAAAAAATTGAAGTTAATAAGAAGGGTAAAGTTAGAAGAGCAAGAATCTTTTACTTTAGAGGTCTTACTGGTAAGAAAGCAAGAATTAAAGAGGTTAGAAGAAAATAATATTCACTCGCATAAGTTTTATAAAGCCTTAACAATTAATTGTTAAGGCTTTATTTATTTATCAACGTTATCAACAAAAGTTAATAAGTGTAGTTCATAAAATGTGAATATCTAAATCCCTTATAAATTTGAAATTCTTAAACAAAAACATATATTTACCGAACAATAAACAACAAATTTAGTTTGTTTTTGAATTTACCTTCAAATTAATGTTAAATTGTAATAAATAAATATTCTTTATTTTAGATACCGTTTTTTGAGATTTTAAAAAAATCATGAAGCTTAAAAAGTACATTAATTGTGTATACAAGTAATCACTGTTTAAGCAGAAAGCTTCGAAAAAGTAGCAGAATCGAAAGTGAATGCGAAAATAAAAAGCAATGTCTACTCAAGTATCCAACACGAATGTGAAAGATATAAGACATCAAAAAAAACAATCTAAACGAAGCCAAGTAGTGACAAGTCAATACATTTTGATAGTTGTGAACCGTTTCATTGATTTAGTGGTGCTTGAATTGAAAAAGACACAAGAACAGTAGTTTAATTGTCTTTATTTTTAACTGCAATGTTAAATAGATCATGTTAAGCTATTTCAAAAAAGCCATATCAACGTAGTAAAATACAGTGATATGGCTTTTGTTTTTTTAATGAGGTATAGTTTTAAATTATATTCTAATAAAAATCATTCTAAGGTTGCCGACGGAACGTAAATATGCTCGGAGCATTTCGTACAAACAAAGTAATATTGTCCGTTATTTTAAAATAAACTATTCATGAACTACACACCAATAAATTACACATCGGTGCGCCTCAGTGCTATATTTGCGCAATATGGTATAAAAAAACCCTTAAACCTATCCCAAACCTCGTTTATAAAATCATTCAATTTTCGTATATTCGTCCAGTTTAAATTCTAAGCGTTTTAATACACTAAATTCTAAATACTTTATGGAAAACACTCCTACAATCATTTATACAAAAACAGACGAAGCTCCTGCATTAGCAACACGTTCACTGTTACCAATTATAAAATCGTTTACAAAATCTTCAAATATTAATATAGAAAGTAGAGATATTTCTCTTGCCGCGCGTCTTTTAGCAAACTTTCCAGATTATTTAACAGAGTCGCAACGTGTGCCAGATGCGTTAGCTGAATTAGGCGAATTAGTAAAAAGCCCAGATGCAAATATTATTAAGCTTCCTAATATTAGTGCTTCGACCCCACAGTTAAAAGCTGCAATCACAGAATTACAAGAACAAGGTTATGCATTACCTGATTATCCAGATGAGCCTTCAAACGATGACGAAAAAGCACTAAAAAAGCGTTATGATAAAATTAAGGGTAGTGCTGTAAATCCAGTGCTTCGAGAAGGAAACTCAGATAGACGTGCACCAAAAGCTGTAAAGAATTTTGCTAAAATGCATCCGCATTCTATGGGAGTATGGTCTAAAGACTCTAAAACTCATGTGTCCACAATGACTCATGGTGATTTTGCACATAATGAAGTTTCTGTTACTCTAGAAGAAGCAACCACAATTAAAATTGTTCACACAGATAAGTCTGGCAAAGCAACAGTTTTAAAAGAGGGTTTATCATTACTTCAGGGAGAAATCATTGATGCTACAATCATGAGCAAAAAAGCATTACTTGAGTTTTTAGACGAACAAGTAGAAGATGCTTTAGATAAAAGTGTATTGTTTTCATTACACATGAAAGCGACGATGATGAAAGTTTCAGATCCTATTATTTTTGGTCATGCAGTCCGCATATTCTTTAAAGATTTATTTAAAAAACATGGTAGCACTTTTGAAAAAATAGGGGTTGATGTGAATAATGGTTTTGGAAACCTGTTAGAGAAATTAGGTGGACTTTCAGAAAATAAGCGTGAAGAAATAAGAGACGATATTAGATTTGCTCTAGATCATGGTCCAGATTTAGCAATGGTAAATAGTGATCGTGGTATTACAAATTTACATGTACCTAGTGATGTCATTATTGATGCATCTATGCCAGCAATGATTCGTACATCTGGACAGATGTGGAATCCTGATGGAAAACTACAAGATACAAAAGCAGTTATTCCAGATAGTAGTTATGCTGGAATTTACTCTGCAACTATAAATTTCTGTAAAAAACATGGTGCTTTTGATCCTACAACTATGGGAACCGTTCCTAATGTTGGACTAATGGCCCAAAAAGCAGAAGAGTATGGTTCTCATGATAAGACGTTTGAAATATCCTCAAAAGGAAAAGTAGAAGTTACTGATACTTCTGGAAACATTTTAACATCTCACAAAGTTGAGGCCGGTGACATATGGAGAATGTGTCAGGTTAAGGATGCACCAATCCAAGATTGGGTAAAATTAGCAGTGACTCGTGCTAAAGCTTCGCAAACTCCTGCTGTTTTCTGGTTGGATAAAAAGAGAGCTCATGATGCAGAATTAATCAAAAAAGTAAATACATATTTACAAGATTACGATACTTCAGGTTTAGATATTAGAATTCTCTCTCCTATCAAAGCGACTGAATTTACGCTCGAAAGAATCAAAGATGGAAAAGATACAATTTCTGTTTCAGGAAATGTATTACGTGATTACTTGACCGATTTATTTCCTATTTTAGAACTAGGTACTAGCGCAAAAATGCTGTCAATTGTGCCTTTAATGAATGGTGGTGGCTTATTTGAAACTGGTGCTGGAGGGTCTGCTCCTAAACACGTACAACAATTTACTCAAGAAAACCATTTACGTTGGGATTCTCTAGGTGAGTTTTTAGCACTAGCGGTCTCTTTAGAGCACTTCGGAAATGTAAATAATAACAAAAAAGCAATCATTTTGTCTGAAACTCTAGATGACGCAACAGGTAAATTATTAGCAAATGGAAAATCACCCTCTAGAAAAGTTAATAAATTAGACAACAGAGGAAGTCACTTCTATTTATCTCTATTTTGGGCAGAAGCTCTAGCCAATCAAACTAAAGATGAGGAATTAAAGCACGAATTTGCTAAAGTATTTAAAGATCTACAAGCTCATGAAGCTAAAATTGTTGAAGAATTGATTACAGTTCAAGGAGAAGCCATAGATATAAAAGGATACTATGAGCCAAATGAAGACCTAATTTCTAAAGCTATGAGGCCAAGTGAAACGTTTAATAAAATAATAGGTTAACAATTAGACTATTTTTAACATTAAAAAGCTCCACTTAAAAATGGAGCTTTTGTATTTTTGTTAAAATTTTCTTTAAATGAAGCAAAGCCTCCGTTTTTTCTTAACCACAATAGTCTTCCTAATTACATATTTGAGTTATTCACAAGATAATTTCACGTTAAGTGGTACCATTATCGATTCTGGTAGTAATGAAACTTTAATTGGTGTTAATATTATATTTCCTGAGTTACAAACTGGTACCATGACTAATGAATATGGCTTTTACTCTATTTCTTTACCAGAAGGAACTTATAAAATGCAAATAAGTTACTTAGGATATACTACTGTTACTGAAACCATAATATTTTCCGAAAATAAAACAGTTAATTATAGATTATTAGAAAGCACAGAAAGTCTTAATGAGGTCATAATTAAACAGGATGTTGAAAAATTAAACATCAAAAAACCTCAAATGAGTGTTAATGCTTTATCTATTAGCACAATAAAACAAATGCCAGTGGTTTTAGGAGAAGTAGATATCATAAAATCAATTACACTTTTACCAGGAGTGACAAGTGCTGGTGAAGGATCTTCTGGATTTAATGTTAGAGGTGGTGCTGCAGATCAAAACCTTATTTTACTTGATGAAGCTACTATTTTTAATTCATCACATTTATTTGGTTTCTTTTCGGTCTTTAATCCTGATGCAATAAAAGATATTAAATTATACAAAGGCGGAATTCCTGCCAAATATGGTGGACGGGTATCCTCCGTTTTAGACATCTATCAAAAAGACGGCAACAGTAATGAGTTTCATATGAATGGTGGAATTGGGATTGTATCTAGCAGATTGCTAGCAGAAGGACCAATTAAAAAAGAAAAAGGGTCGTTCCTAATTGCTGGAAGAAGTAGTTACGCACATCTCTTTTTACCATTATTCGATATAGATAATATTGCTTATTTCTACGATTTAAATGCAAAATTAAGCTATCGCCTAAATGATAATAATAGTATCTATCTCTCTGGTTACTTTGGAAGAGATGTCTTTAATATTTCAGATAGTTTTGAAAACACATATGGAAATACAGTCGTAAATTTTAGGTGGAACCATCTATTTTCAGATAAATTATTTTCGAATATGTCTGCTATTTATTCAGATTATTATTATGGTTTAAACTTAAACTTTGTAGGCTTCGATTGGAATTCAGGAATTCAAAATTTTAATTTTAAATATGACTTAAAACATTATCTCAGTAATAATCTAAAATTAGAGTATGGTTTAAATAGTATTTATTACAAATTTAATCCAGGGGATATTAAGCCCTCAACAGAGTCTTCTGGAATTAATCCATTCAAACTAACAGATAAGTTTGCCTTTGAAAATGCAATTTATATAGATGCAGAACATCAAGTTTCAGATAAATTAGCACTATCCTATGGTTTTAGAGTAAGTTCATTTTTGAGACTAGGCCAAGACGAACTTAATGTTTATGCAAATGATAATCCGTTAATCTTTAATAACGATCTTCAAATTTATGAAAAAGCAAATCCTATTGGGACAGAACAATCTGAGAGAACTGATATTATAAAATCTTTCGCAAATATTGAACCTAGGTTTTCATTGGCTTACCAATTAAATGAAAAATCATCTATAAAAGCTAGCTACAATAGAATGACGCAATATTTACATCTCTTATCAAATACAACCTCCCCAACACCTTTAGACATTTGGACTCCAAGTGGAAAATACGCTAAACCACAATTATTAGATCAAGTCGCTGTAGGTTACTTTAGAACATTTAAAGACAATTTATTTTCTTTAGAAGTAGAAAGTTTCTATAAAAAAATACAAAATAGAATCGACTATGTTGACGGTGCAGATTTAATTGCTAATAACGCTATAGAACAAGTTATTTTAAACGGTAGAGCAAGAGCTTATGGACTAGAAATTTTGTTTAGAAAAAATGAAGGAAAATTCAAAGGATGGCTAGCCTATACATTATCAAAATCTGAGCAGCAAACACCTGGCAGAAATTCAAATGAAGCAGGAATAAATAACGGTCAATGGTATGATACCCCATTTGACAAAACACACGACATATCACTAACAGCAAGTTATGAGTTTAATGAGAAATGGACATTTGGTAGTAATTTTATTTTTCAAACAGGACAACCTAGTACATTTCCAAATGGCCAATATGAATATAACGGTATAACGATACCCAATTATGAAGCTCGAAACTCAAGTAGGTTACCCACGTATCATAGATTAGATCTCTCTGCAACTTATAACCCCAATCCTAATTCTAAAAAACAATTGAAAGGTGAATGGGTTTTCAGTATTTATAATCTTTATAACAGACGAAACGCAGCTTCAATTAATTTTGGTCAAAATAGAATCACAGGTCAAAATGAAGCGACTAGATTAGCAATTTTTGGTGTGATTCCATCAGTTTCATATAATTTTAAGTTTTAAATCATGAAAAAATATCTATATATATTAGTAGCCTTATTCATCTGTTCCTGTGAAGACGTTATCGATGTAGATTTGAATACTATAGAACCCAAATTAGTAATCGATGCTTCAATAAATTGGTTCAAAGATAGTCCAGGAAATGAACAAGAAATAAAGCTAACGTTAACAGCTCCCTATTTTGCTAATGAAATTCAACCAGCTTCTGGAGCGCAAGTTACGGTATCAAAAGCTGGAGACGATATATTTGTGTTCACAGAAGATAGTAACACGGGAATTTACAAAAACAACGCGTTTATTCCACAAATTAATGAAACCTATAGTTTAGAAATTAGATATCAAGATCAAATATACTCAGCCACAGAGACACTAAAATCTGTTGTTGATATTGATTTTGTAGAACAAAATGATGAAGGCGGTTTTAGCGGAGATGAAACAGAGCTAAAGGCTTTTTATACAGATCCAATAAATGAAGAGAATTACTATTTCTTTGAGTTCCTAAATGATATTCCAGATATTCCAACTCTAGAAGTCTATGACGACAATTTTACAAATGGTAATCAAATTTTCGGTTTCTATACAGAAGAAGAACTAGAAGCTGGTGATCTTGTTACTATAAGAAATTATGGGGTTTCAGAGCGTTTCTATGAGTTTATGTTTATACTTCTTCAGCAAAATGCACAAGAAGGTGGCGGGCCTTTCGAGACACAACCTGCAACCGTTCGAGGTAATTGTATCAACGAAACCAATCCAAAAAATTTTCCTCTTGGATATTTTAGATTGTCAGAAGTTGCCGAATTAATTTATACGGTTGAGTAAAATATTTTGGACGTTACCCTTTAAAGTGAAACTTTAAAGCGTCGTGTTATCCGTTATATCTTTTTGTAAAAAACACAAAAAGGATGTCACTGCTACCACTAACGCAAAAAAAATGAGCTACTTTTACAATATGACGTTTATAAAAACTACTGAGCAAGACTCCGATTATAATCATTTAGAGAAAATGACTATTAATGAACTGCTAACACATATGAACAACGAAGATAAGTCTGTTCCTCTAGCTGTAGAAAAAGCCATCCCTCAAATTGAGATAATCGTAGAAAAAATAGTTGAAAAATTAAAAATTGGTGGCCGACTATTTTATATTGGCGCAGGCACTAGCGGACGATTAGGCATTCTTGATGCATCAGAATGTCCACCAACTTTCGGAATCTCACATGATGTAGTTATTGGACTTATCGCAGGAGGAGATATAGCCATAAGAAAGGCTGTAGAAAATGCTGAAGATTCAACAACACAGGGCTGGAAAGACTTACAAACATGTAATATTTCACATAATGATATTGTCATTGGAATTGCAGCTTCAGGAACTACACCGTACGTCATAGCTGCCTTAAATCAATGCAACTCAAAAGGAATCATTACCGGTTGTATTACTTGTAATAAAAATAGCCCACTATCCAAAATATCACAGTATCCTATAGAGGTTGTTGTCGGTCCAGAATTTGTAACCGGTAGTTCTCGTATGAAAGCAGGGACTGCACAAAAATTAGTATTAAATATGCTTACGACTTCTACCATGATTAAACTCAACAAGATAAAAGGAAATAAAATGGTAGACATGCAACTAAGTAATAATAAGCTTGTTGATCGAGGA
>NZ_JBLIET010000035.1:0-30358 GCF_047633235.1 Psychroserpens sp. | reverse complement strand
TATTCAATGTTATTTGCGCATTAGAACTAAAAATCCAAATAAGTGATATTATGATGGAAAATTTATATTGTAGCTTTTTGTTCATTTTTTTAACTTGTTGTCAACAATAGTATATATAACATATGTTCTTTTTACACCCAAATAGGGGATATATGTAACATATGTTTGTTTTACACCTAAATATAAGATAGATACAACAGATGTTATACATCCTTTATAGATCCACTAGTATTGTAAATGTTTACTTAAAACCTAACCTCAAGCATTGCAGTGTGTGTGTAATGCCAATTATCAGGTATAAAAAACATAATACCATTTACTGTACAATAGTATAAAAAACACAAAGACAAGTGTTACGGGTTCCCTTAGTTGCACTTCACTAATACTACAGATTTTTTTATTTTTATGGTTTGATAAATCTAGTGCTTTTCTTAACGCACTTGTATACGTAGTTCTACGTATATTTCAGTAAAACTATGTTAAATTTAAGAGGTGTTGTTACGGGTTCCCTTAGTGCGCATTATTAAAAGAGACGACAATGAATTGGGTAAGGCTCACTCCACCACTTTAAAAGGCTTGAATAGACACCTATATTTATAGTGGTCAAGAGCCTATAGGAGACGATGTTTTTAAATGTTTAGGCAATAGACCAAGTATACAGCAAGCGAGATCAATTGGAGAACGTATTCTGGATAAAATAAAAGAATTTGTTGCGGTTTTTGTTAGTGGGATGGTAGGTTAGGGGCGCCATGGGTTACGCTAGGTTGTAGTTTGTTTTCTGTTTTGCTTGCGTGTTTGTGTAGGGTTAGTAGGGGTTCTAATCTGGTAGAGATATTAATTCAAATTTCCAACCTTTATCCATTTTGTGATTTTTATTGAAATTTGGTGCTTTTATGCCTGTATATATCATGCCGGCTGCTGGGATAGTCAACCAAAATGCAGAAGAATCAGCTAATACGCCAACTAAAACACTAAAGCCTAGTGTTATTGATCCACCGTAAACAAGAAATCCAGTGACGAGGATAGATGTTAATAGAGGATTGCGTTTTAATTCATCAATATCAGTTAAATTTATGCGAACATTATCAATAATAAGGGTGTTATTATTTTCTACTTTAAAACGACCTTTAATTTTTTGTCCATCAGTAGTTTTGAGTTTTATTCTTCTATTTTCTTTTATAATTTTTTCTTTATTGGTATTTACGTTGGTGATTTTTATAGCATTATTTTGTGCTATGACTGTATTGAAACAGAATACGGTGATAAGTAATACAATTATTTTTTTCATATGAAGCTATTTTTTGATAAGATGTAAACATATGAGAAAGGTTGCGTCAAATGTGCTAATATTTTTTTTATATGTGTAGTTGCGTGGTTTAAGTACACAATTGAGTACATAAAAACCGAATAGAAAACCTCCAAGACACGAGTGCATCGAACTGGCTTAAGCAATTTGCGCATGTAGGCTTGGACTAGTATTTACTTATATACAGTATTGGTACGTTAGTCTTTTATGCATCTAATACCTGCTCCAATTTGTATCGCATTATTTGCATACATCAGTGTTGGTTCATTAAATAGATTAATTGAAGTTCTAGTTCCATTCTGCACATCGACCTGATTGGTTGCCCAAGTGCAAATGCCGCCTCCTAAAGTTGGTCCTCCAAATGCATGGATGTAGCCATTTGGAAGGCCTTTAAAACCTATAGCATCAGTGCCATTACCAGCAATATCAAGCCATCCAGTGGTGGTTTTAAGTGCTTCTCCTTCAGTTCCTGACTGTCCGTTGTTAGCAAGATAACTCTCTAATTCCATATAATCTTCTACCGTTGGAATTCGCCATCCCTCAGGTGCTAGTTTACCACTTTCAATCGCAAAATGGTTATACATGGCACCATAATAATCAAATGGTAATTCTTCGTCAAATTGATTGTTTAAATCAAATGTGTCTGCCCACTGATAATAGTCAATTTGAGTATTGCCATTATGCCAATCATTTCCAAAGGTATATTCATTAATTGGTGCGCCATCATTATATGATGTAGTTTTTAGATTTTCAAGCATCCATACTTGATCTCCAATAGTTATTGTGTTGTAAACGTTACCATCTACATCAGTTAAAGTTAGAATGGGGTCTTCTATTGTATTAGCGTCGTCGTCCGTACATCCAAAGCTAATTATAGATAATAAAATAATAACATTAAGTCTAATAAGTGATTTCATAAGTCTGTTTTTATATATAACAACTTCATTTAATTATATCCTGAATTTGGATTTATAAATGTACTTTTAATGTGTGCCAACCTCGCTGTATATGATTTGTTTTTTGATTACACAACAGACTTAGGACATACAAACTGAATATAAAATCTGCGAGACAACACGTGAGTAGCGAATGGGCATAGGCAATTTTTGTGAGTAGAGGAGAACTAGCAACTAATTATACATAGTGTTACTAATTGTATTTATTCGCTCTTGTTTAAGTAGTCTATCTTCATTCTTGCATGTGCGCTCTTGGGATTAAGTGCAAGTGCCTTTTTATAGTTTTCAATTGCTTTTTTCTTATTCCCTAAAACTTCATAAGCCACTCCCATGCTATCATAAGCATTGCATGAATTAGGGAAGTTTTCTGTATTCAAGATAAAGAATTCTAATGCTTTGGATGTCTCATTTTCGTTGCTACTCCTTAACATTCTATATCCTATTCTGTTCACAAGTAACTCAGGGGGTTTAAAATTCCATGAAAGGCGTTGAGAAATGGATTGGAAATGTTCCATTAGCTGCACCGTAGTGTCTACATCTCTGAAAGAAATTCCGTAATCTTTAAAAATCGCAGAAATTCCATTATAAAAAGCAATAGGTGGCACAGAACCATGGTTTTCATTCTCGAAATATTCCAGCTTCGCAGGGAACTCTCCTTCACATTTACTATTTAATGCGTCGTACAATCGCAGATGGCGATCTCGGTTTCTAATATTTCTTTTTCCCCAGTTAGCTGTTGCGAAGTAAATAAACCTATCAAAAGAATTAACTGTTACAGACTCTAATTTTTTATCCATGGTTTTGGCATCCCATGTTCCAAAACTTGGGTCAACGCTAATAAATGAATTAAAAAGGGTTTTTTCTTTCATATAAGCGTGAGTAGCTAATAATCCACCCAAGGAATGGCCAAAAAGTATTCGATAAGGTGCTGTTCTATATTCCCGATTCAGTTCAGGTATAAGCTCATCTTCCAAAAAGCTTATAAATTTATCACCTCCTCCCGAATTATTCTCTCTTACTGTAATTGTTTTGTCTGGTGTGTAGTCTCGTCTTCTATCTACATTTTGTATGGATACAACAATCATTTCTGGAATTTTTCCATTTCCACTCATATAGCTTACGATACCAGTTATAAAATTAAAATGAGTATTGCCGTCAAGGACAACAAGAACAGGATACTTTTTGTAGGATTCTTCATCGTCGTTGTACGATTCAGGTAGGTTAATCCAATATTCTCTGTCTTCATTCAAGATGTTGGAATGTAGTATATGTTTGGTGCCGATGACAATGGGTTCAGTATTTTGTGACTTTACCTGATTGAACCCAAATAGAAAAATAAATGCTACAATTATACTTTTACTCATTCTGACGATTTTATATGATTGGTAAGGTTGTTAGCCTTTCGTTATTTTAATACTTTAACTCTACTTGTTTAGTGGTTTCGTTAGCTCAATTTGATAATCTTCTACCAACTCATCCCAAGATATTAAAAGATTACGTAAGTTTTTATCACTAATAATATCAAAAGAAGAGCTGCTCATAAGTGCATTAATACGTGATTGAGAAGGATTAAACGTGTGACCTCCATAAGAATCCCATAGGTATATTGATAATGAATCTAAAACTTCTGGTTCTGGTTTTGTTTTTTTTTCATATGGTTGTATCGTGTTTTTATAAAGAATTTTATCATATTCATTTCTCGATAAAGCGGGAATCTTAGTGGTTGGCCATAATGAAGGCTAACACACAACATTTGGTCTATGGTTGGTTACGTGGTTAAGCAATTAATTTAGCAAATAAATCACAGATAGAATATTCCGCAGCAATGTTCGTAAGTCGGCAGTGACCAAGCCATTAATTATACACGATGTTGTAGCCAGTTATTTAAATAACTCTACCTTGTCTTTTAGCTTCAGCATCTTTTCTTGCACCATACATCATTCCAATTAACATTCCAACACCAATTCCAATAGACAATCCAATACTTGTTCCAGTAATAGGGTTTATTGCAGTTCCAATCGCCAAACCAATTCCAGTTCCAAAACTCAATCCAAAAGCTATTCCTAATTCTGTATAATATTTTTCACTTGTGAAAGAAAATTCGTTTTTCAGAAATGATTTAAATTCAGAAAGTTTTTGTTGGTAGTATTTTTTTCTATTTTCCGTTGTGGTTTTTAAATTCAATGAAGAAAGTTTTTCTTGTATTAATTGAGACTGGTTTTCAGATAGGTCTTTATTTTTTAAAGATGTCAATGTTCGGATAAAGCAGTTATAAACTTTTTTTTCTGATTTTTTATTGGCTTGAGATAGTAAAGTGATTAATAATTCGGAAGTATTCTTTAAGTTCATCATACTTTATAGGTCTTTGAATTCGGTTTTTGTTACATTAGCTTTAAACTTCCTGTAGTTTATTTTAATTGGCTACAACATTTGGTGTGTGGTTAGTTGCAGATGCGAGACACGTTTATTTGTCAGCCGTGAACCAAATATAGTAAATAAGTATTAAAATTTGATTAAGTAACTCATCTGCAATAAGCTACACACGTCTTTGTCTGTAGTGCTTTTTTTGTCCGTTTTGTTATTCGTTATTACGAATTAAAAATCATTATTTCTTTTTGAATTTTTTATCAATCAGCTTTCTTTTCCAATCTTCTCCAAAAAAATCAAAAATTTTAAGATAAGCAACTCCCAGAGCAAGCGCATAAAAAATCAGCATATAAAAAAATAAAAACCAGCCTTCTGAATCAGAATCAAAAAGGGCAATAATAAAAAATACACCTAAGCTGAATATAGCTAGCGCAAGAAATCCATAAAACCCTTTTACATTTTGAACATATTCTTCTTGTTTTCTAATGTGTTCTATTTCTTCTTTCTTGTTCGAATCAGTAATATTAGTTTCGAAGACAGATGCCAAAGATTTTAATGATTCTAAACCCGCATTTTCTCCGTTTTCAATTCGCTGAATAGTTCTTACACTTAACCCGCTCATTTCGGCTAATTGTTCTTGCGACCAATGTCGCTCTAATCTCATTTTTTTAATAGCTCTTAAATTAGTTGTACTATAATCCATTATTATTTTGCTTTTAATATTATTATGCAAAGCTAATTATTAAGTTTGTGCTGGTGGCGTAAGCCTTGAGACATCGTCATGACAACAATATGACAGCAACATGACACCAACACTTACTGCAAAACAAAAAGGCGCTACACATAATTAAAATCCGATACTCAATAAATTTTGTGTCAATTCTCAGTTCCCGTTTGAATGTAATATTCTATAATTATTTTCAAATTTTGTTTTAAAATGACTTTAAACTAAAGCTTGAATTTTGTGGTTTAGCACTGTTTTTAGTATTAAAGATAACAAATATTTATAGTTACAATTAACTATAGATACAGGACGACTTTAAATGTTTCATTAAAAGGTAAACTTACGCCTAGCAATGTGCGTATGTTATGTCAAATAGCATCTACAAATAACGTAACTTCATTTACTGCACAACTCTATAAATAATACACATAGAAGTGATACAGTATCGCATAATTATACGTTACTAATGCTTTAGATTTTTTTTACATTTATCATTTGGCCAACCTACGACATCCTGAGTACAATTGTATAGGTAGTTCTGCGTGTTTTTTAATAAAAAAAACGAGGCATTAACCAACCATTTACTATATTTATACTTATTAATACTTAAACTACCAAGTCATGGCAAAATCGCAAGATTCAAAAAAGAATGTAAAAAAAGAAGCAGCATTATCACCTAAAGAAAAAAAAGCTGCAAAGTTGGCTAAAAAATCAAGTCGTAAGTAATGGCTTAAGACCCGTATAGTTAAACCACTCCATTAGGAGTGGTTTTTTGTAGTACAACAATTATCTTTATATTTAATCAAATAGTATAAGCAAAAACAAATGGATATTAAACTAGCAGTACTTATAGATGGCGACAATATACCGTCGGCTTATATAAAAGAAATGATGGAAGAAATTGCTAAATATGGTAATCCTACCATTAAGCGTATCTATGGTGATTGGACCAAGCCAAATTTATCGAAATGGAAAAATTTGTTGTTAGAAAATGCCATAACGCCTATCCAGCAATATGGATATACTACGGGTAAAAATGCGACAGACTCGGCTATGATCATCGATGCTATGGATGTTTTGTATTCAGAGAAAGTAGATGGGTTTTGTTTAGTCTCTAGTGATAGCGATTTTACACGTTTAGCCACCCGTTTAAGAGAGGCAGGTATGAAAGTCTATGGGATAGGAGAAAAGAAAACACCGAACCCTTTCATAGTGGCTTGTGATAAATTTATTTATATCGAGATTCTTAAAAATATAACCGAAGAAAGTACGTCTACAGCATCTGCTAAATCATCAGCGCCAAAAAATAATTACGATAACATAACGCAAAAAGAGATTAAGTTTATAGCGACAACCATAGACGATGTTGCAGATGACGATGGTTGGGCATTTTTGGGTGATGTGGGAAGTTTACTCCTTAAAAAACAACCTAATTTTGATTCTAGAAATTATGGTTTTCAAAAACTAACACCTTTAATAAATTCTATTTCTGATTTTGAAATTGAAAGACGTGAGGATCCAAGAGGTCGCTTGAAACTGATTTATGTGAAGCTTAATGATGAGAAAACTAAAGGTAAAAAGAGATAAGCTGCTGTGATCGTGATGTTTGGTATTTAAAGTGAGATGTTATAAGCCGTCTTAGTCATTTAAATTAGAGAGGTATCTTTTAATTACCAACAGCTCAGTGAAACAGCATACCCGTAACCAAATCAAAAGAGATCAGATCATAAATGACGATAACAGAACTCATAGGTCACTTCAATATCATAGGATGTAATCAAGATGGAGATAACGCGACTTACAAAGGCACACTGCAATTAACAGTAGATGACAATAATAGGATTGTAGCAAAATGGTTAATCAATACTGATCAAGTGCAGTTAGGAACCGGTTTTTTCAAAGATAATATTTTGGTTATTAATTTTAATTACAAAGGCGATAATGAAACACTCTATAAGGGTGTTGCTGTTTATAAATGTATTACAAAAGATCTTTTAGAAGGGTTTTGGTCAGAAAAACACGGTAATCCTCAATATTTAGGAGAGGAGCGTTGTTTTAGAATTGGAATACAACGAGAGTTGGCTAACTAAAGGGGGGCTATGTTTTAAACGTTACGAATGGGGTCAATAAGAGTTTTAGTCTCAAAATAGCGTTACTCCCCTGTAAAATAAAGTTTTATATGATGTATTGAATACCTGTACTATACGACCTAGTAAGTCTAGTTTATTGTGTTTTTTTTGCTAATAAAACCTCAAAATGTTCGCTGCTAAAGCTCTTGGTGTGATATTATAAGTCACTAGTAATCAGCATTATTTTGGTTTTAAAGCTTTAGTAATCATAAAAAAACGGTTTAGTGTGAACTAAACCGTTGTTTGTACTTAATTAAGACTGTAGCGAGAACGGGGCACGATCCCGTGACCTCTGGGTTATGAATCCAACGCTCTAACCAACTGAGCTACCTCGCCATTCTGAGGGTGCAAATATAAAAACAATATCTATCTGTACAAACATAAAATGTGCAAATTATTTTTTTTATGTTTTAGTTTTAAACTCAATAATTAATGTATATATTGACACCATAATATTACAACTATGGAAGACAAAGTTAAAATTGAGATGGAGTTTGTTATACAGGCTTCACCACAACTTTTATATCAATATATATCAACACCTTCAGGCTTGTCTGAATGGTTTTCAGATAATGTGAATTCGAGAGGTGAGTTATTTACATTTATATGGGATGGAAGTGAAGAAACTGCTAAATTATTGAGTAAAAAAAGTGGAGAGCGTATCAAGTTTAGATGGCTAAGTGATGACGAAGACGGTTCATCAGATTATTTTGAAATTAGAATACAAGTCGATGAAATCACAAAAGATGTGTCTATTATAGTCACAGATTTTGCAGAGGACGACGAAATTGAGGAGTCAAAAATGCTTTGGGCTAACCAAATTTCAAGTTTGAAGCAAGTTTTAGGATCAGCTTAAGACTTGTAGATCATTTATGTTTTATATTTGTCTCGACCCTAATCGAGACTTTTTTTATGATAAATGTTAATGGTACCCTAATTGAAAATACACCTTTTATATCTTCGGAAAATAGAGGTTATAAATATGGTGACGCACTTTTTGAAACCATAAAAGTAGTGTATGGTAAAATTTTATTTTGGGAGGATCATTACTTTAGACTCATGTCTTCAATGCGTATCATGCGTATGGAAATCCCAATGAACTTTACAATGGAATTTCTTGAAGAAGAGCTCTTAAAAACCATTAATGTGAATGGTTTAGCGAAATCTTCAGTGAGAGTGCGACTCAATGTGGATAGAGGAGAAGGTGGTAAGTATCTTCCGAAGGAAAAAACAATAAACTACTCCATAATTGTTGAGAAAGCAGATAGTGATTTTTATACCCTCCCAAAAACAGCCGAGTACACCGTTGATTTATACAAAGATTACTTTGTTGCTCCTGGGTTATTATCCACATTAAAAACGAATAATAAGGCCATTAATGTTCTGGGTAGTATCTATGCCGAAGAAAATGAATTAGACAACTGCCTAGTCTTAAACACCAATAAAAGTGTTGTTGAAGCACTAAACGGAAATCTATTTCTGGTTGTTGGAGAACACATAAAAACACCGCCTATAGATGATGGTTGTCTCAAAGGGATTATGAGAAAACAAATTATAGAGGTTATTGTAAATTCTGGAGATTATGTTGTTGAGGAGACGTCTATCTCACCTTTTGAGTTGCAAAAAGCAGATGAATTATTTATTACGAATGTAATTGTTGGAATTCAACCCATTTTAAAGTATCGCAAAAAAGAATTTAAGACTAAAATTTCAGAAGATATCTTGAAGCGTTTAAATACAAAGTTGCGGTTGTCTTAGACCCACAATGTGTCAGAATGAGCGCATTAAAATTTGAATTACAGGCTGTTTAATGATTTAGAAATTGCAGAATCATAAACACAGTTCTATAAAAGAATCTAGTTGTAAACTAAATTTTAAGTATCGCCTTTGTTTTGGTTATACCGTATAAGGATATGTGGGTCTGCGAGAAGTGTTTTTAAAGGTCCTGGTGCGTTGTACGCGTCGCTAATTGTAGCTTGGGTTCTCAGGAGCATTAGACCAAAGTGAATAATCACCTCCAAGTTCTAACATTTTTTGTTTCCAGAAGGATTCACAACTTTTTTCTATGAGCTCGTTTTTATAAACGTTCTCAGAGATAATCCATGCATTTGATTCTAATTCATTATCAAGTTGTTCAGGTTCCCAACCAGAATATCCTAGAAAAAACCGAATATCTGAGTCCATAAGTTTTTGCTCTTTTAGAAGTTGTAAAACGATTTCAAAGTTGCCTCCCCAAAAGACACCATTAGAGATCTCTATACTATCAGGTATAAGTTGTGGTACCTTATGTATGAAGTATAAATTATCTTGTTCTACAGGGCCACCATTGTGAACTGTGAATTGAGCTTTTGTTTCAGGAATGAGATCATTGAGCGTATAGTCTAATGGTTTATTTAAAATAAAACCAATGGACCCTTCATCATTATAATCGGCTAATAAAATTACAGACCTATTAAATGATAAGTCACCAATGATGGATGGTTCGGCAATTAAGAGATGTCCTTTTTTGGGCTTGGATGTAATCATGTCTTAGAGTTTGTATAATAAATCTAAAAAATATTTTGTTAATAACCTATAAAATGAGCCAATTACTCTTGTTATAAACACAAAAAAGCTCACTTTTCAGTGAGCTTTTCGTAATCTATTTTAGCGATGTACTAGTTTACAGCACCACTTAAATCAGAACCAGCTTTAAACTTTACTACGTTTTTAGCTTTAATTTGTATAGTTTTTCCTGTTTGAGGATTTCTTCCCTCTCTTGCAGATCTTTTAGAAACTGACCAAGAACCAAATCCTACTAAAGAAACTCTGTTACCTTTTTGTAAAGATCCTTCGATATCAACTAATAATGAATCTAATGCTTTTTTAGCAGCAGCCTTAGTAATTCCTGCGTTCTCTGCCATTCCGTTGATTAAATCTGTTTTGTTCATAAAATTATATTTTAAATTGTTAAAAAAAAAGTTGGGTTAAACGTTATTGTTAAATCCGTAGACAAAATTATACGTAAAATCCATCTACGCAAGTAATAGCAAGGGAAATGCCGATATTTGTTGATAACTTTGAATATTTGTTAATAAAGGAATGTATTTTATCCGATATTTTCAAAATATCAATGTCTATAAGGGGTTTAGAGCATTTTTGCATTTTGGTTAAAATCATAACCGTTAAGTAAAGACTTCACATCCATTTTTCGCTTTCCTGGAAGTTGTATTTCTTTAATAGTTATATAACCTCCTATAACCGCTACTTTTAGCTCATGTTTGGATATGTCTAGTGCACCAGAATCTAACTCATGATCAAAAATTTCCTTTTCAATAGCAAATATTTTAATGCTGAGATGCTCCTCGCCATTATTTAAATAACACCAAGCAGCAGGAAAAGGGTTCAAACCTCTTATCTTATTATAAATAGTATCTAAATCTAAACTCCAATCAATTTTACAATTATCCTTATCTAGTTTATAGGCCGTTTTTAATGCTTCGGTTTTTGGTTGAATAGTCGTCGTAACGTCACCTTCTTGAATAAGAGCTACGGTTTTAAGAACAACCGTACTACCAAGAACCATTAACTTATCATGAAGTGTTCCCACTGTTTCATCATTTGCAATAGCGATAGCTTCTTGTAAAATAACAGCACCTGTATCAATTTTTTCGTCTATAAAGAAGGTAGTAACACCAGATACTGTTTCGCCATTAACGATGGCCCAATGTATGGGAGCGGCACCTCTATAATTAGGAAGGAGCGAAGCATGTAAGTTAAAAGTTCCATACTTTGGCATGTGCCATACCACTTCTGGAAGCATTCTAAAAGCAACTACAATTTGTAGATTAGCGTCCAATGCCTCTAATTCTTTTATAAAATCTGGATGTTTTAGATTGGTGGGTTGTAAAACTTTTAAACCATGCTCTGTTGCGTATTTCTTAACGGCAGATTCGTTTAGTTGGCGTCCGCGACCCGCTGGTTTATCTGGAGCAGTAATGACACCAACCACATCATAGTCACTATCGACTAGTGTTTTTAAAGTGGCAACCGCAAAATCTGGAGTTCCCATAAATATAATTCTTAAACTATCTCTTTTCATCTGTTTTTAGGTCTTATCGTTCATAGATTACAGGCGTCTTGCTATTAACCAATCTCTTGGTCGTTAACGCTGTTAACATGCACGTATCATTTTGTCTTTATTTTATAGCGGTTAGCAGCTGTCAACTCAATAGCGTCCAGTTCAAGTAAGGACTGTAGGGTTTTAAAAACATCGTTTTTTTCAAAGGGTAAGTCTTCTACCAATTGTCTAGAACTCATTTGGCTTTTTTCTAATGCTAAAATCACTCGCGTTGTGACGGTGCGACTGTCTTTTTTTTCTTCGGAAATTTTATGATGCACGCACACGGAACAAATACCACAATCGATAGCTGTAATTTCACCAAAGTATTTTAATAGTTGTTTGTTTTTACAAATACGGTCATTGTCTATAAACTTTAATACAGCATCAATTTGCGCACGTTTAAGTGCTTGTTGGTGCTCAACAACATTAGCAATTCTATTAATTGTTTTATCATCTTCTCTGGGTTGCAGAAAAAGAACTTCAGAGTCTGTATTAGAAAATAAGAAGTCCACAATACCATCTTTATGAAGTTGGTGTAGAATGGCTATGATTTGTTTTTCAGGAACTGAAGATTTATCAGCGACTAAAGTTAAATTTATAGCAAGTTGGTGTTCAAAAATTCCACCATAAGTTCTCAAAATTGTTTTGACTACAGTATTATATTGTACATGCGTATTCAAATACGAAAACATACTGGCATTACTCACGATAAATTGAAGTTTGGTTTTATAATTAAACTGCTGTGATAATTTAATCACACTATTTCTATCTAACAATTGAAGCGCATTAAAGGTTTTTGAGCTTTTAAAATTATAAGCAGTGCAAAAATCACTAAAATTGAATTGATGCGCGCTCAATTCTCCCTCTCCATAAGAGATTTGAAAATAGTTACACAACTTTCTATACACCAATTTTATCTCGTCTATGGACGGTAAGCTTTTTATAAACTGATTTTTTAAGATTTGCTCATCACTGTTATTAGTCAATAAAATAGCATACGCCTTTTCGTTATTTCGTCCAGCACGTCCTGCTTCTTGGTAATAACTCTCAAGACTTTCTGGTAAATTAATATGAATTACAGTTTTTACATCTGGTTTGTCAATTCCCATACCAAAAGCAGTAGTCGCCACCATAATCTCTTTTTGATTATTCATCCATTGATAGAGACGGTCATTTTTGTCTTTTGTAGGAATGCCACCATGAAAAAAAGTAGAGCTAAATCCCTTTTTTTCCAAAATATTATGAATCTCAATACTCATCTTTCGACTGCGGACATAAATTATTGAAGATCCTTTATGCAATTTAAGCTGTTGTTCTAAGTCGTATATTTTATCTTCACTATGTTGTACTTGATATGAGATATTAGGTCTCGTAAAAGAGGCTTTAAAAATTTTAGGCGCAATAAAATCAAGTTCTTTTATAGTTTGCTCAACAACCTCTGGTTTTGCTGTAGCGGTAAGAGCAATAACATTGACATGTGGTTGTAATTGTCTTAAAATAGTAATGTTTTTATAAGCGGGTCTAAAATCATTTCCCCATTGACTGATGCAGTGTGCTTCGTCAACAGCGATAAGATTAACGTTCATTTGTTCAATACGTTGCTTCACAATGTCTTGTTGTAAACGTTCTGGCGAGAGGTATAAAAACTTATAATTTCCGTAGATACAATTATCAAGTAAAGCGTCAAGTTCTGTATATCTAATTCCGCTCGTAATAGCCATGGCTTTAATCCCTTTGTCTTTAAGACTATTAACTTGATCTTTCATCAAGGCAACCAAAGGCGATACAACAATGCAAATCCCGTCTTTAAGGAGTGCAGGAATTTGAAAACAAACCGATTTTCCGCCACCTGTTGGTAATAATGCAAACGTATCATTATTCTCTAAAACAGAAGTGATGATCTCTTCCTGTAGTGGTCTAAAAGAGGTGTGATTCCAGTACTGTTCTAATATGTTTATGGGATGAGCCATCTAAAGATTTAAATGATCTAGAATAAAATCTGTTCTATTGACAATACTTTCAAAGGGCACATCAATCAATTCATAACCAAAGCGTTTGTAGGTCTCTAAAAGCGAATGGTGAATTTCTACGGCTTGGTCAAAATTCTCATAGCGTTCGCTGTCACTCACAAAAATCTCCTGCCAAGGGGCTAAAACGAATACTTTATGGTACACATGAGTTTCACAACTATCTGTAAAATGCTTTGGATAGTCACTTTTTACATAGTCCATGTATGCCAAAACGTCTGGTAAACCTCTATCTAAAAAAACGATAGTTTCAGCAATATTGTCCGCCTCTTTAAATTGTTGGGTTCTTGCTTTTAAAAGTAACTCACTAAAAAGGAGTGGCTTAGTTAAAAATAGTTGTTCAATGCCATCTTTTCTGGCGTCTAGAGTGACTTGTCTTGAGACTTCTTCAAAACAAATAAAATCTCTAGATAGTAATTCGTTTATAAGAGATGATTTTCCAGTTCCAGGGCCACCAGTAATAACAATTCGTTGTGTGTTCAATTTGGCAAGGTTTTGGTTGTAAATTTAAGGAATACCATCGTAAGCGTGAAATAACTTAAGCAAATCGTTTCTTTTTAGTTAGAAGTCGTGCAAATGAAGTTCTCATTTCAACTAAATAATTCAATTTGGTCATGTCTTATATTATACTTAAAACGATATCAATAACATAAAAACAAAATAGAAAGTAAACAGTATCTTTGTTTTTGAAGAATAAAAAACCATGAGTAAACCAAATAAAACAGAAGAATTTTATAATAAATTAAAAGGGCGATTACGTGAAACTGCCGTTTGGCCGTCAGAATACCTTTATAAGTTTATAGTGCCTACAGAGGCTATAAAAATTAAAACAATAGAAGATTTGTTTGATAATTTAGGAGCGGTAATCACCACTAAAGAATCTGGAAAAGGAACGTATACAAGTATCTCTATTATTTTAGAAATGAAAGATCCAGATGCCGTTATTACTAAATATAAAGAAGTTGCAGATCAAGTAGAAGGTGTTATTTCTTTATAAAAAAGAACTTGAGATAACTATTTTTTTGTATTTTGCGCTCGTGCAGAAGTACTTCATGCATAACACACAAATACTACACAAGCTTATATTTTGATAGACGATATAGAATACAACACAGAGCGTGAACAATTGATTATTCCAGAGTACGGAAGACATCTACAAAAAATGGTTAATTACGCTAAAGAGTTACCAACAAAAGAAGAACGTAATAAAGTCGCAAAATCCATTATTAATGTGATGGGTAATATGCAACCACATTTACGCGATGTACCAGATTTTCAACATAAACTTTGGGATCAGCTTTTTATAATTGCAGATTTCGAGTTAGATGCAGATTCTCCGTATCCTACGACTACAAAGGAAGAGCTAAACGAAAGACCAGAACCTTTAAAATATCCTCAAAACTTTCCTAAATATCGTTTCTACGGAAACAATATAAAGACCATGATTGATGTAGCGAATACATGGGAAGATGGAGAATTGAAAGAGGCTTTAACATACACCATTGCGAACCACATGAAAAAGTGTTTCCTTAATTGGAATAAAGATACCGTAGAAGATTATGTAATTTTTAATCATTTATTCGAATTATCTGATGGTAAGATTGATTTAAAAGGTAGTGAAGAAGACCTTACAGATGCTACGACTTTGATGCGTAATAAAACTAAATACTCTAATACTAATACGACTACTAAGAAGGCGCATCATAAGAAAAGTACGAATGCTAATCGAAACAGAAAACGCTATTAATCATATTTCATGTCCACATTTATTATTGAAGGAGGTCACCAATTAAGAGGGAAAATACAACCTCAAGGCGCTAAAAACGAAGCTTTACAAATATTATGTGCAGTGCTACTTACTGCCGAAGAAATTAGGATAGATAATATTCCAGATATTATTGACGTCAATAAACTAATCGCTTTACTTAAAAATTTAGGTGTTAAAATCGATAAAGTTGGCAGCGGCTCTTATACATTCAAAGCAGATGATGTTAACTTAAAATATCTAGAGTCTGCTGAGTTTAAAGAAGACGGAAAAGGTTTAAGAGGTTCTATCATGATTGTTGGTCCTTTGTTGGCTCGCTTTGGTAGAGGATATATTCCAAAACCTGGAGGAGATAAAATTGGTCGTCGTCGTTTGGATACACATTTTCAAGGGTTTATTAATTTAGGTGCTACATTTAGATATAATAAGGAAGATTTATTTTATGGTGTAGAAGCCAATAAACTTAAAGGCACTTATATGCTTCTTGATGAAGCTTCTGTAACAGGTACCGCTAATATTGTCATGGCAGCAGTGTTAGCAGAGGGTATAACAACCATCTACAATGCAGCTTGTGAGCCTTATTTACAACAACTTTGTAAAATGCTTAACCGCATGGGAGCAAAGATTAGTGGTGTAGGTTCTAATATGTTAATCATAGAAGGTGTAGATACATTAGGTGGTACAAACCATAGAATGCTTCCAGACATGATTGAAATTGGAAGTTGGATTGGTTTAGCCGCAATGACAAAAAGTGAATTAACAATTACTAATGTGAGTTGGGATGACTTAGGTCAAATACCAAACGTATTTAGAAAAATAGGAATTACAGTCGAGCGTCAAGGGGATGATATTCATATTCCAGCACATAAAGATGGTTATGAAGTTTCAAATTATATCGATGGGTCTATATTAACAGTCTCAGATGCACCGTGGCCAGGTTTTACACCAGACTTGATAAGTATTATACTTACGGTTTTGACACAAGCTAGAGGTAGTGCAATTGTACACCAAAAAATGTTTGAAAGCCGTTTATTCTTCGTTGATAAATTGATTGATATGGGAGCGAAAATTATTCTTTGTGATCCACATAGAGCAACCGTAATTGGTCATGATTTTCAATCACAATTAAAAGCAACGACAATGACCTCTCCAGATATTAGAGCAGGTGTGTCTTTATTAATTGCAGCATTATCCGCAAAAGGTACATCTACAATTCATAATATCGAACAAATAGATAGAGGGTATGAAAATATTGATGAACGTTTACGCGCTATTGGTGCGAAAATCACACGTATCGAAGGGAATTAATTTTTCTTCGGAAGGATACTAACATACATAATAAAGCCTCGATTCGTCGAGGCTTTATTATGAAATAAATCGAAGTGGTTCGTTAATACGCTTTATACGTTCTAAGTATCCATCATCGTGTTCCTAATAGAACATTATTTTTGTGTTAGATGATCTAGAAATCAAATAATCGGTTGTTGCTTTGCTATCCACATATTTTAGAGGAATAGCATACGAGCTCTCTTTTTTTATTTTTTAAGGGGATATATCAGGATTGGAACTCTTGTGATATTTTTAGCCTTTTCGTTTTGATGCTTTCTATTTTTTAAACCTACAATTCGAATATGGTTGTGATGCCATCTCACAAATAGTGTATCAGTGACCACTATTGCACTAGTCTTGAGTGATATATCTCTTATCTGTATCTTGCCCATATGTCGTCATAGAAACACCAGTCGTTTTAATTTAACGATAGCAGTACGCAGGATAAAACCTAACTCAATAACTTTTTTTTACTCTTTTATACGGTAAAAGGGTTTTGCCATTTGTTATCTTAATTATTCTAAAAACTAAAAATCATACGCTGAGATTTGAAAAGGTATTCACTTTATGTTAGCTAACAGCGTCCTTATACGTTTTTAAGCAGCGTTCGCGCGCCATTTTATGATCTACCATAGGTTTCGCATAGGTCAGTTCTTGAAACTCTGGAACCCATTTTTGTATATATGTTAAGTTTTTATCAAACTTAAGTATTTGTGATGTAGGATTAAATATTCTAAAGTAAGGTGATGCATCCACACCAGAACCTGCAACCCATTGCCAGTTACCTACATTACTAGACATGTCATAATCATGTAATTTTTCAGCAAAATAAGCTTCTCCCCAACGCCAGTCAATGAGTAAATGCTTACATAAAAAGCTACCAACTAACATGCGTACACGATTGTGCATAAACCCGGTTTCGTTAAGTTGTCGCATACCTGCATCTACTAATGGGTAGCCAGTTTGGCCTTCACACCAAAGCTTAAATTCTTCTTCATTATTGCGCCATTCTATTCTATCATATTTTGATTTGAAGGCATCTTTTGAAGTCTGTGGAAAATGCCATAAGATTTGCATAAAGAATTCTCTCCAAATAAGCTCTTGCCAAAATATTTCATTCTCTTCGGCAATTGCTTTTTGTATCATTTTACGAACACTAACAGTCCCGAATCTTAAATGTGGGCCTACCTTAGAAGTAGAATCTTTTGCTGGAAAGTTTCTGGTATCTTCATAGTTTTGGATAAGAGTCGGGGTGACCGTATAATCCACAATGTGCTGATTTGATTTTTTAAAGCCAATGTCTGATAAACTTAAATTGGGTAACGTATCATCATCAATTAGATTTCCAAAATGGGATTCGGTATCGTATATCTCTAATTTTTGTAGCCTGAATTGTGCTTTCCAAACCTTCATGTAAGGGGTGTACACTTTGTAGGGTAATCCATCTTTTTTGACAACATCGTCCTTTTCAAAGATGACCTGATCTTTAAAAGTTTTGAATGCTATATGTTCATCTTTTAAGAATTGTTCAACTTCGATATCACGTTCTGTTGCATAAGGCTCGTAATCATGATTGGTATAGACTTCTTGTATCTTATAATTAGTCACTAATTGCTTATAAATATCAATAGGTTTCCCATGAAACATAGCGATACTACTATCATACTTTTCTTCTAGAGTTGATCGCATTTGCTGAAGCGTATCGTAGATAAAGGTTAGTCTTGCATCATCTTTTGGTAACTTATCTAAAATATCAGAATCAAAAATAAAAATAGGTAATACTGGATAGTCGCTTTTCAGAGCTTTGAAAAACCCGTGATTGTCATCTAAACGTAAATCACGTCTAAACCAAAAAATAGATAGTGGTTGTTTCATTATATAAAATTTTTGCTTCGGAAATTTTTAATATGCTTTCCATCGTATTAAAAAGGCCTCATTAGGCCTTCTACAAAAATAGAAATCATAAGTTATAAATAGTATTTTTATATAGTAGAAATACGATAATTAAGTGTAATATGTTCCGAATAGCTTCTCTAGTTGCTCTCTACGATAATTGAAAACTTCTTCTAATTTGGGTTTCACAATTAAGGGTTGAACGAGTTGGCCTAGTATTCCGAAGGGAACCTTATAATCAATAATATCTTCCATCTCAACGCCTCCATCAATTTCAGTTATAAAATGTTTGTGATGCCAAAAAGCATAAGGTCCATACAGTTGTACGTCAACGAAGTATTTATGGTCTTCAAATTGCGTTATTTCGCTAACCCATTTGGTTTTAATTCCTGCTAAAGGTGTGACACTATACTGCAATACTTGACCTGCATACATTGGTCTGTCTGCTCCAGTAATGATTTTCATATTCATTTTTGAAGGTGTTAACTTAGACAGATTAGCAGGATTACACAAAAAGGACCAAGCGTCATCTAAAGTTATCGGTAATTTTTGTTTTTTGTGTAGTGTATAAATTTTCATGTGTATATATGTGGTATGTTCCTTCGGTTATATGCTCTGCGTGATCGGTTATTTACGTGTTTGGTAACATTTGTAGTAAGTACATTTTATATTAATTATATAATGCGATATAAAGGTTAAGAGACGTGGCAATACACAACCAAATAAAATAAGGCAATATGAGTATTGATTTGCCCTTTAAGTCTTTAAGGTAAGAAATGAAAAACCCCGCAACCATTACGGTTAATAATAGAATATTAACTAATGCGAAATCTATTAGTTTCTGATTGAAAAACAATAAGTTCCAACTTATATTTAAAATAAACTGTATCATGAAGAGTATAAAGACCGTATTAGTTGGTCGTTTGAGATACAAGAAAGTCATGTACACCGAAAAGCAAATCATTAGGAGTGTCCAAGCCGCACCAAAGACCCAACCGTCTGGTGTCCACGGTGCTTTTTCTAATTCTAAATACCATGCAGACTGTGCCCCTTTTCCCATAAAAAGAGCGCCTAATCCAAGCGCTCCAAAATTTAATACAATAAAGGCTATAAGTACTCTAAAAAATCTCAAGGTTATTTTTTTTGAAGTTGTGCAATTTGTTGTTGAATCTTTTCAGCTTCAGCATATTTTTTATCACTTTCACCTCTATTTGTAGTGGATAGCGTATGCCATTCTTTCATTAGTTTTTCGTATTTTTTTTGAAGCTTATCAACTTCACTTGTCTTTTTGAATAAATTGAACATAGGTATCTATTTTATATGTTTAGTAATTTTTGAACTTGTTGGTGTTGTCATTGAAAAGTAAAAATCAATAAGGTTTCCTTTTGGACCAACTAAGTATTTTTGAAAATTCCATTTTACATTAGAATCTTTAGCACCATTCTTTTGTTTTTGAGTGAGCCATTGATATAAAGGGTGCTGTTTGGAGCCTTTCACATCTACTTTTTCTGTTATGGGAAAACTAACACCGTAATTGATTTCGCAAAACGATTCAATATCCTTGGAGTCTCCTGGCTCTTGTTTTCCAAATTGATTGCAAGGCACTCCTATGACCACTAGTTTATCTTGATGTGTCTCATAGAGGGTTTGTAGCTCCTTGTATTGAGGCGTAAACCCGCATTTTGAAGCAACATTCACAAACAAAACATATTTTCCTTTATAATTGGAAAGCGTTAAAGGCTGACCTGTGAGTCCATTAATTTCGATATCATAAATAGATGAGGGGTCAGGTGATTCAGAATTACTTGATTTTGAAAAGAGTGTAGCCATAAAAATTTTAAATGGATTCATTTTATATTGCGTGTTCAGTAGTCACTAATTTGTGAATATTACATGTGGTTTTTAATGTGATGTAATGCCATAAGGTAATCAAATAAAAAGTTACTATAGACAGAATCTTCTTATTGTAATATTCTAATTTATATCTTAAAACTAACAATTCCATAGTCCATTTCAAAGACTTGTCCTGAAATTGATCCTGCTTTTTCAGACAGCAGGAATTCTGCCATACCAGCAACGTCTTGAGGTTCCAATATTTTTTTCATTGGGTGACGTTCTGTGATATTTTCAATCATCTTGTCATTTCTAAGTAATTTAGATGCCAATTCTGTATTGGTAACCGTCGGTGCAATTGCATTTATTCTAAGCGTAGTTGCTAACTCGGCACCTAATGATTTTACTAAGCCTTCAACACCAGATTTTGCAGCAGCAATACTCGCGTGAAAAGGCATTCCTAGTTTTGCAGCAACTGTACTAAATAATACAATAGATGGGTCATTACCGTTTTTTAAAATAGTAAGATACTGCTGAATGGCTTTCACAGCGCCTATGACATTAATTTCGTAATCTGCTCTAAAATCCTCTAAGCTCAATCTTTTAATAGGTTTTAAATTAATGCTTCCAGGGCAATATACCAAGCCGTCTGCATTTGCAATTTCAGGCAGGTCATCATTTAAAATATCGCAATCATGATGTGTTAGATTGTCATGCGTATAATCTGGTTTGGACCTACTTATATTTATGACCTTATTGTTTTCTAGTAAGCTTTGTACGATAGCGTTTCCTATCCCTTTACTGCCGCCTACGACTATATATGTTTTCATTTAATAATGTGTTTTAAATAATTAAGCGCAACAGATATACATAATTTGTTATCTACTGCGCTTAACTATAATTAAGGATAATATGATTTATGCAGTTAAAGGTGCTCCTTTTAAGCGCTTTTCAACCTTGCGTTTTATAACAGTTATGCGTTTCATTATATCCATGATTTTCTCATCTTTCTTTTCCTTATAAATTTGGTTTAAATCTAACACTAGGTCTTTAGCTTCGCGAGAAATCTTAACGCGATCACTAGTGGAGAGCGACTTCATTTTGCGCTTCTCAAATTCTAAGGCTTTGTTTATTAAATCCATATTTTTAATTATTTATATAATTATGTAATTCTGCAATTTTTGCAGGTGTATTAAATTGACCACCATAATAGGTTGTGACCGTTGCCGATGTATCATCTTTAATCCCTCTTGACGATACACATAAATGTTTAGCATCTATAATAACTGCTACATCTTCTGTTTCTAAAATAGCCTTTAAATCTTCTGCTATTTGATTAGTCAATCGCTCTTGAACTTGTGGTCGTTTAGCGTAATACTGCACTATTCTATTTAATTTTGATAATCCAATTACTTTTCCGGATGATATATAGGACACATGTGCTTTTCCAATAATTGGCACAAAATGATGCTCGCAGTTGGAGTAGAATGTAATGTTTTTTTCTACAACCATCTGATTATATTGATACTTATTATCAAACAAGGCCACCTTTGGTTTATTTGCAGGGTTTAATCCCGAAAATATTTCATCAATATACATTTTAGCCACACGCTTAGGAGTTCCTTTTAAAGAATCATCTGTCAAATCCAAACCCATAACGTCCATTATCTCTTCAAATAATATAGCGATACGTTGTTTTTTTTCTTCGTCACTAATCTTAAAAGCATCTGCCTTCATAGGAGTTTCAAGTCCTGTAAAAAGATGATCATCACCAATATCAGTGATAGTAAAATCATTTAAAGAATGACCGTTTTGTTTAATCTTTAATGTGTCTGTATTCATTTTTTTGTCTTTTTAACTTGCTGTCCAAAGGAACTCATCTCCAGTGTCAAAGCACGTTATCGTTTAGATATTGAGTTATGCGTAATTTGTTTTTGTCTAGAACATTTAAAACGTCCCTCTTGAAATACTCTTAGTTTTTCGTGTTTTGTCTTTCTACCTTGTACACGTTTACGCCACATCTTAAAACTTTTAGGTTTCATTTCTCGACGCATTAATTGAATTACATCTTGCTCTTTCAAACCAAATTGAAACTGAATAGCTTCAAACGTAGTCCTATCTTCCCATGCCATTTCTATAATTCTATCTGTCGCTATTATGTCTAATTCCATACAGTTAATATTGAAAACTATAACGTTCATCAAATTTGACCTTAGCATCAAATAACTTATCCATATATACCTTATTTTCTTTAAACATTGTATTGTTTTTAAAATGAACAAATTTACCCTGAGCGTGAATACTAATTCCGTTGGTTTTGTAAATCACCAATTGATAAAAAGGAATAACCCAAGTGTAATTTTTTAGACCTTTATTGATATAAATTAAAATGCCACTCGGTCTCATTTCGATGTTGGCATAATTAATATCCGCAATCGTATTTAAATGCTGTTGTAAGTTAGGGCTCACATTTTCAATAATCATTCGCTTTGAGCCGACACCTCTCATTTTAATAGATTCCATAAACTTGTAGGGACGACCTATTAAATCTATTATAATGTTTTTGTGTTCTTTATTATTGTGTGTGGTGTCTAGTATCAAGCGTCTATTTTATTTGTTATTCAAATTTACAAAATGTTTAATGTTTTGCGACTATGTTTAAACAAAACATTAACATAGTATGATAGATTTTATCAATAATGATTATAAGTTATTGTAATTAAGTTAGTTAAGTGTCTTATATTAGCCTTTAAGAGTGTGCTTTTTTAGTATTCGTTGACTTTCTTCTCTTGCTTTTTTGTTTTTCCTAAGATTCCAGAGAGTGTCACTAGCTTTTTTTCTTGTTACTTCCATATCAACGATAGGATATGGGTAATCTTTACCGAGGTGAAAATTAATGAATTGTTGTTCCATTTCGGTCATTAAATACGGTTCATGAATAAAAGGGAGGTCTAAATCTTTCAGCTCGGGAACCCATTTTTTTATAAAAGTAGCGTCAGGATCGTGTTCCAAACTGTTTTTAATTGGATTATAAATTCTAAGCATATTGGTGCCAGTTTCTCCAGCTTGCATCTGCAACTGCGGAAAATGAATTCCTGGCTCAAAATCTAAAAACATTTTTGATAAATGTTTTGAAGCTGCTTGCCATGGTTGCCAGAGATTATGTGTTAAAAAGGACACAACTAAAGCGCGCATTCTAAAATTTAAATATCCAGTTTCATTTAAACAACGCATACAAGCATCAACAAGTGGAAATCCTGTTTGTCCAGTTTCCCAAGCGATTTGGTATTGTTGAGATATATCCTTCTTTAATTTATGGAACCCTTTATTTACACTTTCCGTTTCCATAGTGTGCTCCATTTCAAACTTTTGAATAAAGTGTGCTTGCCATCTTAAACGAGACATAAATGCTTCTAAGGGTTTTTTGCTGGACGACGTCTTTTTCAAAAAGTAAGCTCTGCGATAGACTTCTCTTATGGATAAGTTTCCCCAAGCAATATAAGGTGAGATTCTACTGCATCCTTTCCGTGCTAATTCAGGTTTGGAAATATGATACATATAATTCACATACCGTTTGGTAAGAAATGAGTCCAAATATTTTATACCGATACTACGTCCACCTTTTTGAAAAATAGCATCTTCAGGTGTCTCGAGAGACGCTACAGGAAGTAATCTTTCTAATTCTTCAATTTCTTGTTTGTTAAGTAATTGATTTTCCGAAGGAGAAAACTCCAATGGATCAATTTCAAAATAGGCATTACACTGTTGTGTCCAAAGCGCGCGATTTTTTAAACCACGTTGTACGCCATTATGTATGTTTTCATGCCATGTGATTAAGTTATTTTTACAATAACGCTTAAATGATTTGTCTCTGTTATAAGTTACAAGTATCCCTGTTTCTTGGTGGGAATAGATATCACGAATCATATATTGTGACATCAATTGATTAATGATTGAAACAATATCTGCCTCAACAGCGAGAATTTTAGAATTTAAAGGTTTAAGTTGCTTATTTAAGTCTTTAATTGATTCTCTAATGAAATTCCAATGACGCTCACTATAATGTTTGTCTTCTAGCAATATTGTCTCAAAAGCGTAGAGTAGAAGCGTTCGTTCTCCCGAAGCTAATGCATTCACTACAGCCTCATTATCCTCTAAACGAAGATCTCGTTTTAACCAAACGATATGTAACTGAGGCTTATTTTTACTCATTTTATTATTGTAAATTTTCTTTTAAATTTTTCGGTTTATCAATTTCACCACCAAGAACTAAAGCAGCCGATATAATCATTAAATTTTTAATAATATATTGTCCTTCCAACGTAGGAAGAAAAATATTATTTGACTGAAAAGTGACCTCAGGAAGGAATACCAGCGGCATAAATGTGCCTACCATTTGTAATAGTAAAAGTATAATTGCTAATCGTGTTGTTTTTTTAAAGAAAAAGAAAACGCCAATGACCACTTCCCATAATCCAATTACTATTAACCAGTTTTCTGCAGAACCAAAGGGCAGCCAGACTACTGTTGCTTTTAGTAAACCCTCAGCAGATGAAAGCCCGAGTGGTTTTAATATCCCGAACCAAATAAATATAACACCAAATGATAAACGAATGGCAGGTCTGCTAACGCTTCTCATAATTCTAATCGTTCTCCTATCAAATTTGTAAAGAGTCTCTTTCATGTGTAAGTTTAATTTCTAATTCTATTAATAATTAATGTATAATAATTGAAATTTAATTTCAACTATCATACATTAACCAAACACTATGTCGTAAAGATGTATTAGTAATCATCCTGATGTTCTATGATATGTTGCGCTTTCTTTTTAATGTCTTGAAGTACCTGTTTATCCATTTTATCTAATAAACTATACATCATTCCCATTCTGAAATTCTTACCCAATTGTGGGCGTTTATCATCTAGGAAATTCCAGTATAAACTATTAAATGGACACGCGTCATCTTCAGTTTTTTTGCTTTTATTATAATGACAATCACCACAATAATTACTCATTTTATTGATATAGGATCCTGACGATACATAAGGTTTTGTAGCTATTTTGCCACCATCTGCAAATTGGCTCATACCTCTAGTATTAGTAAGTTGAACCCATTCAATGGCATCTACATAAATGCCCAAATACCAGGCATCAACCTCGTCTGGATGCGTTTGAGTAAGTAAAGCATAATTACCAGTAATCATTAAGCGCTGGATGTGATGAGCATACCCATTATCTAATGAATTATTAATTGTTTTACTTAGGCAATTCATCTTCGTATCACCCGTCCAGAAAAAATCAGGAAGTGTATTATGATTGTCTAGTGCATTTTTCGTTTTGTATTCTGGCATAAACGCCCAATACATGCCTCTCATATATTCTCTCCACCCAATTATTTGCCTAACAAAGCCTTCAACCTGAGAGATATTAATGTCATCACCATGGATGCGATAGTAATTCATTACCGTAGTTACCACATCCTTAGGAGAAATAAGCTTTATATTCATAGCAAACGACAATCGCGAATGAAATAAATACGCCTCATCGGTATGCATTGCATCTTGATAATCTCCAAAATGAACTAGCAATTCTTCACAAAAATATTTAAGTTGCTCTAAAGTTTGAACCCTATTAATAGGGTAGGAGAATGTTGTCGTATCAAACCTACCAATTGTGGTAATTCCTGCAGTTTCTATATCTTTTTTTACTTCGGAAATATCATTTTTAAACGACACGTAATTCGGAATAGGAACATCACCTTTCCATTTATTCCTATTACTCTTATCGTAATTCCATTTTCCGCCTTCTGGTTGACCGGCTACCATTAGGATATCGTGTTTTTTACGCATATCTCTGTAGAAATTCTCCATCAGATATTGCTTTTTACCCTTAAAGAATGTTGCTAGATCGTCTCGTTTGGTGTAAAAATGTTCTGAAGCAACCACAAGGGTCTCTGTATCTAAATTGTCACAAAAATCAGAAAGTTGTTTATCTAGGCGATATTCATCGGGAGACATATATTCAAAACGCTCTACGTTATGCGATTTTATAAGCGTCGCTAAATTGGCCACTAGGCTTTGAGTATTTTCTTTGTCGTTTATTTTAAAATAGTCAACCGTGTGGCCTTGTGTTTTTAAATCTTCTGCGAATTGACGCATTGATGCAAAAAAACCAATGACTTTTTGAATGTGGTGTTTGACATAATCTGTTTCTTGACGCATTTCAAAAAGACAATAGATAACGTCGTCGTTAGGGGTATTAAACCACGAATGTCGGATATTGAGTTGGTCGCCAAGTATAAGTCTGAGTATTTTCATTTTTTTAAATAGCTGTAGGCCTTTTTATATGAGCTTCTAGCTTTGCTTTTTAATTAATTCTATTGCTACTAGTTGAATGGTTTAGTTTTTTCGACTTCAACTTCTATTTCATTTTTAGAACAGTGTCTCCTGCAGCCACAGTTGTTGAAACTTTCCATTACTGTCATAACGTTCTGCCTGTAAATCCACATTAAATTTTCTGTCTCTTGGGTCATTTCCTACACCTGCCACATACATCCAATTTCCATAATTGCTATGTACATCATAATCGATAAGCATGGTCTCAAAATAGGCGGCACCAATTCTCCAATCTAAGAATAACTCTTTGGCAAAAAATGAAGCCACATTTTGACGGCCTCTATTACTCATCCATCCTGTTTTTTTGAGCTCAATCATATTAGCATTTACAAAAGCAGATCTTGTTTCTCCATCGATCCATTTTTGAACTTGACGTTCAGTAGATTTCCACTCATAGTCTTTATTCAAAATACCGCCAATTTTAAAAATATCATTTTGATGTTTTAGGGACACATATTTAAAATAATCTCTCCAAATTAGTTCAAAAATGAGCCAATAGGTGGATTCATTTTTAAAATAATCATCCTCAAATTCTCTAATTTTCCAATAAATTGTTCTTGCTGAAATACTACCATTTGCCAGCCAAGGAGAAAATTTTGAGCTAAAGTCTGTGCCTATTAAACCATTTCTTGTTTTTTTATAGACTCCTAATTTCTTAGTTTCAAAAAAGTAGTCATTTAATCTGCCTGTAGCACTCGTTTCTCCCCCTTGAAACGGGAAGGCAGACTTGGGATGTGCTTCAAACGAATCAAAACCTAAATCATCGAGATTTGGAATGTGAGTGTCATTTGTTAAACCGTCAATTTTTTCTATAGAATCATTATCTTCGGAAATTCGAATACTACTGTATTTTTCAACTTTCTTTCTGAAAACAGTAAATACTTTGGGTATGTCAGAATATGACATATCAATGTCATCTGGATGATATAAAAATTGATTGTAATAGTCATGAAATTTAATGTGGTCTGCAACAGTCAATTTTACGTTTTCTAAAACGCTCAGTTCTTCACTAGTCCACTCTTTTTGTAAATAAATAGAGCTGATATCGTGTTGCTCGATAAGTGCATGGATCGTCGCTTCTGGTGTCTTTGAAAACACAAACAACTCAATATGCAGTGTTTTGAGATTGGCTTTTAAATTTTTAACTGTTTCAATTAAAAATTGAGCTCTATATTTTTCTGTTTTTTTGAATCCAAATCTTGACATTTCATAATGTCTTGGATCAAAGCAATAACATGCTATTACAGATTTGTGGTTTTTAATAGCGCTAGCTAAGACAGCGTTATCATGGACTCTTAAGTCATTTCTAAACCATACTAATCCTTTGTTGTTTTGTTTCTCCTGCATTTTTCACTACAATATTTTACGTTTTCCCAATTCTTTTCCCATTTTTTGCGCCAACTAAATGGCAAGCCACAAGTTTGACAGATTTTTGTTGGTAAGTGTGGCTTTTTATGTTTAGACATCTACGAGCTTGTTTATCATACCATTAAAAATAAAGCCATGAAACGGAAAAACACTATACCAATAGAGTCGTCCCCAAAGTCCGCGAGGTCGAAACGTGGCGGTTTGTTTGAGTATGCCATCTTCTATTTTAAACTCTAACCAAGCTTCACCAGGAAGGCGCATTTCGGCATATAATAATAATTTTTGTTGTGTTTTATCAGCAAAGATGACACGCCAAAAATCAAGAGCATCTCCAACATCTAAATCTGTAGGGCTTGTTCTTCCGCGACGTAATCCTATACCTCCAAAAAGCTTGTCAATATATCCCCTTATTTTCCAAAGTATGGTTCCGTAATACCAGCCATTGGTGCCTCCAATACTCCAAATTTTGTCAATTGTTTTAGGAGCATCTGTGACTTGTCGTTCTTTATAATCCTTAAAACAACCATATTTTGGAACATTAATATATTTGTGAAGTTGATTTCTTAAACGTCCGCTACTAACCATTGAGTCTTTCCAGCTTGAAATAATACTATTCTGTTCAATTTTTTCAAAAGCAAGCGCAACCGCAGTCTTGTAGTCCATAGGATTTACATCGAGTAAATGATTAATGTTGCTTGGTTTTCCAACGATTTGAACACCCATACTATCCACCAGTGACGATGCTAATTTGTAGGATGTTGACGTTACGAAATACAACCAATACGATGATAGTTTTGGAGTCATTACAGGAACCGTCAAGATGTATCTTTTTAATCCTCGTACGTCTGCAAATTGCATTAACATGTCTTTGTAGGTTAGGATTTCAGGACCAAAAACATCGTAGGATTGATTATATACCTCCTTACGACCAACACTGTTGTGTAAAAACGAAAGCACATTTCTAACGCCTAAAGGTTGTGTTTTCGTATCTAGCCATTTAGGCGCAATCATGAATGGTAATTTCTCTACTAAATCTCTTATGATTTCAAAGGAAGAGCTTCCAGATCCAACAATAATACCCGCTTTGAAAACTGTTAAAGCATAATGATCAGAAGCTAATTTACTTTCCACATTTTTACGAGATTGTAAATGTTTGGATAGATTGTCATCATTAGTAATGCCACTGAGATATATTACCTGTTTGACATTTGTTTTCTCTAGCTGGTGTTTAAAATTAACAGCACAACGTGCTTCTAGAGCTTCAAAATCTGTTGAAGAATTAGACATCGAATGAATGAGATAAAATGCAATATCAATATCTTTTGGAATGCTGTAGAGTGTTTCTGGTTTTAAAAAATCGGCTTCAACAACATCTATAGTGTCATCTTCAATATAACTTTTATCAGCTCTTAATTTATCACGAACAGCACAAACAACATGATGATCACTATTGGATAATAGCGGTATTAACCGCTTGCCAATATAACCCGTTGCACCTGTTACGAGAATCTTCATTTCTCTATTGTATTTTTGATAGTTCCCGAGAGGGAAGCGTCATGTTAGTTTTTTAAGTTCTTAAAAATTGAAATTATCAATATCTATTTAGGTCTTTGGTATTTAAATCGTGTAGTTGATGGCGAAATGGCATAACCGTCAAGCCCATTAATAGCTGCGACTTTTCCTTTTGATAGATTTATAAATCCGTCCGCTTCAAGTAGCTCATCATTAATATGCAACCCTACAATTTTACCGATAACTAGAAGTGTTCCGTTGGCTTTGATATGGTATTCTTCTACAAACTCCATAGCCAATTGAATTGGAGCACTTTTTACAAAAGGTGCATGAAATTCTTGTTTATATTCTGAACTGAGCTGAGTTTTGTCAAATTCAGAAATATCAGAATCATATTTAGCAGAAGTATGATGTGCGTCTTCTAAAATAGCGTCATGTATGTGATTGATCGTATAAAAACCTGTGTTCTTTATGTTGTCATAGGTATGACGTGTTACCGTCGTTGGTCTACAAAAGAAACCTAACATTGGCGGATTTGAACCTATATGCGTAACAGAACTAAATACAGCAACATTTTCAATACCTTCATTAGATTTTGTTCCTAATAAATTAGCAGATTTATAACCAGAGCAACTATTAATTAAGTTAATT
>NZ_JBLIET010000034.1:0-31533 GCF_047633235.1 Psychroserpens sp. | reverse complement strand
GCGAGATTCCTATTGCAATTACTCCAGAGAAACGTGCTTCAACAAGCATAGCTGCCAGACCCTATCTTAAATATGCCGCTGTTGGTTTAATCTTTTTGACCGCAGGAGGTTTGATAGCTTCTAATTACTACGGAAATCAAATTGATAATCACAATCAAATTGCACAAGAAGAAGCCAATGAGCAATTGGATGCCAGAGTACAAGAAGCGACTTTTATAATTGACAGCCCTTTGCCAGCTGCAACACTTCAAGTTGAGAAAATGACTGGTAATTATCATATTGTTGCTGGTGCATTTCGTGTGGAAGCCAACTCTATTAAGAAAGTGCAACAACTCAAAGAGAAAGGCTTTAAAGCTCGTAAAATCGGTATTAACCGCTACGGACTTCACGAAGTGGTGTATTCTAGTCATACAGATAGAGTTGAGGCTTTAAATGCCTTACGTACGATTAAGCGCACGCATAATCGTGAGGCTTGGTTATTAGTAAAGGCATTGGATTAGTCTTCTTTTGCTTGAGAGTCTTTGGACTCTATTAAGAGGAGCTTTACATCATTAATACATTTTTATACAGTAAGGTCTTTCTCGTAACGATCTCAATGGCTAACGTAATCGGACTATCGATATGACAATCCTCAAGTTTGCACTTAGATGCAGTGAAACTAAAATCACATTTCCTTTAGTTAAAATTCAAATTCCTCTTACCTTTGCTAAAACAAGATTTCCGTTTTCACGGAAACAAAAAATTAAACTTTTTTAATGGAACCAAGAACAGCATTTCAGTCTAAAACAGTTATGACCGATTTGGTATTGCCTAGTGAGACCAATCCCTTAAACAATCTTTTTGGAGGCGAATTATTAGCGCGTATGGATCGTGCTGCCAGTATTGCTGCGCGTCGTCATAGCAGACGCATTGTAGTCACTGCCGCTGTAAATCACGTTGCTTTTAATAGATCTATACCTTTGGGAAGTGTTGTGACCATTGAAGCAAAAGTATCTAGGTCCTTTTCATCGTCTATGGAAGTGTATTTGGATGTTTGGATAGAAGATAGAGAGTCTGGTGAATGCATAAAAGCTAACGAAGCTATTTATACGTTTGTTGCTGTTGATGAAACAGGTCGTCCTGTAAAAGTTCCAGAATTAGTTGCTGAAACCTCACTAGAAATTGAACGTTTTGATGCCGCCTTGCGTCGTAAACAATTGAGTCTAGTTCTTGCGGGTAAAATGAAAGCTATTGATGCTACTGAGTTGAAAGCTTTGTTTCTGTAGTTTGAATTCATTTTAAATGCTTCGACAAGTTTCGAACGCTTTTGTAAATCCCGTAGAAAAGTTTCAAAATGCTATTACATTTTGTAAAGCCAACTCGCTGGATTTTCAGGTTGGGAGTCTTTAAATACGCCAAAACCTAGCATTGTTTCCCCTGCGTTATTTGTAAAAACTTCTCCAATTTCTTGCTTTGCGGACACTTTGTCCCCTTTACGCACATAGACTTTTAATAAATTTCTATAAACTGTGATGTAATTACCATGTCTAATTAAAACTACTGGATTAGAGTTCTTTTGACCTGAAACAGCTAATACTTCACCTTCAAAAACAACTCTAACTTTAGCGTTTTTCTCTGTTGCGATTCTCACACCATTGCTATTGATTTTAACTGAGGGATCAATTGGAGACGGTTGTGTCCCAAAGCGCACCTTAACAACACCTTTTACGACTGGCCATGGTAACTTACCTTTATTAGCTACAAAGTTTTTAGCAATTAGTTTTGCTTCTGGTGTTAATGAGAAGTCTGATGAAGACTCTGATTTTCCTGCTTTCTTATTAGATGCAGCAATCGCTTCTCTAATTAATCTATTAATCTCTCTATCAATAGCATCAATGTCTTGTTGTTTCTTTTTGATTTTAGAGGAATATGAGCTTAAATTTTGTCTAATTGACGCCATTAATTTGTCTTGCTCTTTGAGTTCTTTCTCCAATTCTTTTTTGACTGCTCTGTTTTCTACTATGAGCTTATCTTTATCTGCTTTTTGACGTAACAAGTCTGTATTTAACTCTTGAAGTTTTGTGGTTTTCCCTTTAATTAAGTCGCCTTGCTCCTTTTGGTAATCTGTATATTGTTTAATATACTGAAGACGTTTATAAGCCTGTTTAAAATCATCTGAAGATAATAAAAACATCATGCGACTTTGCTCAGATTTGTTTTTATAAGATTTAACGATCATTTCAGAATAGTCTTTTTTGAGCGCAGTCAATTGACCTCTTAAACTAGTTATTTCGTTTTGGTTGGCATTAATTTCACGCGTCAATAAGTTGGCTTGATCGTTAGTGACTTTAATCAAATTACGCCTTACACTCACCTTGTAATTTAAGTCTTCAACTAAGGACACCACAGATTTCTCCTCTTTTTTATTTGAGAATAATAAAACGTTGAGTTGTTTCAGTTCATTCTGAAATTTAACACGTTTAGCCTCTAGTTCTTTTTGTTTAGCACTCTGTGCTTCCGAAGTAAAACTATTCAGCAATAAAAAAAGAAATAGGATGTATGTCAGTTTATTTCGCATTGTCTAATATTATTTCTTCAAAACCTGAAGGGATGTTAAACGGAAATCGAACCTCTTCATTGATAGAAACCGATTTATATTCCATCATTACATTAAACTCTTCGCTATCTTCTAATGCAATAATTTTTATGTTTTGTGGCACTATTTCTTTTTTAACTTCTTGATATCCGGTATAGTCTATTTGAAGAAAACGTTTTTTTAAGGGTTGTAATAATTGCTGAGAATCCATTTTAAAATGTGATGGATTAAACAATAAGAACAGTTCTAATACTGCCCTCTGATTTTTAGGTTGGAGAATATAAGACGCTTCATTATTAGAAATAACATAGGTGTCTTCTTTTAAATCAAAGAGAGATTCTCCAAGCAACAAGCTTTGTACTTTTTTAAAGTTTAATTCTACACCTAATAAATCACTTAACAACTTATAATCCCCATCAAAATACTGGTTATTGATCTTGTCATAAAACTGAACACGATTTGGAGTAATCATCGCTCTCGCTAAACCTAAAGTAGCGCTTAGCCAGATGGTTTTGTCAGTTTCCATTCTTAGATTAAGCGTATATCCAGACTCTTTAAGACCATCAATAATATCAATCTTTACTTTCGCTTGAAGCGTTTTAAAACGAGCGTCGCGTCTACCACTTTCTCTTATTAATTGTTTCGCGGTAAGTTTGGAATCAACTTTGCCATTGGCAACAATACTCCGTGCTGACCTACAAGACATTCCTAGCGTCATTAAAAAGCAGACTATCCCAATTTTAAATATCCTCATAAACTATTAATCTTTCAATAAGGCTTCCGCCTTTTTAGCAAACGTTTGAGATTGGCTAATATTATTTAACTGTCTGTGAGATTCGCTTAACTGTTTGTAGAAGTCAGCTTCCATTTTTGGGTTTTCCACTAAAAAATCTAAACCTATTTCTAAACTTTCTATAGCTTTCTTTGGTTGCTTGATCTTATTATTTGCTACCCCATTAATTAAATATAATATAGGCTGTGACGGGAAGATGTCTAGAGCGTCCTTACTTTTAGTTACCGCATCTGCGTCTTTGTTAAGATCTATTTGAAGTAACAGAACATCAGTTATAATTTTAAAGGCATTAGGCTCTTGTTGTAAGGCTTCTTCATAATAGCTTAATGCTTTTACTTTATCGTTAGATTTTAAGTAATAGTCGCCTAACTCTAATAGCGTTTTCACACTTTTATCTTCACTTATTAATGATGTAACCTCTATTAAATCTGACTCATATTGCGGATTTTTAGAAACAAATCTCACAAAATCATTAAGTACTTTCATTTTTGCTTCTGGTTTTATTATAGAGCTTGTCAGTACGACCTTCATGGATTTAATTGCATTTTGAATATCGTTCTCGTCCAAATAAAACTTATATAAAGCCAAATGCACTAATTGTGATTCTGGATTGAGCTCTAATAAACGCTTTGCAGCGTCAAATGCTTTTTTGGTTTCTTCCGTTTCACTGTAACGATAGATAAGGCGAAGAAAATTAGACTCGTCTTCTGGATTGCTTTTAACACGCTCTTCAAGGTTTCCTATACGATCTTCGTCATTTCCTGTAAGATTATAAATTTGATTACGCAGATAATCTCTATCTTCACTATAACCAGATCGCGCATCCATTTCATCTAGAAGTTTTAAGGCTTCTCTATATTTTTCTAACTGAATATATAAGGATGCTAAATCTTGCTTATAATCTGGATGATACTCTACGAGTTGCGTAACCGTTTTAAGCGCTTTATTCATATCGTTTAACTGAATATAAACACCATAAAGCTCATCTAAAAACCATTCATTCTTTGGGTCTTTAGATACAGCCTCTTTAAAAGCATCCTCAGCAGCTCCAAAGTTTTTAAGCTGCATGTAGTTTTTACCTAATTCATAATATAAAACAGGGTGACTGTCATCGATTTCAATACATTTTATAAGTGCTTCTGCCGATTTTTGATAATTTTCAATGCCCTTTTGTTTCAAAGCTTCAAAGAAATATTCCTGAAATGTATCCTCTACATTTCCTAAATCATCGTTGGGACGCTTATTGAAATCAACTTGCGCATAGGTATTCTGCGGAAGCATAACTATTCCGAAGAAAAAAAGCAGAATGTATAATTTAGTTTTCATAGGTCTTTCCCTTGAAAAAGGGAATCTTATTCGTGTTATAATTGATTAGGCTTCAAATTCTATTCCAAAACAGAATAATCACCAATACTAACCGCTTTGAAATCACCCTTATATATAACGTGATTACCAATCATGGCATTGTCTAAAGTAGCATTAATAATATTGGTATGGTTTTGTATTAAGCTATTTTTAACGCTTGAATTCTTTATTACACAATTATCGCCTATAGAAACATTAGGTCCAACTGTAGCATTGTCTAGTTCTACATGTTCACCAATATAGCAAGGCTCAATGACTGTTGAGTTATTATTTATCACAGATTTGGCAATCATTTGCTCTTCACCATCTGCTTTTAGGAAGCCTAACATTCTTGTATTGGTTTGGAGAGTCACGTTTTTGTTTCCGCAATCCATCCACTCATCTACAGTTCCCGTTTTAAAGATTTTACCGTCTGCCATCATACGCTTGATACCGTCATTAATTTGGTACTCCCCTCCATTCATAACGTTTTGATCAAGAACTTCTTGCAATTTATCTTTTAACACTTCGACATCTTTGAAATAGTAAATCCCGATCACTGCCTGATCACTCACAAAGGTTTCTGGCTTTTCTACCAATTCTACAATCTCTTGTTTACTATTCAGTTTTACAACTCCGTAAGCCTCAGGATTTGCTACTTTTTTAGTCCAAATCACACTATCGGCACTGGAATCTAGATCAAATTCTGCACGAATTAATGTATCTGCATAAGCGATTACTGCAGGTCCAGCAAGCGATGGTTTAGCACACATAATCGCGTGACCAGTTCCTAACGGTTGATCTTGACGATAAATCGATGGTTTTGCGCCTAAACTTGTTGCCAAATCTTTTAGACTCTCTACAACATCATCACCAAACCAAGCTGGGTCACCTAATACAAAAGCTATTTCATCCACAGGTTGTTTTAATACTTTCACGATATCTTTGACCAACCGATGCACTATAGGTTGACCAGCGACTGGAATTAATGGTTTTGGAACTGTTAAGCTATGTGGTCTTAAACGAGAACCTCGCCCTGCCATTGGTACTATTATTTTCATCGAAAAATTTATTTTTCGTTTCCGTGAAAACGGAACTCTTATTAATTAACTATTTATTTTGAGGTTCTTCTATTCGTTCTGAATGACATCTCGATTTATTCTAACCCTGTACTTCCGAACCCACCTTCACCACGATCGGTATCAGAGAGCAATTCTACTTCTGTCCACTCAGCACGTTCATGCTTTGCAATCACTAATTGTGCAATACGTTCTCCATTATTTATGACGAAGTCTTCATTAGATAAATTAACTAAAATCACACCTATTTCGCCTCGATAATCGGCATCTACCGTTCCTGGAGCATTGAGTACTGTAATACCTTTTTTTGCTGCTAATCCGCTTCGTGGTCTTACTTGTGCTTCGGTCCCAACTGGTAATTCTATAAATAGACCTGTACCCACTATTGTGCGTTCTAAGGGTTTTAAAACTCTCGATTCAGATAAACTCGCTCTTAAATCCATTCCTGCCGAAGCTATCGTTTCGTAATGCGGTAACTCGTGATTAGATGTGTTTATGATTTTGATTTGCATGATATAGATTATTAGCTTATGTCTGATGGTTTGACAGACTAACTCCTTTTTAAAATTTGTTTCAGTTCGTTTTTTTCTGAAAAGAAAACGATACCCAAAAATACAATTAACATTGAAATTCCAATAAAATAATCACCTCTAAAATAGTAGAATGACAAAACAGACATACCAATAGAAAGTACTAGATACAATCCTATTTTTTTTAGATTATAAGGAATTGGGTAGTATTTTCTTCCGAAGTAATATGACAATAACATCATCACACTATAAGCGACGAGTGTTGCAATTGCAGATGCTTTATAACTGTATGTTTCAATAAAAATAATATTAATTGCTAATGTAATAATAGCACCTACAATAGAGATATAAGCACCAAATTTTGTTCTATCTGTAATCTTGTACCAAACAGAAAGATTATGATAAATCCCTAAACAAAAATTAGCTAACAAGATAATCGGAACAACCCACATGGCTTCCCAATAGGCTTCGCTTCTCACAATGTAAGGTTTTAAAATATCAGCAAAAACAACCACACTTAGTAATATTATGGAACCAAATGCTACAAAAAACTCTAATATTTTAGCATAATTTTTTTGTGGGTTATCTGTTTTAGCATGGCTAAAAAAGAACGGTTCTATTCCTAATCTATAGGCTGTAGCAAATAGCGTCATAAACAATGCAATTTTATAGCATGCAGAATACATCCCTATTTCAGTTTCAGCAATATCTGGCGGAAGTAATCTATCTAATAAAATACGATCAAAGGTCTCGTTAATTGAAAATGCGACTCCAGCAATTAATATAGGAAACGCGTAACGGAACATTGTCTTCCACAGTTTCGAATCAAACTTATATTTAATTTTAGTATAAAAAGATAATACTAAAATTAGTGTTACAGCACTGGCCACTAGATTGGCAATAAAAATATAACTGATTTCAAAATTATCGACACATAAAGTATCAAATAAAGCAGTGTAATACGATAAATCTGACAGCCATAATAAGAAAAACAAGTTAAGTCCTAAGTTAATAGCAACATTTAGAATTTTGATAATGGCATAACGCATAGGCTGCGCTGTGGCTCTAAGCCATGCAAATGGAATGATAACTAAAGCATCTAAAAGTAAAATCCAGATAACAAGGTTGATGTACTTTACATCAATTTGAATGAATGCTGCTATTTGATTCTGAAGTATTAACGCGAGAATAAAAAAGCCAAGAGAAGATACTATTAACGAAATCGCAGAGGTTCCAATAACGCTATCCTTATCGTCTTCTTTATTAAAGAATCTAAAAAAAGCGGTTTCCATACCATACGCTAGAATAACATTGAACAATACGAAGTAAGAGAAAATAACAGAGACTTTACCGTACTCTGCAACTGATGACAAAACACCATCTGTTGTATATAGGGGCACCAATAAAAAGCTTAACATTCTAGGTAAAACCGTAGCTAAACCATAAATAAATGTTTGTTTAAAAAGAGATTTTAGTGCACTCAAGAGTCAAGTTTTGAAAGTCTAAAAATACGTCTTTAGCAAACGTGAACCAAAGATATGTTATTGCATGTTCGGCAGCTCCTATTCGTCTCAATTGATTTGATTTTCAATAACACTACTAATGTTTAAGTATTCTTGCTAATTAAGTTTTATGTTTTTATCAGGTGAGGCCATTGGGTAATTTACTGGTCTCTTTTGTTCAATGTTTGAAATTTTATAATACACTATCTTATCACCCTTGATATAGCTTACGACGCATTCGTCATCCTTTAACTCAAAAGGAATAACTACTAATTTTTTAGACAATTTATTATCATACTCTTCATTTCTATCACTACTGATTATGATATCTTTAGGTTGATTAAAATCGTTTTCAAAACGTCCAATATATGTCGGTAATTCGCCAGTCTTAAATTCTAATTTTGAAATTTTACCTCTAAAGTAAACACTATCTAATTTAATAGACTCATTCATAACTGGTATGAACAGATTAAATCCAGAACCACCACCACTAACTCCTGCGACCCATTTTTGACAGTATACGTCTCCAAACTGAGCCGGTGCTTCCCCTTGTAACTTTTGTGCTGTAGAACACTGAGAAAAACTTGCCATAAGAATTAACATTGCGACCAAAAAAGGGATATGTTTCAGGAATTTCATTTTAAAGATTTAAGGATTATAAAGATACAGTTTCAAAATTAATGCCATAAAAAAACCCAACTCTTTAAAGTTAGGCTTTACTTTTATTTTGAAATTCTAAGCGTGAATTTTAAATAGCTTTTGTTCTATGCTTTCAATGAAAAAGGGTGTTCATTTCACCAATGCTCAGCGTGACGGTCTAATTGTTTAGTGCCTCTGCACCACCTACGATCTCAAGGATTTCGTTGGTAATCGATGCTTGACGTGCCTTGTTGTAAGTTAATTTCAACTCGTCTCTTAGATCTGTAGCATTATCTGTCGCCTTATGCATTGCTGTCATACGTGCACCATGCTCTGAAGCAAAACTATCTCTAATAGATTTATATAGCTGTGTTTTTAAAGACTTAGGAATCAACTGTTCTACGATTTCTACTTGTGATGGTTCAAACGTATAATCTGTATTTGCATTAGCTTCTCCTTCCATTGGAACAATTGGTAAAAACTGCTCTGCCATTACTATTTGAGTTGCTGCATTTTTAAACTTGTTATAAATGATTTCGATTTTATCAAAGTCACCATCCACAAATTTCTCCATGATCATCTCCGCAATCTCCGCAACATTATCAAAAGTCAAATCATCATAGACTTCGCTTTTGTTAGCGATAACATTATTTGTTTTTTTGAAAGCGTCGTTACCCTTTTTACCAATAGCTAAATAAGACACCTCCTGATTGGCGTATTTATTATTGGTTAGGTGTATTACCGATTTGATAATATTAGAATTAAAAGCACCAGCAAGACCTCTATTTGAGGTAATAACAACTAATAGTACTTTCTTAACCTCACGTTGCTCTGCAAATACACTAGCAGAATCTCCTTCTAAGGTAGAACTTAAATTCTGTAAAAGCTCTGTCAACTTATCAGAATATGGTCGCATTGCAGTAATTGCATCTTGAGCTTTCTTCAATTTTGCAGCAGATACCATTTTCATGGCACTAGTAATCTGCATCGTCGACGATACTGAAGATATTCTATTACGTATTTCTTTAAGATTAGCCATACTTTCCTATCCTAAATCCTTTCCGAAGAAAAGGACCTTAATTAGTTAAATTTGATATAATTACTCCACTACAAAACGCTTTCCCTTTGAAAGGTTAGGGTGAGATTATGCTTTATACTTTGCTGATAAATCTTTAGCTACGGTCATTAATGTGTCTGTAACCTCATCAGTTAATTTACCTGATTTTAAGGTATCTAAAACATCTCTGTGCTTCGCATTTAAGAATTCAAGATAATCTCTTTCAAATTCTTTAATTTTATTTACGGGAACGTTCTTCAATAAGTTTTTAGATCCCGCATAAATAATGGCTACTTGATCTTCAACCTTAAACGGATCATTTTGCGCTTGTTTTAAAATTTCAACATTACGCTTTCCTTTTTCAATTACATTTAAAGTAACGGCATCTAAATCTGACCCAAACTTAGCAAAGGCTTCTAATTCACGATACTGAGCTTGATCTAATTTTAATGTTCCAGATACTTTTTTCATTGATTTAATTTGTGCATTACCACCAACACGGGATACCGAAATACCTACGTTAATTGCTGGACGTACGCCCGAATTAAATAAATCACCATCTAAGAAAATTTGCCCATCTGTAATAGATATTACATTTGTTGGGATATATGCTGAAACGTCACCTGCTTGTGTCTCAATAATTGGTAAAGCGGTTAAAGAACCACCACCTTTCACGATAGGTTTCAACGAATCTGGTAAATCGTTCATTTCCCTAGCAATAGCGTCATTATTAATAATTTTTGCAGAACGCTCTAATAATCTTGAGTGTAAGTAAAACACATCACCAGGATATGCCTCTCGTCCTGGAGGACGACGTAATAATAAAGAGACTTCACGATACGCCACTGCTTGTTTTGATAAATCATCAAATACAATTAAAGCTGGACGACCAGTATCTCTAAAGTACTCTCCAATAGAAGCTCCTGTAAAAGGTGCGTACACTTGCATAGCAGCAGGATCTGACGCATTTGCAGCTACGATAGTAGTATAAGCTAAAGCTCCTTTCTCTTCTAAGGTTTTAGCAATTAATGCCACTGTTGAAGCTTTTTGACCAACAGCAACATATATACAGAATACAGGCTCACCTGCATCGTAAAATTCTTTTTGATTTAAGATAGCATCAATACATACTGTAGTTTTACCTGTTTGTCTGTCTCCAATTACCAACTCACGTTGACCTCTACCCACTGGAATCATAGCATCAATTGCCTTAATTCCTGTCTGTAATGGTTCTGTTACCGGCTCTCTATAAATAACTCCAGGTGCTTTGCGCTCTAAAGGCATTTCATAAGTCGTTCCAGAAATTGGTCCTTTACCATCAATTGGGTTACCCAAAGTATCCACAACACGACCAACAATACCTTCACCTACGTTAACAGAAGCGATACGATTAGTACGTTTTACCGTCGAACCTTCTCTAACTCCTACAGAGACTCCTAACAATACAATACCGACATTATCTTCTTCAAGGTTAAGTACGATACCTTCTAAGCCGCCATCGAACTCAACTAATTCGCCATATTGCGCATTAGATAGTCCATAAGCACGCACAATACCGTCACCTACTGTTAGTACTGTTCCAACTTCATCCAATGAAGCTCCTGCTTCAAAACCTGAAAGTTGTTGTTTTAAGATTGCTGATATTTCAGCTGGTTTTACTTCTGCCATCTTTAATTTAGATTTTAGACGTTCACTTTGACTTGCTCAGTGACCGAATACTATTTAATTTAATGTAAACTCTCTTTTTAATTTATTCAATTTGTTAGACACACTTGCATTATATTGAATATCTCCAATACGTAACACAAATCCTCCTAAAATACTTTCATCAATCACACTATTGATTTCTACTTCTTTTCCTGTAAGTTCCTTCAGTTTAGCTAACACTTTAGCTCTTAAATCATCAGATAACTCAACGGCTGTGGTCACTGTAGCCACTTGTATTTCCTTTAGTTGATCATAAAGCACAACGTATTGTGATGCTACATCACCAATTGCAGAAATTCTTTTATTATCAATCAATGTATCTACAAGATTAGTAGATAGTGGATTCATATTTTTAAAAACCTCTAATACAATAGATTTTTTTACTGAAGAACGTACCACAGGATTTTGAAGCGCCAATTTTAATGCTGCATTATCTGCAATAGTCGATGCTATTAACTTCATGTCTGAATTAATAGTGCCTTCAAGTTCTTGCTCTTGAGCTAAACTTAATACTGCTTTTGCATAACGAATTGCTGCTCTTGTTCCTGCCATATCAATGCCCACAAAAATGGGTATCTATTTAGTTAAAACTAGTTTAATTTTGTTTCTGCTAACATAGACTCAACTAGTGCTAGTTGTTTGTCTTTGTTAGATAATTCTTGACGCACTACTTTCTCTGCTATTTCTATAGATAAGTTCGCTACGTGATTTTTAAGTTCTGCCATAGCAGATTTCTTTTCATTCTCAATAGCTAATTGTGCTTGTACAATAATTTTGTTAGCCTGCTCCTGTGCTTGAGTTTCTGCGTCTGTAATCATCTGCGCTTTCATTTCTCTAGCTTCCTTGAGCATGGCTTCTCTTTCCAATCTTGCTTCCTGCAATAACTTTTGGTTATCTGCTTGAAGGTTTTCCATTTCACGTTTTGCTTTTTCGGCGGCATCTAATGCACCTTGAATCCCTTCTTCTCTCTCATTTAGTGAATTAAGAATTGGTTTCCAGGCAAACTTAACCATCATGAAAATTAACAATAAAAGTAGTATTGTTTGTACTACAAAAAGTCCCGGTGAAAAATCGTTTAGTAATTTATCCATTTTAGATATACTTAATATTCTTGTCTTTTTTTTAATTTAAAACTTATCCTGCAACCAACCGTTACAGGATAGAGTTTTGTAAGTTGATTTGGTTCTTATTTCCCTAAGAATAAAGCTCCAAATGCTAACCCTTCTAAAAGTGCTGCAATGATAATCATCGCTGTTTGAATTTTTCCTGTTGCTTCTGGCTGACGTGCAATACCTTCCATTGCTTTTCCACCAATTTGTCCAAGACCAATTCCTGCTCCGATTACGATTAATCCTGCTCCAATTAAATTGTACATAGTAAAATATTTATAGTTAAATTAAAAAAACTCTTATTAAATGAAATCTCCTCTCACATCTTCTTCGTCTGGAATTTCGTGACCTTGCTCATCACGAGCATGATCGTGATCGTGTTCTGCTACCGCCATACCTATGAATAATGCTGATAGCATTGTAAAGATATACGCTTGTAAAAACGCAACTAATACTTCTATTAATGTTATAAAAAATGATAATACAAATGATAATGCCGTCGCACCCACAACTCCTAGAGACTGCTTTAAGGTGAACATAATTGCAATTAAACTCATTACCACAATGTGCCCTGCTGATATGTTCGCAAACAAACGTACTAATAACGAAAATGGTTTAATGATAAACGCTCCTGCTAACTCTATAATAGCTAAAACTGGGCGAATCCACCAAGGGGCATCTGGCATCCACAACATATGCATCCAATAATCTTTATTACCACTTGCTGTATAGATGACTAATGTAAAAATTGCTAAACATGCTGTAACCGCTAATTGTCCTGTTACATTAAAGCCAAAAGGTGTTAAACCTAATAAATTTAAGATCCAGATAAAAAAGAATACCGTTAATAAATACCCTGTAAATTTTCTATAATGTTTATCGCCAATGTTTGGTCTTGCAATTTCATCTCTTACATATAATACAAGAGGTTCAAGAACCCGACTAAATCCTGTTGGAATTGCTTTCTTTTTATACTGTCTTGCTAAACGTGAGAACCAGAAAAACATAAGTAACCCAATCAATAAAACACCTACCACACTCTTAGTGATAGAAAAATCTAATACTTTGTGAGCATTTTTTGCATGGTGTTCTTCATCAAAACTTAATACGGAAGCTGATTGATTTAATTCGTAAATCTTTGAATGGATTTTTGCGAATTTTAGTCCGTTTTTCTCAACGATAACTTTCCCGTCATCATTATGATGAAACTCAGAAGACATAAACGATGTTAAACCATTGCTTGTCCATAAAATGACAGGTAACGGAAAACCAACATGCTTACGTTCACCTGCTTCACTTGTGTAAGAGAATAAAGAGAAATCGTGAGAATCTTGGATGTGGTGTAAAATGTAATCTTCTACTTCTTTTTTGGTATCAATTTGACCTTCTCCTTCAGAAGAATTATTGGCAAATGACGCTGTTGAGAAAAACAGTACACTTACAATTGCTAAACATTTAAAACTTTGTTGAAATATCTTCATTGTTATAAAATCAAAAAACTACTCTTCCTAAATTCGGTGCAAAAGTACGGAAATTATTAAAATAACAATATGTTTTTTTTATCTTAAAATTTCAAGAATAAACAGGTTTAAAACAATCCCTCTAATTTGATTGTTTTTCCCTTAATATTTGGGTAATAAAAAAGACCTCTAACGCCAAAAAAAGAAGGAACGGAATTAAAAGATGTAACCGCTCTGTGATGGTCAACGTTTCAGAATTAAAAAGAGAAGATTTGAATATTATAAAAAACAGAACTCCTTTTATAAACAGTGTTGGTAAGTATATAAAACCTAGTTGTGACTGTAACTTCTTTATGTTCGAAAAGATTTCAAAATGGATAGAAATAATAAAAGACGTTACCACAAAAAACACGTTAGTATCAAACACACTAAACCTAATCTCTTGAGATGATTGATTTATAAATGCCTCTTGAACACCGTAAACAACAGCAAATAAAACAGCGAATGCCACTACAAAAATTAGGAATTTCTTAATCATCTTCTTTAGAGACTTTGATCACTTGAGCAATGACGATATACATAGCCATAAATACCGAAAGTAGTGTTACTGTAGATTCCCAAAAGTCTTTATCAAATTTTGAGTCTAGCCAATTTCCGAGGAGATTTCCCAACCAAATTGTTGCTCCCATTTGGAAAGCTGCAGATGTAAATCTTAAATACTTACTGGGTGATTTGCCCTTTTTCTGGTTTTTGCGTTTGTTGTTGCCCTGTTGGGTTGCCATTATTAATGTCTTTTAAAGCACCTTTCATAGAGCATGTTGCGTTAAAATTAGCACCAGGCTCTACAGCCAATTTACCAACCATAACTTCACCTTCTACATGTGCAGATGATTTTAAAGATAGTGTATCAGACAGCAATAACTTGCCGGTGAACTTACCTTCAATATCTGCATTTGCACTTTTTAAAGTTCCATTGATGATTCCTGTTATGCCAATAACCACCTTACCTGGTGTTTTAACATTACCTTGAATTGTGCCTTCGATTCTAAAATCACCTTCACTTATAATATCACCTGTAATTACAGTGCCTTTAGCAATTGTGTTTTGTTGTGAGGTTGTGTCTGAAGCCATACGTCCTGTTTTTTTATCTGAAAACATAAGTGTATAATTTATTGAGATTCGAGGTATTGGTTTAAATTTTTATGTCGCTGTACAATTTCGTAGTTAGGTGAGGAAATTGAATAAAAAGGTCTATCTATTTTATCTTTATTTTTTTTATTCTCTTTTAATATTTCTGCAAAACCCGTAGACCCTTGAACACTTTTAAGTCCGTGAACAACAACAAAGGTCGTATTAGCATCATAAAAATCAACTGAGGTTGATAATTTAAAATAACTTACTTTTGAGATTGCACTATCTAATTTTTTAACAAATTCTTCTATTTGATTTTTTTCTGAATTCGCAAAAGGATACATCACGTTGAAATGGTTTCCCGTTTCGTTACTAATAAATTCTTTTTTAGCCATTATAGGAATGGTGGTTTCTAAAATCTCTTTTGCTTTTTTTCCTTCTTCGGAATTTGGATAGGTCAATGCGATGTAGTTTACGCCTTTTTTATAAGCCTCAAAGCCTACTAATCTGCCATTAGCAGACGCTTTTAAAATCTCAAATTTAGGCACCAAAGGATCCCCTTCAAATTGGCTTATGTATTGCTCTGCTTTTTGAACTACCTCAGTATATTGCTGCTCATTAAACTGTTTATACAAGTTATTATATAAACTCTCTGGACTATTTTCGTCTTTGGTAAATTCTGATTTTGGGTTGAGTAATATTTTTGCATATCTCGAGTCTGGATATGTGCTTACTATATCCTCTTTCGTTGCAGAGGCTTTACTGCTCAATCCTAATTCTATATATATTTTATACAAGTTGTATTTAGAAGGTAATATCAAACGGTCTTCAGGATTATTTTGTAATAGTTCCTCCAGCTTGACTTTAGCTAATGTATACTCTTTAAACTTTTCTTTATAAATAGTCCCTAATTGATAATAGGCATAGTTTCTTTCTTTTGCTAAACTATCAATTACCTTTTGGTCTGTAGGGATTTTGGATATGTAAAACTCAGGATCAAAACGTTCTTCATCTGACGCGTTAGCCGCAACATCAATTGTTTCTATACTATTAAATCCGTTGCCTTTAGAATCAGACAATCTCCAATTATCTTTTAATTCTCTATCTCCCCAAACTTTTGCGAATTCACTTTTACCGTAGGCAACTGTCGTAGGATTATAAAAGTAAAAATTGCTCTCTTTACTTCCTCGAGTATTAGTTGAGTTCGTCATTGATTTCCCTCCTGCTTTACTACCAAACTGTGCATTGTTTTCTTTAGTTTTTAGCCCAGATCCAGACACATTGCGACGCTCCTCAGCTTCAGCTTTTTCACTTTCAGCTTCTGCTAAAACTTTTAATTCTTCGGTGTATGCTGTAAAATAAGTAAGCCTATCTATTTCAGAAAGATTTACCAATCTCAAAATGCTATCATTTGATTGAGCGATACCTTCATAATAGATGACATCATCCAGATTCTCACGTTTCCGTTGAACAACACGATATGGCTTAGAGTTAAGCTTCATATTCATCATTGTGCTATCGTAGTATGCACCAGCAACTTTATATTCTGCAATGTCAAAACTCATATCACCTAAGGTGGCATAATCTCTAGACTTTAACTCTTTGTCACCTAAGTTGGTACGAAGCGATTTATTGTAATATGCGATTGCCATAGAATCTCTTTGATTGGCTCTATGAAACTCTGCAATACGGTAAAAAACCTTATCTAAATACGGGCGATTTTCTCGGTCTTCTTCTAAATCTTTCAAATATTCAAGAAACTCGATTTGATTCCCGTTTTCCATATCAAAATTATTTGATTTGGCTAGGTGTGCATTGATATAGTAAGGCCTCGGGATTTTGCGGTGCATATCAATAACTTTATCAAACGCTAAGTTGGCGCTATCTTTTATTCCGAACTCGTTATATAGTTGACCAATAATATAATTAAAACGTGCTTTTTCTTTGTTCTTCTTTGTAAAATCTGCTGCAATTACCAATTGAGCTAGAGCACTATCTTTAGATTTTATATTAATGTATCCTTGCGCCAAAATGGATGTCGCATCTGCTAAATCTTGATCTTCTAGCTCTTCTTGCTCAAGAAGTCTTTTTAGATTTTTAATAGCAAGCTTATTATTATCTAATCTAATGTTTGCTTTTTCTCTCCACACTTTTGCTGTATTAATTTTATCACTAGCTGGATATTTGTATAAGATGTAATTGAAAGCTTCTAATGCTGGCACAAAACGTTGATCAAAATAACGTGCCTGACCTAAGAGTAAATAAGATTCGTCGATTTGCGGATTGTACTCTTTCCCTTTGATGTTCATCCCATGTTTTTGAACTGCCTTAATTGCTTTTTCTTCAGCACGTTCAAAATCTTGATTTTTAGATTGACCAGGTAATATGATTTCTTCTGTGACCTGCATACGCTCTATTGGAAGTAGTTGCCAATAGTTATCTGTTGCAGCATTATCAACAGTTTCTCGACCTTTTTCTAATGCGATATTACCGTTATACAGGACGTTGTATTTGGTGCCTAAAGCATGAAAATTTCGGTTTATAAATTTATCTTTTTTACGTGAACAACTTGTGATTAGCATTGTTACGCAAAAAGCTGATAGTAAGACTTTAAAAAATGTATTCAAAAGGTGTCGTTTTTTATAAATACTATAACTAAAATCGCTCATATATATTATGTAGCGCTGTAAAAATAAGCATCTTTTTGAATTATCATTGAAAAATGGCCGATTTATCGATGTATTGTGGTGTTCGGTGGAGAGTTATTTGATGATAAGTCAGAGGATATTACTCGGTTGAGAGGCGTTCTCGTAAAGGCGCAGAAGCAAAAGGTTCAGCCGGTTAGAAGTTGTTTCTGGATTAGCGGGCTGATCCACAGATTTGTGGTCTACAATAATACGTTATATGATTGCTCTTTTAGAAACGCAATTACTATTTATTTTAAGATGAAAACATCAAGATTTTCAACTTGCCATTCATTGAAGTGGCTCTAGGCCTTTGCAAGAGCGTTTTTGCGAGAAGGAGAAAAAATATTACACCATCTCACTACCAGCAAAATGCGCCTCCAACTCTTTAAGAGTAGCAGCATTAGTTGCCAAGTCTTTTATGACTTCACCTTTCTCTAATACAACAATACGCTCACAAACATCCGTGACATGCATTAAATCATGACTAGATACCAAAACCGTAACCCCTTGTTTTTCGGCAAGATCCTTAATAATCCCTTTTAACCTAATTTGGGTTGTAGGGTCTAAGTTCGCGAAGGGTTCATCAAGAATTATAACTTCTGGATTTCCTATTAATGCTGCAACGATTCCTGCTTTTTTCTGGTTTCCTTTACTCAAATCACGTAAGTACTTTTTTTGACCTAGGATTTCACCGTGAAAAAAGTCTTCAAACTGAGATACTAATGCATCTACATCTGCTTTATTTTGGCCACGAAGCTCACCAATAAAGTAAAAATATTCTTCAGCCGTTAAATAACCAATTAAAAAACTTTCATCAATAAAAGACGAGGTAAATGGTTTCCAATCTTCACTTTCATGAACCAGCACGTTATTGTTTTTAATGTAACCTGTAGTTGGCTGAATTAAGTCAAGCAACAAACTAAAATATGTTGTTTTTCCTGCGCCATTGTTACCTACTAATCCGAAACTTTGACCTTTTGGAATCTCAAGGTTTTCGATATGTAATACGGAAACGCCATTATATTTTTTTGATAGGTTTGATGTTATTATCATTAGTATTGTGTGTTTTAAATTCTAATTATTTTTTTTCGCTAAATGCTGCAATGGTCTTATATTTCCCTTTTTGGTATACTTGCTCTATTTTATTTAAGAAAAAGTTTTTAAACACCATTCCAATAACTCCAGATAATGCTAACGCTATGAGTCCTGCATTAAAACTGATAAAATGATAAGGTATAAAAAAGATGATTATTGGTAATATCAGTTTTGGCAATGCTATAAGCAGTTGCGTTGGATTAAAACCATTGGTATTGCTAAAGGCTTTTGCTTTTGTATCTAATTCTATTGGAACCCTATTTAAGGCTCCTCCAAATAAGGTAATAAATGTGTTTAGACCAATATTAAATAATGCGCCAGCTGCTATTATTAAATAAATATCCATACCAAAATACAAGTATGGTGTACTTAATATAAAGGCAACAATTACTGCAAAAACCATTAAATACCATTTGGATTCTAAATATTGTCTGTACGGAATATTTTGACTCATCAAAAGTTTATAATATTCACTATCCCAAGAAGGCACCAATTGACCAAAGCTTAAAAGAAAACCACCAGTAATAAATATTGAAGCGAAACCTAATAAATAAGGCATCTCTTCAATATATACTTTTTGAGTAAAAAAGAATAAACCATAAAACAAGAAGAAAAAGGACATGAGCACCACTTGTTTTGGTCTTGCATTTCTTGTAATCATTTTTATATCATTTTTCAAAAAAGGAGCAACGCTTCCAAAACGATCCATCCATGATAAATCAGTCGCATTAACTTCTTTTATTTTCTTAGATACTGCGCCATCTAAATAAAACCCTTTTCTGATAAAATTAAAATTTGCTTTATATAAGCCGACCACCATTAACAATGGGATAATTGCTAAATAAGGCTGATTATATAAACCATTAAAGATTTTACCAACCGGTTCTGTTACATCAAAAAGGTTAAAATACTTTAATGCTACAATTACGATCACCATAACTGCAATACCATAAAAAACTGTATTGCTTTTATTGATTAAAAAATTCAGAAAGTTAATAGACATGGTAATAGACATTAAAGCGAAAAACCATAAGATTACATTAGCTACTGGGTAGCCTTGAAATAATAAAACAATCGAAAAAGGAAGTAGGAATAAAGGTGAAATAAAATTGAAAAACGAAAGCATTGTTTTTCCCAATAGATAATGAATAACCGTATTTCTTTTTATAGGAATAATCATTAATGGCTTAATGTTCATTACAGGCAGTTGCTGCATAAAATACCGAATCATTAACTCCAATAATATCCAATAGATTAAAAAATTATTAACCATAACTATTGGATCTATTTCTGGGAATATTTTTTTAAGCCCAAAGAACATTGCGCCTCCAACAAAAATTGCTATTCCTCCAAAATATAAAACCGCCAGAAAAAGTAAAATTTTTATAGCAATTCCTTTTTGAAAATAAGAAGCTCTTCTAAATTGTTTCCACTCTAAACTTAAAAAACGTTTGATCATAATTTTTGGTTGATTACATTGTACTAATTAGCATATTTACCAGCAATTTTTGATAACTCCATTCCCCAAGTTTGGCCAATCATCATTCCAGACTGTGTTAATTGAGTTTGTTTTGAAGATAGTTTTTTGCCTAAGTCAGATTTATAAAATAAAACTAATTCCGCAATATCTTCTTCAGTAAACTCTTCCATATAAACATCTGCTATTTTACTGTATACATCATTTAGCGTTCCGCTGGCTTCCTTAGTATAGGCCTCTTTTTTTTCTTCAGGAACCATTGCTCCAATTTGAGCAATAGCATTATTAAATGCATCTCCCGTGCCTGTAAGTTTAAGGAATTCTATAGTTTGTGTTTTAAATTCAGAATTGTCTTGTGCTTGAATGGATAGTGTGCAGATAAAAGCGATGGCAAATAATAATTTTTTCATGGTTTATGTTTGTTGGTTTTCTGTTCTAAAATATTAGTAGTTGATAATCCTGATTTGTTACAAACTAAATTCTGGATAGGTTTCATTGAGAAGGTCTTCTGCTTTATTGGGAAGTAGCTCAAAGCTTACGTACATCCAAAGAACAAAAAAAGTTGAAAAGATTGATATGAGAATTATAAAGCCATAGGAGTCGAAATAATCTCCAGAAATTCTAAACCAAGTTGGTAATTGAGAAATGAGCATCAAAGCAGAACCACCTGCCTGTTTAAAAATAATTTCTTCCAACATCCATTTCTTTTGAGATTTCTCTTTTCTACGTCTAAATTGCCTGTTTAGTTGTATGCTTTTATAAATACACCAAATTGCTATTAGTCCATAAGACAACACTAAAGCGTAAGACGCCATATTTGTTGAGAAAGCGGTATAAAAGGCAATAAAAACAGTTAGTGTTATTAATAACTTCGGAAATGTAAACCACTTTTTAAATTCGAACCATAAGTATTTGATGTATTTTTTATTCATCGCCTTGTGACGTTTTTCAAGCACATCCATAAAACCAAAAACCCCAAACTTTTTAAATGCTTTATCACGAGCCTCTCTATAATGCAACTTGGGTTGTTTGATCCAAATGGATTCAATATCGTTGGCTAAATGATCTACAAGTTCAGTTTGTAAATCATAGTGTTCTACAAAATGTTGTCGTGTAAAAGCATAGAGGTCTTGTATTTCGTCCTGGGATATTTTCATTATAAAGATTTCATGAATTTATAATCATTAGGATACTGATTCATAATTTTTAGAGTAATTTTTATGATGAGTAAGCTTAACGTTACAATAATTGACATTGTAATTGCTACAATGTAAAAGTTGTTATTACTTTGAATGTAAATCCCCATCATAGAACTCAAAAAGTGAAATAATTGAAAACAAATCATATACAAAAAAGCTAATCGCTCAATACCAGAAAACCGAGGCATCTTAAATATATTTAAAGCAAAAACATATATTATACAAAATGGCACAATTGAGACCATTGGAAATAATGCTATATAATCTCTTAAATCTTCAACTTCAATAATTGATAACCATTTAAAACTGACAAAAAACACAAGAGCGAAAACTAATAACGTTGAAAACTTAAATAGCTCTGCAAATAATCGTTTTAAAATAGAGGTATCTGCCGCTCTAATAAAGCGCTTATTATTTTCTAATAACACCGCTTTATTATTTATCATATACGCTTTAAAGGTCCCATAGAATTCTGTATTTTCTGAGTCCATGAGTTGTTCAATTTCGGAAGCTATATGATCTGTCATTTCCAAACGGATATCTGCATAAAAAACATCTGAATTTTCTAGATAATTTTCAATGAATAATATGCTTTCTTTGTCTAATCTAACCATTACTCCAAGGTCAATTTAGGATTCACCAAAACCTGCATGGTCTTAATATATTCTTGTAGCTCTTGTAATTTGCTCACGGTTTCTTTATTACCCTTTTCGGTAAGCTTATAATATTTTCTAAGTCTGTTATCAACCTTTCTCACCTCAACTTCTAGTAAACCTTCTGCTTCTAATTTATGAAGTGCTGGATATAAAGCACCTTCGGTGATTTTTAATTCGCCTCTCGTTAATTCCTTAACTTTTTGGGTGATTTCATAACCATACATCTTATTACTTCCATTTAGAAGTTTTAAGATAATAGTCACTAAACTACCTTTGTATAATTTTGAATTTGCCATATGTCAAATATACCTAATATTCTTATGTATACAGGTGTGATGTGTTATTTTTTTCGATAAATAAATGACTAAGTCTTTTAGCTTCGTTATTTTTACATAAAAAAATAAACTATGTCACAATTTCATAAACTTTCCATCAAAGACATCACCAAAGAAACTGAAAAAGCAGTTACTATATGTTTTGATGTTCCGCAGGAATTAAAAGATACATTTCAATTTAAAGCAGGGCAGTATATCACCTTAAAAACCGACGTTAATGGGGCAGAAGTAAGGCGTGACTACTCTTTATGCTCGTCCCCAAAAAGTGGTGAACTAAAAGTTGCAATAAAAGAAGTTGAGGATGGGACTTTTTCATCATACGCAAATAGCCAATTAAGTATTGGCGATGTATTAGAAGTCGCCCCTCCAAATGGTCGTTTTTTGTTTGAGCCTAATGACTCTAAAACTAAAAATGTGGCGTTGTTTGCTGCTGGAAGTGGAATTACACCAATATTAAGCATTATTAAATGTGCTTTAGAAGAAGAGGTACAGAGTGAAATTATTTTGGTTTACGGTAATAAAACGACTAAAGACACCATGTTTTTAAACCAATTATTAGAATTACAACATCAATATAGTTCTCGTTTTTCTATACAATTTGTGTTTAGCCAAGCAGATGAAGATAACTCTATATTTGGTCGCATTGAGAAAAGCACAGTTAATTATGTCGTAAAAAATAAGTACAAGCATATTGAAGTTGATGCTTATTATCTATGTGGCCCTGAAGCAATGATCCATACGGTTAAAGATGTTTTGACCGAGCATGGCACAAGTGAAGACCGTATTCATTTTGAGCTTTTTAAAGCGGCAAAACCTGACACTACTGATGGAACAATTGCGAGTGGTACAACCAAAATAAGTATCCTTGTAGATGATGAAACTTTCACTTTCGAAATGTCTCAAAAACAAACTATCCTAGAAGCTGCTTTAGATGAAGATATAGATGCTCCTTATTCTTGTCAAGGTGGAATTTGTAGCAGTTGTATTGCTAAAGTTACAGAAGGTAAAGCAACGATGCGGAAAAATAATATTTTAACAGATGGCGAATTAGCAGAAGGTTTGATTTTAACATGCCAAGCACAACCCACGACACCTACTCTTGTGGTTGACTACGATGACGTATAATTTACATATCATCTAACTTATACGCTTTTAAGCGCATAAAACAAACACTTTATCGAAAAAACAAAAGATATTACTAGGTATTCTTGATAGCTAATTTTAATCAAAATATTTTCACCAGAGATTAGAATTTAATCGTAGGGATTATCTAAAATTCGAAATCTTGCCTCGTTCTTCTAGAACGAGGCTTTTTTATTTTAGAGCGGTTTTAAGTTTAGAAACTATCTCCTCTGGAACGATAGAACGCATGGCTTTTTCGTAACCTTCTGGGAGTTTATTGCCATAAATTGAGGTTGGAATTTTTGGATATTGCTTTCTATCTGCTAGAATTGCAGAATCCATAGTGTGATTAAATGGTAAAAATCCTACGTACGGATGAGTCACTCCCCAAATAGTAATCACTTTGACACCTAACATCGCAGCCATATGTGCATTACCAGAATCCATTGCAAGCATAATATCCAAGTTAGACATTATATCTAATTCTTCATTTAAAGAAAACTGACCTGCGAGGTTAATGACATTATCAAATTGATTTGCAATATCCTCTAACAACTTTCTCTCTTCATTACTTGCGCCAAACAATAACACTTTATGCTCTTTTGAAAGTGCTTCTATAACGGTAATCATTAAATCCAATGGATACATTTTTCCTTCAAAAGCTGCAAAAGGAGCAATCCCAACCCAAGGTTTTAAGTCTTTACCAATAATTTTTATAAATGCCTCTTTTAAGTTTTGTTTCTTCGGAAATACGGGTTGACTCAAGTCCAATGGAAACCCTAAAGTTTTAAAAACATCAGCATAACGCTGATGTGTCGTTTTTAATTGCTCGAAAGTTTGTCCGCCAACCAAAGCCTTTTTTTCTTGACGACCTTTATCTATTTGCACGACGGGTTTTCCGAAGATAAAAAGTTTCAAAACCTTACTTCTTAAAACATTATGCAAATCTGCTACCGCATTTACATCTAGTGATTTAAGCTCTTTAGATAATTTATAAAGCCCCAAAACCCCTTTGTGTTTGCCTTTTATATCTGCAGCAATAACTTCAATATTAGGAATGCTTTTAAAAAAAGGTTTAAAGAATGGTTTCGTTAAAACGGTAAGTTTTACTTCGGGGTATTGATTTGAAAATGCTCGCAAAACAGGAACAGTCATCGCCACGTCACCCATTGCTGAGAGACGAATTACTAGGATATGTTTTAGTTTTGGCATAAGAAATAGCCCTTTGAAGCCTATTTACAATCTTATATAAAGACCCTATTTTAGGCTATAGCTGATATGAAATTATTTTTGTGAACGCAACACAGGATTAAGTTCATTATCATTATACATTTTCATCTGCTTATATACTTTCATGTACTTATCACCTTTGCTTATATCCTCTAAAAGAGTATCAATTGCAGTTGACAAATCAACGCGTTGCTCTAGTAGAATATTTAATTTAGTTTGACATGCCGCTTTATGCTCACTAGATGCATCTGCACGAGTTGCCTCCTCATTCATGTGAAATATTTTAAGGGCTAAGATTGATAACCTGTCTACTCCCCAAGCCGGACTTTCGGTATTTATAGTCGCTTCTGATTTTGGTGACGCATCACTATATTTTTCAAGAAAATAACTGTCAATATACTCCACCATATCTGTTCTATCCTGGTTAGATGCATCAATTTGACGTTTCAATTTTAAAGCAGCAACAGGATCTATTTGAGGATCACGAATAATATCTTCATAGTGCCATTGCACTGTATCAATCCAACTTTTTCTATAGAGTAAATGTTCTAATAGATTGGCATCTTTATTATAACTATTTACGAAAGATTGGTCCACTGCATTAATAACATGATATTTTTCAATAACGTCTTGAAATATTTTATTGGCCTTTGTTGAAAACATAATGTAAAATTTTAGACCACAAATATATGGGTATTTATTAACTTTAGCATTCATAAAAATGAACTCCCAACTATGCAAATTCACAATCTATCTCAAGAAGATTCTATATTAAATTCATTTATTTCTGAAATTAGAGATGTCAACATTCAAAAAGATCGCATGCGTTTTAGACGAAATATTGAACGTATAGGAGAGGTTTTATGCTATGAAATGAGCAAAACTCTAGATTTTGCTCCAAAAACAATTACAACCCCTTTAGGAAGAAGTGATACAAAACTCTTTAATGATGACATCGTACTATGCTCTATTTTAAGAGCTGGTGTACCGCTTCACAATGGGCTTCTAAACTACTTTGATGAAGCTGAAAATGCGTTTATATCTGCCTACAGGCATCATAAAGAAAATCCTGAAACCTTTGAGATCATCGTAGAGTATTTAGCTTGTCCTAGTTTGGAAGGGAAGACACTTATTCTTGCAGACCCTATGCTAGCAACTGGACAATCAATGGTCGCTACATTTGAGGCATTAAAACCCTTTGGAACTCCCAAAAACATTCATTTAGTAAGTGTTATTGGAGCTCAGGATGGAGTTGATTATGTTAATAATCACTTCGGAAAAGATACACACCTATGGATTGCTGCTATAGATGAAACATTAAGTAATAAAGGTTATATAGTACCTGGGTTAGGTGATGCAGGTGATTTAGCTTTCGGTAAAAAATTACAACATTAACAACACTATTGGTGTTAAAATCATAACCCAAAGTAAGGTCTCTTTAAACCATTTTTCGGGAATTACTTCTACATAATTTGTTATTATAATAGCTAGAGGAGCGAATAGAAATATGAACTCACTTCCGTTTTTAGAAGGAGCAACGGCAATGATGAATAGTCCTAAAATAAGAGATAATATGATCAACTTAAAAGAGGGTTTATTATTCTTCATTTGCGAATTTATATTTTTGATATAGTAAAATAAAGACCATAAACCAACAGAAAACAATAACGTCGAACCGACAATAAGACGTTTAGAATTTAATGCGCTAAAATCTAAACTAAAATCAAAAATCCCTACCGTATATTCTATAATATCCTTATCAAATACAACTAAATACGACACGACAATCACTGCTACTGTTACCACACCGACAAAAGGGATTAAATAGTTTTTCACATCTGTTATAACATATAACAACAGGGCGGAAATAATCATTATAAAAAATACTGAAGACCAAAAATAGAAAAGTGTGGCCACAGCAATCCAAATCGAAGCATCAAACAACTTTTTTTTAATCTCTTTTTGAGATCTTAGACTCACGAGACGTCTTAAAGCCAATAGAATAAATAAATTAGCACATAAGAGTCGTGTATTTAGTAGGGTTTGCGGTAGGATTGCAAAGAACACTACAAAAAGAATAATACTGTAGCTATTTTTTTTAGTTAAACCATTGCGAGTAACTAAGAAATCAAACACAAAAACCGAAAGTAACGTGATTAACAATAAGCCTATTTGCTCTGCAAAAACAATAAGGTTTGAGTTCTCTGAGAATACGTTTAATCTAGACAAAACAAAAATCAATAATAAGATGACACTTGCGACGATGTAGTGTATAGGTTTTGATTTACTAAAAAAATTTGAAATCATTGCAATAGTTTAAAATGAAAAAAATACGTAATTTTGCATTGTAAATATAAGATTATACACGACGCTCGGTAAGAGTTTCTAAAAAATATACTGTAATGAAAGACTTTTTTTTAGCTATTGAAGACTTATTTGTAAATGTGTTGTTTGCCCCATTTGATGCTTTAGCAGTTTTAGAACTAGATAATTGGTGGTCGGCTAACATTTTATCATGGGTCTTTGTTGCCATTGCAATGGTTGCATTCGTATACTGGATGTTGCAATTAAAAGAACATAGTAAAAATAAAGAGGAAGACAAGAGTGTTTCTTCACATTCTTACCTATAGCATTCATTTAAATATTTTCAATCCGTAAAAAAAGTGACCTTTTGAACCATGTTTCTACCATTTTTAACTTCCGTAGCGATGCTATGCCATTGAAAAATGATTTCAAACTAGCATAAAATCTCTAATTTGCGCTTAAAACAAAAAAATCAAAATAAATTCTTAGTTTACAAATCGAAACCAATATCTTTTCGATAATTCATCTTATCAAAATATAGCTTATCTATATTTAGATAAGATTTTTTTATAGCTTCTTCATAGGTATTACCATAAGACGTAATTGCCATAACACGTCCTCCCGATGTCACTATTCTATTATCTTTTAAGATCGCTCCAGCATGAAACACAATTGAGTCTTCTACATTCTCTAGGCCTGTAATCTCTTTCCCTTTCTCATAAGTTTCAGGATAACCTCCTGATACTAGCATTACGGTTGTAGCGGCTCTGTCATCTATTTCAATATCTATTTCGTTTAGACGCTCTTCTGAAATTGCCTTAAAAATTTCTACCAAATCGGTTTTAAGTCTCGGTAAAACCACCTCCGTTTCTGGATCTCCCATTCTCACATTGTACTCAATTACTTTTGGATCATCACCAACTTTAATTAATCCAATAAACACAAACCCTTTATATGGCAAATTATCTTTCGCTAAACCTTTAATTGTAGGCTTAACAACTTGTTCTTCAATTTTATTCAAAAAGGCATCTGTAGCAAAAGGCACTGGAGAAACCGCTCCCATACCACCAGTATTTAAACCTGTATCGCCTTCACCAATTCGCTTATAGTCTTTTGCAGTGGGTAAAATTTTATAATTTTTACCGTCTGTTAATACAAAACAACTTAATTCAATCCCGTCTAAAAATTCTTCGATAACCACCTTAGAACTTGCGACTCCAAATTTAGCATCAACTAACATGTTTTTAAGTTCTATTTTTGCTTCGTCTAAATCATTAAGGATTAAAACACCTTTTCCTCCAGCTAAACCATCGGCTTTTAACACATATGGCGGACTTAAAGTTTCTAAAAACTGATACCCCTCTTCTACATTATTGGCATTAAAGCTCTGGTATGCGGCGGTTGGAATATTGTGTCTAAATAAAAATTCTTTAGCAAATTCTTTACTGCCTTCTAACTCTGCTGCTGCTTTTTGAGGACCAATGACAGCCACATATTTTAATTGCTCATCCTCTAAAAAGAAATCATGTATCCCCTCCACCAATGGGTCTTCTGGACCCACAACAACCATGTTAATTTTATGCTCAAGAACTAGCGCTTTTATAGCAATGAAATCGGTTACTTTAATATCAACATTTGTTGCTATTTGTGCTGTACCAGAGTTTCCAGGTGCTACAAAAATTTTGTCGCATAATGGGCTTTGGGCAATTTTCCATGCAAATGTGTGCTCTCTACCGCCAGAACCAAGAATTAAAATAGTCATGTTTTCAATTTGTTTGCGTAAAAATAATTGTTTTTACGGGTTTCGAAGTTTCTAAACAAGACTTTTTTTCTTTACTTTACATCCAACACAAACCTTATCATTTTTTTGAACCTTTTTGATTTTTCTTTACAATTAAATGGCTACCCTTTAGATCAGGCAAAAAAGGAACTGGCTCATATTCAGCAAAAAAAAGATCTTGACTTTAAAATGTTCTTAGAGGATAAACGTCACGCTATTGTTAATTTTCATGTAAGCCATAATAACTTTTATAAGTCATTAGCTCCTCATGCCAACTCAAAGCATTGGGATTCTATACCTGTAATGACAAAAAAAGATTTGCAACGCCCTCTAGAACAACGGTTATCAAAAGGATTTACTACTAAAAACACATATGTCAATAAAACTTCTGGGTCCTCTGGAGATCCCTTTATTTTTGCTAAAGACAAGTACAGTCATGCGATGACTTGGGCTGTGATTCAAAACAGATTTAGTTGGTATGATCTAAACTTTAACATGTCACGTCAAGCACGTTTTTATGGTATTCCTTTAGATAAAAAAGGCTATTATAAAGAACGACTAAAAGATCGACTAAGTAAGCGTTATCGGTTTTCTGTGTTTGATTTAAGTGATGCCGCTTTTGAGGGACATCTAGATAAATTTAAAGTAACTCCCTTTGATTATATTAATGGTTACACAAGTTCTATCGCTCAGTTTGCAAAATTTCTAGAGCGAAAATCCATCAACTTATCATCTATTTGCCCAACATTAAAGGCGTGTGTTGTCACTTCTGAAATGTTATTTGATACCGACAAAAAGCTTATGGAACAACAATTTGGAATCCCTATAATTAACGAATATGGTGCTTCTGAATTAGATTTAATCGCTTTTCAAAACACTAGTAATGATTGGCAGATCAATAGTGAAACCTTATATGTTGAAATATTAGACGCGAATGATAATTGTCTTCCTAATGAAGAGGAAGGACGTATCGTAATTACATCTTTATACAACAAAGCACATCCTTTTATTAGATATGATATTGGTGATGTAGGTATCCTCTCTAAAACAAGCACATTAAGAAAACCAATCTTAAAAACGTTGATTGGTAGAACCAACGATATCGCTATTTTACCTAGCGGTAAAAAAGCGGCCGGCCTTACTTTTTACTATATTACTAAGCGTATTATTGAAGATGACGGAAACGTTAAAGAGTTTATTATTGAGCAGTTAGAGAAACCACTTTTTAAAATTAGTTATGTGAGTGAGGAACAACTATCGGATGACAAAAAAAATACCATAGCTCAAGAGGTAGAACGCTATCTAGAAAAAGGATTGACCGTAACTTTTGAAAGACAACATAAATTGAAACGTTCTAAAAGCGGAAAACTAAAACAGTTTACATCACACGTAAACTCAACATCATGAAAAAAGACATTTTAATAATCACCAGCTACTTTCCTCCAGAAATTGGAGCCGCATCTAACCGTATTTTTCAGTTAGCGAATGGGCTACAACAAACTGATTTTAATGTCACCGTACTAACACCTTTACCAAATTATCCTACCGGTAAAATTTTTGATGGCTATACAGGTAAATTCAGGCACGTTTCCGAAGAAAAAAACATCATTATTAATCGCCTTTGGATTTACGCAAGTAACTCAAAAAACAAATTGTTGCGATTAATTGCTATGTTATCATATAGCTTTAGTTTGATTTGGTTTTTTATGTGGAATAAAATCCCGAAGACTGTTATTGTGCAATCTCCACCACTTTTAGTGGCCTTCACTTCTATGTTGTTTTTGCGTAAAAAAAACAAAACCATCATCCTAAATGTAAGTGACCTTTGGCCTATAGCCGGTTTAGAATTAGGTGCATTAAAAAAGAATTTTAGTTATAAGATACTTGAAAAAATTGAATACTATAACTACAGTAAGGCCAATTTAGTTTTAGGTCAAAGTGAAGAAATTTTAACTCATGTAAATTCTATATTCGCAAATAAAAAGACATTTTTGTATAGAAATTTCCCTAATTTTAAATTTCCAAAAATCCAACAAGTTCCATCTAATGGTAAGTTAAAAATAGTGTATGCTGGGCTTCTGGGTATCGCTCAAGGCATACACAAGTTGTGTACTGAGTTAGATTATTCTAATATTGAATTACATATTTATGGCTCTGGTGCAGAGCAATCTCAAATTGAAATATTTATTTCCCTAAACCCTAAACTACCTATATTTTTTCATGGTCGAGTAGCTAGGCATGAGCTTCACCCTTTATTAATGAACTATCATATTTCTATTATTCCATTACTAAATAGAATTTATGGTAGTGTTCCTTCAAAAATATTTGAATACGCACGTTTAGGACTACCAATGCTTTATTTTGGAGGTGGAGAAGGCGAGGATGTTATTAATAATAACAATTTAGGATGGGTAGCGACATCTGGAGATTATGATAATTTAAATAGTGTTATTTCTACTATTAGAATTGAATCACTGTCATTAGATAGAAAGCAGAATATACAAGATACAGCAGTACGAAATTTTGACTTTAATCGTCAATTAGATGTATTAAAAGGAGTTATTTAATAAGCTTTATCATCCCCTTTAATAGCACTCATAAAGGTTTTTGCTATAATTTTTATGTCTAAAAGTAGAGACCAGTTCTCTATATAGAATATATCAAATTTTACACGACCAATTATATCTTTATCTGATTCTATTTCCCCTCTAAAACCGCTAAT
>NZ_JBLIET010000033.1:0-31827 GCF_047633235.1 Psychroserpens sp. | reverse complement strand
TTGCTTCTTTAGGTTTCGGTGAATATTGTAATCGTATATTCATCCCAATTTGCACCACAGGCTCCAAAATTGACGGGTTTATTATCACATCATAATTTTCATAAGACAGTGGTTGATAATAATACGAGGTTTGCTTTTTGACATTAGTAACTCCTTTTTTCTTGTTAATAGCTTCAAATGAAACGCTGTTAAAGGCTTGATAGCTTTGATAAAAATCTTTGGGGAAATAGCAGTATTGGTCATCTGCAATAGCCACATTATAGTCTGCTAAATCAAAACCTAAAATCTTGTAATATGCTTTCTTCTCTTCAATGAGTTTTAATAGTTTTGTTTGTAGGTTTTTATAGACTTCAGCAATATTCTCTATGTAGTAGTCAACTTTTACCAAATTGTAGATTTCATTTTTGGCGCAGGCAGTTAAAATGGTTTCAAACTGATTGGTTTTAGTAAACTGAATGTGTAAATTTTGTTGTAGTTCAAATCCGTTAGGAACTTCAGTATAGGTTTTACTAAATAGCTTTTTTTGTACTTCAATTTCGTAGTTAGGAACAAACGAAATCACATCAACAGCAAAATCGTCATCTGTAATTCCAATTGTTTTTAATTGACTTTTAATGGCGTCAATTTTTTGATTGACTAAAAGGTTAGTACTATCGGCTGTTGGTCCAATTTGAGAAATATTAAAAATAGCAGTATAGGTCGTGGCTTCAACATTTTGTAAAGCTTTGACATCTATAAAAACTTGATTACTCGGATTTAGAGTTTTATTGATTTGCTGCTGTACAGTTGGGTTGTAGATGGTGGCATTGCCAGAGTGTAATACATTCTGTCTAGAGATTTGATCATAATTCCCTTTATGTTGCGCACAAATAGATAAGGCGCAAGTAACAATTAGCAAGGCGCTAAGGACATAGTTTTTCATTATTTGATTGTTTTTGATTAAGACTGTAAATCTATAAGCATCTTAATTTGAAAAAAAACAAGAATGAGTAAAGTGGTCGTTTGGTTTAGGTAAGTAGATTGGTAAATGAGTAAGACAGTATATTTTGAGTTTGAAACGGTCTATTAGGGATATCTTCCGTTTTATTTTATCAATTAAAGTATGTAAGTTTATTCCGTTAAATAATAATAGATATTCACTTTTGTTAGCATATGGTGAAACGAGCATGCTAAAACGGTATTACCTAAAGGAATACTTGATAGCGAATAGCCTGCAATTGTTAAAGGACAATACATATTAGACATGAAACGATTACTTACATATAGCTTTTTGATACTGATGCTTTTTTCTTCTGGAACGATAACTGCACAACAAGATGATAAGACCTACGAGAAAAAGGTATCCCCTCTATATATCATTAGAGGCTCGGTTAGAGAAAGTAATACTTACAAGCCAATTTCAAAAGTGAATATTGAAGTTAATGGTGGTGCGTATACCATGACCAGTATTGATGGTGCTTTTATGATAAGAGCTAGAAAAGGAGATGAATTGGTGATTAGGCACAAAGATTTTGAAACCGTTTATTATACTATTATTGATGATGATCGTATTACCGTAGAAGTAGAACCAGCAACCAGACAAAAACAATCTAACTCAAAGTTTAAAGAAGATATTAATACGTTTAATGCTTTAGTTGATTCTATAATAAAATATAAAAAACAAGATGTTAGTAAGAGTATAGAATTTGCTGGAGAAGCTTTGTCTCAAAGCACCTCACAGAGACAAAATGCAGAGGCTTATATGGTCTTAGCCGAAGTGTATATGCATTGGAAACAATATGATTTGGCAGTCACAAACTATAGAGTAAGTCTCCAAAATAAAGAATCTAACGAGGCAAAATTAGGATTGGCAAAAGCTTATGAACGTCATAAAAATTATCAAGAAAGTATCGATACTTATAAAGCGATAGATAAAAAGCAATTAAGCAATTATCAGTTGGTGTCTTTATATGAGGGATTGGGTGATACTTATTTTAGTATCAAAAATTACGAATCTTCTATAAACGCATATAAAAAAGGGCTTGAAATTGCTAATACCCATCTAATAAAACCGAAAGTTGTTGACCTCAATTCAAAAATAGCTCAGGCCTATAATAGTAATGGTCGTACTGAAAAAGCAGGACAGTTTTTTAGTAACGCTCTTAATCTTGCTGAAAAAGGGTCTAAAAAACGTGCCCTAGAAGAAAAAGAAACGGTAGCAGAATTTAATAACCGCAATCGTAACTATTCCGAAGAAATTCAACTTAGAAAAGAAATTGTAGAGGATGTACAAGATGTAGAACGCGATTCTATTATTGAAAATGAAAGTGCTCTCACACTTCAAAAGCAGAATTATAAAATTGGAAATGCTTATTTCTTGCAAAAGGATTATGCAAATGCGATCCCTTATTTAGAAAAGAGTAGAGAAGAAGCAGATGCGAAAGGTGATTTGGTGGTGAAAAAAGATGCCACACGGAAACTCTCTGATGTTTATGTGGATGCTGGTGATTTTGAAAACGCACAATTAACTTTTGAAGCTTATAAACTAGTCGTTGATGAATTATATATACAGCGTGAGCAAGAGCTTTCTCAAGCCGATCGTTTTAGACGTAATATTGATGCACAACAAAATAGAATCACGAGTTTAGAAAGTGATCGACAGCTTAACTCTAGTCTGGCAAGTGAGCGCAGTAAAAATCAAGAATTAATTATTTATTCATTGATTGCAGGTTTATTGTTATTGACCATTACAGCGTTTTTCATGTACAAATACATCAAGCAACAACGTTTAGCTAACAACTTACTGGCTTTACGATCTTTGCGCAGTCAAATGAATCCACATTTTATTTTTAATGCCTTAAACTCGGTTAATAGCTTTATATCTAGTAATGATGAACGCACTGCGAATAAATATTTATCAGATTTTTCCCATTTAATGCGCGCCGTCTTAGAAAATAGCGAAGAAGATTTTATTCCGTTACAAAAAGAAATTGAACTCTTAGATTTATATACCAAGTTGGAGCATTTTAGATTTCAGGATAAGTTTGATTATGATATCACGGTTGATGCAAATGTGGTGGTTGGTGAGTATCAAATTCCGCCAATGCTACTGCAACCTTATATTGAAAATGCGGTGTGGCATGGGTTGCGTTATAAGACTGAAAAAGGCCATCTACAAATCACCGTAGCTAAAAAGAGTGCTAACGAAATAACAATTACTGTAGCAGATGACGGAATTGGACGAACACGTTCTAAAGATTCAAAAACCGAAAATCAACTGAAGCAAAAATCAAAAGGAATGGGTAACATCAAAAAACGCGTGGCTATTCTCAACGATATGTATAAAGATAAGGTGGATGTGTCTATTGATGATAATTCTGCGGGAGAAGATTGTGGGACTAAGGTGGTGGTGTCTTTAAAAAAGGATTAAAAAAGTGCTTAGTTTGAGTTTTTCTTATACTGTATAAAAGTAGATGGGACTCTCTGACTTTGCGAGATAATTAATTAAGAATGAAAAGAAATTTACTATGAAACTAAAATCAATAATCGTAGAAGACGAAGAAACAAGCAGAAAAATTTTAAGGAATTATCTGAATAAGTATTGTCCAGATGTAGATATATTAGGAGAAGCTGCTAATGTAGAAGAGGCTTTAGTTTTAATTAGGAACACAGAACTAGACTTAGTATTTCTAGACGTAGAGATGCCTTATGGTAATGCGTTTGATTTGTTAGACAAAGTAGGAGATATTAATTTTGAAACAGTCTTTGTGACTGCTTACAATCATTATGCGATAGATGCCTTAAATGCCCATGCTTCGTATTATTTAATGAAACCTATTTCTATAGATGAATTGATTAAAGCCGTAGATTATGTGACTGAGATTAGAACCAAAGAAGATGCACTACAAGATCAAGTTTTGGTGCCAAAAATGAATACCGTACATGGTAAAATTACCATCCCACAACAAAACGGATTTGAAGTTTTACAAACTTCAGATATCATGTATTGCAAGGCAGATGATAATTACACAGAAATCTATCTCAACACTAATAAAAAGAAACTCGTAAGTAAAACATTAAAGTATTTTGAAGACGCACTTTCCAAAAGCGGTTTTGCAAGAGTACATAAAAGCTATCTGGTCAATGTTAATGAAGTAACTAAATACATTAAAGGCAAAGGTGGTAGCGTAGTATTGAGCAATGGAAAAGAAATTAGTGTATCAGCATCTAAGAAATCGGATTTGTTGTCTTATTTCAAGTAATACAGTCTTGCGAAGGTAGGAATCTCATAGTAGTTAAATCAAAACATAGTCTAATCAAAAGGGAAATCTCATAACATTATAAGAGATTCATTTTTTCAAAGGAAAATATATGCCAATCATAAAATCAGTAAAAGGAAAACATCCACAAATTTCAGACGATTGTTATATCGCCGAGAATGCAACTATCGTTGGCGAAGTTTTCGTAGGAAAACAATGTAGTATATGGTTTAATGCCGTTGTTCGAGGCGATGTGCATTTTATTAAAATAGGAGATAAGGTTAATATACAAGATGGTGCAGTCATTCATGCGACTTATCAAAAATCACCTACAACTATTGGTAATAATGTCTCTATTGGTCACAACGCGATAGTTCACGGCTGCACCATTCACGATAATGTTCTTATTGGTATGGGAAGCATAATAATGGATGATTGTATTATAGAAAGCAATAGTATTATTGCAGCAGGCGCAGTGCTAACTAAAAATACTATTGTAGCATCTGGAAGTATTTACGCAGGAGTTCCAGCTAAAAAAGTCAAGGATATAAGCCAAGAATTAATTTCTGGCGAGATCAATCGCATTGCCGATAATTATGTAGCCTATTCTAGTTGGTTTAAAGAATAGTTGAAAATAGGATACTGGGCGTAACGAAGACTCTGTTTATAAGTTGAGATTCTTCAGCTTCATTTCCTTTTCAATGGTAAAATAAATTTTCTTCGGAAATATGAATTCTCAAAAGTCTAACGCATTCACCGTAAATTTATGTTCTAAAATCGTTTCCAAGACAGTTACATTTCCGTTGGAATAAAAAACATTTTCAGTGTTTTGAGACCTAATATTAAGAAGATCATGTTGTCTTAAAACAGCTTTGGTTTGCCTGGCAACCGCCAAACCAGAATCTATAATTTTAATGTGCTTAGGAAGCATCTCTAGCAATAAGGGCATTAAATAGGGATAGTGTGTACAACCTAAAACCAGATAATCAATGTCGGCTTGAAGCATTGGCTTTAGATAATTGTCTAATAATGATCTCATGTCATCACTATTTGTTTTCCCTTCTTCTATTAATTCAACAATACCTTCCCCTATCTGCTCAAACACATTAATTCCATTGGTGTAAAGATCTGTAGTGTTATGGAATAATTCGCTACTCAAAGTGCCTTTGGTAGCAAGAATGCCTACTGTTTTCGTTTGAGTATTAAGTGCAGCAGGTTTGATAGCAGGTTCAATACCAATAAACGGAACGTTATAAGTTTCTCTAAGTATTTTAATAGCGTTAGTAGTTGCAGTATTGCAGGCCACAACAATAAGTTTACAGTTTTTTCCTAATAGTAACTCCGTATTTTTGATACTTAAAGCAATAATTTCCTTTTTTGACTTATTACCATAAGGTGCATTTTTACTATCTGCTAAGTAAATTGTGTTCTCATGGGGTAATAGCGCGTGGATTTCCTTGAAAATGGATGTGCCTCCAATTCCAGAATCAAAAATACCTATGGCGCGATTACTCATGTAACAAAAATAAAAAAGCCACTCGTTTAAAAGTGGCTTCCTTGTGATTTATTTTAGATTTTTATTAGAAGCCTAATTGCTTCTTTACATCTGCTAAAAGATCTTTTCCATCTGCAACTAATACCCCACCACCTTGAGTAGAGTCTAATACATATTGGAAACCTTGAGCTTTAGCTACTGTTTGAATTGCAGTTTTAGCTTTTTCAAAGATTGGCTTTAATAGAGCTGCTTCTTTTTTGCCAAGATCTTCTTGGGCACCTGCTTGATACTCACGAATACTTTGTTCCATTTGTTGAACTTCTTGAGCACGTTTAGTATTTTCTTCTTCAGTTTTTGTTTCAACCTCAGATCTGTACTGTGTTACTTTGTTTTGGAGCTCAGTAACCATCATTTTATAATCGGCATCGTAAGTTTTAGATAATCTTTCAATTTCTGCTTGGGCTTTTTTCATATCAGGCATAGATTGTACTAACTCTGTCGTGTTGATATGAGCAATTTTATTTTGTGCTTTTACAAGACTTGTTGTTCCAACAAATAGTACAGTTGCTAATAAAAGTGTTTTTAAGTGTTTCATTTTTAAATTTGTTACGTGTTATAATTATTGTTTTTAGTTATCGTTGGGAACGGAGTCATTTTCTGCTGCTTTCGCCTCTCGTTCTTCTTTTGCTTTTTTTCTGGCTTCTATTATTTTTTGTTTTCTTTCTTCAAGTGCTTTTTTGCGGTCTTCTCGATCTTTTAATTTTTGTTGTCTATTTTCTTCTGCTATTTGGGCTGGTGTCTTTGTCCCTGTGCTTGCTTTAGCTTGAGTTGAATCTTGTTTTTTAGCGTTTTCACTTTTTTCTGCTATTGGCACTGTTTTGCCACTCATACTATCTCTTTCTGCCTTAGCTTTGGCTCTGTCGTCTAATATTTGTTGACGTTTTGTAGAAGCAGCAGCTTTAAGAGAATCTCTTCGCTTTAATTGCGCTTCTTGGCGTTTGGCTATTTCTGTTTCTCGAGCTGTTTTTTTATCTTCGATAGCTTGGTTACGTTCATCTAATTCTTTGTTTACAACAGGCACTACATCTTCTTTTTCCGCTTTTTTACGTTCAGATCTTGAATTTGCTTGTGTTCGTTTAGAGGATCTAGTAATACTTCTAATAATAAGCTCACTGAGATCAAAACGTTCTGCTGAATACAACATCACGACGTCTGCAGATTTATCAAAAATGAAATCATATTTTTTACCACCTGCAATTTCTTGAACAGCAGAAAAAATTTGATCTTGAATTGGTTGAATCAACTGTTTCTTTTGAATCATCAAATCTCCGTTTGGTCCAAATCGCTTTTGCTGATAATCTAATATCTCTGCTTCTTCAAAAGAGATATCTTCTAAACGCTCTTCATATAACTCTTTTGTTAATAGAACACTTTCACTATTTAATTGTTTCTTTTTAGAATCAATTGTATTGAGGCGTTGTTCAATTTCTGTTTTCCATTGTTGAACTTTAGATTCTAACTGAGAGTTCGCTTCTTGATATTCTGGAATATTCTCTAAGATATATTCAGTATCTATATAACCTATTCTAACACCACGTTGTGCATGGGAAACAAAGCTCATTAGACTTATTATGGCCACTAAAAAAAGAACTTTACTTTTCATCTGTATAATTTTATTATTTATGATAATTGCTATAAACTTTAAAACGACAGACTAAATTACGATTCTGTCATTGCGTTTAGTTTTTCAAATTAACGAAATATATTTAGAAAAATTTTAACACACACATTAAATCGTCATATTGTTCATAGAAAATATCATGCCAAGATTAAAATTGCTGTCCAATAATGAAGTGGATTTCCTGACCGTTCCTTTGAGTTTGTCCTGGTAGAGCGTCAAATCCATAACCAAAGTCAATACCTAATAAGCCAAAAGCTGGCATAAAGATTCTAAGTCCAAAACCTGCAGATCGATTAAGATTAAAAGGATCATAATCTCTAAAGTTATCAAATGAAGCACCTGCTTCTGCGAAAGCTAAACCATAAATTTTAGCTTGTGCTCCTAACGTAATAGGGTAACGTAACTCCATTGAGAATTTATTGTAAATCGAACCACCATCTTGAGAAGATAATGCTTGATTTGGGTATCCACGCAGTTGAATAATTTCTCTACCATCTAATGCAAAGTTACCTAAACCGTCACCTCCAAGGAAGAAACGCTCAAATGGGATAACACCTCTATCTTGGTTATAAGCACCAAGGAAACCAAATTCTAATCCAGACTTAACAACTAATTTATCCCAGATTCTCGTGTACCAATCTCCTTTTAATTTTACTTTATAGAATTCTAACCAATTAAAGCGCTCTTGATCAATTTCACCAATCCTAGTTAAATCATCTGCATTTGTAGGATCAAGTGCATCTCTTTCATTTTTTAGGCTTTCATAATCGACATCATTAAATAACGAGTACGGTAATGATAGTTTACCAGTAATGGCAAAACTAGATCCTCCTGTTGGATATATTGGATCTACAGATAAATTATTTCTAGATAATCCTATTGTATAGGATAGATTATTTGAATACCCATCTCCAAATGTAAATAGACCCGTGTTATAGTTTTTCAGGTTGTAGTGTTGAAAACCTATTGCTTGAGATAATGTAAAATAATCATCAGGTACTTTTAAACGTTTAGCAATACCTACAGATACACCTGTAATATTAAACCGTCTGTTCTTATCTGCTCGTCTGGTTTGAGGGTCAAATAAAAACTGTCTTGTATGTGAAATAGATGTTGATAATTGTACAGGTCGTTTGCCTCCTAACCAAGGTTCAGAGAATGAAAAGCTGTAAGTTTGAAAAAATTGAGACGCTTGTAAACGAAGCGCTAAACTTTGTCCATCACCAGATGGAATAGGCTTATAAGCCTCTTTATTAAAAAGATCTTTTATAGCAAAGTTGTTAAATGATAATCCTAAAGTTCCAATGAAACCTCCTCCACCGTAACCACCTTGTAATTCAATCTGGCTAGATCCACGTTCTACAACTTCGTAGTCAATATCAACAGTGCCATCCTGTGTATTGAAGTTTTTCATATTAGGTGTTAATTGCTGGGCGTCAAAGAATCCTAGTTGGCCGAGCTCTCTAATGGTTCTAATAACATCACTTTTACGATATAGTGTTCCTGGCTTTGTCCTTAGTTCTCTGTAAACAACATGGTCATTTGTTTTGTCATTCCCACTAACGCTTACATTATTGAAATATGCTGGTTTTCCTTCGGAAATTCTAATCTCCATATCAATAATATTTCCCTCAGCACTAGTTTCTACTGGGTTTATAGTAGAGAATAAATAACCATTATCTTGATATAAGTTAGTAATATCTACAGCATCAGGTTTAGAGTCGTCAGCAATACGCTTACGCAACTCAACACCGTTATAAGTAGAACCTTCTTGGATTTTTAAAATTGATTGGAGCTGTTGATCAGTAAACACAGCATTACCTACAAATTTAATTTTACCAAATTTGTATTGTTCACCTTCTTCCAAATCAATTAATAAGCTTATAGTCTTATCATTTTGGTAAACGATAGAATCTCCAATAATTCGAGCATCACGGTAACCGTTTTCTTTATAGGTATCAATAAGGCTTACCAAATCCTCCTTATAATCCTCTTTAATATATTTTGAACGCTTAAGAATACGAAATAGATTTTTCTGCTTAGTATTCTTCATTGATTTCCTGAGTTTTTTGTCAGAAACCTTGTCGTTACCATTAAAACTGATGTCAGCAATTTTTACTTTTTGCCCTCTGTCAATAAAAACAAGCATATCTACTCTTGCTTTTTCAATTGAATCTGTGCTTAGTTCCTTCGTTGTTACTACTGTCTTAGCATTTAAGAATCCTTGTTTTTTGTATTTATTAGAAATATAATTACGTGTAGTAGTTACTAAGTTCTCTGTTACTTTGGTACCTTTAGAAAGATCATTTTCTATAATTAAACCATCAATTTTACCTTTTTTAACACCTTTAATAGTGATTTCATTTAACTCGGGTAGGTCAACAAGATTAATTTCTAAGTATGCTTTCTCACCATCTGTTTTAGCAAGATAAACGTCAATACTACTAAATAAGTTAGAGTCCCAAAGTTTTTTTATAGCATTACTAATTTGTTCTCCCGGAATAACAATTTCTTCTCCGATTTTTAGTCTTGAAAAAGAGATAACTGTAGAAGGGTTGAAATTAGTATTACCAGTAACTGTGACCTCTTCTAAGATGTATTTTTTACCTTGATTAAAATCTGATTGTTGCGCAGTTACTACAAAAGATGTAATAAATATAAATACTGTAAGTAGTGACTTAATAAATGTTTTCAAAAGTAAGTTGTTAGCTAAGTTGTTCACTTGTTTTTCCAAATCGTCGTTCTCTATTTTGATAATTAATCAAAGCTTCATAAAGGTCCTTCTTCTTAAAATCAGGCCAAAGAATGTCTGTAAAATATAATTCAGCATAAGCAATTTGCCAGAGCAAAAAGTTGCTTATCCTTTGTTCACCACTCGTTCTAATTAACAAGTCAACATCTGGTAAGTTTTGCGTGTAAAGATGCTTATTAATAATTGATTCGTCAATACTTTCAATAGAAATTATATTATTTTTAACTTTATTCGTTAATTCCTTAATAACGTTGACAATCTCTTCTCTCGAACCATAGCTAAGCGCTAAAGTTAAGGTCATATGCTTGTTATCTTTTGTTTTTTCAATAACCTCTAATAATTCTTTATGAGCTTTTTTTGGTAAATCGTTAAGATTTCCAATGGCAGATAACTTTATGTTATTGTCTTGAAGTGTTTTAATTTCTTTTTTTAAAGATTTGACTAAAAGTTTCATAAGTGTTTGAACTTCTAGTTTTGGACGTTTCCAGTTTTCTGTAGAAAACGCATAAAGTGTTAAGTATTTGATACCAATTTCAGCACTAGCTTCAACGATATTTCTTACAGACTTTGTTCCGCTTTCGTGACCAATAACTCTAAGTAACCCCTGTTGTTTTGCCCAGCGACCGTTGCCATCCATTATGATAGCTACATGTTCTGGTAATTTATCGATTTGTATTTGGTCTTTCAAGTTCATCTAAAAGTTGCAATAACAAGGTCGTTGACCAAATGTATACGTTAATGTAAAGCCTGAGAAGACATACCAGTCATTACTGTTAGTGTTCCCAAAGGAAAATACTTCTAATTCTTGAGAATCTGCCACGCTACCATCCAATTCATCTGAAAATGTATATCGTGCACCAACTTCAAATCCTAAAATTAAATGCTTAGTAATATTGGATTTAATTCCCAAAGCCATTGGTATACCAAAAGCCCAACTTTCTGTGCCTTCAGAAGTATAATTGCCTGTAGCGTCAAAATAGTAATTCGTATGCTTCGCGGTCGTTATTCCCGAGTACATATAGGGTACTGCTTTTATACCACTTGTATGTAAATCAAAATCCCAAAAGGTATATTCCATTCCTGCTGAGATTTCTAGTAGATTACTATCAAAAGTATAATTTCGTTCTAGTCGTCTAGGGTCGTCAGACTTAATGTCTTCACCTACTAGATCTGAGTAAATTAGTGATACTCTCCAAGAGTGTCTTCGGCTTCTATTCCATTTTAAAATCACTCCTAATGCAGGTGCATTTGGTGCAATATAAGATGTGGAACCTACGTCACCAATAAAATTACTTCCACCAGCAAAGACTCCAACCTCATAGATTTGTGAGTAGCTTGTCTGTGATAAAAATAGACTCAATAAAAATAAGATTAAATACCTCATAAATTTTTAAAAGTTCGCAAATATAATAATTCTGAATTGCCTTTGGTGATTTGTGGCAAATAGTCTTTCTAAAAACAGAATATATAAGGTTTTATTGCGTGACTAATACTTAGTTACGTTTGTCTTCACCCCAAAGCATTTTTTGTCTTAAGGTGTCAATAAAGCTTTCATTAAGGAGTTCTACCATTTTTATTTTAAAATTTGCTTTTTTGATCGTTATCACTGTTGCATTGGATAAGGTTACAATTCTAGAATCTAAAGACATCAAATATTGGTTTTCACGACCATCAACTCTTAATTGTATTGTTGTGTCATCTGGAATCACCAATGGTCTTGCATTTAGATTATGAGGAGCAATAGGCGTTAATACAAAACTGTTAGCATCTGGCGTTATTACGGGTCCGCCGCAACTCAAGGAGTAGCCTGTAGATCCTGTTGGTGTAGACGCTATAAGTCCGTCAGCCCAATAAGAAGTTAAATACTCATCATTGAGATGTGTTTCTACGGTAATCATCGACGTCGTATTTTTTCTGCTTACGGCAATCTCATTAAGTGCAAAGTTAGTTTCGGCTAAAGCATCATTTTTTGGATAGGTCTCAACCCTTAATAAGGTACGTTCAGATATTTTATAATGACCATGTAAAATGTGTTCAATCGCAGTTTCAATTTTATTGGTTTGAATCGTTGCTAAAAAACCTAATCGTCCCGTGTTTATTCCAACAATTGGGATAGAAAAATCTCTTACAAAGGTAATGGCTCTCAAAATAGTACCATCACCACCAACACTTATAAGGAGATCAAAACTTTCGTCTAATTCTGAAAACGTCTGGATAGTTTTCGTTTTTTTTACTTCGGAAACAAGTTGTTCATAAAACTTAGCTTCAATATGAATATCAACCTTGTTTTTCTGAAGAACACCAATGAGTTCATCAAAACACTCTGAAGTTTTTTCTGGATAATAGAGACTGTAAACGGCTACCTTCATAATTATATGTCTAAATATTTTTTGAGATACTCAGATCGTTCCTTTAAATTTTCTATGTATGTGTCCTCTTCATGGCCAGAAATGATATTGTAGCTATAACGTCTAAATGTTTGTGCGACATCGTTAAGTCCTGCATTGCCAATTTTTAGGGTAATTTGTATCAAGTCTTTGTCCATTTTAGATACAAAAGCACCTAATATTTTGGCGTCATTAGATTCTACTATCTGACTAATTTCACTGAAAGAATAATCGTGAATACCTTTCTCTACGATTAAAATGCCGCCAGGTTCGGCAAAAAAAGGCGTTTCATTAAACAGCCCAATAATATCACCAAGTTCATAGTATCCTAAATAATTATTATGCTTGTCAAGAACCGGCATAATGTTGCATGAGTTTTGGGCAAAAGTTTCAAGGACGTCAAGCCAATTAGTTTCTGGTCTAACGAAAAAGCCTTCTATAGAATAATTGCAGTCAGCAATAGTTTTATTTGAATCAAAGCAATGTGCGTCATTTTCTGAAATACAGCCTTGATAGACGCCGTCTTTTTCTACGGGAATATGAGAATATGTCAACTCATTAAATAGGAGTTGAGCATCGCTAACCCTCTCGTTAATATTGAGCGGTTTTATATCGTTTATAATGTATTCTTGTAGTGGCATATTCTTATTTAATTCTATTGCAAATTAATTAAAAATAACCACAATAAGCATGAAGTTGTTTGTATTTTTGTATCTGTAAATTATGAATATATGACTAAGTTAAGTGTAAATATTAATAAGATTGCTACGTTAAGAAATTCTAGAGGTGGTAACACGCCAAACGTGGTTCAATTTGCTAGAGATATGCAGCGTTTTGGAGCACAAGGTATTACGGTTCATCCTAGGCCAGATGAGAGACATATTCGTTATCAAGATACGCAAGATTTAAAATTAGAAGTTTATACAGAGTTTAATGTAGAAGGAAACCCTGTGAAATCATTTATGGACTTGGTCTTAGAGGTTAAACCAACACAAGTAACTTTGGTGCCAGATGCTGTTGATGCTTTAACCTCAAATGCTGGTTGGGACACTATAAAACACAAGGGTTTCTTGACTGAAGTTATAACCGAGTTTAAATCTCACGGAATACGTACCTCAATATTTGTAGATCCCGTTTTAGAAATGATAGAAGGTGCAAAAATCATAGGAGCAGACCGTATAGAACTATATACCGAAAGTTTTGCTCATCAATACAGTTTAGGAAATGAAAAAGCAATTAAACCGTTTACTAAAGCTGCAGAATTATCAAACGATTTAGGTATTGGTGTTAATGCAGGGCATGACTTATCCTTAGATAATATTAAGTTTTTTAAAGAAAATATTCCTGGATTATTAGAAGTATCTATTGGTCATGCTTTGATTTCAGAAAGTTTATATCTAGGGATAGAAAATGTGGTGCAGATGTATTTGCAACGACTAAAATAATTAAATGTTTTGTTGTCATTTCGAACATATGTGAGAAATCTCATTATTGAAAAAGAAAAAAATGAAACTACACTCAAAAATCATAGGACAAGGTCAACCCTTCATCATTCTCCACGGATTTCTAGGCATGAGCGACAATTGGAAAACATTGGGGAACAAATTTAGTGAAGCAGGTTGTGAAATGCATCTTGTAGATCAACGCAATCATGGCAGAAGTTTCCACGATACCGACTTTAGTTATGAAGTGTTAGTAGAAGATTTAAAAACCTATTGTGACGAGCATAATTTAGAAGATATCATCCTTTTAGGTCATTCCATGGGTGGAAAAACAGCAATGCTTTTCGCTACAGAATATCCGGAAATGGTATCTAAATTGTTGGTAGCAGATATTAGTCCGCGTTTTTACCCAGTCCATCATGATTCTATTTTAGAGGGATTATCTGATTTAGATTTTTCTGAAGTAAAAAGTAGAGGAGAAGCAGATCAGCAATTATCAAAATACGTTCAAGAACAAGGAACGCGAATGTTCTTGCTTAAAAATTTATACTGGATAGAAAAAGGGCAGCTTGCATTACGTATGAATCTTGAGGTTTTAAAAGAGCATGTTTCTGAAGTTGGAGAAGCCTTGCCTATCCATTCAAAATTTGAAAAACCCACCTTGTTTTTGCGAGGTGATAGAAGTGAATATGTGATGGTAGGAGATGAAAAACTCATAAAGCAACACTTTCCGCTTGCAGAAATAGAAACCATAAGTAATGCAGGACATTGGTTGCATGCCGAAAACCCAACAGATTTTTATGAGGCTGTGATTAAATTTATTACCTTAAAAGGATAATCAATTAAATGTTATAGATGTGAACTTATTAATCAGACTTATCGTTACTGCAGGAATTGTTATGCTATTAGCGCATTTTCTGCCAGGTGTAGAAGTGACCGGTTTTGTCGCTGCACTTATTGTCGCCATTGTATTAGGACTACTTAACTTTATTGTGAAACCTATGCTTGTTGTTTTAACGATTCCAATTACGATTATGACATTGGGATTGTTTTTATTCGTTATCAATGCATGTATAATTATGTTAGCAGATAATTTTATTGATGGTTTTGGAGTTAATGGTTTCTGGATAGCCTTACTGTTTAGTATTTTATTATCCATCTTTCAATCTATTGCGTATTCCCTTTTGGAGGATAAGAAAAAATAGTCTGATATACAGCAGTTAAACAATTGTTGAGTTGCAAAAAAATACGTATTTTTGCAGCCCAATTTTGATATGATTTAAAATGAACGTCACAAGAGAAAACATCGATGCATTAAATGCAGTTGTAAAAGTAGATATCGCTAAAGAAGATTATAGTGATCAAGTAGAGAAAATATTAACAGATTACCGCAAAACTGCCAACATACCTGGTTTTAGAAAAGGGCATGTTCCAATGACTATGGTAAAAAAGCAATATGGAAAAGCGGTACTAGTAGATGAGGTTAATAAACTTTTACAAGATGCTTTAGGTAAATATTTAACTGAAGAGAAATTAGATGTTTTAGGTAACCCGTTGCCAAAACCTCAAGATGATTTAGATTGGGGATCAGATAATTTTTCTTTTGAATTTGAATTGGGTTTAGCACCTAATTTTGAAGTGAATTTAAAAAGTAAAAAGGCCATCACACATTACAATATCGTAGCCGATAAAAAAATGATTGATGATCAAATCGTAAATATTAGAAAACAATATGGTAAAATAATTTCACAAACGGAAGTCTCTAAAGATTCAGAGATAACAGGGGTTTTTGAAAATGAAGAGAAAGCAATTAATAACGCTACTATGATTACCTTAGATAAATTCAAAGGTAAAGCAACAGAGAAGCAATTTATAGGGGTGAAAGTTGGTGATGTCGTGTCATTAAAAACGAAGAAGTTATTTAATGATGATTATGATGTAATAAATTTTTTAAAAGTATCTCATGATGATGCACATGGTTTAGATATAGAAGTTAGTTTTACAATTAGTGAAATCAACACAAGAGAATTAGCAGATTTAGATCAAGAGTTATTTGATAAACTCTTTGGTAAAGATACAGTGACATCAGTAAAAGAATTGAAAGATAAGATCAAAGAAGATTCTGAAAAGCAATTTTTACAGCAAGGCGATCAAAAACTATTAAATGATGTTACAGAAAATTTAGTAGAAAACACAAAATTTGACTTACCATCGTCATTCTTACAAAAATGGATGCGAACGGCAGGTGAGACAGAAATGGATGCTGATCAAGCTAAGGAAGAGTATGAAAAATCAGAAAAAAGTATGCGTTACCAATTAATTGAAGGTAAATTAATAGAGAAGCATGATTTACAAGTTAAATTTGAAGATTTACAAGTTCATGCTAAAGAAATGATTAAAGTGCAAATGGCACAATTTGGTCAAATGAATTCTAGTGACGAAGAATTAGATGGCATTGCAGCAAGAATTTTATCTAATAAAGATGAAGTGAAGCGTTTGTCAGAACAATTAATGAGTGCTAAACTGTTAAGCCTATACAAAACAGAGGCTAACTTAAAGACAAAAGAAATAACTTACGATGATTTCGTAAAAGAGTTCTACAGCTAAAAATTATATATATAATTAGTATATTTGAGCGTAGAACTGTATAAGTTTTACGCTTTTTTGTTTCACAATAAAATTTCAGAAAAAGAGATATGGATTACGGAAAAGAATTTGAAAAATTCGCAATAAAAGACCAAGGGATAAGCAGCATGTATTACAATAAAATTGTGAGTAGCATGTACCCTACCAATATGACACCATACATTATTGAAGAACGTCAGTTAAATATTTCTCAACTAGATGTATTCTCACGTTTAATGATGGATCGTATTATTTTCATGGGCACAGCAATTAATGATCAAATTGCAAATATTATACAAGCACAACTGCTGTTTTTAGAAAGTGCAGATGCCTCTAAGGACATTCAAATTTATATTAACTCTCCCGGAGGAAGTGTGTATGCTGGTTTAGGTATCTATGATACAATGCAATTAATTAAGCCAGATGTCGCAACGATTTGTACAGGAATGGCAGCTTCTATGGGAGCAGTATTATTATGTGCAGGAGAAAAAGGAAAACGCAGTGGACTAACACATTCCCGTGTGATGATTCACCAACCTTTAGGAGGAGCTCAAGGTCAGGCAAGTGATATTGAGATTACAGCGCGTGAAATCTTAATCCTTAAAGAAGAATTGTACAATATTATTAGTAAGCATTCAGGACAGGATTACGACAAAATCTATGAGGATAGTGATCGTGATTATTGGATGAAAGCAGATAAAGCTAAGGAGTATGGTATGATAGACGAAGTACTATCAAGAGGATAAAATTAAATACGCTTAATTTTTCTTCGGAAATATTAAGTTTTAAAATGATGTATGGCAAAGGAAGAATTAGAATGTTCGTTTTGTGGAAGGAAAAAGCCCGAAACCAGTTTATTAATAGCAGGTTTAGACGCTCACATTTGTGATCGTTGTATAGAACAAGCGCATGGTATTGTTATAGAAGAATCTAAGCAGTCTGGTAATGAAGAATTATCTTCAGAATTAATGCTTAAAAAACCACAGCAGATAAAATCGTTTCTTGATGAATACATTATTGGTCAAGAATACACAAAAAGAGTAATGTCTGTTGCAGTTTATAACCACTACAAACGTTTATTGCAACCACCAAGTGAGGATGATATTGAAATTCAAAAATCAAATATTATTATGGTCGGTGAGACAGGTACAGGTAAAACCTTAATGGCAAAAACAGTCGCTAGGATGTTAAATGTGCCACTCGCTATTGTTGATGCAACAGTATTGACGGAAGCAGGATATGTAGGAGAAGATGTAGAAAGTATTTTAACGCGTTTACTGCAGGCTGCAGATTACAATTTAGAAAAGGCCGAAAAAGGAATCGTTTTTATTGACGAGATTGATAAAATTGCCCGTAAGAGTGATAACCCTTCGATTACTAGAGATGTCTCTGGTGAAGGCGTGCAACAAGCCTTATTGAAACTATTGGAAGGAACGGTTGTTAACGTACCACCAAAAGGTGGACGAAAACATCCAGACCAAAAATTTATAGAAGTTAATACAGAGCATATTTTATTTATTGCTGGAGGAGCGTTTGATGGTATCGATAAAAAGATTTCTAAACGTTTAAATATGGCAGCCATTGGTTATAAAGCAGCGTCTAACGATGATGAAATACCAGATGCAGATAATTTGTTGCAGTATATCATACCAAAAGATTTAAAAGATTTTGGATTGATACCAGAAATCATTGGTCGTCTTCCTGTGTTAACCTACATGGACCCTTTAGATGCTGATACATTGAGAGCAATTCTAACCGAGCCTAAGAATGCTATAATTAAGCAATACAAAAAACTCTTTTCTATGGATGACGTAGAGATGACTATAACAGAAGGTGCCCTAGATTTTATTGTAACTAAGGCCATTGAGTACAAGTTAGGAGCAAGAGGTTTGCGTTCACTTTGTGAGGAGATTTTAACAGATGCTATGTTTGAAATGCCGAGCAACAATGATGATAAATTGAATGTAACAAGAACTTATGCCGAGCGAAAATTGTCTAAATCAACAATTAAAAAGTTAAAAGCTGTGTCTTAATTTTTTTGTTTAAAATAAAAAAAAGTTTAGATAAGTTCTAAGCAAAAAGAAACCACTCTTTTCCCGAGAGTGGTTTTTTTATTGGATTTAATAACTAATATTGCTTAACAATATTTTGAATTATTTGTGTCTATTTTGAGTCTTATGATGAGCGATCAAGTGTGCTTATATGGATAAGACTTCGTAAATATAAGTGCATTAGTTTCATAAAAAAAATGGTTTTAACCACTTTTGGATGAATGTTAGTTTATTCTCGTTGTGAGGGAAAACACCTTGTTGTTTGTCGGATTTATTATATAAATCGTTATCTTCTGTCTGCAGAAACTTATAATCTAAGCCAATCTTCAAGAGGATTAGCAATCGTTACTTCATTGTAGAAAAAATTATAACACCGTATTCAATTGTAATAATTCATTAATATATTCTCTGCTATTAGATAGCCTTGGTATTTTGTGTTGTCCTCCTAGCTTGTCGTGATGCTTTAGCCAATCATAGAATAAGCGTTCTCTAGCAATATGAACTGTTGGCATATTTAAAGTCATATTATTAAAACGCTTCGCTTCATAATCTGAATTTAGTGATTTGAGTGTAGTATCTAATAATTCATTAAAAGCTTTGATATCGTTTGGAGGTGTTTTGAATTCTATTAGCCATTCGTGTGATCCTTTCTCTCTGCCTTTCATAAAAATAGGAGCGGCAGTATAATCTACAATTTCAGATTGTGTGCAATTACAAACTATTCTAAGGGCATCTTCGGCATTTTCAATAATTAACTCCTCACCAAAGGCGTTAATATGGTGTTTAGTGCGACCAGATACTTTAATGCGATAGGGGCTAATAGAGGTAAACCTAATAGTGTCTCCAATTTTATAACGCCAAAGTCCTGCGTTAGTCGTAATTATCACTGCGTAATTTTTGCCGACTTTAACATCGCTTAGTGGGATTACTCTTTGCTCTAAAGTTCCGTATGTATCCATTGGGATAAACTCATAAAAGATACCATAGTCCAGCATAAGTAATAATTCACTGCTGCTGTTTTGGTCTTGGATGGCAAAAAAACCTTCCGAAGCATTATAAATTTCATAGTACCTAAAATCAGATTTTGGTAAAATCGCATTGTATTGATCTATATAGGGTACAAAACTGACACCACCATGAAAATAAACTTCTAGATTTGGCCAGATATCAAACAAGCTATCTTTTCCTGTAGCATCCAATACATTATTAAGTAAAACAAGCATCCATGAAGGAACTCCGGCTAAACTGGTGACATTTTCATCTCGGGTCTCTTCAACAATGGCTTGCATTTTATGTTCCCAATCACTCATTAGGGATACTTTGCTACTGGGCGTACTGCTATACTCAGCCCAAAATGGCATGTTGTCAATTAAAATAGCAGACAAGTCTCCAAAGGCTGTCCCATTTTCTTTGTAGAGTTCTTTGCTTCCTCCTAAGCGTAAACTTTTACCTGTGAATAATTGTGAGTCTTGATTATTGTTAAGATACATACATAGTAAATCTTTACTTGCTGCATAGTGGCAATCTTCTAAAGACTCTGTGCTTACTGGTATAAATTTACTTTTAGCATTTGTTGTTCCGCTAGACTTTGCGAACCATTTTATTGGATTTGGCCAAAAGATATTGTGTTCGCCTTGGCGAGAACGTTCTATCACATTTTGATACTCTTCATAACTAGAAATAGGGACACGCTCAGAAAAGGTTTTGTAATTGGTAATGGTACTGAATTCATGCTTTCTACCAATTTCAGTATCCTTTGCAGTTGCTAGGAGTTGAAAAAGTAATTCGTTCTGGACTTCATTTGGGTATTTTAAAAACAATTCAATTTGATGAAATCGCTTTTTTAAAAACCATGAAGCAATAGAATTTACTAACGGAATCGGCATTTTTGTTTTATCTTTCTGGTCTAAAAATAATACTTTTTTTTATATGTTTTACCAAGGTGTTTTAACAAAGATGCAAACGGAGTTTGCTGAGCCTGTTCAATATTATTTGATCTTAGAAAATGATTTCCTGAATATGAATCAGTTACTAGATAAAACCATCACAATCGAGTTCGTAAAACACCAGTGTTTAAAATGCGGATTAGATAAGCCTATTTATCGTCAAGGCTTCTGTAAAGACGATTTTTTCGATATTCCTCAAGCTGGCGATTGGATTATGAGACCAGAACTTAGCACCGCACATTTAGATATAGAAGATCGTGATTTAGAATATGAAAAGAAAGTGCAGTTGAAGCCACATATTGTGTATTTGGCCAATTCTAGTAATGTTAAAGTTGGTGTTACCAGAAAAGGGCAAGTGCCTACCCGATGGATAGATCAAGGAGCTCATGAAGCCATTGAAATTGTAGAGGCCCCTAATCGTTATCTTGCCGGAATTACAGAAGTCGCATTAAAAAATTACGTTGCAGATAAAACTAATTGGCGTAAAATGCTGAAGAACGATATTGAGGATGAAAGTTTAACAGAATGGAGAGATCGTTTAAAAGGCTATATTCCCGAAGAAGCTTTAGACTACTTTATTGCTTCTAATAAAGAAACGAATATTATATTTCCTGTCAATAAATATCCTGAAAAGCCTAAAAGTCTAAACATTGAGAAGGACCAAAGTTATACTGGTAAGCTCGTTGGGATTAAAGGTCAATACCTCATTTTTGAAGATGAAAGAGTTTTTAATGTGCGAAGTAATGAAGGTTTGGTGGTCAGGTTTTCTATCACATAACTATTTACATCATTTTATAAGTGTTAAGTTTTTTAAATATTTGTTATTTAGCATCTTGTAATTAAAAAAAGCGTCATGAAAATTCTTGTTATGTTCTCTGTGGCGCTAACCATATTTCTCTTAGTTTTAGTAACCGTTTTAGTAAGTCTAAATATGCCACTTAATTGGGTGCTTTATCTGACTTTCATCGGTCAAGTATTTCTTCTAATTATGATTTATAAGGTTTTAAAGGATAATTACCCTACGACGAAAACTTTTGATGATTTTTATGAAGATCATCCTATTGGTGAGTATGAGAATTATAGGTAATACTTTTTCAATATTAGTTGGTATTGACTTGTTATGTAGTATGGCTAAAAAGTTTGTATTAGAGATGTGTTGTTGTTGCAGTTAAGTAAGAAAATAGGCTAGAAAGTGTACTGTTTATATCTCTAATTTTTGATTGGATGATTTTTTTATGCGACCTAGACTTTTTAACTCTCGCTGTCGCTAGTTTGCAACGTGTACTAATTTAAATTCTAACTGTCTTTTCATGTCAAAAGGAACTTTGGCAATAAGTTATTTTTGAAAGCTACATGAAAGAATAGAAAACAACAAAAGGCGCATCTATTTTAGATGCACCTTTTAATTTATGTTATAAAGCAAAAGACTATTAGATGTCTTCTTGATCTCTCATATTCTGGATATATCCAGCTTTTTGAATTTCACGTCTTCTTTTTACCGATGGCTTTGTGAAAAATTGGTTCTCACGAATGTTTTGCATCGTCTTTACGTTACGGTGTTTTCTTTTGTAACGTTTTAAAGCACGTTCAATGCTTTCTCCTTCTTTTACTAAAATTTTAATCATTGTAATACTTGTGGTTATTTATTTAAGACTATCCTAAATACGTTTTTAATATTTTACTTTTAGAATCCTGGCGTAAACGCTTGATTCCTTTTTCTCTAATTTGTCTTACACGCTCTCTTGTTAAATCAAAAGTGGCTCCAATTTCATCTAGTGTCATTGGTGGTTCATCACTTAATCCAAAGTTTAAACGAATCACATCACTTTCTTTTTGTGATAAGGTGTCTAATGCTCTGTTGATTTCAACATTTAAAGACTCTTTCATCAATTGAAAGTCAGGATTTGGTGATTCACCAGATTTGACAACATCATATAAACTTGATGTTTCACCTTCTTTTAAAGGTGCATCCATTGATAAATGTCTCCCAGAATTCTTTAAAGATTGCTTCACTTCTGAAACCGTCATATCCAATTCTTGCGCAATTTCTTGAGCACTAGGAGGTCTTTGATGCGTTTGCTCTAAAAACGAAAATGCTTTGTTGATTTTGTTTATAGAACCAATTTTGTTCAAAGGTAATCTAACTATTCGAGATTGTTCGGCTAAAGCTTGTAAAATTGCTTGCCTAATCCACCAAACTGCATAAGAGATAAATTTAAAACCTCTAGTTTCATCAAAACGCTTTGCTGCTTTAACAAGTCCTGCATTTCCTTCATTAATTAAATCTGGAAGTGTAAGTCCTTGGTTTTGATATTGTTTTGCAACAGATACCACGAAACGTAAGTTAGCTGTCGTGAGTTTGTCAAGGGCTACTTGATCTCCCTCTCGAATACGCTGAGCCAATTCAACCTCTTCTTCAGCTGTAATCATTGGTAGCTTACTAATGTCTTGTAAATACTTATCTAGGGATTTCGATTCACGATTGGTAACTTGCTTGGTGATTTTTAATTGCCTCATATATTCTATATTGTTTTAAAAAGTTTGCAAGAGTCTAATGTAACTTTTATTCTGACAAAAGCAAATAAAAGACTGCTTCTTTACCAAAATTTATTGCAAACAGCGATTTTTTAAGTATTCTTTAACATTTAACCCCTAAAATCACTGTTTTTGGATGCTGTCTTGCTTCTTTCTTTTTAGTAATCCTCCTAATATGTTTTTTACTCCTTCCGTTACTGTGTTTGTCGTGTTGGTTTTTAGGGTGTCTCTTTTTACGGTGGTGGAGTCCTTAGTGTTTCCTTTTTTTGAACCACCTAGAAGTCCTCCCAATAAATCTTTACCCTTATCTAATAATTTTTGCTTTTCAATTTCAATGAGTTGCTTTGTTAGGTGCGATACTCCACTTGTTAAATCTGTCTGTACTTTAGGACTCGTATAGCTTCCAGTAATATTTGCAGTTACAGGAATCGTTATTTTACTAATCTCAGGATCATTGAGCTTGCCAATTAGTCTATTTATCTCACTACCTAAATATTTAGCAGGTACTTGAAAAACTGCATTGTAATTCATGGTCTTATCAAAACCATGTCCTCCTGAAACAACAATATTGATATCTTTATATGTAAGATCAAATGGTTGGACATTCACCTGTCCATTAGAGAAGTCTAATTTGGCTTTTAAATCTTTTAGGTTTAATTGGCTAAAATCTATAAAGTCTAGAGCTCCATCGAGCTTATTTAGGATAGAGGCTTCATTCTGATTAATATTTGTAGTTAGCAATTCTGCAAACGCATCACCAGAAACCGTATTTAAATTAGGTGTAAAATCACTTCCCAAAGTACCTTGAAGCTTAATAACCGTATTGAGTTTTCCTTGTAGTACTTTAGCAATGGGTGCTAAGTTTTGTAGCAAATCTAAGCTTTGAAATGATTGTGCAATATCAAAACCATCTGCTCCTATATTAAGGTCAAAAACGGGAGTATCTGTTTTTGTAGACACTTTTCCTGTTAATGCTAAAACACCATTAAATAAATTAGACGATAGATTTTTTAAATTGGCTTCTTGATCTTTAATTACTAACGTGCCATCAACATTTTTTAACGTTAGGTTATCATATATAACTGTATTTGCCTTAGCATTAATAGTACAATCTAGAAAATCGGGTATTTTCATCGATTGAGAAACTGAGGTTGTTTTATTAGAACCTTCAGTTGCTGTTTTATCTTCAACCATAAAATCACTCACTACTAAATTATTAGAGTTTAGATTGAAATTTCCTTGTAATTTATTATCACTTAATAGAAACCCAAGAATATTTTTTATAGTTCCTGTAGCAGTAAAATCACTTGTTCCTGTTTTGGCATCAAAACTATTGAGAGATACATTTTCGGAATTAAATGTCATATCTGCTTTATTGATTTGAATTGGGTTCACAATATCTTCCGAAGAGAATGTAAAATTACTCAAATTCACGCTTCCGGTATTCTTTATGCGTTCATAAGCATTGGTATCAATCGCATTCATGTCAAATGATGTATTGAGCTTTGCTTTTAGAATTCCGCTTAATTCCTTATCAAAATCAATAGGGTAGGCTTTGCTTAAATTAGCGAGATTTAAAGTGCCATCAATATTGGCGTTGATCAGCATATTTTTCGCTAGATTACTAATTACAACACTAGATTTGAATACATCATCATCAATTTTAAAGTTGAGTGTTTTAATATCTACAAAGGTGTCATCAACGTTTCCAGTCGTATTTTTAATAGACGTATTAATGTTAATATTGCGCACACGCTTTGGTAAGTCTGGATATTTAAACGACGCATTATTTGATGATATATTAATATCCAAGGTAGGGATTGTTTCTTCGGAAATTCTCCCTTTCACAATACCTTTAACCTTGAAATCACCCGAAGTTTCTACGTTTTCAATGTTTTTTGAATACGATTCTGGAATCACAGCTAGGAAATCTTTAAACGATGATTCTGGGTTTTCAAACGTGATATCAATATCTTGACCACCTTCAATTATTTGGACATAACCATTAAAAACAAGCGGTAATTGGTTGATATACGCTTTGTTTTCCATAAACGTATACTTCTGCTCCTTGAGATTCATCCCGATAAGTGCATCCAATTTAATTTTATTTTGATTGAGATACTGAGTGCGGTCAATGCTCATGCTTACGTTTGCTGTGGTTTGGGTGTTGAGTTGTAATTCTTCTCCAGAAAACGTCCCATTACCAGAATGATTGAGTTCGGTAATATACATTTGGGTATTGGATTTCTCGTCGATATATGTCAATGCACTCTTGCTAACCGTATAATCTTTAATATCAAACGCAAATCCAGGTGAAGAATCTGAAGTTGCTTGAGCATTCTCTTTTTCTTTAGTAATGTCATAATTGTTATTCCCTAGAGCGTCAGTTTTTAAAATTAATAGCGCCTCATTAATAGAAATAGAGTTAATGATAATTGGATCTTCACTAGCATTTTTAAATAACTCTTTTATAGACATATCAAATGCAATATTTTTTGCAGTAACAAATGTTTGACCCTCAAATGGCTGATAATTGGTAATCACCAAATCTTCTACCGAGACATGAGCTTGTGGGAAACTGCTAATAAAACTCAAACTAACATCACTAAACTCCACTTTAGCGTTGAGATTTTCGTTCATTAAACTCTTAACCATATCCTTGATTTGACCTTGAAATGCGAAAGGAATTGCGACGAGTAAAGCCAGGATTATTAAAAATGTAATGCCAATTATTTTGAATGCTTTTTTCATGTATTTATATCTGTTATTTTTCGATGGTCATATGCTGTTCGTTATTAGTCATTGTCTTTAAGGATAAGTTTTTAACGTACTCGTGTCATCTATCTTGTGTTTTCGGTTCCGTTTCCGCAGAAAATTTTAAGTTTAGTATTTTATATACGTGCAGAATAGAGTTTAAGACGAATTAATGCAAAAGTTTAATAAAACTTTAACCCATTTAAGTTGATTGTTAGTGTGTTATATTAAATTTATTTCTTCATTAATTTTTAAATTAAACCGTTTTCTAAACAAGTATACGCCGAGGTATAAAAAGGGCGTATCTAGAAAAGCGACGAGTACTTTAAATATAAAACCGCTAATCAATAAACCTTTAAAACTTTCCCAAGGGATGATTTCAAAAGAACACAATAAGAAAATTATAGAAAGTGTATCTATAAATTGAGAAAACCAAGTTGAGAAATTATTTCTAAGCCATAGGTGTCTTCCTTTTGTCCGTTTTTTCCAGAAATGATACACTTGGATATCAATAAATTGAGCAAATAAATAGGCGCTCATACTGGCAAAAACCGCAAGGACTGAGTTTCCAAAAACTTTGGTAAACAGTGAGTTTTGGATTGGAGAATTAGGGATTGCAGGCATACTGTCTGCTACCCAGATAATAAGCAGTGAAAAGACCGAAGCAAAGATTCCGGCAATGACAACTTGATTGGCTCGTTTTTTGCCATAAATTTCACTAATTAAATCTGTAATAAGAAACGTAATTGGATAGGGCAAAATCCCTACTGAAATTTCAAAAAGCTTAGAACCAAAAATTTCTATATCCATTGGATACCAATAAAAAAACTTTTGAAAAATCAAATTGGAAACCACCAAAGACGTGATAAACAGTGCAGCAAGAAACAAATATATTTTTTGAGCAGCAAGTTTATCTTTTATGGTCATAAATTGTGAATAAAAAGGTGATGCAAATATACGTTAATACCATTTTGTTTTCATTAATTTGATGATTCAATATGAATTCTATCCACCATGTTTACATCGCTCTTGGGAGCAATAAAGGCGACAGATTAAAATATCTGCAAGACGCTGTAGATTCTGTTTTTATGGAAATTGGCAAGATAAACGCCATCGCTAAGGTATATAATACACCTGCTTTTGGGTTTGAAGGGGATGATTTTTTAAATACCTGTATATATATAGAATCTAAGTGTTCTGCGGAAGATGTCTTAGTTAAACTTCAAAACATAGAAAAACGATTAGGTCGAGAGCTTAAACAAATCGAAGGTTACGAGTCTCGTACCATAGATTTAGATATCCTATTATTTGATTGCGATATTATTGCGTCTAAAAATTTAAACATACCACATCTTCAGCTGCCAAAACGTAAGTTTGTTCTTAAACCATTGTGTGATATTGCTTCAAAACTGAAACATCCGCAACTCGAAAAAACTGTTGCAGAACTTTTAGAATCCTGCGAAGATGAAAGTGATGTAGAAGCCATTAATATGTGGTTGAAGAATCCAACAAAGCAATTTGATTTCTCAACATATAATTATATCGCTATTGAAGGTAATATTGGTGCAGGAAAAACAAGTCTGGTAAATAAAATATCATCAGATTTTAATGCAAAACTCATTCTCGAGCGTTTTGCAGATAATGCCTTTTTGCCAAAATTCTATGCAGAGCCGCAGCGCTACGCTTTTACTTTAGAAATGTCATTTCTTGCAGATCGTTATCAACAAATTAGTGATGATTTATCACAGTTAGACTTATTTAAGGATTTTATGGTGAGCGATTATGATATTTATAAATCGTTGATTTTCTCAAAAATCACCTTGCCAGAAGATGAGTTTAAACTCTACCGTAAACTTTTCTATTTGATGTATAAAGACATTGCTAAACCAGATTTGTATGTCTATTTATACCAAAACACACAGCGACTCCAAGAAAATATTAAAAAACGCGGACGTGATTACGAGCAAAACATAGACGACGAATATTTAGATAAAATCAACTCAGGATATCTAGACTTTTTAAAAAACCAAAGTGAGCTTAATGTTAAAATCATTGATATTTCAGATAGAGACTTCGTGAATAATCGTGCGGATTATTTGTGGGTTTTGGGCGAGATATGTGGGGAGGAAAGAAGTTAGAAGATGAAAGATCGAAGATTGCATTTCTGTCATTTAGAAGGAAGCATGACTGAAGAATCTCATTTTTATTAAAGCAAAAGAGTCTTCGCTTTGCTCTGAATGATATCAATAGCTTTTATTTAATTCAGTACTCCCATTCCTGCGAAGGCAGGAATCCATAATTAATTGCAATTAAAGTGGATTCCGTATCATGAGGGGAATGATAGTTAAGTACATTTTTTTAGATAGTTATCTTAGAAAATAAATCCCAAACCACAACACCACAACTCACAGAAATATTAAGCGAATGCTTCGTTCCAAACTGTGGGATTTCAATAACAACATCACTCGCATCGACCACATCTTGAGCCACACCTTTAACTTCATTGCCAAAAACCAAGGCGTATTTTTGATTAGGTTCTGGTTGAAATTCGTTGAGCATCGTTGCGCTTTCTGCTTGTTCAATAGACATGATTTTTATGTTTTTAGATTTTAGTGTATCGACAATATCAAGCGTATGTTCGACATATTCCCAATCTACAGTTTCGGTACTTCCTAGCGCTGTTTTTCTAATATCGTTATGCGGAGGAGTCGCGGTAATACCGCAGAGATAAATTTTTTCAACTAAAAAGGCATCACTAGTTCTAAATACAGAGCCAATGTTATTTAAGCTTCTAATATTATCAAGAATAATAATGATAGGTGTTTTAGAGGCTTCTTTAAATTCATCCACATTTAATCTATCGAGTTCGCTGTTTTTTAGTTTTCTCATCTTTAGTTTCCGCGAAAGCGGTTATCTCTTTTAATTTATAGTTCCCGTAAAAAGGGGAATCTTATATTGTTAAAATCTACCTGTAATTGTAGATAACTTCTAGGTTTCACATTTCAGAAAACATCAAAATATAAGTACTTTAGCATTCTTACGGTTTGGAAAATTTCAGAAGTAAAAATACAATTTTAAAAAGAGAGGTCTATTGGCAAAAAAAGTAAAAAAAGTAACGCCGCTAATGAAGCAGTACAATGCCATCAAGGTGAAATATCCTGATGCTTTGTTGTTATTTAGAGTGGGTGATTTCTATGAAACCTTTGGATCAGACGCCATAAAAGCATCTAAGATTTTAGATATTATTTTAACCAAACGAAGTGCAGGAAGCGAGAGTGAAATTGAATTGGCTGGTTTTCCGCATCACTCTTTGAATACCTATTTGCCAAAATTAGTCAAAGCTGGAGAGCGAGTCGCGATTTGTGATCAATTGGAAGATCCAAAACTGACTAAAAACATCGTTAAACGCGGAGTTACTGAGTTAGTGACACCAGGTGTAGCTCTTAATGATGATATTCTACATTCTAAAACCAATAACTTTTTAGCTGCCATTTATTTTCCGTCGACAAGTTCTGCATCGCAATCCAATGGTGCGATTTTTAATAGTGTTGGCGTGTCTTTTTTAGATGTCTCAACAGGAGAGTATTTTATATCGCAAGGCAATAGCGAATACGTAGATAAGCTCCTTCAAAACTTTAGACCAAGTGAAGTACTGGTGTCAAAACCAAACCGTAAAAAGTATAATGAAGCCTTTGGTAGTGATTTTCATGCCTTTTATTTGGAAGATTGGGTGTTTCAAGAGGATTATGCTAATGAAACGTTGTTAAAGCAATTTAATACGAAGTCCTTAAAAGGTTTTGGGATTGAAGATTTGTACGAAGGTATTGTGGCATCTGGAGCGATCTTACATTATTTAGGAGAAACACAACATCATAAATTACAACATATCACATCTATACAGCGCTTAACAAAAGGTGAGCATGTTTGGATGGATCGTTTTACGATTAAAAATTTAGAGCTATATCAATCTTATAATCAAAACGCAGTGACGCTTATTGATGTTATTGATAAAACGATTTCACCAATGGGTGGGCGATTACTCAAACGTTGGTTGGCATTGCCACTCGTTACTATGTCGCAAATTAACCAACGTCATGATGTCGTTGAGTATGTGAAAAGCGATGCTGTGATGTTGGGTAAATTTCAGCAGCAATTAAAACAAATAGGAGATATTGAGCGATTGATTTCTAAAGTAGCTACGGTAAAGATTTCACCTCGTGAGGTCATTCAATTAAAGAATGCTTTGGAAGCGATTGTACCAATAAAAGCATTAGCACTCATGACCAAAAATAAAGCCTTACAACAGTTAGGCGAGCAAATGGATTCGTGTGAAGAATTGCGTAACCGAATCAAAGCCACTTTAAATGAAGAGGCTCCAGTAAATATCTTAAAAGGGAATACGATCTCATCTGATTTTTCTTCGGAATTAGAGGAACTGAGAGGGCTCTCGGCTTCCGGAAAAAGTTACTTGGATAAAATGCTAGAGCGTGAATGCGAAAGCACAGGGATAACGTCTCTTAAAATAGCGTCCAATAATGTGTATGGTTATTATATAGAAGTGCGCCACACGCATAAAGATAAAGTGCCCGAAGAGTGGATTAGAAAGCAAACACTCGTAAGTGCAGAGCGTTATATAACAGAAGAACTTAAAGAATACGAAACAAAAATTCTTGGAGCAGAGGAGCGTATTTTATTAATTGAGCAACAGTTATTCGCTGAGTTGGTGAGCTGGATTATTAATTTTATTCAGCCAGTTCAAAAAAATTCAGCATTAATAGCACAATTAGATTGTTTAACTGGTTTTGCACAACTCGCTATTGAAAATAATTATACCAGACCAATCTTAACTGAAGGATATGAGCTCGATATCAAAAACGGAAGACATCCAGTCATAGAAAAACAACTGCCTCATGGCGAGCCTTACATTGCTAACGATGTCTATTTAGATAGAGTAAAACAGCAAATCATTATGATTACTGGACCAAACATGTCTGGTAAGTCTGCTATTTTAAGACAAACAGCATTAATTGTGTTATTAGCACAAATGGGAAGTTTTGTTCCTGCAGAAGTTGCAACCATTGGATTAACCGATAAGATTTTTACCAGAGTAGGCGCCAGTGATAATATCTCTATGGGAGAATCTACGTTCATGGTTGAGATGAATGAAACGGCTTCTATTTTGAATAATATTTCAGATCGTAGTTTAGTGTTGCTTGATGAAATTGGTCGCGGGACAAGTACTTACGATGGGATTTCTATAGCTTGGGCTATTAGTGAGTATTTACATGAGCATCCTAGCAAAGCAAAAACATTGTTTGCAACGCATTATCATGAGCTTAATGAAATGTCTGAGACGTTTGATCGTATCAAAAACTTCAATGTTTCAGTGAAGGAATTAAAAAACAATGTATTATTCCTTCGGAAATTAGTACCAGGTGGCAGTAACCACTCTTTTGGAATCCATGTTGCTAAAATGGCAGGAATGCCTCAGCAAGTGATTCATCGCGCTAATAAAATATTAGTTCAGTTAGAAAAATCGCATGCTACTGAAGAATTGACGGATAAGGTAAAAACCTTAAATAATGAGATGCAGTTAAGTTTCTTTAATCTTGACGATCCCTTGTTAGAACAGATAAAAGAAGAGATTGTCAATATTGATATTGACACATTAACACCTGTTGAAGCCCTTATGAAACTCAATGAAATTAAACGTATGTTGTTGAAAAAGAAGCGTGCATAAAAAAAGTTATTTTTTTCTATTAAAAGGCTTTGCTTTTATAAGAAAAGGCTTAAATTTGCCCTCGCAATTACACGAAACGTTCATTTAAATAATTGCTATAATGCGAAAGTAGCTCAGGGGTAGAGCATCACCTTGCCAAGGTGGGGGTCGCGGGTTCAAATCCCGTCTTTCGCTCTAAACC
>NZ_JBLIET010000032.1:0-33690 GCF_047633235.1 Psychroserpens sp. | reverse complement strand
AGTATTCAGTATTCAGTATTCAGTAAATATAACTAAAAGATTAGTTCAAACTAAATATTTAGTTTAAAATGTAACAACTTTAACATTTTGACGTCTTACTAGCAGATTAGTAAACACTTACAATGGACATTTTTTTAGTCATTTTGGCTGCTTTTTTTATGGTAATAGGAATCATAGGTAGTTTCCTCCCTGTTTTACCAGGTCCTTTAACCAGTTGGATTGGTTTACTCATCTTTCATTTAACAGATGTCGTGCCAATGAATTGGACCTTTTTAATCATTACCTTAATTATTGCATTGGGCATATGGATATTGGATTATATCATTCCTGCTCTAGGAACCAAACGTTTTGGAGGAACAAAAGCGGGTATGATAGGAACCTCTATTGGATTAGTCATTGGCTTAATAGCACCAATTCCTGGAGGTATTATTATTGGGCCATTCTTTGGTGCATTAATTGGAGAACTTTTAAATAAAGCTAGAATGGATACCGCTATAAAAGCAGCATTTGGGTCGTTTCTAGGTTTTATCGCTTCAACCTTCATAAAGTTCATAGTAGCACTGATCTTTTTAGGTTTCTTTATGGTCAAGGTTTATGAGTATATGGATGTAATCTTTCGTTAAAATTTGAGACCAAACTAGAGATGGTATAAAAAGAAAAAACCTAACACTTGTTGAGAAGTGCTAGGTTAATTTTCTTTGCTATTAATTCAACAAATTACTTAGAGGGATTAAAATATCTTTGCTGACTTGGTCAAATGTATCTTATATAAACAACTTTTTATTACGGAAAAACCGCAAACATGATGTGGAAAAACCGTAGTTTATAGAAATAGCAGTAGTTTCAAGAGGTTTAAAAAACCATAAAAACAAAAAATTTAACAGTTTTTCTAGAGAAATCCTTTTTTTCGAGCTTCATTTATTAAGGATTCATCCTTACCATCGGTGATTGAAAACAAGATTTTGAGTTGTTTCTTTCGTTTTTCAATAGCACTCATTGACAAATCTATATACTCTGTTAGGCTTCTAGTCTTAATCCCTTGCGATAATAAATGAAGAATCTTGCGATTAATTTCATCTACATAGATTTCATTAACAACAGATTTATTTAAAAAGGTACTGACAGTACTACTATAATATGGTGGATCAATTAATATGTGATGAAAAGCCTCAGCCAATTCGCTTGATGTTAAATCACTTTTAATTAAAAACCCGTCGGGATTTATTTCTTTTACAATATTATGAATGCGATAAGACTCGTTAAACATGGTTAAAATAACCACTTTAGCATTGGGCATTTTATTACGAGAGATCTTTGCTAAATCTTCACCAGAAGTAATCTTACCATCTGCAGAAGGCGGTAAACTGATGTCAAAAAAACAAACATCATAAGGACGCTCATTTGCCGCTTTTTCCATGAGTAAATTCGCAGCATCACAAGTATTGGCAGTATCAATGACCAAAACTTGATTATCTTTTTTAGTTGCCATCAAAGTGTTTTGATAGCCTTCTATAATGATTGGATGGTCATCAACCATTAAAATATGAATGTGTTGCATTATGTCTAATTTTTGTAAGGTATAGTAATTATGACTTCCGTCCCTTTATTTGCTTCAGAACGAAATTGTGCATTCCCTTTAACTTCTTCAACTCTAGAATTTATATTTTTAATCCCAATTCCTTTTTTACTTTTGCTGATATTAAAACCATCTCCATCGTCAACAATCAACAAGCAAATTACACTATTTTTCAATTCAACACTAATTTTAACCATTTTAGCATTCGCATGTTTATAAATATTTTGAAGTGACTCTTGAATGATCCTATAAATATTAATTTTAGTTTTATTGGGAACCATTTCCCAATGAATGTCATCTGTAAAATCAAAATGAGATTGCAATTGGTAGGCATTTGTTTGTTTCTCTATTAACTCTGAAACAATATCCATAAAACCTGATCCAGATACAAAATCTGTACTTAGATCATGTGACACTTTACGAATATCATCCTCTATAACCTTAAGCTCAGTTATATACGTAGCGCGTTTACTAATGGCATCTTTTCCTTCGGAAAAATTAAAGCTATCCAAACTGAGCCTTGTCCCAAATAATCGTCCCAAAATACCATCGTGAAGCTCTTTTGAAATTCTTTTTTTCTCACTAGCTCTTGCTTCATCAACTTTATCTTGTTGTAAGAGCATCAAATTATAAATATCCTCATTCGCTTTTTGTTGATCCTTTTCAAATTTAAGTTCTTTATTTTTTTCGCGTTGTTTTACAATGATATAGAGAAAAAACAATGTGATTAATAAGCCTCCAGAAATCACTAATAACCAAATAAGCTGTTGAGACATTTTCTCATTGGCTTCCTCAATTTTATCGGTTTCAAATTCTATTCTAGCAAATTTATTTCTGACGTTTCGCTCAACATGAAGTAAACTGTCACTGAGTTTAATATGCTCGTTTAAATACGCTTTACCATCCTCACCTTCTTTTAATTCAGAAAGAACTTTCAAAGCATCTAATAAAATTTCATTGGAAGATGTTTCCTTGGCTAATTTATAAGATATATTAGCATATTTTAATGATGAATCTTGCTGTTTTTGTTGTAAATAAAATTTAGATACATCAATACTAACTTGAAGTTTAATTATAGGATCGTTTAACCTATTACTAATACTAAATGCTTCGTTAAAAAGAGCTTGTATATTACCGTAGTCGTCATAACCTGCAACAAGCCTAGTGTAAGCATAATTATCTAATACTAATGGATAAAAAGTGGGATCGTACTCATCATAATCTTCTCTTATATCAATCAAACTTTTATAAAGCTTAAGAGCTTCTTTATAATTTTCTTTTTCTCTATAAACGAAAGCTTTATTATTTATGGAGAAAATTTTATTATAAAAGCCGTTGGACATTTCATCGCTTACAGATTCTGCTATGTCATGGTATTCTAATGATTTATCAAACGCTCCAAGTTTTAAAGAAATAATACCTAATACATTATTTAAGCTCCACAAATGTGATAAGTTGTAATCATTTCTAGGTAACGTTTCATAGATCCTAATAGCTTGTATAGCACTTTCTTCACTGCCTATATAATCTTGCTCTACATTTTGAATGTCTGAAATTGCTGAAAGAATAAATCCCTGCTGATTTGCATTTTTTATTGTCTGATAAAATTTTAATGATTTAGAAAAATAATAATACGCACTGTCATTCTGATATTGAAAATAATGAGACTGACCTAAATTTAAATAAGCAGATGCGACTGACAAAGTATCACTTATTTGCTCAGCTTTAGCTAAATTTTGCCGGCTTAAATGAGTATATAAATCATAGTTTTCTTGATCTAAATAAATTAAGGATAATGTTTTTCTTGCAGAGAGAACTAAACTATCTGTACCAATCTCTTGAGCGAGTTCTAAGGCTTGCTTCCCATATTTCTCTCGCTCTATTGAAGTTAAGCGATAATCTTTAGACTTTTGTTTTAAATCAGTAAATCTATTTTGATCAACCTGACTAAAGCCAAGTTGCATAAAAAGCAATGGAATAAGGGTATTTATGACTAATTTATTTCTCAATCTATTTGTATTATGTACAAATCAAAAATAGGGTAAATAATTGAGAGTTTTAGTTATAAAAAAACACCAATTCTAAAGAAGAGTTGATGCTTATATGTCTTAACAGAGAAACTATTATCCCTGCTCTGCTCTGATTCTTTTTGTTTTAGCATGCGCTAACAAATCGTACTGTTTCTGTGTTTTATATGTTGGTCCATCAGAATCAGCAACAGCATCACTGCTTTGTCCAGATACCGTTAACAATAATACAGCTAGTAATAACAAAGTAATTTTTAGGGTCTTCATGTTAATCAATTTTAGGGATTATATATTCAATTTTAATTATGTTAATAATAAAACAGCATAAAAATGCCAATTCGAGGGATGAATGGATTATTAACTTTTGGCATAACAATACCAAAAAAATTGAGGGATGTTCATATGCCAAACGACATAAAAACCTAAAATGGATTAAAAAATACCTTTATAAGTGTATTAGGGGCTTAAGAAGGAAGACAAACATACTACTATTTTTGAGAATATCAAATAAAAATCCGATAAAATGTAATATTATTGCGTTCAAATACTCTTTTTTAGCAAAAAACTGTTGATTAAATGTTGATAAGTTTCTTTCACAATACAACATTCACTCAAAAACATCGTAAAACAAAAAAGCATCCCGATTTTCTTATTCAGAAAAAAGGAAAGCTTCTCATCGGTAAGAACTCAACAACATTGAGTTTCTCACAACTCTCAATCCCGATAGTTATCGAAAATGAGAACAACACAACTTCGTTTAATTGCTAAAAAAAAGCCCCAATTTCTTGAAGCTTTAGTTTTACAATTTTAGCGGTCTGGACGGGACTCGAACCCGCGACCTTCGCCGTGACAGGGCGACATTCTAACCAGCTGAACTACCAGACCGTTGCTTTATTGCGAGGGCAAATATACATTCGATTTTTAATATCACAAATGTTTTTGCAAGATTTTTGTCAAAAATTTAAATAAATTTTTGACGCTCCACCATGTACGTCGTCAAGATCTTATCAAAGGACTTATTTATATCGGCTTCAACGTATTTAATTTGATATTGGCCGCACTTTAATTTGATACTCTTAAAGTAATCATATACAGCGCTTTCATACCCTTCCTTTAATGTGTCTGGATATAAATTAATGAATTCATTAGTCTCTACATCAACAAATCGCTTAGGTGTATTATCAAAATTAAACTTCAATTCTTTTTCTTTATCAATGACATGAAATAAGACAACTTCATGTTTATTATGCTTAAGATGTCTTAAGGCTTCAAACAATTTAACCTCATCGGTCGATGTTTGAAACATATCTGTAAAAAAGAAAATAAGAGATCTTCTATGTATATTCTCTGCAATTTGATGCAAATACGTATGGGTTTCAGTTTGCTTATTTAGCTGCTTTGACACTAGCATTTTACTTAATTCAGCCAATAACATTTGATGATGACGTTCACTTCCTTTCTCTGGAGAATAATAATCATATGCATCACTGTAAATACTCATACCAACTGCATCTCGTTGCTTTTTTAATATATGCATTAATGATGCCGAAGCCAATGCAGAAAAACCTATTTTATTTAAATTTGAAATACTAAAATCTTTTTTCTCAGGGTAGTGCATCGAGCTACTGTTATCTACAATAAGATGACAACGTAAGTTCGTTTCATCGTCATAACGTTTTGTGTACAGCTTATCAGTCTTAGCATAAAGCTTCCAGTCAATATGACGCGTACTTTCTCCTTGGTTATAGATTTTATGTTCAGCAAACTCAGCAGAGAATCCATGAAACGGACTCTTATGCATACCAGCAATAAAACCCTCAACAACTTGCTTAGCGAGTAGCTCCAAGTTTTTAAAACCTCCTGATTTGTTGAGTTCTGCTTGTAAGTTCATTTATTTATCAATTTCCAAAGAAAAAAAATTAATTAAATTATGCCGTCCACAATTCCATAGGCTTTAGATTCATCTGCTCCCATCCAATGATCACGATTAAAATCTTTCATCACCTTTTCGAAATCTTGTCCGCAATTATCTGCTAAAATTTTAGCACTCAATTCTTTTGTTTTCAAAATTTCTTGTGCTGTAATTTCAATATCACTGGCTTGTCCGCGAGCTCCTCCACTTGGTTGGTGAATCATAACTCTCGCATGTGGTTGGATAAAACGTTTTCCTTTGGTACCCACAGATAATAAAATGGATCCCATTGATGCTGCTAATCCAGTACAAATCGTCGACACATCACTGTTTAATGATTTAATACAATCATACATCGCAAATCCAGAGGTTACATATCCTCCAGGACTATTTATATAGAGGTGTATATCTTTAGTGTCTAAAGAGTCTAAATAAAATAAACGGTCAATGACATGCTTGGCCGATTTATCATCCACCATTCCCCAAAGAAACACTTTGCGTTCTTCTAATAATTTACTATCAATTAAGTCTTGCGCTTTTACTTGCTTACTCATATGTTTTTATCTTATTTCTTAATATTAGTTAAAAATAAAAAAAGGTACACCATACTGGCAGACCTTTTATCAATTCTTTATGAAATATATTTTACAATAAAGCGTCGATTGCATCAGAATACGCGTTTTTAGGCGCTACTCCAACCTGTCTTCCAACAACTTCTCCGTTTTGGAATACTAAAACCGTAGGAATGTTTCTTACTCCGTACTTGGCAGCAAATTCTTGATTTGCATCCACATCTACTTTGCCTACGACAGCTTTACCCTCGTATTCAGTGCTAATTTCGTCAATGATTGGTCCAACCATTCTACATGGTCCACACCAAGCAGCCCAGAAATCAACCACTACTGGCTTATCACTCTTTAATACTATTTCTTCAAAATTCGCATCTGTTATTTCTAATGCCATAATTATATATTCTTAATGTTTAACTTCAATTTATTTTAATACACAAAATTAGTCAAAAATTTTGCAAAACCTTACAGTGGCAGTATTTGTTTTGATTATGAGGCCATTGACTTATGTAATATAATAGGTATTTCAAAAAACAAATAAAATATGACTAATTCAACTTATACATCACATTCTGAGCTGTCAACTCATCCAACAGTTCTTGTGAAATCCTAATTTTCTGTTTACGGCTAGGCATATTAAGTTTTATCTTTTCAGCATTATCATAGACAACGAAATTGAGTACTTTTTCTCCTGAATGCATTCTAAACAAATCTTGTAATACTGAAATCCTCTCCTCTTGTAAATCCTTTATATTTAATTGAATTGACAGCTTCTTAGCATAAGTATCCATGACATCGTGCAACAACTGAAAACTATTAAACTGAAGTCTTGGATCACTCTTTTTACCTGTTTCTCTGTTGACCCAACCTTCTCTTACAAAAGATTTCACATATACAAAACTATTTTTAACGAGGAAGTGTCGGTACTTAAGATACTCTTCTCCAAAGATTCTGAACTCAAAATTATCTGTATAATCTTCAACCATAAAAATAGCCCAACCTTTTCCTTGTTTACTTACCCGATGTTGTACATCTGTAACGACACCTCCAAAGGTTATTTCACGATTAACATAATTCCCCATTTCATTAAAAAACGCAAGACTTCCACTACAAAAAGTTTTCATTTCCACTTTAAAATCATCCAAAGGATGACCAGAGATATAAACACCTACAACTTCCTTTTCTTGAGCTAGTTTTTCCATGGTTCCCCATTCTTCGGAAGGCGGAACAAGGGGTTCTGCTATTTGGACATCACTTGCTGCACCAAACAGACTAACTTGCGAGGAGTTTTCGTTTTCTTGGTGTTTAGCACCATATTTAATTGCTTTTTCTAAAAAGGTAATACCATCACCTTCATCTTGAAAATACTGTGCACGATGAGTGTCTCCAAAGCCATCGAAACCTCCTGCTAAAGCTAAATTTTCAAATGCTTTTTTATTAGCTGCGCGTAAATCTATACGTTTTGATAAATCGAAAATAGACTTGTAATGACCGTTTTCTTTGCGGTTTGCAACAATTGTTTTTACTGCGCCATGACCTACACCTTTGATCGCTCCCATACCAAAACGAACAGCGCCATCTTGGTTCACTGAAAACTTGTAATACGACTCATTAACATCTGGTCCTAAAACGGCCATTCTCATGCGCTTACACTCTTCCATAAAGAAAGTCACCTGCTTAATGTCATTCATATTATTTGAAAGCACTGCTGCCATATATTCTGCAGGATAATGTGCTTTTAAATAGGCTGTTTGATAAGCAATCCAAGCGTAGCAGGTAGAATGCGATTTATTAAATGCGTAACTGGCAAACGCTTCCCAATCTTTCCAAACCTTTTCTAAAACTTTAGCATCATGACCTTTAGCACTTGCTTGCTCAATAAATTTCGGTTTCATCTTATCCAAAACCGCAATTTGCTTTTTACCCATCGCTTTTCTCAAAACATCGGCTTCACCTTTTGTAAAATCTGCTAATTTTTGGGATAATAACATGACTTGCTCTTGGTAAACTGTAATCCCGTAAGTTTCTTTGAGATACTCTTCCATTGCTGGTAAATCATACTCAATATCTTCATCACCATGTTTACGTCTAACAAAACTTGGAATATACTCCATTGGACCTGGACGATACAAGGCATTCATTGCAATGAGATCTTCAAAAACAGTAGGTTTTAAATCTTTAAGGTGTTTTTGCATTCCAGGAGATTCATATTGGAATACACCAACAGTTTCTCCTTTTTGGAATAACTCATACGTCTTTTCATCATCCAACGGAAAAGTATCTGGATCTAATAAAATATCGTGCTTTGCTTTAACAATTTTAACGGTATCCTTTATTAAGGTCAATGTTTTTAACCCAAGAAAATCCATCTTAAGTAGACCGGCATCTTCAACCACTGAGTTATCAAACTGAGTCACATATAAATCTGAATCTTTTGCTAAGGCGACAGGAACGAATTTGGTAATATCATCTGGTGTAATAATAACGCCGCAAGCATGAATTCCAGTATTTCTTACTGAGCCTTCAAGCGATCTTGCCAGCTTTATAGTTTCAGCATCTAGACCGTCACCATCTGCTATATTGAGTAATTCATTTACTTTTTCTAAATCTTCTGCTCTAAAGGTGCTTCCCAGCTCTTTTTCCGATAGGCCAAAAATCTTATTCAGTTTTGACATGGTTGGAATTAACTTCGCAATGCGATCTGCCTCAAATAAAGGTAAATCCAATACTCTTGCTGTATCACGGATTGATGATTTTGCAGCCATCGTTCCGTAAGTAATAATTTGAGCGACCTGACTTGAACCATATTTATTAATCACATAATCCATGACACGACTTCGACCTTCATCATCAAAATCAATATCAATATCTGGCATACTTACACGATCTGGATTTAAGAAACGCTCAAAAAGCAAGTCGTACTTTAGGGGATCTATATTCGTAATCCAAAGGCAATATGCAACCACAGATCCTGCTGCAGATCCACGACCCGGACCAACCGAAACGTCCATATTTCGAGCTTCCCGAATAAAATCTTCAACAATCAAAAAGTAACCAGGATAGCCTGTGTTTTCAATAACGCTCAGCTCAAAGTCAAGACGCTCAGTAACTTCATCACTTAATTCTTCTCCGTATCGTTTTTTAGCACCTACGAATGTTAAATGTTTTAAAAACGCATTTTCTCCACGTTTTCCTTTATCAGCTATATCAGCAGTATCTTTAAACTCATCAGGAATATCGAAAGCTGGCAATAATACATCTCTAGCGAGTTGATAGACCTCTACTTTATCAACAACCTCTTGGATATTTGTAATCGCCTCAGGAATATCTCTAAAGAGAGCTTTCATCTCTTCTGAAGATTTGAAATAATACTCTTGATTTGGCATCCCATAACGATAACCACGACCACGACCAATTGGTGTCGCTTGTTTTTCGCCATCCTTAACACACAATAAAATATCGTGTGCATTGGCATCTTCTTGCTTACAGTAATACGTATTATTACTTGCTAAAAGCTTCACCTCATGTTTTTGAGCCAATTTAACAAGTACAGGATTGACACGGTTTTCATCTTCTTGATTGTGACGCATGAGTTCTACATACAAATCATCTCCAAACTCTTGTTTCCACCAAACTAAGGCCTCTTCAGCCTGATTTTCACCAACATTCAAAACTTTACTCGGTACTTCTCCATAAAGATTTCCTGTCAAACAAATTAAATCTTCTTTATATTGCTGAATGAGTTTTTTATCAATTCTAGGCAAGTAGTAAAACCCGTCTACAAAACCATGAGAAGACAGCTTTGCTAAGTTGTGATAACCCTTTTTATTCTTAGCAATTAAGACAATTTGATAGCCATTATCTTTTCGAGATTTATTCGTGTGATCTTCACAAACAAAAAACTCACAACCTAAAATAGGCTTGATTTCTTTTAAAACTGATGTTTCACCTTTCTCTAACGCCTCAGCCTTTTTAGCTACTACAGATTTATTATGATTATTCACCGCTTTTACAAAATGAAATGCGCCCATCATATTAGCATGATCAGTCAATGCAACTGCAGGCATCTCTTGCTCTGCAGCAGCAGCAACTAAATCTGTAATACTTATGGTTGATTGCAATACCGAAAACTGCGAATGGTTATGAAGATGTACAAATTCAACATCTGCAAGACCCGAAATATTCTCTTTTATTTCTGCTTCGGAAATATCAACTGCTTGCAACTTCTGGAGTCGCGCATTGATTTTAGCACTTTCCTTTTTGAGGTTGATGTGCTTTAATCCAATGAGCTGAATCGTTTGCGGATTCTTCTCATTAAAATTCTGAAAATAATCAGGCTCAACGTCTAGTTGTTCTTTTGTGTATTCACCTAAGCGTAACAATTCGAAAAAGCAACGTGTTGTTGCTTCAACATCTGCAGTTGCATTATGCGCCTCTGAGAATGGTTTATTAAATAAAAATTGATGTAATTCTGTAAGGGTTGGTAGTTTAAACTTTCCGTAGCGACCTCCAGGAAGTTGACAAAGTGAAGCAGTGTGCTCTGTACAAGTATCCAAAACCGGTAGCTCCTGAAGCTGGTTTACGACATCTTCTCTGACAAACTCTGCTCCCATTATATTGAGATCGAATTTTACATTTTGACCAACAACAAATTTGGTCTTTGACAGCGCCACATTGAATTTCTCTAATACTTCTTGAAGTGGGATCCCTCGCTCTTGCGCCAACTCGGTAGAAATACCATGTATTTTTTCAGCATCATATGGAATATTAAACCCCTCCGGTTTCACCAAATAATCCTGATGATCGACACAGTTACCCATCTCATCATGTAATTGCCAAGCAATCTGAATACATCTTGGCCAATTATCTACATCTGTGATTGGTGCGTCCCAACGTTTTGGTAATCCTGTGGTTTCGGTATCGAAAATTAAATACATGCGGTTTAGAGTTGTTTTTTTCGCAAAGACGCAAAGCTGATTGTGACCAGTCTTAAGTATTATGAACGAATACTAAAGCCTTATGGTTTTCAAGTAAAATTAATAAAAAATAGCTGATAAAAACACGAAGAAACTACTTTTCTTTTTAGTGAAGTTATGAAGAGTTTAAAAAAAAAGCCAGCTTTAAAAAGCTGACTTTTTACCACCTATTTATGTCTAATTAGGAAATTAATTCTTCTTGCACTTTCTCTGTATTGATAGCAGACTGTATTAAGTCTCTATGCTTCAACAATAAGGCGTCAATTGTTGGTGGCAAATTAGGCTCGGCGATGAGCTCATTGTATTCTTTTAAACTCGCTTTTTCTCCTCGAATGGCTTCTTCTATAATCGACTCTTCGTTATCAGAGCTAAACGTAGATTTTAAGCTCATCCAGTTGCGATGCATTACACCTTTAAAACTCCCAGACTCTTCTGGTATTTGGCCATATTGTAGAATCTCAGTTCTCAGTTCTTTTGCAAATTCACTTCGCTCTGAAGATCTTCTCTTAAAAAACATTTTTAACCTATCGCCATTCACATTGTCAATTGCTTTTAAATAGCCTTTCTCTGCATCATAGTTTTTTACTAATAATTCATTTAATTTGTTTGAAATTTCTTCTGAATACTTCATAATATCACTTACATTTTAAATTCCAATACTTTTATTTTAAGATGCGTATTGTTTCACATCCAACTCAGCATAATATAACTTATAAAGTAAGGAAAATAGAACACATTAACATCTTTAACAAAGTCTTAAAACTATTTAACAAAAAAAACCCAGACAGTGTCTGTCTGGGTTTATAGGGATAGCAAAGATAATATAATTACATATTATCCAAATAATCAGGAATACCATCAGCATCAGTATCTAAAGCATCTGCTGGATCACCATCTAAATTTGGATCTGCATTTTCATTAATTGTTAAAATTGTATCGTCATCATCATCTGCATCTAAATAGTCACTTACTCCGTCTCCATCCGTATCTCCAATCTCAAATTGCGTAAAAACACCATCACCATCATCGTCAACATCTAGATAATCAACATTTGTATCACTATCTGTATCTATTGGATTTCCATCCACATCTTTTGCTTCATTAATTGTCAAAATACCATCGCCATCATCATCATCATCTAAGTAATTTGGTATACCATCTAAATCGGTATCATCATCATCTAAATTACCGTCTAAATCTCCATTAAAATTTTCGAAAATATTTGGTATACCATCGCTATCGTTATCATTACAATCTAAGCCATCTAAAATATCTTGGATACTTCCTTCATCGTCACCACAAAATACAATCTGTTGCTCGAGATAGAATCTATAGTTCTCACAGGCATCCATATACGTTCCAATAGTTGCCGTTTCAAAAGCAGCTTGTGCAGTGAGACTGTTTTGAACTGCAAAATCACAAGGGAACACACAAGTATTAAGATCACTTATTTGCTGCTGGATAGCTCCATCTACATCTCCACAATAATCCATCTTAAACAATAAAGCTTCAGAATACACATTACAAGCATTGGTATAAGAGGCAGCATCAATATATTCTAAGGTCGAAGAAAAAGTTGAGAGATAATTAGCACGCGTTGAAGTCACATCTATTTCTGTATCATCACAAGTGATTACAACTGCAGGAATACTTCCTGATACTAAAGGGACTCTAAAAAATATACCTTCATTATAGCCAATAGAGTTCAAACCTGATTCATCAAAAGCTAAAAACTCAAAAGTACCCGTAAATGTATTGTTGTTGATTTCATCTAACGTAACGAAACCGTATTCTGGATAAATAGAAACGCTTGAATCTGGTCTATTATTCGTAGAATATACAGTACCACTAGCGTCCACATAACGCCCTTCCATTGAATTTACATCTCCTAATATATATGTTCCAACAGCTACAGAAGGAATTGTAAGTGAAACCGTTTCTATATTATTACCTGCTCTAAAAGTTAAAAAACCATTTTCATCAATAGATGCACTAGTAAATTCTGCTCTCCAAAGTCCGTACTCTCGATTTCCTTGAAATGCAGGTGAATTGAATTCGACTTCATCACCACAACTAGTTAAGGTCAAAATAGTTACAAGAAGTATAGCTAATCTTTTCATTACTTAAGTTTTCTCCCTCTAAATAAAACGAGGCTTATTATAGGTTATAAATAACGTCATTACAGCATTTTATATTTGATTTCTTGTAATTTAATTAAGGTTTTCCTTTTTAAAAATCATTTCAAATACAAAATTGACATTACAGTTTTCAAAAGTATGATAAATTTTCAATATTACTTAATTAGAAATAAAATGTTGAGAATTAAATTATTGTCTTATCTTTGCGCCTCATTAATAATAGAGGTCGCGAACCTCGCAAATTAATTAAAAATATGCCTGTAAAAATAAGATTACAAAGACACGGTAAAAAAGGGAAACCTTATTATTGGATCGTAGCAGCAGATGCACGAGCAAAAAGAGATGGTAAATACCTAGAAAAATTAGGTGCTTATAATCCAAACACTAATCCAGCAACAATAGAATTAAATGTTGACGGGGCAGTACAATGGTTACAGAATGGTGCACAACCAACTGACACTGCAAGAGCAATTTTATCATATAAAGGTGCAATGCTAAAAAACCATTTAGCTGGTGGTGTAGCTAAAGGCGCTATAACTGCAGATCAAGCTGAGGAAAAGTTCAACGCCTGGTTACAAGAAAAAGCAGGAACAGTACAAGCTAAAGAAGCTGGTTTATCTGATGCTCAAGCTAAAGCAAAAGCCGATGCACTAGCAGCAGAAAAAGCAGTTAATGATGCTAGAATAGCAGCAGCTACTCCAGAAGTTGAAGAAGAGGCAACTCCAGAAACTCCTGAAAACGCAGAAGCTACAGAAGAAGTTGAAGCGACTGAAGAAGTTGAAGCTACAGAAGAAGTTGAAGCTACAGAAGCAACTGATACAGAAGCAACTGATACAGAAAAATAGAAAATTATTTTTTATACTTTTAAACTCCGATACGATGTATCGGAGTTTTTTAGTTTATTAAACAGTTAAGTCTCAAACCTTAGACTTATAAATCACATTTTAGATGCAAAAAACCGACTGCTTTTTTTTAGGAAAAATTGTAAAGAAATATAGTTTTAAAGGCGAGCTATTAGTCAAATTAGATACCGACGAACCAGCCCTTTATGAAAATATGGCCTCCGTATTTATAGAGGTTCGTGATAAACTACTCCCTTTTTTTATAGAATCTTCGCAACTGCACAAATCTGAATTGTTACGTATCAAGTTTGAAGATGTAGATACCGAAGAAGATGCCGATTCGCTAATGAAAAGCGGCTTATATTTACCCCTTGAATTTTTACCAAAATTAGAAGATGACAAGTTTTACTTTCATGAAATTATCGGATTTAAAGTTGAAGATAAGAATTTTGGTCACGTCGGTATTATAACCTCTATTAATGACGCAACGGCACAATCGCTTTTTGAAATTGACAGAGACGGCATCGAAATTTTAATTCCTATGAATGATGCCTTTATTTCAAAAGTAGATAAAAAGAACAAAACAATTTTTGTAGATACTCCTGAAGGACTAATTGATTTATACTTAGAAGAATAACCCCCTCCTAAATCCTTCCAAAAAGGGAGGACTTTCGCTCCCATGAATAAGCCTTTTCAGTTTAAAGAATTCTCAATTAATCAAGACCAATGTGCTATGAAAATTGGTACAGATGGTGTGTTATTGGGTGCATGGTCTTCAATTGAAAGTAATCCATTTTCAATTTTAGATATTGGTGCTGGTACAGGTGTTTTATCGTTAATGCTTGCACAGCGCAGTGATGCTCAAGTGATCGAAGCACTCGAAATAGATGATAAAGCTTATGAACAATGTGTCGATAATTTTGAACAATCACCTTGGAATGATCGCTTGTTTTGTTATCATGCGTCATTAGAGGAATTTGCCGAAGAAATGGATGACCAATATGAGTTGATTATTTGCAATCCGCCATTTTATTCTGGAGACTATAAAACTGAAAATGCTCGACGTGACCTAGCTCGATTTCAAGACGCCATGCCTTTTGAGCACTTACTGGAGAGCATCAGTACTTTACTTTCAAAAAACGGCTTGTTTTCAGTTGTTATTCCGTTTTCTGAAGAGGAAAAATTCATTACTCTTGCCAAGCAGTTTAATCTTTTCACTAAGCGTATTTTGCACGTTAGAGGGAACCCTTCCGCAGATATAAAAAGAAGTCTTATAGAGTTTTCTTTCTTACAATCAAATATTGAGGTTTCAGAATTAATTATTGAAACCTCACGTCATCAATACACTGAAAATTATATTAGGTTAACTAGATATTTTTATTTAAAAATGTAATTGCTCACTGCAAACCTTTTCGTTATCTTTGCTTTTCAATTCTTAATGCATAAAATAAAGTGATTTGTGGAGATTATAAAAATATGCATTTATGCGAAGTTTGCCTTACAATCACTTAAATTAAACACTATCAGATGAAACCAGATTTATTCGAAGCTCCTGATTATTATAATCTTGACGAATTACTTACAGAAGAACATAAATTAATACGTGATGCTGCCAGAAAATGGGTTAAGCGTGATGTCTCACCAATAATTGAGGAAGCTGCGCAAAAAGCAGAATTTCCAAAATCTATAATTAGCGGATTGGCAGAAATTGGAGCTTTTGGCCCATACATTCCTGAACAATATGGTGGCGCTGGACTAGACCAAATTTCTTATGGCTTAATTATGCAAGAAATAGAGCGTGGAGATTCTGGAGTGCGAAGTACCGCATCTGTGCAGTCATCATTGGTCATGTATCCTATTTGGAAATATGGAAATGAAGAACAACGTCAAAAATATTTACCAAAACTAGCTAGTGGAGAATGGATGGGGTCTTTTGGTTTAACAGAACCCGATCACGGAAGTAATCCTAGTGGCATGACCACAAATTTTAAAGATATGGGTGACCATTATCTTTTAAATGGTGCTAAAATGTGGATTTCAAATTCACCTTTTTGTCAACTCGCTGTAGTTTGGGCAAAAAATGAAGAAGGACGAATTCATGGCCTTATTGTGGAACGCGGCATGGAAGGATTCTCAACGCCTGAAACTCATAACAAATGGTCACTTAGAGCATCCTCTACTGGTGAGCTAATTTTTGATAATGTTAAGGTGCCTAAAGAAAACTTATTACCAAATAAATCAGGATTAGGAGCGCCGTTAGGCTGCTTGGATTCTGCTCGTTTTGGTATTGCTTGGGGAGTAATTGGTGCGGCAATGGATTGTTATGATACAGCACTAAGATATAGTAAAGAACGCATCCAATTTGGCAAACCAATTGGACAGTTTCAATTGCAACAGAAGAAACTGGCTGAAATGATCACCGAAATCACTAAAGCACAATTATTAGCCTGGAGACTAGGTGTAATGCGAGAAAACGGAACAGCAACATCTGCTCAAATTTCTATGGCAAAACGTAATAATGTGGATATGGCTTTAAAAATTGCTCGTGACTCAAGACAAATGTTAGGAGGTATGGGAATTAGTGGAGAATATTCTATAATGAGACATATGATGAACTTAGAAAGTGTTGTCACTTATGAAGGTACACATGATATTCATTTATTGATAACAGGATTAGATATTACTGGTCTAAACGCTTTTAATTAAGACCTAATCGCTATTAAAACAAATCTCGTATACCTTAATTTCACTTTGAATAATCGTTTCGCGACGATATAAAAATTCAAAAAATGCTTTTCTTAATCGGGAAGCATTTTTAATTCTAAGGAACGTCTAACTCTTGGTTATAACTACTCCTACTTAATTACTAGTCTTAATGATCAATTTCAAGGGGGTGACTTATATATTTATAAAACTGAATTTACAGCGTTAATATAAATGGTACTTATAGTTACTAAAAACAGTGTGGCGGCAGTAATCATTCCAAATTATCCATTTATATTCTTTAAACAAAAAAAGAACTAAAGCTTAAAAAAGGCAAGCTGTATCTAATAGATTTTTGGTATATAGAATGTATTCCTTACAAAAAAGACCATGAAGTTATCGCTAAATATTATGCCAACAATCCTAACAAGAATATTAAAACAATTGGTATGTATATTGACAAAAAAGAGGATTGAATCAACTATTTAAACGAACATAACTATAATTGGGTTAAATATAATCTGTGTGATTTTGAAAATACGTTATACAAGGCTCTAAAAATCAAGTTGTTTCCTTATGTATATTATAATGGATGACAAAGGACCATTATTACATAAAAGCAATAGATTTTTGAAAGCTATGAGCTTTATAGAATCAAGACAAGACTAAATAATAAATAAACGTTAACGTTGGCGTCTTCTACCAACTGGCATTTCTAATTTACTAAGAGGCTTCTGCCTTTGCAGGAATTTGTTAAGATTCTGGAGCCAGTTCAACTTCCAAACCTTCCATTTCTGGCCTCATCTGAATTTGACAGCCCAAACGCGAATTATATTTAACGTAAAAGGCCTCGCTAAGCATCGCTTCTTCGTCATCTTGCATTTCTGGTAATTCTGTTTCACTTAATACATAACATTGACAAGAGGCGCACATTGCCATACCTCCACAAACACCAATAGTGCCTTCTGGAACTAACTCGTAAGAGCGAACAACTTCCATTAGGTTCATAGCCATATCTGTAGGCGCTAAAACCTCATGAGTAACTCCTTCTCTATCTATTATCTTGATATTTATGTCTTGTTCCAAAGTTATGTGAGATGAAACCTATCAGGTTTTGAAAAGCTTATAGGTTAGACTATTGTTTTTACAACTGCTTTAGGTGCTTCTTTTCGTGTTCCATCAAATCCGTCTACTCCAGCAACTGTTGTATATTTTAATACGTAACGTTTTCCTGGGTTGATGATTTTATACGCTGCCTGACACATTAATGTTGCTTCATGAAAACCACATAAAATTAATTTTAATTTTCCAGGATATGTATTCACATCTCCTATAGCAAAAACACCAGGAATATTGGTTTGATAATCTAAAGCGTTATCCACTTTTATTGCATTTTTTTCAATCTCCAATCCCCAATCCCCAATTGGCCCTAGTTTTGGTGATAACCCAAAAAGTGGGATAAAATGATCACAATCTATCTCAAACTCTTTTTCAATATGTTGTGCCTGTTTTACAACAACAGCTTTTACTTTTTCATCTCCCACGATACCGATAACCTCAGCAGGTGTAACTAAATTTATTTTACCTTGATTTTTTAATTCTTGTACTTTTTCTACGGAATCTAAATGTCCACGGAATTCGCTACGTCTATGAATTAAAGTAACTTCACTCGCCACATCACTTAAAAAAATACTCCAATCTAATGCAGAATCTCCTCCACCTGCAATAACCACTTTCTTATCTCTGTAAACCTCAGGATCTTTAATAATATATTCTACGCCTAAATCCTCAAACTCATTAATATTATGAATTAAAGGTTTACGAGGCTCAAAACTTCCTAAGCCTCCTGCAATTGCCACAACTGGAGCTTGGTGTTTAGTTCCTTTATTTGTAGTGACAATAAAGGTACCGTCCTCTTGTTTTTCTATGGTTTCTGCACGCTCACCCAAAGTAAATCCTGGATTAAATTGCTTGCATTGCTCCAATAATTTATCAGTTAAATCCCCTGCTAAAATTTCTGGATATGCAGGAATATCGTAAATAGGCTTTTTAGGATATATTTCTGAACATTGTCCACCAGCTTGAGGTAAAGCATCAATTAAATGACACTTTAGTTTAAGCAGACCAGCTTCAAAAACAGTAAATAGTCCTGTTGGCCCTGCTCCTATTATGAGTATATCTGTTGTAATCATGAATTCTAATTTCTGGAACGTAAAATTAATCTAGAACGCTTTGTAAATCTATGACAAATGCCATTCTAAGCTTCAATATTAATAACGTGTTCAATTTGAGGTGCATACTTTTTTATAGTCATTTCTACACCAGATTTAAGTGTCATTTGATTTACACTACAACCCACACAAGCTCCTTGTAATTGGACTTTAACCAGCGTATCATTTTCTATTGATAATAATGAAATATCACCTCCATCACTTTGTAAAAAAGGACGAATTTCATCTAATGCTTTTTCGACATTTATTCTAAGTTCTTCTGTACTCATCTATTTTTTATTTACTGCTGAACAACCAGCCATCGTCGTTATTTTAATAGCCTCTGTTGCTGGTAAATTATCATTACGTTTTACAACCTCTTCTACTACATTTCGGGTCAGTTTTTCAAATGCTCGCTCTAATTCTGTAGCCGTTTGCAGTGCTGCTGGTCTTCCAGCATCTGCCGCTTCTCTTATGCTTTGTACTAAAGGCAACTCTCCTAAGAAGGGAATGCCTAAGTCTTCTGCAAGGTTTTTTGCACCTTCTTTTCCGAAGATATAATATTTATTATCAGGAAGTTCATCTGGTGTAAAATAGGCCATATTTTCAATAATACCTAAAACAGGAACATTGATACTTTCTTGTTGAAACATCGCAACTCCTTTTTTAGCATCTGCAAGGGCAACATTTTGAGGTGTACTAACCACGACAGCTCCTGTTATTGGGAGTGCTTGCATGATACTTAAATGAATATCTCCAGTTCCTGGAGGCAAATCTAATAGCATAAAATCGAGTTCTCCCCAAGCAGCATCAAAAATCATTTGATTTAATGCTTTAGCTGCCATCGGTCCACGCCAAACTACTGCTTGATCTGGTTTCGTGAAAAAGCCAATGGATAAAATTTTAACACCGTAGCTTTCTACTGGACTCATTTTTGACTTGCCGTCAATAGTAACTGCTTTAGGTCTTTCTAATTCTACATCAAACATTATTGGCATTGATGGGCCATAAATATCTGCATCTAAGATTCCAACTTTAAAACCCATTTTCGCTAAAGTAACAGCTAGATTTGCAGTCACTGTAGATTTACCTACACCTCCTTTTCCTGAGGCTACAGCAATTATGTTTTTAATTCCAGGAATTTGTTTTCCTTTAATCACATTAGGAGCAGATTTTGTTGGCGCATCTACTTTTACATTTACTTTTATTTTAGCCTTTTCATACACCATTTTGTGAATGGTTTGCATGATTTCAACTTCAGTTTTCTTTTTGGCTTGTAAGCTTGGGTTTGTTATTGTAATATCAACAATAACCTCATCTGCAAATGTTACAATGTTAGTTACGGCTCCACTTTCAACCATATTTTGCCCTTCTCCAGGTGCAGAAATACTTTCAAGCGCTTTAAATATATCTTGTTTATTTAACTTCATGTGCTTATCTCTATTGTTTTTAAACGGTCACACGCTTCGCTATTAATCAGTTCCTTGAATAACAACTCTTTTTACATGCTCGTCTCACGGCAATTATTATATTCTGTAATTAATTTATTCAGAATCATTCTAAATGCAAAGATACTTAATAAAGCTCTAAATTTATAGTGTTCGGATTGCTATTTCTTATGACGTAATTTGAGATTTAAATGGTACTTCAAAATGTAATTTACATGAAACTACAACTCCTTCATCGGATCCCAAAACACCTTTTCAAGATTTTGGATGTGATTGTCTATCACAACAATTCCTTCACTCTCTAGAAGTTGCTGCATAAGATTGGTTCCATCAAAATGATGCTTTCCTGTAAGTAGTCCTTTTCTGTTAACGACGCGATGTGCAGGAACCTCTTTTCCGTGGGAGCCATTCATTGCATACCCGACCATTCTGGCACTTCGCTTAGCTCCTAAATAATTAGCTATTGCGCCATAGCTTGTTACTTTTCCAAAGGGAATTAATTTAGCCACTTCATAAACGCGATCAAAAAAATTTAGGCTCTCCAATTTCATTAGGTACCCATTATGATATTGATCAATGTTACTCCAGCAACAATACCAGTTATTGCTCCAATGATATAATTCATGTTTTTTTGAGAAGTCAAACTCTTGTTTTTTATCTTGTCAAAAAAGAAAATATAAACATACAGCATCACGAAAGTTCCTGTTGCTGCTCCCGAGCAATATGACACTATGTTTGTTGTGTCAAAAGAAAACCATCCAAAACCTGTAATAGTAATTGTCATGTAGGCTTGATATGGTATTGGAAACACGTTTATTGCCGACAAAAACATGCCTTGAAAAAAACGACTAGGCTTACTTTTGGCATGTGATTCTACGTCTGGTTTAGGATTTGACTTAGCAACAAAAAGAAAATAAATGGTAATAAGTACAAAAATAACAAATGCCACCTGTCTTAAAATCTCAACTGTATTTGGGTGGCTGCTCAAATAACGAGCAAACATCGCAGCAATATAAGTTTGTAAAAACACGATAAAACAAACGCCTAATGAAAAAATAACACCTCTGCTATAACCCTCTTTAAGACTTACTTTTGCTGCTGTCATATTTAATAGGCCAGGAGGAACAACACCAACAAGTGCTATAATTAATCCTAGAAAAAAAATGACAGTAATATTCAATTCTATTTAATTTTAAACCGAATATACGTAATTGGTTTGTTTTGTTCTAAATACTGAGATTCATAGTAGGTTTGAATACTCGTTACTTCTTCTGGGCTTCCTTCCTGTTTATAGACATTATGATTTGCATATAGCACCTCATGACCTTCACCTTGAAGTAATCCCAGCGTATACCCATGCATAAATTCACTATCGGTTTTTAAATTTACAACACCTTCTGGTTTTAGAATGGTTTTGTAGCGTTTTAAAAATTGTGAATTGGTCATTCTATGTTTAGTACGCTTATATTTTATTTGAGGATCTGGAAAGGTAATCCAAATTTCATCGACTTCATTCTCTGCAAATACGCAGTCCACTAATTCAATTTGTGTGCGAATAAAGGCAACATTAGGAATATGATCTTCTATTGCCGTTTTAGCACCTCTCCAAAATCGAGCTCCTTTAATGTCGATACCAATAAAGTTCTTATTCGGAAATTTCTTCGCTAATTCTACCGTATATTCTCCACGCCCACAACCCAATTCTAATATTAAGGGATTATCGTTTTTAAAAACCGAAGCATTCCACTCACCTTTAAATTCATATTGTGAATCGACTAATTCTTCTCTCATTGGCTGAAACACATTAGAGAATGTTTCATTTTCTTTAAATCGTTTGAGTTTATTTTTACTTCCCACTGCCTATATTTAACAATTTATTATTTTTACTTATTGATGTGGTAAAATTAAGGAAACATTTTAAGCTTATCTTTATTTTTAAAAATAGACTCATTAAAATACATGAGACTACAGTACTGAAACAAACTAAACGCATGCAAATTCAGCTCAAGAAACGAATACTTATTGCGCCATTAAATTGGGGATTAGGCCATGCAGCGCGATGTATTCCTATTATTAAAGCCTTGCAAGAGCAACAATTTGAACCCGTTATTGCGAGTGATGGTATTGCATTATTATTACTACGGAAAGAATTTCCTAATCTTCAATCTATAGAACTCCCGTCATACAACATTAGGTATCCCAAAAACGGAAAACATTTTAGACTAAAAATGTTGCAAAGCTCTCCAAAGATGGCTAAAGCGATAAAAAACGAAAAAAAAGCTGTTGCTTCTATTATAGAGGATTATAAAATTGATGGTATCATTTCTGATAATCGTTTAGGTGTTCATCATAAGAAGTTGCCTTGTGTTTTTATAACACATCAACTTCAAGTTTTAAGTGGCAGCACCACTTGGCTGAGCACTAAATTGCATCAAAACATTATAAAGCGGTTTCATGAATGTTGGGTACCAGATAACCTTGGTGATATTAATCTTAGCGGTAAGTTAGGGCACACGGTTATTCATGATATGCCTGTAAAATATATTGGTCCTTTGAGTCGGTTTAAAAAGAAGGATCTTCCTTTAAAATATGACGTGATGGTCCTGCTTTCTGGACCAGAACCTCAACGTACATTCATAGAAAAAAAACTGTTAACAGATTTCAAAACCTATAATGGAAAAGTGCTTTTTATCAAAGGTGTTATTGAAAATGAACAACAAATTTCCGAAGAAAAAAACCTAACTATTTACAATTATATGACGAGTTCAGAATTAGAAAATGCGTTGAACGAAAGTCATTTAATTGTCTCGAGATCTGGATATACAACACTCATGGATTTGACTAAGCTCAATAAAAAAGCGTTCTTCATCCCTACTCCAGGTCAATATGAACAAGAATATCTTGCTGAGCGTTTAACAGAGCAAGGTTTAGTTGCCAGTTCTAAACAAGATGACTTTACAATAGGAAAATTAGACGATATTTCTAATTTTAAAGGATTGAGCGCCATGGATTATGAGGTAAACTTCAAGAAATTATTTAGTCTTTTCAAGGGTAAATGAAAACTCACTCCCAACACCTAATTCACTTTCTACATAAATTTTCTCATCGTGAGCTTCTATGATATGCTTTACAATTGACAGACCTAAACCAGATCCTCCTACTTTTCTAGAACCACTTTTATCAACGCGATAGAAGCGCTCAAACAAACGTGGAAGATTAGCCTTAGAAATGCCTTCACCATTATCTGTAACTCTCACAATAACCTTATTTTTTATAAGGTTTTCGATGCTAACTTCGGTTGTTCCTTTGTCTTCACCATATTTTATAGAGTTGACAATAAGGTTGGAGAGCACTTGTTGAATTCGCTCTTTATCTGCTGTAACCATAATAGGCTCATTATAATCGATATCAAAAATCAAAGAGATTTTTTTCTTTGCAGCTTTCATCTCTAAAAGATCAAAGACACTTTCTACAAGTTCTACAATATCAAATTCAGCAATAGTAAGTTGTAAATCACCAACTTCTAATTTAGTAATCATATCTAAATCATTAACGATATAGATAAGGCGTTCTAAACCTTTACTGGCTCTATTTAAATATTTCTCATTGACGTTTTCATCGTGAATCGCACCATCTAATAAAGTTTCTAAATACCCTTGAACTGTGAATAGTGGCGTTTTTAGTTCGTGAGAGACATTCCCTAGAAACTCCTTTCGATATTCTTCTCTTACAATAAGCGTCTCTATTTCAAGTTTTTTGTTTTTTGCGTACTTATCTATTTCTTGAGTAAGCGTCGCCATATCTGTAGTAATAGGTTGTTTGCGTAAGGATGCAGATTCTAAAAGCGTTAAATCATCGTATATTTTTTTTACTCTCCTATAGATAAAACGCTCTACTCTATATTGAATAACTATAAATGAAATGATATAAGTGAAGATTGCGAATGACAAGAGATATAAAATGTCAATAGACTGTAAAACATACAAAAAAACACTCGATAAGAGCGCCAAAAAAACAGTAATATACAGTGCTGTTTTAAAGGCAAATTTATACGTTTTTTTTAATTTATTTTGCATTAGTCCACAAACTTATAGCCAACACCTTTTATAGTTTTAAACTTTTCATCTCCAATTTTTTCACGAAGTTTTCTAATATGAACATCAATTGTGCGTCCACCAACAATAACTTCATTACCCCAGACTCTGTCTAGTATTTCTTCACGTTTAAAAACTTTGTTCGGTTTAGTTGCTAACAAAGATAACAATTCAAACTCTTTTCTTGGCAGTAAGAGTTCTTCCCCTTTTATAGTGATTTTATATTCTTCCCTATTGATTACTAAGTTTCCGATTTTTAAAATTTCATCAACTTTATCATCTTCTTTTAATCGTCTCAACAAGGCTTTCACCTTACTCACCAAAACTTTAGGCTTTATTGGTTTTGTAATATAATCGTCTGCACCAGCATCAAAACCAGCCATTTGAGAATAATCTTCCCCCCTAGCTGTCAAAAATGTGATAATTGTATCGCTTAATTCTGGAATCTTTCTAATTTGCTCACAAGCTTCAATACCATCCATTTCTGGCATCATAACATCCAGAATAATAAGTTGTGGCTTTTCTTTTTTAGCTTTTTTAACGCCTTCTAGACCGGTCTCCGCAGTTATGACTTGATAGCCTTCAGACGACAGATTATAACCGACAATCTCTAAAATGTCTGGTTCATCGTCAACTAATAATATTTTAATATCCTTCTTTTTCATTTTTTTAAAATTGGAACACTTAGCGATGTAAAGATAAGATTAATAACAAAAATAATTACATGCCCCCCAAATTGATAACATTAAGTTAACTTACATTTTTGTTATCAAATTGATTCTGAGATGATTTTTTATGTGCATGTTATGCTATTGTTAAATAGCAATATAGCACATAATTTATTCGTTTAAACCTCAAATTCTAACTATATTTGTTTGCATTTTTTTAAAACAATTTAAAACTAAACAATTATGAAAAAACTTTACTTTTTATGTTTAACTGCTTTAATTGGTTTTGCTTCTTTTGGGCAAACTACTTTATATTCTGAAAGCTTTGAAACAAACACAAATGGAACTAATTATACAACTTCAGAAGCCGAGTTTTCTGACGGTTTTAATGATTTCTTCTTAAGAACAGATGGAAGCGACATAAATGCGTCTTACGAAGTAAACGGTGTTGATGGTACTTTTATCTTCGCTGGACAGGATTTAGACGGAGAAGGCGCTACATTGCCTCTTTCAGTTTCAACAATTGCTATTGATGTTACTGGCTTAACAAATGTTGATTTCGCAATTTTACTTGCTGAGGACGATGATGGGACTAACCAAGACTGGGATGATGCTGATTATATGCATATTCTATATTCAATTGATGGCGGTACAGAACAAAATCTATTATGGATTGAAAGTGAAGCTGCTGGATCAAACAGCGCACCAAGAATTGATACCGATTTTGATGGCACTGGTGATGGTGCAGAAATCACATCGACTTTTGCAGAGTACGTAGAAAGTGTTGCTCTTTCTGGAAATACAACTATAATTTTTAGAATCGAAATGAGTTTAAACTCTGGAGATGAAGATATCGCTTTTGATAATATCAGAGTAGTAGACGGTTTCGTTTCTACACCTAGCATTGCTATAACCTCTCCTTCAAATGGAGCAGAATTAGCACCTGGAACGACTTCTGTAAATATTGAATTTACAACTGCAAACTTGGCTGGTGGTGAATCAGTAGATATTACAGTTGATGGTACAACGACGACTAACGTAACGAGTCCATTTGCAGTTGCAACTGCAGATGGTCAAACTTATAATGTAACTGTAGAACTTGTAAATGGTGGTTTAGTTGATTCAGATATGGTTTCTTTTAGCGTATTATCTTCAAATACTATTGCAACAATTGCAGACTTAAGAGCTGGTACTGTTGGACAAGTTTATGAATTAACTGGTGAAGCTATTATTACGTACATCGTAACAGACAATAACAGAAACCAAAAGTACATCCAAGATGCAACTGGAGGAATTTTAATTGATGATCAATCAGGAACATTAACACCTACATTAAATATAGGTGATGGTCTTACTGGTTTACAAGGTCAATTAGGTGAATTCTCTGGCGTTTTACAATTTGTACCTGTTGCAGATCTTCCTGGAGCATCATCTACAGGAACTACAATTACTCCAGAAGCTATAACCGTTTCTCAATTTTTAGCTGCTAGTGAATCTTATGAAAGTGAGTTAATACAAATTACAGGAGTAACGTTTGCAGATACTGGAATTTTTGCAGATAATACAAACTACAACATTACTGCTGGAGCAGATGTAACTATCGCTAGAGTTTCTTTTGGTAACGAAAACTTAGTTGGAGCAAACATACCAACAATGATGTCTTCTGTGATTGGTTTAGGAGCAGAATTTAATGGTACATATCAAGTTTTACCTAGATACGTTGCAGACGTCGCAGGTGCGACACTTTCTCTTGATGACATTCAAAACAATACGTTCTCAGTGTATCCAAACCCAACATCAACTGGATTTGTAAACATTGTTGGAACAAATGATGACACTATCTCAGTGTCTGTTTATGATATCTTAGGAAAACAAGTAATCAATGAAACGTTAACTAACAACCGTATTAATGTATCTGCATTAAATACTGGTATTTATATCGTAAAGATTTCTCAAAATGACGCTTCAATTACTAAAAAGTTAGTCATCAAGTAAGCCTTTTTAAATAAAGTATTAAAAAGCGTTGTCTAATGGGCAACGCTTTTTTTATTTTTGCAACTATGATAAACACAAACGCCATTTTTTCAATTTCTTCAGAAAATGAATTTAATACATTGGTATTGGAGGTCTTCAAATTTCAGTTTGAAAATAATGCTGTATATCGCTCGTTTTGTGATTTATTATACAAACATCCCAGTGCTATTCAAAGGATTGAAGACATTCCCTTTTTACCCATTCAGTTTTTCAAAAGTCATCACGTATTGAGTTCTAACGGACCAATTGAAGATACATTTTCTAGCAGTGGAACTACTGGATCATTGACCAGTAAACATTATGTAACCGATTTAAGTATTTACGAGAAGAGCTTTAGACAAGGTTTTCAAAATTTCTACGGATCTATTAAGGACTATACTATTCTTGCTTTATTACCCAATTATTTAGAGCGCAAAGGCTCCTCATTAGTCTATATGGTTAATGACATGATTGAACATTCTCAACATCCTCAAAGTGGGTTTTATCTGGATAATATTAATGAATTAAAAGAAACCCTTATTGCATTAGATTCCGAAGGAAAAAAAATCATGCTCATAGGCGTCTCATTTGCGCTTTTAGATCTCGTGGAACTTCACCAATTCAGTTTAAAACATACGATTGTAATGGAAACCGGTGGTATGAAAGGTCGCCGAAAAGAAATGGTGAGAGAAGAATTACATGCTGTTTTAAAATCAGGCTTTGGAGTCTCAAAAATTCATAGCGAATATGGTATGACCGAATTATTAAGCCAAGCTTATTCTCTAGGGGATGGTATCTTTAGATGTCCCGATTGGATGCGAATTTTAACCCGTGATCCAGAGGATGCACTCACTCTCCAAAAGACAAAAAAAACTGGTGGTATCAACGTTATTGATTTAGCTAATATTAATTCGTGCTCTTTTATAGCCACCCAAGATTTAGGTCGTGTTCATGACAATTCTACTTTTGAAATTATTGGCAGATTTGACTCTAGTGATATTAGAGGTTGCAATCTCATGGTCTTGTAATTATCTGCATTTTTTATCGACTACGTCTAAATGAAAACACAAGCATTATCTGTGATTTTTTTCTTCGGAATGCTAATCGCATCGTCACAAACAGCAGATTATAACACTCAAAAAGACTATGTAGCCAAAGGTTACGACGTGGTTGCTTATTTTGATAATCAAGCCGTAGAAGGCAAAAATGAATATACAGCGAGGTACGACGGTGTAAAATTCAAGTTCTTATCAGAAAAGAATCTCAACACATTTAATAAAAATCCAAAAATATATATTCCGCAATATGGCGGTTATTGTGCTTATGCTATTGCAAAAAAATCTGAAAAAGTAGATATAGATCCTAAAACGTTCGAAATCAAGGACGGGAAGCTCTATTTATTCTATAATTCTTGGTTTAACAATACATTAACGTCATGGCAAGAAAATGATGTGAAAGGTTTACAACGTAAAGCCGACAAAAACTGGGAAGCTATGAATCTAAAATAGTTTAGAGTTCTATGAAAAAGAAAGATTAGCTTCTCATAATAGTTGATTGGTTTAATGTTAAACGTCCCGTAAACTGCGGGACGTTTTTCTATTTAGACCACTTTAATTATATACGTATTCTTCTTTCCTTTGTTGATTATGATATATTTATCGTTAATCAAATCTTCTTCAGAAAGCTGATATGCTTCTTTTACCTTTTCCTTATTAACTGATACAGCATTCTCCTTTAGCGCACGACGTGCGTCACTATTAGAGCCTAAAAAGTTTGTTTGAGCTGCTAAAGCACCAATCATATCTAGTTGCGGTAATTCGTCTTTAGATATTTCTGCTTGTGGAACACCTTCAAATACATCCAAAAATGTTTTTTCATCCAACGTTTTAATGTCTGCTTTAAATGTTTTACTAAATAATATGTTCGATGCTTTCTCTGCATTCTCAAAATCAGATTTAGAATGTACCATTGTTGTAATCTCTTCAGCTAAACGTTTTTGAAGTCCGCGTTGGTGCGGTACTTCTTGATGTGCTGCAATTATAGAACTAATTTCATCTTCAGTTAAGAATGTAAATATTTTAATATACTTCTCAGTATCTTCATCACTAGAATTTAACCAATATTGGTAAAACTTATATGGTGAGGTTCTATTCGCATCCAACCAAACGTTTCCGCCTTCAGACTTACCAAATTTAGAACCGTCACTCTTCGTAATTAAAGGACATGTAATTGCGAAACCTTTTCCTTGAGCAACACGTCTAATTAATTCTGTTCCTGTGGTGATGTTTCCCCATTGATCGCTTCCACCCATTTGGATAGAACAATTATTTTGTCTGTATAAATGCAAGAAATCATAACCTTGAACGAGCTGATATGTGAATTCTGTAAAGGACATTCCGTCGGTAGATTCCGAAGAAATTCTATTTTTTACAGAGTCTTTTGACATCATATAGTTTACTGTAATATGTTTACCAACATCACGAATAAATTCTAAGAATGAAAACTCTTTCATCCAATCATAATTATTAACTAACTCTGCAGAATTAGCTACATCACTTTCAAAATCTAAAAAGTGAGCTAATTGACCCTTAATAGCATCTTGGTTGTGACGCAATGTTTTCTCGTCAAGTAGATTACGCTCACTAGATTTCCCAGAAGGATCCCCAATCATTCCTGTTGCTCCACCCACCAATGCAAATGGCTTATGACCACAGCGTTGATAATGTGCTAACAGCATAATTGGAACAAGATTACCAATGTGAAGAGAATCTGCCGTTGGATCAAAGCCAATATAGGCAGATCGCATGGTTTTCATCAAATGTTCTTCTGCACCAGGCATGGTATCATGAATCATACCTCTCCATTTCAATTCTTCTACAAAATTCTTTATCATAATATCTATATTAGTAATCTTTGACAAATATAGATTTATACGTGAAAAGAAAAAAGACTAATTTTACAAAATGATTTTAATTACAGGTGGTACGGGCTTAGTTGGATCTCATTTGCTGTTCAAATTAGTGAGTAATGATACTTCTGTTAGAGCCATTTACAGAAGAGCTCATAAGTTAGAGTCTGTGAAAAAAGTGTTTAGTTATTATACTGATGATGTTGAAACATTCTATAATAAAATTGAATGGGTTGAAGCTAATATTAATGACATCCCTTCATTAGAGGCTGCTTTTATAGATATCACTCATGTCTATCATTGCGCTGCTTTTATAAGTTTTGAACCTAATAAATATCATGAGCTCCGAAAAATAAATATTAAAGGCACAGCAAATATTGTAAATCTCTGTATCTCTAATGCCGTTAAAAAAATATGCTATGTAAGTTCTATTGCAGCGATTGGAAATGAACCAAATAAAGATACACTTGTTACAGAAAAGACTGAATGGAATCCAGAAGTTGATAATAGTGTATATGCTATAACCAAATATGGAGCAGAAATAGAAGTTTGGCGAGGTACTCAAGAAGGAGTGGATGCAGTAATTGTGAATCCTGGGATTATATTAGGTCCTGGATTTTGGAATGGAGGAGGTAGCGGAAGTCTATTTAAACAGATTTACAAGGGACTAAAATTCTACCCTAAAGGGACTTCTGGATATGTTGACGTATGGAACGTTGTAGATTGCATGACGGAGCTTATGAATAGTTCTTTAAAAAATGAACGTTATATTTTAATTGCTGAAAATTTAACCTTTAAGATCTTTCAGGATAAAGTTGCAAAAGCTCTAAACGTAAAATCTGCAAATAAGGAAGCCTCTTCACTTTTATTATCAGTCGCTTGGAGATTAGATTGGTTAAGTCATAAACTTTTTGGTAAACGCCGAAAACTATCAAAACAAATGGCCAAATCAATTTCTAATAAAATAGTTTTTGATAATTCTAAACTAAAAAAGGAGCTTCACTTTCGTTTTACTCCTGTCGACGACTCTATAACTCGAGTTTCAAAATATTATTTAGATGAATCGGGATAGTTTTTGTATTCTAATTTTTTCGTCTTGTCTAGTTTTTTAATCTTTTTGACCTTTAGCGTATCTACTAACTGTTTAATGGAATCTTTTTTGCGCTGTTTTTCTTCGGTATCCTTATCAATTTTAGCTTGAAATTCATCTTTAGTCTTAATGATACGATCTTCTACTCTAATTATAATAGATTCATATTCTTCGACGTCAAAACCATAATATTCAATAGTTGAAGCAAATTGCAAACTATCAATTCTATATTTTTCAAAGATATAGTCTCCAGGGTGGACACCTTTAATTTCAAGAATAGTCTTACTTGTTCCTTTTGCCGCATTGATGATTAAAACGTCATATAGAATATCTACTATTTTATCTTTAGAAATAAGATCATCTGGTTTTTTAGGTTTTTTAGCGTAGTTGCAACTAAAAACCGATATAGTCATTAAGAAAATAAAAACCTGTCTCATATGCTTATACGTATTATTATTTCAAAGGACACCTCATGCTCGCTACTAAAAATCGCCTTATATGATCGCTCTTTTTGCATGCTCGTTTTATCTATTAAAAGTTAACCGCTTACCTGCTTTTACATCTAAAACCTTAAAATTATTATAGACGAGCGTACCATTCAAAAAAGTGTGTGTTATTCTAGATCTGAACGTTGTCCCTTCAAATGGTGACCATCCGCATTTATAAAGGATATTGTCCTTATTTACTGTCCATGGATTATTTATATCGACTATAACTAAATCTGCAAAATAGCCCTCTTTAATGTAACCACGTTTCTCTACTTGGAATAAAATTGCTGGATTATGAGCCATTTTTTGTGCAATCTTTGGTAATGATATTTTGTCCTTATGAAACATTTCTATCATTGCAACCAAGGCATGTTGCACTAAAGGCCCTCCAGATGGTGCTTTGGTGTACACATTGTTTTTTTCTTCAAGCGTATGTGGTGCATGGTCTGTGGCGATCACGTCTATTCTATCGTCTAAGAGCGCTTCCCAGAGTTGATCTCTATCCTTTGCTGTTTTTACAGCTGGATTCCACTTTATATGTGTTCCTTTTTTGTCGTAATCTTCATCACTAAACCACAAATGATGGATGCATACTTCTGCTGTTATTTTTTTATCCTTTAAGGGAATCTTATTACTAAACAAACTCGTTTCCTTTCCCGTTGACAAATGAAAAACATGCAGCCTAGCTCCTGTTTTTTTAGCAAGCTCTATCGCTTTGGATGAAGACAGGTAGCATGCTTCTTCACTCCTAATAGTTGGGTGTTTTGACATCGGAATATCATCGCCATACACCTCTATATGTTCTTGTAAATTTTTTCTTATTGTCGCTTCATCTTCACAATGAACAGAAATAACCATATCTGTACTACTAAATATTTTCTCTAGTACTTTAGGATCATCAACTAACATGTTTCCTGTAGATGAGCCTAAAAATAATTTCAAGCCAGCGACAGTTTTTGGATTAACTTTTAAAATTTCTTCTAGATTATCATTAGTCCCACCAAACATAAATGAGTAATTAGCATGAGACGTTTTTGAAGCTACTTCAAATTTTTCTTCTAACTTCTCAACAGTTGTTGTTTGAGGGTTTGTATTTGGCATTTCAATAAACGACGTAATCCCTCCTGCTATTGCTGCTCTCGACTCTGAAGCAATATTCCCCTTGTGTGTTAATCCTGGCTCTCTAAAATGAACTTGATCATCGATAACACCAGGAAACACATAATTACCTTCGATGTCAACAACTATAACATCAGAAGATTTTGCGCTAATTGAATCTGATATTTCTTTGATATACTCCCCTTCAATTAAAATATCTCCTTCTGTAATCGATCCCTCGTTTACTATTTTAGCATTTTTAATAAGTATGGTTTTTTTCTTCATCTTAGCTTCTAAATAAACTTTTAAACTTCATGTTAATAACACCAAAAATAGCTTCGGAAATTATACCTCCACTCATTTTGGATTTTCCTTTTTTTCTATCTGTAAAAACGATGGGAACTTCAATTATCCTAAATTTATTGAGATATATATTAAATTTCATTTCTATTTGAAATGCATAGCCAACAAATTTTATATTATCCAAATCAATAGTTTCTAAAACGCGTCTATGATAACATACAAATCCTGCAGTGGTGTCATCTATTCTCATCCTCGTAATTAACTTTACATATTTTGAGGCAAAATAGGACAACAGTAATCGCTTCATATCCCAATTTACCACATTAACTTTATTGTTAATATACCGAGAACCAATAGACATATCTGCCCTATCGATGGCACAAGCGTTATAAAGATTTATCAAATCATTAGGATTGTGTGAAAAATCAGCATCCATTTCAAATATATAATCATATTGTTTAGTTAAACACCATTTAAACCCTTCAATATAAGCAGTACCAAGTCCCGTTTTTTTAGACCTAATCATTAAGTGAAGTTGACTGCTAAACTCATTTTGTAATGCTTTTACTGCTTTTGATGTCCCATCTGGAGAATTATCATCCACCACTAAAACATCAAAGGACTTCT
>NZ_JBLIET010000031.1:0-34930 GCF_047633235.1 Psychroserpens sp. | reverse complement strand
TCTACGAAAAGTGTTCCTCCACATTCTGTGTAATCTCCACTTAATTCTCCTTCAACAGTACCTGCAATTAAACATAATTCATTTGAAGCTCCATTTGAATAACTCAAAGGGCTTGCTGTAAATGATCCTGCTTCTTCACATGAAATTGTCATGTCTTGTACTTCATCAAAAGATGCAACTAATGCTGGTTCAACGGTAATCGTTTTCTTAGCTGTAATTGTTCTATCACAATCATCAGTATATGTCCAATCTACGAAAAGTGTTCCTCCACATTCTGTGTAATCTCCACTTAATTCTCCTGCAACACTATCTGCTATTAAACATACTCCAGTTCCTCCATTAGTATAACCTAAAGGGCTCGCTACATATTGATTAGCTAATTCACAAGTTATTGAAATATTTTCAACGTCATCAAAGACTGCAACTGGTGCTGGCGCTACTGTAATCGTTTGGCTAGTTGTGATTGTTCTATCACAAGCATCAGTATACGTCCAGTTAGCTGTAAGTGTTCCTCCACATTCTGTGTAACCTCCACTTAAGTCTCCTTCAACTACTCCTTCAATTAAACATTCTCCATTTAAAGCTCCGTTTGTATAACCTAAAACACCTGCTTCAAATGACCCCGCTTCTTCACATGAAATTGTCATGCCTTCTACGTCGTAAAATGTTGCAACTGGTGCTGGGTTAACTTTGAACTGCTGTCTTGCTGTAATTGTTCTATCACAATCATCAGTATACGTCCAGTCTACAAATAGTAATCCTCCACACTCTGAGTATTCTCCACCTAATTCTCCTGTAACAGTACCTGAGATTAAACATGCTTCAGTTGAAGCTCCGTTTGTATAACTTAATGAACCTGCTTCAATTAATCCTGCTTCTTCACATGAAATTGTCATGTGTTCTACATCGCTAAATGCTGCTACTGGTGCTGGCAAAACTGTAACTTCTTTCTTAACTGTAATTGTATTACCACAATCATCAGCAAACGTATAGTCTACATAAAGTGTTCCTCCACATTCTGTGTAATCTCCACTTAATTCTCCATCAACACTACCTGCTATTAAACATGCTTCATTTGAAGCTCCGTTTGTATACCCTAATGAACCTGCTGTAAATGATCCTGCTTCGTCACATGAAATTGTCATGTCTTCTACGTCATCAAATGCTGCAGCTGGTGCTGGCAATACTGTAATTGCTTTCTTAGCTGCAATTGTTCTATCGCAATCATCAGTATATGTCCAGTCTACGAAAAGTGTTCCTCCACATTCTGTGTAATCTCCACTTAATTGACCTAAAACAGTACCTTCTATTAAACATGCTTCAGTTGAAGCTCCGTTTGTGTAGCTTAATGATCCTGCTACAAATGATCCCGCTTCTTCACATGAAATTGTCATGTTGTCTACGTCGTCAAATGCTGCTTCTGGTGCTGGCTCAACTGTAATCGTTTTTATAGCTTCAATTGTATTACCACACACATCAGTGTACGTCCAATTTACGAAAAGTTCTCCTCCACATTCTGTGTAAGATCCACTTAATTCTCCATCAACACTACCTTCAATTAAACATACTTCATTTGAAGCTCCGTTTGTGTAGCTTAATGATCCTGCTGTAAATGATCCTGCTTCGTCACATGATATTGTCATGTCCATTACACCATCAAATGCTGCCGTTGGTGCCGGCTCAACTGTAATCGTTTTCTTAACTGTAATTGTTCTATCACAATCATCAGTGTATGTCCAATCTACATAAAGTGTTCCTCCACATGCTGTGTAATCTCCACTTAACTCTCCTGCAACTTCTCCTTCTATTAAACATGCTTCATTTGAAGCTCCGTTTGTATAACCTAAAGAGGTCACTATATATTGATTTGCTACGTTACAAGAAATAGAGATGTCCTGTATTGGATTAAATACTGCAACTGGTGCTGGATCAACTATAATAGTAAATGGTCCTGCACTTAATGGACGATCACAAGAATCAACACCATCATAAGAAACAGTTATTGTACCACCACATTCTGTATAGTCAATGTTTACATCTGCTTCAATAGAACCAGAAACTGAACATGCTCCTTGAGCAACTCCATTACTATATGTAGCGTCAGGTGCAGAAAAATCTGCAACATCCTCACATGATATGTTAGTTGGGAATTCTCCTGTCGTTAAAGTAGACTCTGGAGCAGGTAATACTGTTATCGTTTGAGTTTCAGAAACTGATAAACCACAATCATCTGTGGCAGTATAAGTTCTAACAACTACACCACCTAAACATGACCCATTTAAACCGCTTGTATCATCAGTAGCAAGAGGAGTAACCTTCGAAGAACAATTATCTGTAGCAAAAACTTCACCTTTAGCTGGTAAAGGAATTTCATCAATACAATTAACTGTAATATCTCCAGGAACTCCTGTAATTACAGGTGCATCCATATCCCCTCCAGTGTATGTTATAACAATTGACTCAGCAAAATTTAAGCAATCATCTTGAATAGTATAAGTATATGTTGCTAACCATTTACAATCAGTTCCTTTGGATTGTTCGTCTTTAGTAACATTTACAGTACCGCAGTTATCAAAAAATAATGCCGCAATATCTTCTACTGTTGGCCCTTGAGCTTTTTCAGAAAAACATAAATTTAATCCTGTCTCTCCTGTTGGAATACTTGCTCCTTTAGGAAGTAGAGGCGCTTGAGTATCTCCACCACTATAAAATATATCTAAGTCATCTAACATGTTTCCACATGTATCTGCAATAGTATACTTATATAGTACAGACCATTCACAGTCGCTACCAGTTGGCGTACCAGATTTATTAACGACAACATCGCCGCAGTTATCTGAATACAAAGCTGCAATACTTGCCGCTGTAGGCCCCACAGGAGCGTTATCAAAACAAACATTCAAGTCTTGCGCTCCCGTAGGAACAACAGCACCTTCATTTAGCACTGGTGCAGAAATATCGCCACCATTATAGCTAAATTTGATTTGCTCTTCGAAGTCTCCACACTTAACGTCATAAGTGTACTCAACATTCCAAGCGCAGTCATTTCCATCCATAAGAGCAGACTTAACTACTTCAGCAGGAATGTCTCCACATTGATTAAGGTAAAGATTTGCAACATCTGCCTCAGAAGGTCCAGAAGGTGCATCATTTAAACATCGGTTAAAGAAAGTACTTCTTTCCGATTCTTGGGCGAACATCGAATTTACATTAAACGCGAAAAGCATGAAAAAGGCAATAGCCTTCATGCTTGTACTTCGTTTAGTCATAAAATCAATGCTACAACACGATAAATTCGTGATAGATGGCCAAATTTTGGCGCGTCCACCACTTCGGGTAAAATTGCTCATAAACATAACATTTGGTTTTAAATTAATTTATTTTAACATTTATATTGACAATACAAGTATTGCCAGCAAAAACATAAATACAAGATTTACGTGTAAGCTTAAAATTAGATTTTGATATACTGAATAAACAGAACATCAAATAGAATGAAACCATCCTAAATCAATAAATGCTACTAATCAATTGTTGTGCTATCAAACAATTTTTGGGTAAGAATAACAGATTAATTTGCTATTAAGTTAAGCTGCTATAAAGTATAAAAAGAACATTTCTCCTTCTACTTCGAATCAAAAATAAAGTATAATATACTGGCGTCCAAATAAATTTATTCTTTTTTTAAAGATTAAACCGTTGAACAATTTTTTTTACCTTTAATCGAAAAGTATGTTATTATCGATGCTAAAATCATCGATAAAATGTACTGTTTTTTCCATAAGTTTATAAAAAACTTTGTCTTCTGTAACAAATGGAACCTCAGATCTGTAACTTTCTAAAAAAGAATTTATTAAATCTGAAGACCTCGATGGTTTTCTAAAATAAAGAGCTTGTGAAGCGTTCAATAATTCAATGGCCAAAACACGTTCCACATTGTTGACAATACTAAAACACTGGGTCGCCGCATTTGCTCCCATACTCACATGATCCTCTTGACCATTGCTCGACACAATACTATCGACACTAGCAGGAGTAGCCAACTGCTTATTAGCACTCACGATACTTGCTGCGGTATATTGCGGAATCATAAAACCAGAATTCAAACCTGGGTTATCCACCAAGAACATAGGTAAGCCTCTTAACCCAGACACTAATTGGTAGGTACGTCTTTCAGAAATATTACCGAGCTCTGCCATTGCAATTTTTAAATAATCTAAAGCCAAAGCTAAAGGTTGACCGTGAAAATTTCCGCCTGAAATAATCTCATCATCTCCAACAAAAATATTTGGATTATCTGTGACCGAGTTTATTTCAATTTTAAATGTTTTATGCACAAAATCTAAAGTGTCTTTTGTTGCACCATGTACTTGAGGTATGCATCTAAACGAATATGGATCTTGAACATGCGCTTTATGCTGATTAATCAATTCACTGCCTTCAAGGAATTCTCTAACTCTCTTTGCAGTATTAACTTGACCTTTGTGAGGTCTAACTAGATGAACTAATTCACTAAATGGCTCAATTCTGCCATCAAAAGCATCTAAGGATATACTTCCTATTAAGTCTGCGAAATAGGAAAGCTTATGTGATTTTATCAGTAAGTAAATTCCGTAAGCACTCATAAATTGAGTTCCGTTTAACAATGCAAGACCTTCTTTTGATTGTAATTCTATAGATTCCCAATTAAATTTTGATAGAATGTCTTTTGACTTATACACCTTATCCTTATATAGGACTTCACCTTTAGCAATCAACGGTAAAGCTAAATGTGCTAATGGCGCCAAGTCACCAGAGGCACCTAGAGAACCTTGAGTATAAATAATTGGCAAAATATCATTGTTAAAAAAATCAATGAGGCGTTGTACTGTTTTTAATTGAACGCCACTATGACCATAACTTAATGATTGTACTTTAAGCAACAACATAAGCTTGACTACTTGCTCAGGAACGCGCTCACCAATACCACAGGCATGAGACATCACTAAGTTCTCCTGTAATTTCGTAAGCTTATCTTTAGAGATTTTCACATCGCACAAAGAACCAAACCCTGTATTAATTCCATAGATGGGCTGATCTGTATTTTTAATTTTATTATCTAGATAGCTTCGACATGCTTCTATTTTTTGTATTGATTCTTTGGATAACTCTATTTTCTTATTCTGAAAAAGGATATCATTAACGGTTGAAAGTTCTAAAATTTCCGAAGAAATAAAATGCGTTGTTTTCATAGTTAGGTTTTACGACTTCAAACTTGAGAATAACATCTCTACTTTGCAACATAATGTTAATAATTAATAAAAGATGACTTAAAAAAGATGATAAACTGTATTTTTGAATCACTAAAATAATAAAAAATATGAAAAGATTAATTGTTGCCTTAATAGCGCTATCGGTTTTTGCTTGTCAGCAAGAAAAGAAAATAGACTATGCTGTTATTTCTGGAAAAATAGAAAATTCTAAAGTTAAAAACGCAATTGTTAGTAATGCCGATTTTAAAGCAGAAATAGCGATTAACGACGATGGCACATTTACTGATACGCTTCGTATTCCTGAAAACGGATTTTACACGATGGCAATAGGTAGAGAGTTCACAGCAATGCATATAGGGTTTGCAGACAATATTAAGGTAACGCTTGACGCTAAGAAATTTGACGAAACTATTACGTATACTGGCGAAGGCGCTATTAAAAACAATTATTTAGCTGCAAAAACTTTAAGTAATGGAAAAGCTACAGCCAATGCAGTTGAATTTTACTCCATGGATGAAGATGATTTTAAAACTAAATTATCTGAAATTGAAACAGAAAATGAAGCGCTTTTAAATGGTTTGACTAATGCTGATGATGCTTTCATTTCTGTAGAAAAACAAAATATCATCTATGATAAGTATCTCATGATGAATAACTATTCCCAAAGACATGGTTATTATACTAAAAAGGAAGATTTTGAAGTATCGGATAGTTTTATTCCAATAGCATTAAAAGACATGACATTTGATGATTCAAAGGCTTACAAATCTTCTAGTTCATATAAGGACATGGCTTTTGACAGAGTATTGACAGGTCTATTTGAAGGTTTAGGTGATGATATTTCATCAGTTTCTCCAGAAGATTTACAAGGCGTTTCGAATATCAAGATTCCTGCATTAAAAAATGATGTTATTGATTATTTGTCAAGCTTCTTAGTATCACCTGGTAATGAAAATATGGAAGCAGTCTACAATTTCTTTATTGAGAACAGTACTAAGGAGGACACTAAAAAGAAACTTACAGACACTTTTGATAAAAATAAAAATCTAGTAAAAGGCAAACCTTCTCCTCAGTTTGTGAATTATGAAAATCATAAAGGTGGTGCATTATCTCTCACAGATTTAAAAGGAAAATATGTATATGTAGATGTTTGGGCAACTTGGTGTGGTCCATGCATTAGAGAAATACCGTCTCTAAAAGATGTTGAGAAAAAATTTCACAACGAAAATATAGAATTTGTTAGCACCTCAATTGACCAATCTAAAGACCATGATAAATGGGTAAGTATGGTTCAAGATAAAGACTTGGGTGGACTACAATTAATGGCAGATAAGGATTGGAATTCTAAGTTTGTAAGAGACTACGCCATTCAAGGTATTCCAAGATTTATTTTAATAGATCCAAATGGCAATATTGTAAGCGCAGATGCACCAAGACCATCAGACCCTAAATTAGTAGAGTTATTAGAAAAAGAACTCAAGATACAACCTTAATAAATTTATAAATATCAAAAACACCACTTCAGTTGAAGTGGTGTTTGTTTTTAAACATGCTATTATTGAGTATTTTTAATCGTCAGGTTGTGCCTCTTCAACTTGTGGCTGTTCAGGTTGACTAAATAAATCGATATAGGCTTCCCCTAAAGTTTCAATAACATGACTCGCTATAAGACTCTGATAACCTAAAGTTTCAATGGCAATATCTGCAGCTTTACCATGAAGATACACTCCAAAAATAGCCGCATTTAGAGGACTATATCCTTGTGACAGCAAACCTGTAATGACACCTGTTAAAACATCGCCAGTTCCAGCAGTTGCCATTCCAGGATTCCCTGTTGTATTTACAAAATATTTATCATTAAAAACAGTAATTGTATTTGCGCCCTTGATGACTAAAATTACGGTATACTTTTTAGAGAACTGTTTTGCTTTTTCAAGCTTATCAAAATCGTCTTTCCACGTCCCTATTAAACGTTCTAATTCTTTGGGATGTGGTGTTAAAACTGACCTCTCAGGAAGCAGTTTTAAGAGCATTTTTTTCTTTGATAAGATATTAAGTCCGTCGGCATCAATAACTAATGATGTTTTATTTGTTTTTAGAAATTTTTCTAGAGCTGCGACGGTTTCAGTTGCTGTCCCCATCCCTATCCCTAGTCCAATAACAGCAGGCTCTATGTCAAATTCTATCTCAGAAATAATAGCGTCATTTTGATCGGTAATCACCATACCTTCAGGGAATGCGGTTTGCAAAATTTGATATCCGCTTTTTGGCACATATGAGGTCACTAATCCAGCACCAATAGACAATGCGGCGCGGCTCGCTAAAACAACTGCACCTATCTTACCATAGCTACCTCCAATTATTAAACTGTGACCATAATCTCCTTTATGAGCAAATTTCTCCCTGGGTTTATACATAGGTACCACCTCATTTTTTCCTATTAACTCGGTCCCCGTTTCTGTGGCAAGCAAAAATGCTCTATCAATGCCAATATCAATAACTTCCCATTGTGTAGAAAATTTAGCAGTTTCTGGTAAAAAAAATATCAATTTTGGCGACTGAAAACTAAGCGTATAGTTGGCCCATACAACTCCATTTTCATCTTCAATTGCTTTATCTGTATAAACTCCAGAAGGAACATCTATGGCCAAAGTAAATGCCTCGCTTTGCTTAAAGTGAACAAATAATGATTTTACCCAATCCCTTGCTGGTCTGTTTAAACCAATTCCAAAGACGGCATCCACTATGATATCATCTTTGTGGATCTCAGGAAAATCAGACTCGCAAGCGAGCATATCTGGCCACTTTTTAGTGGTCTGCTTTATCAAGTCATAATTAACTAAGAAATCTTTGGTACGTTTGTCACTGCAGTTCACCACATAGGTTTTCACATTGTAACCATGGGTAATTAACTGTCTTGCGACGACCAATCCATTACCTCCATTATTTCCAATCCCACAAAAGACATGAATAGGCACTTGAGCGCCTTGCATTCTAATATGAAGCCAATTGAATATTTGAATTCCAGCGTGCTCCATTAATTCTGTTGACGTAATACTTTGTTTTTTTGCTGTAAGCTGATCGCCTTCGTAAATTTGTTCTTTTGAAAATATCTTCATGTATACTGTATAATGTTGATTATAAATTTGTCATTTATACTAGTAAAAATGACGAATTATTGAATAGATTCCTTTTAAAGTGAAAAATGTGCAAAACATCTTTCAAAATTTTTTTATTCCTGTAAAAATAATACATTTGATATGTATAGGCTTAAAAAAATGACAAACCTAAATCCAAATATTTTTGAAATTTTCATCTCTTTGTCTAGTGGGATGACGTTTGGTATGATCACCCAAAGGGGGTTCTAGCAATATGTCTTCAATAAGCTCCTAGGTTACAAAAAAGATTTAAATAAACAAAATTCACATTTAAACATCTAAAAATGAATGTTTTAAAATTTGGCGGAACTTCTGTAGGATCTGCAAAAAACATAAATAAAGTCATTTCAATTCTCGACAATTATTCGCAAAATAATCGTGTAATTTGTGTGGTTTCGGCAATTGGAGGAATTACAGATAAGTTATTAAAAGCCGCTGAAATGGCTCAGAGAAAAAACCGAGATTATATCTCAGAATATGACGCTATTGCAGAGAAACATAACTCGATTGTATTAGAATTAATTCCTTCAGGAAATCAAACAATTTCAACGCATCTCAACAACAAATTACAAGACCTTAGAAGTCTTTTAGATGGTATATTTTTAATCAATGAATTATCTCCAAAAACATCTGATAAATTAGTTAGTTTTGGAGAATTACTATCGGCTTTCATTATTGCCGAAACGATGAAAAGTAGAGGTCTAGATTGCAGTAGAAAAAATAGTCAGGAATTGATTGTAACGAATTCTAATTTCACCAGGGCAGAAGTCCAGTATCAACAGACTAATACTAACATAAAAAGTTACTTTTCCGAAGCAAAAGAGCAAATCACTATTCTCCCAGGGTTTATTTCAAAATCAACAAATGAAGAATTAACTACTTTAGGTCGAGGAGGTTCTGATTTCACGGCAGCTATAGTCGCTGCAGCTTTAAAAGTCAATTCTCTTGAGATTTGGACAGATGTAAGTGGGATGTATACAACCAACCCAAAACTAGTAAAACAAGCATTTCCTATTGAGAATTTATCTTATCAGGAAGCCATGGAATTATCTCATTTTGGCGCCAAAGTCTTATATCCCCCAACAGTACAGCCTGTTTTGGATTTAAACATTCCAATTCACATAAAAAACACATTAAAACCTGAAGCCATTGGCACAAAGATTTCAAATGATTTTATCGATAATTCGGCAACTCCTGTTAAGGGAATTTCTAATATTGATAATATTGCTTTGTTGACACTTCAAGGTAATGGAATGGTTGGAATTCCAGGATTTTCAAAACGTCTCTTTGAAACGTTAGCACAGGAAATGATTAATATCATTTTTATTACTCAAGCCTCATCAGAACATTCTATTTGTTTTGGAATTGACACCAAAGATTCTCAGCTAGCAAAAGCAGCTATTGATACTACATTTGAAAATGAAATTTCACTACATAAAATTGACCCTATACTTATCGAAACTGGCTTATCAATTATTGCGCTTGTAGGCGACAAAATGAAGAGTCACCAAGGTATCAGTGGTAAAATGTTTAGGACTTTAGGAAAAAATAATATTAATATAAGAGCCATCGCACAAGGCGCTTCAGAACGAAATATCTCAACAGTGATAGTAGAAAAAGATGTCAAAAAAGCTTTAAACGCGCTACATGAACGTTTCTTTGAAGACAAGAACAAACAACTCAATGTCTTCATTACAGGTGTTGGAAATGTAGGAGAACGACTTGTTGAACAAATAAAGCAGCAAAGAAAATATTTGAAAGAGCAATTAAAAATCAATTTAAAAGTCGTTGGTTTATCCAATTCTAGAACCATGATTTTCAATGATGACGGACTCTCATTAAAAGATTGGAAATCAGAATTACAAACTGGAGAAAAAGCTACATTAAATGGTTTTTTGGAGCGTTCAAAAGAGTTCAATTTACGTAACAGTATATTCGTAGACATTACTGCTAATGAAGATATCTCAAGATTGTATGGCGCTTATTTAAAACATAGTATTGCTGTTGTTGCTTGTAACAAAATAGCATGCTCAAGTAGCTTTGAAAATTACAGAGAACTTAAAGAATTATCACTTAAATACAACGCGCCATTTTTATTCGAAACAAATGTTGGTGCTGGATTACCTGTTATTGATACGCTTAATAATTTAATTGCTTCTGGGGATACAATCATATCTATACAAGCTGTTTTATCTGGTAGTTTGAATTTTGTATTCAATAATTTTGATGATACGACGAAGTTTCATGATGTCGTTAAACAAGCCCAAAAAGAAGGCTACACAGAACCCGATCCAAGAATTGATTTAAGTGGTGTTGATGTCGCTAGAAAAATTCTAATTTTAGCTCGTGAAAGCGGAACAGAAATGAACCTCGAAGACATAGAAAACGATTCGTTTTTGACTACAGCTAATTTAGAAAGCAATTCTGTTGATGATTTTTATAAAACATTAATTGATGATGAAGCGCATTTTCAGAAGTTATACGCTTCAGCAAAAGCGAATGATCGTCAGTTAAAATATGTGGCAGAATTTAATGATGGAAAGGCAAAAGTAGGTTTACAAGAAATCCCTCAAGGACATCCTTTTTTCAACCTTGAAGGCAAAGATAATATCGTCATGTTTTATACACAACGTTACCCAGAACAACCTATGATAATCAAAGGCGCTGGCGCTGGTGCAGATGTTACTGCCTCAGGATTATTTGCAGATATTATTAGAACGGGTAATAAGTAGGTGATTTTTTGTATTTAAATAGTTTTCGGTCGCAGTATACAGTGTTTACTTGGATGGGAATAAAAATAAATAGGTTTTCTTCGGAAAAATAGAAACTAAACGAATTCGCAATTGCGGAAAGTAAGATATGAACGAAATAAAAATTTTCTCTCCAGCAACAGTTGCCAATGTCTCTTGCGGATTCGATGTTCTCGGGTTTTGCCTAGACACTATTGGAGATGAAATGGTCATTAGAAAAACGGACAAAAAAGGCATTCATATCACTAAAATTGAAGGTTACGATTTACCATTTGAAGCCGAAAACAATGTGGCTGGCGTTTCTGCTTTAGCATTATTTGAAGCTGCCCAACCAGATTACGGATTCGAAATTGAAATCTACAAAAACATAAAACCTGGAAGTGGTGTTGGCAGTAGTTCAGCAAGTGCTGTTGGTAGTGTTTTTGGGATAAACGAACTTCTAGGACGCCCCTATAACAAAACACAACTCACCAACTTTGCTATGAAAGGCGAAGCTCTGGCGAGTCAATGTGAGCATGCAGATAATATTGCTCCTGCTATTTTTGGCGGTTTCACATTAGTAAAATCTGTTGCACCTCTTGAGGTGTTGCAATTACCAACACCAAAAGATCTATTTGCAGTGATTATTCATCCTCAAATTGAAATAAAGACTTCAGAGTCTAGAGCAATTCTTCCCAAGCAGATCCCATTACAAGATGCCATTACCCAATGGTCAAATGTTGGGAGTTTGGTGCACGCCTTGCACACCAGTGATTACAAATTATTAAGTAGATCATTGACAGATGTTGTGGTAGAACCTCACCGCAGTAAACTGATTCCGCACTTTGATGCGGTTAGGCAAGCTGCACTTGACCATGGCGCTTTAGGTTGTGGAATTTCAGGATCTGGACCCTCTATTTTTAGTTTATGCTACGGAAATAAGGATGCTCGAAAAGTTGCTAAAGCCATTGAAGCTATCTATTCTGAAACTAGGATTCCTTTTGAAATCTATGTGTCAGGAATAAATACTAAGGGCATTAAAATATTATAAATGAATTACTATAGTCTTAATAGAAAAGCACCAGATACGAATTTCGAAAACGCAGTTATCAAAGGACTTGCGCCAGATAGAGGCTTATATTTTCCCAGGGAAATAAAGCCGTTACCTGTCTCATTTTTTGAAGATATTGACAATAAATCGTATCCTGAAATTGCCTTTGAAGCGATTAAACAATTTGTAAGTCCAGAAATTCCAGAAGATATTTTAAAAACGATTGTTGAAGAGACGTTGTCGTTTGACTTTCCGGTTGTAAAACTGGATGATAAGATCTCAACATTGGAGTTATTTCATGGACCAACCATGGCTTTTAAGGATGTTGGCGCTCGTTTTATGGCGCGATGTTTAGCCTATTTTAATAAAAATAACACCAATGAAGTGACGGTTTTAGTTGCTACTTCTGGAGATACAGGAGGTGCTGTTGCCAATGGGTTTCTAGGTGTTAAAGGTGTTAATGTTGTGATATTATATCCTTCTGGGAAAGTGAGTGATATTCAAGAAAAACAACTGACAACGCTTGGTCAAAATATTACTGCTTTAGAAGTCGATGGAGTGTTTGACGATTGTCAAGACATGGTTAAAAAAGCATTTTTAGATGCCCAATTGACTAGAAAAATGCAATTAACATCTGCTAATTCTATCAACGTAGCGCGTTGGTTACCACAACTCTTCTATTTCATGTTTGCTTATAAGCAATTGCATCATCAACATAACGAAATTGTGTTTTCTATTCCTAGTGGTAACTTCGGTAATATCTGCGCAGGAATGGTAGCGCAACAATTAGGATTACCCATCAAACATTTTATTGCCTCTAATAATGCAAATAATGTAGTTACAGAATATTTAGAAACAGAACACTACAATCCCAAACCCTCTGTAGCAACCATTAGTAATGCAATGGATGTTGGTAACCCAAGTAATTTTATACGCATCCAAGAAATTTACGATAACGATTTTGAACGTTTACAAGCCAATTTATCGTCTTTTAGTTATACAGACGATGAGACAAAAACAGCGCTTCTAGAGATTTACGAACGCTATAACTACGTTGCAGATCCTCATGGCGCTATTGGTTATTTAGGCTGTAAAGACCATTTGAAGACCAACCCAAATGCACACTGTGTGTTTTTAGAAACGGCGCATCCAACTAAGTTTTTAGATGTAGTTGAAGACGTAATTAAAACTACAGTTGCTTTACCACCTCAAATTGAAGCTTTAATGGGTAAAGAGAAAGTCGCTTTACAGATTTCAGATTATGAAGGATTGAAGGCCTTTTTGTTGGGTACAATTTAGAAAGACACAATTACGTTAGCCTTACTACAATAACAAATACAACCAGATGAATCCAACAATCTCAAAATGTATGCTTAGCGCTTTACTCCTATTGTCTTTGTACTCATGTGATAGATCATCTTGTGAAACAGACAATCCTGCCTTTCTAAATAACGGGGTTCTCAGCAAAGTATATCAAAGAGAAGTGGTTCATCAAATTGAAATCGTTGGAGAAGATAATCTTAGATTTTGGTTATCAGATTATGTAGAAAAAGACCAAAAGCATTATTTGGTGTTTTATGTGCAAAATGATAATTTATGCGCTCAAGCTGTGATGCAAATTGATCATGAAGATAAAACTTTATCAGAAATTGTGAACACGAAAGGCAAAGGTCGTTTTAATGCTGAATTTAAAGGCGTTTCTTTTGATGTTTCTCAAGATGATAATGACAACCTTTTGATTCGTTATACTGGATGTGAGTCTATAATTGATTAGCTTTGACTAGTTAAATTGTGGCCTATTTATGAAAAAACTTTACTTATTTACAATAGTCTTATGCTCCTCATTATTTAGTTTTTCACAAGATTTAGAGATTGGAGTTAAACTAATAGAAAACAATACAGTTAAAAAAGTCACGTCATCAAAATCAGTATTATTTGTAATTGAAGATGACACACACTACATTCATTTTTATTTGGATTTAGCCAGAAAGATAAAGCGAAAGCTAAGAAAATCTACTAGTGCCGTTGACTTTAATTATGAGATGTCATCTGAATTTAAACCTTTTGAATTTGATTTAAAAAGAATCCCAAACAAGAAATATGACAAATCAAATTATGATATTGTTTGTTTTCTTGAAACCTCAAACATGAAAAATTTTGATGCGACCAAAGAAAGGGAACGCGTTATTATATTTGATTTAGATTTAAATATATCGGAAAGCTCAACAAATAAAACAATAGAAATAGCTAAACTGCATATTGCTGCAAATAACTTTATTGCAGACCATAATAAAGAAGCTGCACATTTAATTTCAGAGATTATAATTCAATAACTCTTGTTTATGGTTGTAAAAAAAGTTAATTTAATTAAACTGATTAGACCCAAGGACATTACCCGAAATTTAAGAAATGAAATATAAAAGAAAATATTTCGGCCGTTGTTGGTATTTTCCACCAACAAATATCGGTAAAAAACACCAATATAAGCAGTGGAGACAGAATTACTGAATGTGTTAATTTAACCAATGTTGTTTCTCTAACTCCATAGAGATTCCTGCATACGCAGGAATTCCTAATCCAAACTAGGTAACTCCAACCCATTTAAAACACTCTTCTTTGTCATTAACTTTTCAATTTCCGAAGAGGTGCGAGGCGCTTCCGCAGATAAATTTATGGGTCCATTTTCTGTAATCAAAATATCATCTTCAATGCGTACAGCAATACCATGCCATTTTGGGTCGCAATCGCTCCCAATTGGGATATAAATTCCTGGTTCTACCGTAATCACCATATTAGCTTGTAACTGTCCATACGTTCCTGGATCATGAACATCTAAACCAATATGATGCGATGTACCGTGAGGGAAATATTGTCTCGCTTCTGTTGCGTTTTTTGCAATCCCTAAATCAATCAAACCTTGATACACCACCGCTCGTGCTGCAGTATCTGGAGATTGCATCGTATTACCAATTACAGTTGCTTTTATACCTGCTTCTTGGGCGTCATAGACAATATCATAAATGGCTTTTTGCGCGTCACTAAATTTCCCGTTTGCAGGAATTGTTCGCGTCACATCTGCTGTATAACCATGATACTCTGCACCTAAATCCATAAGGACAAGATCATTTTCTACTTTCATTTTAGAATTCTCGATGTAATGCAGCACGCAACCATTATTTCCAGCACCCACAATACTTGGGTAACCTTCATATTCACTGCCATATTTTTTGTAGATATATTCATGAACACCTTGCACTTCGGTTTCAGACATTCCTGGATGCATCGCTTTCATAATTTCACGTTGCCCCATGGCAGAAATTCGCACCGCTTTTTTAAGCAACACCAACTCATCAGCCGTTTTTATTTCTCGTAATCCTGCCATTAACCGTGACAAGGTTCTAGTATCTGTCTTTATAGTTTCTGCTTCCATATCCGCATTAGCATCCACTTCGATTGCCTCCGTTTTATTTTCAATCGTATAATTATTAATAAGTTTTATTTGCGTTTTAAACGACTGCACCAAATCATATAGGTCTGCTTCATCTCTGGTATCTCTATAATCATCTCTAAAATCTGCATACATCACTTTGTCAAAAGAAGCGAAATCGATATTAGAATCTAAAAATTCATTGCCATTGTAGGCATTATCAAATCCTAGTTCTGCTTTTGCACCTTCAGTTCCCAATCTGCGACCTGTCCACTGTTCTGCCTGAGCATTACGTTGTTGCACATAGAATTTTTCGTTAACGCTATTTTCTTCGGAAGTGTTCTGAGGTTCAGAGAAAATCACTAAAACAGCATGAGGCTCCTTATAACCCGTGAGGTAATAAAAGTTAGGATCTTGATGATAGACATATTCGACATCATTGGCACGATTACGAACTGGGTTTGCAAAAAATACAGCGACACTATTGGCTGGCATGTTTGCACGTAGAGCATCACGTCGCTCTTTATGGAATTCTTTACTTAAATAATCTTCTGGTGTTCCGTTTTGAGCCATACCTAAGAAGGACAAAATCAGTGTAATAAGTATTGTAAATAAAAGTCTCATGAGTTTCTGTTTTTTAAACATTTAAAATTAAGGATTATCTCCTTATTTTTAAAAAAATATTTTAATATTAACATATTTATAATCTGTTTTTATCCCGAAGCACAGTCTAAAGAACAGATATTTTTCGATACATTTGTGGCTCAATTTTTTAATAAAACAATTAACAAAGCATTTTCTATTTTACGGAAACCTAAACTACTTTTTTGATGAAAAACACAGCCTTAACAGCAACTCACGAAGCGCTTGGTGCGAAAATGGTACCTTTTGCAGGATATAATATGCCAGTACAATATGACGGCATCAATGTAGAACACGAAGCGGTACGAACTGGTGTTGGTGTATTTGATGTGTCGCATATGGGAGAATTTTTAATTGAAGGCCCTCATGCATTAGATTTAATTCAAAAAGTAGGCAGTAATGATGCGTCAAAATTAACAATTGGCAAAGCGCAATATAGCTGTTTACCTAATGATGACGGCGGCATTGTAGATGATCTCCTCATTTACAAAATTGAGGAAGAAAGCTATCTACTGGTTGTTAATGCTAGTAATATTGAAAAAGACTGGAACTGGATTTCTTCTAAAAATGATGTTGGTGCAAGGATGCGCGATTTAAGCGAAGACTATTCGTTACTAGCCATTCAAGGCCCTAAGGCGGTTGAAGCCATGCAAAGTTTAACAAGCCATAATCTTGCAGAGATTAAATTTTACAACTTTGTAGTTGGAGACTTTGCTGGTATTGAGAATGTGATTATTTCGGCGACTGGTTACACCGGAAGTGGCGGATTTGAAATTTACTGCAAGAACAATGAAGTACAGCAAATTTGGGATAAAGTAACTGGGGCTGGTGCAAAACCTATTGGATTAGCTGCTCGTGATACACTGCGTTTAGAAATGGGTTTTTGTCTCTACGGAAATGATATCAACGACACCACCTCGCCAATTGAAGCTGGTTTAGGCTGGATTACAAAGTTCTCAAAAAAGTTTATAAACTCTGAAGCTTTAGAAGATGAAAAACGCCGTGGACCAGAACGTAAATTAGTGGCGTTTGAAATAGATGACCGTGGCATACCACGTCAAGGTTACGATATTGTTGATTCTAGCGGAAAAACGATTGGTAACGTAACATCGGGAACCATGTCTCCAAGTTTGGGTAAAGGTATTGGCATGGGTTATGTACCGACAATTTTAACAACGGTTGGTAGCAAATTACATATTCAAATTCGTAAAAATACAGTTCCAGCAACTGTGATTAAACTACCTTTTTACAAGGGCTAAAGTATTCTCATATAAACACCTTATCCATTTTGATAAAAATCAAACTCAATAGCTATAAAACTTTATTTTTTTCCTTTCCAGAAATTTCGGGACTGCAAGATAATGTCATGGTTTTAAAGGTAATGCTTTTAAGGTTTAGACACTATTGTAAAAAACTGACTAAAGAGCACAACGGGTTTAAATTAGATTGAAGACAGATTTAATGAAGGAGTTTTCGAGCAAACATCGCATCTTAATTTTAGGTGCTAGCGGTTTTATAGGTAATGCCATTTACAAAGAGCTTTTAGGTTACTTTATGACCTTTGGCACGTATCGTGTCCCAAAGAAAGTGTTCGAAGACAACCATCAGTTTTTTCAATATAATGTTGAAGAAGACGATGTCTACGAGATTTTAAAAGCGACAAAGCCCACCATTATCATTTCTTGTTTACGTGGCGATTTTAGAGCACAAACCATCGCTCATCAACATATTGCCGAATATCTCGTAGAACAGAATTGCAAACTCATCTTCTTATCCTCTGCAAATGTATTTGATGCGTACAGCAAATACCCTAGCTATGAATTGGATAAAACCTTGAGCGGAAGCGTCTATGGTCATTTTAAAATTAAGATTGAAAATATGTTACTACGTCTTCCGAAGAAAAAAGTAGCGATCGTAAGATTACCTATGGTTTTGGGTTCTCAATCACCACGGCTAAAAGAATTAAAGCAGCATTTACAAAACAAAACTGCGATTGAAATTTTCCCAAATATCATAATGAATGTGACCACAGAATCAAAATTGACACAACAAATTCATTACATTATCAACCAAGATAAATATGGAATTTTTCATTTGGGAAGCACAGATTTAGTGCATCATGATGATTATTTTAAAGATATTGTTGAACAAATTACGTCAAACAACGAGGTGCTTTACAAGCATGTGTACACCACTAATGAAGATCGTTATTTAGCAGTTTTACCAAAATTCAACAAACTGCCAAAACATTTAGAAATCACAAGTGCTGAGGTACTTGAGGATCTAACAAAGTAAAATTTTGCGATAAAAAAGAATATGTTTGACTTTTTTAATAATTTGAAAGCTTAATAACTTTTATTCTGCAGTAAAAATATGCTACCTTTAAGTAAAAATAAAGTTATGGGTTTATTAACAGATGAAAATATAGAAAAAAGATTACTTCGCTTCCCTGATTGGGAACATAGAAATAACACTTTATACGCAGAGTTTGAATTTGACAATTTTAAAGATTGCTTTAGTGCAATGAGTAGGATTGCGTTTGAATGCGAAGCTCAAGGTCACCATCCAGACTGGACAAATGTTTACAATATGCTTAAAATCTCTTTGTCTACACATGATGAAAACGGTGTTACAGAAAAAGACTTTAAACTGGCAGATGCTATTGAAGCCATCGTAGAGGTTGAAGAGTAGGCACGATTCCTTAGTTATTAATTCATTCTAGAGTGCGCACTATCTAAACATTTATGCTAAAAAGTTCATATTTTGTTTTACTGTTGTCTTTAGTTTCTTTTTTTGGCTACGGTCAAAACAACGGGCTGTTTTGTGACCAAATCATAGCACTGAAAAGAACTATTAAGATCAATCATTACCAACCAAAAGTTGTTGATGATAGTTTATCCACGCACGTTTTTGATTTATTTTTAAACAGTTTGGATGAAGACAAACGCTTGTTTACAAAAAGTGATGTGGCTCAATTTGAAAATGATCGGTTCACATTAGATGACTATATCAATACAGGGAGTTGTGAGTTTATCAATAACTATACAACCATCCTATCTGCACGTCTTGAAGACACTAAACGTGTAATTTCTAATATAGAAACTGAAGATTTTGACTATACAGGAAAAGATACTCTGATATTCAAACCAGAAGCTACCTTTAAATATTTTAACAATGATGAAGCAATAAAAAGCTATTGGAGTAAACGTTTACGCTATAGTATTTTATATACACTAGTTGAAAATGATTCCGTATTAGAGCATATTCAAAATGACTTCAAAGCTCTTGAAAGCGTCTTAAAACCGAAGGTAATTCAAAAAGAATTATGCAAACTCGAAGAGCTTAAAAACAGATTAGGAAGCGTTGATAATTTTGTAAGGGAAACATTTTTAAATGCTTATTTACACTACCAAGATCCTAATTCCTCTTTTTTTAATGCTTCCGAAAAAGAAATGTTTGTAAACGCCTTATCCAATGATCAATTATCTTTTGGAATAATAACTTCAAAAAATGAAGATGGCGACATTATTATTGTTCACATCACTCCTGGAAGTGCCGCATTTAATAATGTTAATCTCGAAGTTAATGATGTGATTAAATCACTATCAACAAACATGAAAACTTTGGAAACCTATTGTGTTTCTAACGAAGATGTCTTAGCATTTACAAGTGACCAAAACCATAATACCATAACGTTTAAAATTAAAAAGCAAAACGGTACACTTCAAAACATTGAGCTCACAAAAACCAAGACAAAAACAGAAGAAAACACAGTCTTTGGCTATATCATAGAAGACAAATCTAAAGTTGGTTATATTAGTATCCCTAGTTTTTATTCGGATTTAGAATCACCTAACGGATTAGGTTTAGCCAATGATGTGGCTAAAGAATTATACAAGCTTCAAAAAGAAAATATTGCAGGCTTAATTCTTGATTTACGGTTTAATGGTGGTGGTTCTATGAAAGAAGCTGCAGATCTTTCTGGTATGTTTATTAATAAAGGGCCACTCTCTATTTTGAGATACTCCAATGGAGAAACCTACACTATTAACGATATGAATAGAGGTGCTTTATTCACAAAACCCATAGTTATTTTGGTTAATAATTATAGTGCATCAGCCTCTGAGTTTTTTGCTGCATCTATGCAAGATTATAATCGCGCTGTAGTGATTGGCTCTGCGACACATGGCAAAGCTTCTGCCCAAGTAATTATCCCTATAGATGCGAATGAAGCTTTAGGATTTGCTAAAATAACTGTAGAGAAGTTTTATCGCGTTACGGGCAAAAGCCACCAAGCACAAGGAGTCATTCCAGATATTATATTACCAAATCTTTATGATGGTTTTAATACTCAAGAAGAATTTATAGCATATGCGCTTAAAAATGATTCTATTGCTGGTATTCAAAATTTTCCAAAACTTAAGAAACTTCCTATTGAGCAATTAAATAAAAAAAGCTTATCACGTGTCGGTAATAACTCCACTTTTAAGACTCTTAAACGTCTGAATAAATTAATTATAAAAAACCATTTTGAGCTGGACACTGAGTATCCATTGACTTTAGACAATGTCTATGGCGAAATGACAAGGTATAAAAACCAATGGAATAAAATCAATACACCTCTTGAAAATCACAGTTCCAGATTTATTGTTAAAAACACAGAATACACCGAGGAAGTCATCAGTTATAATGCTGACAAAAAAATAATTAATCAAGCCTATTTAAAAGATATTAAAACCGATATTTATATTGAAGAAGCTCAACGAGTTCTTCAAAATTTATTAAACTTAATTCCGCTAAATTAAGTTTGAAACCTAGATTTACAAAATATTCTGAATATGTCGAGTCTGAAAATAATTAATGCGAAATCCTAAAAATCCTGAATTAAGACAAAAAATGTATCCAGATTAGTTTACTTTGAACTTTATATTGTGATTCTATCGAAATTTCGATAATTTTGAGTCTAATTAAAATCACATAAACACAACAGCAATGGGAAGAGCTTTTGAATTTCGTAAAGCAAGAAAAATGAAACGATGGTCTGCAATGAGCAAAGCCTTTACTCGTATAGGTAAAGACATTGTTATGGCAGTAAAAGAAGGTGGTCCAGATCCCGATGCTAACTCTCGCTTACGTGCAGTAATCCAAAATGCCAAGTCTGTTAACATGCCTAAAGTAAATGTTGAGCGTGCTATAAAAAAAGCAAGCGAAAAAGGTCAAGGCGATTACAAAGAAGTCATTTTTGAAGGTTATGCACCTCATGGTATTGCTGTTTTGGTAGAAACTGCAACCGATAATAATACCAGAACTGTTGCTAATGTTCGCAGTTATTTTAGCAAATGTGATGGTAGTTTAGGTACCTCAGGCTCTGTTGTATTTATGTTTGATCACACTTGTAATTTTAGAATTAATGCTGAAGGCTTAGATCCTGAAGAATTAGAACTAGAATTTATAGATTTTGGTGCAGAGGAAGTCTTTGCAGATGACGACGGGATTTTAATTTACGCACCTTTTGAAAGCTTTGGCGCTATCCAAGAAGAATTAGAGTCTAGAGATATAGAAATACTCTCTTCTGGCTTTGAACGCATTCCACAAGTCACAAAAGTAGTATCCGCAGAAGAGGCTCAAGATATAGAGAAACTTCTCGAAAAATTAGAGGAAGATGACGATGTGCAAGACGTGTATCATACGATGGAAGAAACTACGGAGTAGTTCATTAATTAAAGAGACATTACTATTCATGTTCAAGCATGAATAATAAAACTAAAAATTATGCCTTTATTAGTGCTTTTCACCAACAAAAAATCTCTGCCTTTGTTGGTGTTTTCCACCAACAAACAATCTATAAAAAATCAAAATTAAAACTTTTAAAAAAACTATTGGTGAAAAACACCAACAGTGGCGCAATGACAAATATGCAAGGTTGATCATTCTACCCATATCAAATTGAGCGAAGTTGAAGTACTCTGCCTTTATTGGTGTTTTCCACCAACAAACAATCTAGAAAAAATCAAAATTAAAACTTTAAAAAAAACTATTGGTGAAAAACACCAACAGTGGCGCAATGACAAATATGCAATGTTGATCATTCAAACCATATCAAATTGAGCGAAGTTGAAGTACTCTGCCTTTGTTGGTGTTTTCCACCAACAAACAATCTATAAAAAATCAAAATTAAAACTTTAAAAAAACTATTGATGAAAAAAACCAACAGTGGCGCAATGACAAATATGTAAGGTTGATCATTCAACCCATATCAAATTAAGTGAAGTTAAAGTACTCTGCCTTTGTTGGTGTTTTCCACCAACAAACAATCTAGAAAAAATTAAAACGTTGAAAAAGCTGATGTTGAACAACACTAACAGTAGCGAAATGACACCTATGCAATGTTGATCATTCAAACCATATCAAATTGAGCGAAGTTGAAGTAACACTGTCATCATTCCTGCGAAGGTATAAACCTGATATTCTAATCTGTAACTAGAGATTCCTGCCTTCGCAGGAATGACAAAACTAAGAATTCTTAGCCTCAATCCACTTGCTCATGTACTTTGTGCTTTGCAACGTATGGTGCTGTAACAACTGTCCTATAAAATTTTGTTGTCTGTGTGCTTTTATAGTAGCTACCAAAGACAATAATCGATCTTTAAACTCACCCTCAAAATGAATTTTAGAAAATTGTTGTTCTAAAATCTTAAAGCCTAAAGCTTGTTGTTGGCTCCAAGTAAAAGTATCTGTATATAAAGCGACAGAATGACTAATAAACTCTTCAGGAGTATCACCAATAAAGTCTTGCTTAATATCCTTAACAATCCCTTCTACTCCAACAGAAGTTGAGACAAATGGCGTCCCGTTTTGCATGGCATCAAAAAGTTTACCTTTTAATCCTGCTCCAAAGCGAATGGGTGCTAAAAGCACTTTGGATTGTTGCATGACTTCATTGACATCGTCTGCAAACCCCCTGACAAAAAAACCCTCTTTTTCGTTATGTAACTGATTCACTTTTTGTGACGCATACGATCCATAATTGTGTAATTGCGCATTTGGCAATAGCGCTCTAATCCCTTTCCAAATGGTGTCTTTTAAATAGAGTAAAGCATTATAATTGGGTTCATGACGAAAATTACCAATGGATATAAAATGTTGTCTATTTTCAAAACTAGGAAGTTCTTGTTTTTTCACTTCGGAAATTGGAGCAACAAGAAAAGGCAGATATTGCAGTAAAGAACTGTCTATTTTAAACGTATCTTGGAGTAAATCCATTTCTGCAGTAGAAATAATCAAACTCAAGTCACAACGATAGATACTTGCAATTTCTCGTTTGGTAGTCTCGTTAAACAAATTATTATGAGTAACCTCAACATTGTCCTTAAGGGCCTGCTGTCTTGTGCGTCGTAAAAAATGTAAATCTTCTGTATCAAGAATTTTTATCGCATTAGGACATTGCCCAGAAACGCGCCAACCAAACTGCTCTTCACTCATAAACCGATCAAAGATCACGATATCTGGATTGTATTTTAAAATAAAATCGTCAAAACTTGAATGGTTGAGTTCAATAGCAACTTTTTCAACTCCTATTGATGATAAGTCAAATGCATTGTCGCTTTTAGCGCAAGCACTGGCAACAGTTATTTGAAACTGTTGAGATTGAAAAAACGAAATTAACTGCATCATCCTACTTCCCGCAGCAGAACTTCTAGGCTCCGGCCATACGAACCCGATGATTAATAATTTTTTATTCATTCAACATTATAAAATTTAAATACTCAAATTAAAAATTTTAAAAACATTTGAGAAAGCTCTACTTTAAGTCTGCGCTATATTTTGCTCTCACTTCTTTTCCCCAAGTAACCACTGCGGTAATTTGTTCATCTGTAAGATTAGCATCACCATGAATATATGTATATGATTTTAAAGGCATTTCTTTTTCTTCAACCTCTTCGATCAACTCATCCATTTTATGATCTTTTTTCTTCAGGCTGTAACTCTCCCAAGCAGATGCATTAAAATGTTTTTTTCCGTCTTCCACGTGATCTGCTAACCAATAGTTCACAGGTGTTATTTTGTTGTACCATGGATATTTTGTCACATTACTATGACAATCAAAACAGGTGTTTTCTAAGATATTTTTAACATCACTTGGCGGATTAGTTTCTGCAATAAATGCATCTATAGTTGTGATATCACCTTCATTCCTTTCTGGTCCAAAAAATTGCATGATAATAAACACAACAAGTAAAGCGACTAGGATTTTTTTAACAGTTTTCATTTTTTTAAATTTAGGGTATTTAGAAGTGTTAAAAATAAGTAAATCAAATTGACTACAAAAGAACTTTATGAAGAATTAAAAGGTGTAAATCACTCGCGAAAAAAGCGATAGCATTATGCCAATATGGTAACTAACAATAGGGAATTAATCCCGAAGTTGCTAGCCATTTTATTTATCGCTGAGGATAAAATTTCATGTCGAGCTACTTGACTTTTTGAGTATATGTGTAATTAACACCTTAACGCTCGCATCCTCTATTCAGTTGATTTTACAGAGAACATACATCGTATTCATCCAGATTTGGCAGTTATACCAGTTGCAAAAGTATGCGAGTATTTGACTATCGTTTAGTATTCAAAACAGGATTATATATTAAAGACTGTATAACTTCTCAAGCATAAATAAAAAATTATAGAAGCGTGTTTGGATTGGATGATAAAAGACGAAAAATCGCACCTAAAGTCTGTGCCATGACTATGCTTTATCATCTAGGATATGATTACGACTGAATTTATCTAGAATTAGTCTTGATTTTAGAGTGCGACTTCCAAAAGCAAAGTCACGGTTTTAAGGCAAGGGCAAAACAAATTTTACGAAAAGTGAAATCTAAAAAATCGCAGTTCACACACATTAATAGAGAATCAAATGTTATCTTTAGCGCTTCAAAAAAAAACAACACAATGTCAATATCATCACTTAATGCCATCTCTCCTATTGATGGTCGTTATAGAAGTAAAGTTAGCAATCTTGCTCCTTATTTTTCTGAAGAAGCACTTATAAAGTATCGTGTTTTAGTAGAAATTGAATATTTCATTGCGCTTTGCGAAGCAGACCTACCGCAATTAGCAGGTATTGACCCCTCAGTTTTTGAAAATCTAAGAGCTATTTACACCTCTTTTTCTTCGGAAGATGCGCAAGCTATAAAAGATATTGAAGCGATTACAAACCATGATGTAAAAGCCGTTGAATATTTTATAAAAGAGAAATTTAACACCTTAGACTTATCTAAATACAAAGAGTTTATTCACTTTGGATTAACCTCTCAAGACATCAATAATACAGCCATACCAATGAGCATCAAAGATGCCGTGAATAACGTGTATGTGCCTGAATACTTCGAAGTTCTAAATAAACTTAAAGCCCTTGCAGAAGACTGGAAAGACATTCCAATGTTAGCAAGAACACATGGTCAACCTGCTTCTCCTACGCGATTAGGAAAAGAGATTCAAGTTTTTGTAGTGCGTTTGGAAGAGCAGTTTAATTTATTAAATGACGTCCCAAGTGCTGCGAAGTTTGGTGGTGCCACAGGTAATTTCAATGCACATAAAGTCGCGTATCCCAATATGGATTGGAAAGCTTTTGGAACTAAATTTGTGCAAGAGAAACTAGGCTTACAACACTCATTCCCAACAACTCAAATTGAACATTACGACCATATGGCTGCTTTGTTTGATGCTCTAAAACGTATCAATACCATCCTTATTGATTTAGATCGCGATATTTGGACCTATGTGTCTATGGACTATTTTAAACAAAAAATTACAGAAGGAGAAGTTGGAAGTAGCGCAATGCCACATAAAGTGAATCCTATTGATTTTGAAAACTCAGAAGGTAATTTAGGCATCGCCAATGCTATTTTTGAGCACTTATCTGCAAAACTACCTATTTCTAGATTGCAACGTGACTTGACCGATAGTACTGTGCTTAGAAATGTTGGTGTCCCTTTTGGACATACAATCATTGGATTTAAATCTACAGTAAAAGGATTAAACAAATTATTACTTAACGAACCTAAGTTCGCTCAAGATTTAGAGAATAATTGGGCTGTCGTTGCAGAAGCTATTCAAACAATCTTAAGACGTGAAGCGTATCCCAATCCTTATGAAGCTCTAAAAGGCTTAACGAGAACTAATGAAACAATTAACAAGAAATCTATATCAGAGTTTATTGACACCTTAGCTGTTTCCGAAGCTATAAAAACGGAATTGAAGGCTATTAGCCCGAGCAACTATACAGGAATATAATCTATAATACATGCCAACTAAAAATACATTGACACTTTTATTCTCTGCACTAATTTTTGCAGGTTTCTTAGTCGCTGGTATTTTGGGTGTTCTGGATTACTTGATAGTAAAAGCCCTATTGTTCTCGGCGTTAATTCTATTGGCCGTTTATTTGATTAGTATTGCCTTTAAAAACACAGAGACTAAGTAACAATTAGATCATTAATTTATTATTTGTGATTAAGACACGCATAAAAAAACCACTTCCAGTGGTCAGACCTGAAGTGGCTATTAACATATAAATCAATGCCGTGTATGGCTTTAAATTACTTGTAAAGAGGTATGACACCTTTATTTAAAGAAATTTGAAAACTTATCTAACTGCGAATTTTCAATATCTGACTCCCGCAACACAGCAGCCAATTGTGCTATTTTATTAAAATTCATATCGTCTCCTAGTACTCTTATAACTCCAAATCCTGAAGTATTAGAATTTCCGAAGAGAATAAACTCTTCGATACGATCTCCATCTCCTGTGCATTTAATAACAAATTTTCCATCTGTAGAATTTCCGCCACGCATCAATTCTTCATACTTAGGATCTTTTAAGATGCTCTGCACTTTAGCATATTCAATGACCATTTGTTCCTTATTGCTTCCATCTAAAACAAAAGCAATCAAGCTTAATTTTTCAATAGACTCATAGGCTTCCAATTGCTCTTCGGTAAGTGACTCCTCATCAATTTGCAACATACTAACTGGGACATCTAATGATGTAAACCCTGGTGCTAATTCATTGTCTACGTAGAATGTTTGCAATGTTTGATCTTGGTTGCAACTTTGTAAAGTCACAACCAAAATAAACAAATTGATTATAATTTTGACTGATGTATTCATGATTTTATATCTATTGTTTTTCAATGGCCACATGTTGTTCGCTATTAGTCATCTTTTGATCGACAACGCTTATAACATGCTCATTTTATAATTAATTCTTTTTACCAACTTTCTCTAAATTCTTACCTCCTGGTACATTCATCGTGCTAGTGATTTTAGAAATTTCTCTTAAATCGATATCACCTGTAATAGACACTACCACAGTTTCAAATTCACGTTTTTCACCGTTAATTTCTATTTTTGAATCTTTGGTTAATTCTTTCAAACCACTAATAAGCATGAACAATTCTTTAACATGGTTCTCGTCTTTTCCTTCTTTTACATAGAATTTTACAGTTTGATCACCATCCTTAAATCGCATCAATTCAGACAGATTTGCTTTATTCACGTGGCTCTCTGCATCTGATTTCATATTTGCAGAAATAGCAGAGTCACCTGTACTTAGAATCTTCACACTTTGGATTTTCTTAGCCATTTCCATAAATTTTTGCGCATCTGGATCATCTAAATCTATGTCTATACTTGCAATCATACTAAACATTTTTGAATTGATGACTCCAGAGCTGACACCTTTCATATCTTCATATTTGTCAAACATACTTTGTCCAAAAGAGACTGAGCTTATTAAAGCTAGTGCGACTATTAATAGTACTTTTTTACTCACGTTTTTCTTATTGATTACGTATTCGTTAAAATTTTTCATAATTGTAGTTTTAAATTAAGGCTTTACTTGTTTTGTTTTTTCTTTTTTGATTTAAACATTTTGTTTGTTGCTTCTGAAAACTCAGAAACGTGTTCGAATTTATCTACACCTTGCGATAACTTATTAGACATTAATCCAAAAGCTGCCATATTACTCTCGCCTTGATCAAATTTTGAACCTACGAGACTAAAAACTTCTACTGCTTGGTCATAATCTTTTTGCTCTTGCATAGTTAATTCACTATATGTCTTTTTATTATCACCAAATTGGGTGGTGAAAATCCCTAACGAGAGTACTAATAACGCTGCAACAGAAATCCATTGATAGATGTTACTCTTTTTAGTTTTTAATGGGACGTCCTTTGTATATAAATCCTCTTGTTTTGTCGTTTTAAAATACTGAAACATGACTTTGTAAGACTCCAAATGTGCTGCAACTTCATCTTGAGCAAAATAGGCTTTGAGCTCCTGTTCTTCTTTAATGGTGGTCTCACCATTGTCATACTTTTCCAGTAATTTTTCTATACTATTTAATACCATAGCGATGTGTCTTTGTTAATTTTTCTCTAATCGTTTTTCTAGCTCTTGATAAAGCGACTCTAATTGCTGTAGGATTCATATCTACTACTTTTGCAATCTCATCAAAATCATACTCTTCTATGTCTCTAAGCTGTACTATTATTTTTTGTTGTTCTGGTAAGTCTTCAATTATTTTAGACACCCAATCTACACTATCTTTAGCTTCTACTTGTTTTTCTAATGAGGTATTATTCTCTTCGTAATTACTATGAACTATTTTCAAATTCTGTGCCTGTTTTGATTTTAGTCTGTCTAAACAAAAATTCTTTGTCATGGTCATCGCAAAAGCTTCAATATTTCTATACTCCTTTATTTTTTGGCTATTATTCCACAATTTCATTAAAATCTCTTGTGTTGCGTCTTCTGCTTCTTCGCGAGAAACTAGAAGTCTTTTTGCTAAACGATAGACTTTATCCTTAAAAGGCAATACCAATTTTGTAAAATCAGTTTGTGTCATTAGTGGGTTGTTAGTTAAAAAACAAATGATTAATTCTGCTTCTTATTATTACGACGAGCATGTTTCGATTTTGTTACAGGATATTTTTTAATTTACAATAATGTAAGTAAATTTAGAGTTTACTAGACTACAGTATTATTACAAATTAAAAAGGAAAATTAACCTAAAATTCCAGAATAAAGTAAGATGATGCTATGATCTCTTTTTTCTTCGGAAATTTTAAAACACAAAATTACAGATGCGACTATTAAAAATTAGTTTACTATTCATTTTGACACTATCATTGACCAGTTGTTTTGAGGATAGAGACGATAACGCTATTGCTGCCAGTGAAATTAATGATTTTGTTTGGAAAGGTATGAATGCAGTGTATCTTTATAAAGATGAGATTCCCGACTTAGCAAATGATCGCTTTATGTCTAATGAAGACTATGCTAATTACCTCAATAGTTTTATAGCCCCAGAAAACATATTTGAAAGTCTTATCTATCAGAGAGAAACTACAGATCGTTTTAGTGTGATTTTATCAAACTATATTGAATTCGAACAATTATTGGCAGGAACGTCAAAAAGCAACGGACTAGAATTTAATCTCTATCTCGAACCAGGAAGTGATACCGAAGTTTTTGGAATTATTAGATTAGTACTCAATAATAGTGTTGCCAGTGATTTAGGATTGCAACGTGGTCAAGTTTTTGATGCAGTAGACGGTACACAATTAAATGTCAATAATCTAAATGATTTACTAGGTCAAGACACCTATACTTTGAATTTTGGAACTTATAATGACAATGCTACAGATGCAGTAGATGATGATACAATTTCATCAACGGCAAACAGTCAAGCATTGACTAAAGAAACGTATACAGAAAATCCTGTGCACCTTACATCTGTAATTGATGTAGATGGGGAAAATGTGGGCTATGTAGTCTACAATGGTTTTAATAGAAATTTTGACAATCAACTTAATGCGGCCTTTGCAGAGTTACAGGCCAGTAATATACAGCATTTAGTATTAGATTTAAGATATAATCCTGGAGGATCGGTACTCACTGCATCCTATCTAGGAAGCATGATTACTGGACAATTTACAGGAGATGTGTATTCTAAATTGGTTTATAATAGCGGGCTGCAAGAGCTTAATAGTAATTTTGACTTTGTGAGTAGCTTTAATGGCAACACCATTAATAGTCTTAACCTAAACAAAGTATATGTATTGACGACGAGTCGCTCTGCATCTGCAAGCGAATTAGTTATAAATAGTTTAAGTGCTTACATTGATGTAGTTCAAATTGGAGATTTTACAACAGGTAAAACTCAAGCATCAATTACCATCTATGATTCGCCAGATTTTTCCTCAAGTGAAATAAACCCGAATCATACTTATGCCATGCAACCGTTAGTTGCTAATTCCATAAATGTCAATGATGTAGCAGTTCCAGGAACTGGATTAGCTCCAAACATTACATTAATTGAATCTCCAAGAAACTTTGGAACCTTAGGTGATATTAACGAACCACTTCTAGCTGCAGCAATTGCAGATATTCAGGGTTTAGGACGTTTTAGTCAACAGCGCATAGATTTTAGAGCAATTAAAACCGATCTTAATATTAAACCTCTTGAAGAAGGCATGTATATCGATACAGATGATGTAATTCTAAACCGATTACATTTAAAATAATATCTATTTTAAATGTAAAACATAAAAAGCCACTCTTTAGGGTGGCTTTTTATGTTTTAAACAAGTTATCACTAACTCACTTGTCGCTCTAGAGCTAAATAATGGGTCGTTTCATCAGTCTTTAACGGAAAAATCTTAACCTCACATTTATAAGGTGAACCATCTTTTTTGTAATTGGTGATTATTTCTGAAAATGACTCGTCAGTGCTAAGCTTCTCTCTTATTCTTTTTTTAGAGGTAAGAGATGTTTCTGCACCTTGTAAAATCCGTGGTGTTTTATGTAACACCTCTTTTTTGAAATAGCCCGTCATCTCAGTAAAGCCGTTGCTCACCCAAACTATACGCTGTTCGTGATCTGTTAATAGTAATGCTTCAAATTCATTCTGTTTGAAAATAGATTGTATATCGTTTTGCCAATGATATTTTTCACCTAAATGAACTACTTTTAATATATCTTGCTCACGCTGGGCGAATTGTAATTGCTTAATGAAATTATGACTATGGAGATCCCAACTCATTAATGGCATTATATAATTAATTTTACCTTCAACCTGATCTGCAATAGCATCGTAATCATTTTGATTTAATGTTGTTAGATATAAATCTAACGCCATCATATTTTTAAGGTTATATTTCATTATATTTTATTTGATGATCTTATTCTCTGCGAAAATATAAAAATGATATTTAATTAAAGTAAATCCCACCAGGAATAATATTTACTGTCGCAGACGCTTCTAATGCATTAGACGATAAATTGTAAGTTGACAATGTTCCGTTACTTGTAAAATCTGCTGCATCAACAGCATATAATACTGAGTTATTAACTGTCATTCCATAGAAATTTAAACCTGTTAATTCTGCACTAGTTGGTAGCGTTATTTCACTACTAGTCATTTTAAAAACACTTCCAGACATATAGTAATATAGAGTACCATTATCTAATGCCAAGTGATTTGGATGTTCTGTATCCGCAAAATCTATAGACGTCACACTATTATCAATTGTATTAATCTTTGATAATTTCCCACCAGTCTCTTCACCTGTCCAAGATGGTTTTCCCCCAGACAATACCCATAAATCCCCAGCAGTATCTAATTGCATAGAGTTTGGAACATCACCAACAGTAAGTGTTGAAGACACCATATCTGAAGTCGCATCAATAACAGAGATTACGTTGTTCTGGCTAAAACCACCTTGATGAGCTACGTACAATGTATTATTGCTTGCTACGATTTCTTCCGGACCTTCTGCAACAGCAATAGTTTGAGCAGTTAATGTATTAGATGATAAATCTATCACAGCTAAATAATCATCTGTAGCAACAGATCCATCACCCCAATTAGTAACATATCCTTTCCCATTTGCGAATGCAATAAATCTTGGGTTATTTAATCCTGTATTAATCGTTGCAACAGATTCAAACGTATAACGATTTACAACTTCGATAGCGTTAGATACATTTAATACGATATATGCTAAATTGCCATTAAAACCAATACTCTGCGCTGTATCACCTAAAGGATTAGAATTGACAGCACTGTAAATATTATTTTCAACCGTCTGTAAATCATAAGAAACAAAAGACACAGAGGCGTTTCCTTGCCCAAAATTACCTTCGTGAGAAATTAATAGTCCATTTTCATAATCACCTAAAGGTTCTGGTGAAGAATTCACATCATCATCATTACTACAAGAACTAAAAATTAGTGCAAATGATAAAAAAAGGTAAGCAAGTTTTTTGGTATTCATTGTTTTAAAATTTAAGTGTTAAATTGATTGTAAAGTTTCTATTTGGCATTGGTCGCAATGGGACGTTTTCGTAATAGGTGTTATACATATTATTAATTCTGAAATTGGCCTCATACACCAATTGACCTGTTGTATTAAAATTATAGGAGACTCCTAAATTACCAACATCAAAACCATCTAATGTATTTCCAATAATCTCCACCTCTCCATTATACAGATGCTGATAAAAAACAGTAAAGGCGTTGTAATTATAAGCTAATGATGCATTGGCTTTGTGCAATGGCACGTAAAATAAACGTTGGTTTTTTTCTACGTCTTCAGTCTCTGTGTAGGAGTAGGCACTTGAAAAATTTAAAGTGTGCTTATTAAATGTTTTTTTGATACCAACTTCTACTTCTAGTCCGTAGTGTTTTGCATTGGCTATGTTTACAGGATTCCAGTATCCTGTTGCACTATTTGGTCGCCATTGAATTAAGTCTGACGTCTCTATAAAATAAGTATTCAATTTCAACGTCGCCTCTTTATAAGCGAACTCATGACCTACATCTACTTGATATGATTCTTCTGGATTTAAATCTAAATTACCACCAGGATTCCAATACAAATCATTAAAAGTTGGAATTCTAAAGTTTTTAGAGGCGTTTAATTTAAGCGCATACCATTTTAAAAACTGGTAACTCGCATCTCCTGAAAACACCAAAGGGCTTTCAAAGTCTGAAATCATATCCTGACGTACATTCAAATTGTATTGTAATTTTCCTGTTGGTCTATGATTTAAAATGGCTGTAGCAGAAAAGGTATTTCGGATTGGGTTGGCAAAACTATTTCCATTTGCTGTGATATGGCTAGCGTCTGAAATAACGCTAACTACTAACCGTTTTGAAAACTCGTGTTTATAATGATACTTCACTAAAAATGTATTGACCTTACCCTCAGAGAAATTGTTATCTAAAGTCTTATTCTCAAAATATTTGAATTGTTCTTGCAGATGAACTGCTTTAAGTGTTGATGTGTATTTGTTTCCGATACGCGTCCAATCTATCATACTGCGATAGTCTTGAGTTTCGTATTTACTATTGGAAGGCGCTAATAAGGTTGCTGAAAACTCACGATCGCTTCTAAAATTTTGATGGTACAATTTAAGGATGTCTTTATCAGATATAATATACCCCAGATTAAGATTCAAATCTAAATTATCAAATGCACCATTTTCGTTTCTGCGATCAGTACCTAAAAAGGGGTAATCATTTTCAGAACTGACATATGCAGCACCAATAGTTGCTGACCACTTCCCCTTTCCGAAGGATCCATTATAATTAACATTTTGCGTGTCAAAACTTCCAAACGCAACTTGTGCGCGGTTGTCAAAATGAGTTTTAAAATCTAAATCATTAGATAAGTGAATCGTCCCACCGATAGCTCCACTGCCGTATTGTACGCTTCCTCCTCCACTTCTAATACTTATATTATCGTAATTAGCAGAAGATATCGTATTGAAATCTACTTGACCGTTGAGTTGGGAATTGATGTTAATTCCATTCCAAATTACAGCAGTTTGAGAGGCGTTAGTTCCTCTAAAAGAAGCCGAAGACACCATCCCATAGCCATTTTCTTTAAAGTAAATATTAGAGTTAAATCTGAGTACATCTGTAAGTGAGGTTCTGTTCTTTCTCAAAATTGAATCGCCCAATACAGTCAACTTGTAGCCTTTAGCATATTGCTTTAACTTGACATCACTCAACACCACGACATCCAACTTTTGAATGGAATCCAAAGTTGATTGTGACCAAGCAACACTGCTAAAAAGCAGTAAACAATAAAATAGAATTATGTGTTTCATACCTCAAAGACTTTTCTCCCGAAAGTCATTTTTGATTAAGAAATCTGGCAGGTCTCCTGACTTGTTTTTTATTGTTTCACCTTCCCAGTATAAACCAGTGGTATTGAAGAAAACAATAACTCTTTTATGAGACACCCAGTCAATCTGGGCATAAAACTTACAGTTGCGGGAACAGTTCTGGACTTGAAAATTATTTTCTCACCAGATTCCCTTTTAATTGACAACGTCCTTTTAGACTTGTTTTGTGACCTATAAAAGTTCTTAAAACAAAATTCTTGCGACTAAGTCAAACCAAAATTCAAAGCAAAAGTAAACATTTTGTTTAATGATTGACTCATAACTTTAAATAATATTACTTTTGAAGTATTAAAACTTTAGAAATTGAGATATACATTCATTTTTATTGCCATCCTCCTTTTTTCTTGCAAAGACAACAAGAGAATTAATTTAGATTTATCTGAATTCGACATCCCGAACTTGAACCGTTATGC
>NZ_JBLIET010000030.1:0-35905 GCF_047633235.1 Psychroserpens sp. | reverse complement strand
AATTTAGCTTTAAAATGAGGACTTTAAATGTAAAGTTAATGTTAACTATATATTAAGTAATTGTGATAAGTCACATATCAAAGTAAAGTCTAATAAAGTTATAGCCACTATTAACACACTATAATAACCACCATTGTTTTTTAAAATTTTAAAAGAAAAATGATGTTATGTATATATATGTTGATAAGTGTGGAAATTTGAAGCTAAATTAAAGGAATACTTATATTTGTAGGAAAATATATAGTTATGAAAAAAATTACTTTACTTTTATTATTGTTACCTTTTTTAGGCTTGAGTCAGGTTCAAATTGGGCAGGATATATTAGGATTATCTGAATCACATCAATTAGGTGCTGATGTAAGTATTTCTGATAATGGAAATATTATAGCAATTGGTGTGCCGGGTGATGATCCAAATGGTAATGCATCTGGTAGTGTAAAAGTATTTAGTAATATTAATGGAGATTGGATACAAATAGGAGAAAATATAAATGGTGAATCTGAATCTGATTTTTTTGGTTTAGCTTTAGATTTATCTTCAGATGGAAGTATTTTAGCTATTGGAGCTCATTTTAATGGAGATTCAGGTAATGTTAGAATTTTTGAAAACCAATCAGGAGTTTGGACTCAAATAGGACAAGATATTGATGGTGAAAGTATTGGGGATCAATCTGGTTGGAGTGTAAGTATTTCAAGTGATGGAACGATTGTAGCTATTGGAGCTCCTGAAAACTTTAATGGTGGATCTGCAGGACATGTTAGAATTTATGAAAATCAATCAGGAGTTTGGACTCAAATAGGTCAAGATATAGATGGAGAAGCGAATGGTGATAAATCTGGTAGGAGTGTAAGTTTATCTTTAGATGGTAATATTGTAGCTATTGGAGCTTCAAATAATGATGAAAATGGATTTCATTCAGGACATGTTAGAATTTATGAAAATCAATCAGGTGTTTGGACTCAAATAGGTCAAGATCTTGATGGTTATGCTCAAAATGATAATTTTGGTAGGAGTGTAAGTTTATCTTCAGATGGTTATACTGTTGCTATAGGATCTAGATTAAGTAGTAGTCCTCCATTTAGTGGTTATGCTAAAGTGTATAAATTACAAGACAATAGTTGGATTCAAGTGGGACTTGATCTTAATGGTGATGGAGTTTCAGATCATTTTGGTTGGGATATTAAATTATCTTCTAATGGAAATTTATTAGCGGTAAGTGCCTTTCTTAATGATAGTAATGGTTCTGATTCTGGGCAAATTAAAATATTTTATTTTAATTCAATAAATTGGATTCAAGTTGGTGATGATATTCTTGGTGAAGATATTGGAGTTGCTTTAGGGTATAGTATAGATATGACCTCAGATGGAAATTCTATTATTACTGGTACACCTTTTTTTGATGGAAATGTATTAAATGCTGGATTAGCTAGAGTTTTTAGTATAGCTTCAGAACTAGCAATAATAGAAGTAGTAGATGACATTCAAGGTAATCTTAACGGTATTAACGTCACAGCAACTCAATTAAACAGTATCAACGGTGTTTCAGGAGCAATAGAAGGTGTTAATTATACAACAGCTTTAGATAATGGTACATTTGTAGATGAAAACAATCCTACAACTTCAGAGATACAAGCTATTATTGATCAAGTAAATGATGCTTTAAGTCTTAATGAAAATGATGTATTTAATTTCAAAATCTACCCAAACCCAACAAAAACTCAATTCACAATCCAATTAGACCCTTCAGTTCAACTAGAAAAAGTTTCTATTTATAATACCTTAGGTCAAGTGGTTTTAACTTCCGAAGAAAACACAATAAACACCTCAAAATTATCAAGTGGTTCTTACATTGTTGATATACTAACTAACAAAGGTAAAAGCTCTAAAAAACTGATTATAGAATAGTTTAATATTCAAAACAAAATACTTAAAAGACCTGTTAACTTAACAGGTCTTTTTCATTAACTTAACACTCTCTATACATCATTAAATAATTAAACCGTAGATTTGCAGAAACTTAATACTTCCATTACCGGTTTCACAATCTATAAGTAAAGTGAAAACGTTAACTCTTCTCTATAAGTATTAAGTATAAAAACGATAAGATTCCGTGTTTCAAAGGAATTATAATGATTACAATTTAAATGACAAATAAGAAAAAAAGGAAACCTTCACATAACAAGATTTCTAACCTTACAAATACAATTCTAAGTATTTTAAAAAAAGATAGAAACCAAACTTTCAACCATAAACAAATTGCTGCTAAACTTGGTGTTAATGATGCCAGTAGTAGAAATCAAATTATAAAGAAACTTCAAGAGCTTAAGGCTAAAAACGAGATTGAAGAAATTGATCGTGGAAAATTTAAAGCTATTGTTAATACAGAGTATCATACAGGTCGTGTAGATATGGCGTCCAGGGGTTCTGGATATATTATATGTGATGACTTTGAAGATGATGTTTATATTTCTTCAAACAATATGAACAAAGCACTTCATGGTGATGAGGTAGAATTTTACGCCTACAAACGCAAAAATCGCGGTAAGAAGGAAGGTGAAGTCACTAATATCATTAAGCGCGCAAAAACGGAATATGTTGGTGTTATCCAAATTAACGAAAAAAAGAATTTCGCTTTTGTAGTCGTTGATAGTAACAAAATGTACAAAGATATTTTTGTGCCTATCAATAAAATAAATAAAGCCGAAGAAGGTGATAAAGTGTTAGTATCTCTTGAGGAATGGCCAGAAAAAGCCGATTCTCCTTCTGGTAAAGTCCTTAAAGTTTTAGGTAAACCAGGAGAACACAATACCGAAATTCACGCCATTCTTGCAGAATACGGTCTACCATTAGAATTCCCGCACGAAGTTGAGGAGTTTGCTAATAAAATTGATACTTCAATTACTAAAGAAGAAATTACAAAACGTCGTGATATGCGACAAGATTTAACCTTTACTATAGATCCAAAGGATGCAAAAGATTTTGATGATGCATTATCGTTTAAAGTATTAGATAATGGTTTATACGAAATAGGAATCCACATTGCAGATGTATCACACTATTTAAAAGAGGGAACCATTTTAGATGACGAGGCTTACGAACGTGCAACTTCAGTATATTTAGTAGATAGAGTCGTACCAATGCTTCCAGAAATTTTATCAAATGGAGCTTGTTCATTGCGTCCACACGAAGAGAAGTATACGTTTTCTGCAGTGTTTAAATTGAACGATAAAGCTCAAATTAAAGACCAATGGTTTGGTAGAACAGTCACCTATTCTGATGCTCGTTTTGCATATGAAGAAGCACAGGCTATAATAGAAACTAAATCTAATGATATCCCTAAAGAAGTTGCCTTAACAGGTAAAGCATATAAAGCAAATCAAGCTGTAGCAGATGCTGTTTTAAAAATGGATGAACTCGCTAAAATTATGCGTAATAAACGTATGAGTTCTGGAGCTATTTCGTTTGATAAAGTGGAAGTTAAATTTAATTTAGACGACCAATCAAATCCAGTTGGAGTTTACTTTAAAACGAGTAAAGATGCTAATAAACTGATTGAAGAGTTTATGTTATTAGCTAACAAAAAAGTAGGTGAATTTATAGGGAAACAAAAGAAAACTTTTGTGTATCGAGTTCATGATGAGCCCAAAGATGAAAAACTGGCAACACTTCAAAATGTGGTTGGACGTTTTGGATATAAGCTAGATTTTAAAGATAGAAAAAGCGTGTCGTCATCATTAAATAATTTATTGAAAGAGGTGAACGGTAAAAAAGAACAAAACCTAGTAGATACATTAACGATTCGAACTATGAGTAAGGCTGAATATTCCACAAAGAATATTGGTCATTATGGTTTAGCATTTGACTATTACAGTCACTTTACTTCACCTATTCGTCGGTATCCAGATGTGATGGCACACCGTTTATTACAACAGTATTTAGATGGCGAAAAATCCGTAAATCAAGATGCTTATGAAGACAAATGTAACCATTGCAGTAACATGGAAAATCTAGCGACAAAAGCTGAAAGGGATTCAATTAAATACATGCAAATTCGTTTTATGGAAGATCATAAAAACGAAAACTTTGTAGGGGTGATTTCTGGTGTGACAGATTGGGGAATTTACATAGAAATTATTGAGAATAAGTGTGAAGGTATGGTCAGTGTTCGTGATATGAAAGACGATCACTATCAGTTTGACGAAGATCATTACGCACTCATTGGTAAAAATTCAAAAACGATGTATCAATTGGGTGATGAGGTCGTTGTAAAAGTTAAAAATACAGACTTAGTTAAAAAGCATTTAGACTTTACCTTGATAGGTAAACATATTGAAGAGTAATCATTTTGGCGTTACCTAAAGGTCAGGCTGTTCGTTATATCTTTTGGTAAAAAAACAAAAGGATGCCACTGCCATCCTTAACGCATATGGTGAAAATTTAAATTATTTATAGTTAAAATTAATAAACGTGATGTTGAATTTGATTCTGCATCACGTATTTTTATATCTGTAACATTTCCGAAGAAAATAACACCAATAACAAAACCGTTGATCATGATACTAACCACAACAAATTCTATAGAGGGATTTAAAATTATAGAATATAAAGGCATTGTAACTGGTATTGCTTACGATTCTAGCTATAAGCACAAAGGCACGAAAATGTCTTTTAAAGACATGTTTAATACCAGTAAATATTACGAAAGTTATGCTGAGGGCTTAGAAGAAATTAAGGAAAAAGCATTTCGTAAACTTCAAGAGAATGCTAAAGCTTTAAATGCAAATGCAGTGGTAGGTATTAAAATAGATATAGAACCACTAGCAAATTCTTATACTTTGATTGTCTCTATAACAGGAACTGCTGTGACTGTAGCTTAGCTAATAATTCATTAATTAAGCTCGTAATAAATCCTAAAATTTGTGTCTAAGAAATACATTCTTTTTTAGAACTGTAACAATTTGTTTTGGGAGTCATCTTTAATATAGAATTATACATAAATACACTAAAATATATTTAAAATGAAAACTTTTATAACTGCTACATTTTTACTTATCACAACCTTGCTAACTGCCCAAAACCCCAAAGAAATAGGCGTTGGAGAGTTTAATGAAGTTAAAGTTTATGATTTAATTGTTGTAAACCTGATCAAATCAAACGAAGCAAAAGTTGTAATTACGGGAGACGATATTGAAGATGTTGAGCTCATTAATAATGATGGAAAGCTTAAAATTCGTATGAAATTCGATAAAACATTCAACGGTACGAATACATTCGTTGCAGTGTATTACACTAGTATTGATATTATTGATGGAAATGAAGGAGCCTTTATCTCGTCAAATGAACTTATAGAGCAAAACCAAATAGAACTTCGTGCCCAAGAAGGTGCACAGTTAAAAATTGGTTTAGATGTAGACCAAGTTACTATTAAAGCAGTTTCTGGTGGTATTATAGAAACTAGAGGTAAAGCGATATCACAAAATATTACACTTAACACAGGAGGTATTTATGAGGGTAAATCATTTGAAACCCAAAATACGACGGTTAATATTAGAGCAGCTGGAGAGGCAGATGTCTACGCTTCAAAAACGGTGGATGCTAAAGTTATTGCTGGTGGTGATGTTTATATCTACGGAAATCCCGAGAACGTGAAAGAAAAAACGACTTTAGGAGGTAGAATTAAACGTGTTAATTAAACAGAAAATCAACACAGTGAGTACCATACTTTTTTATTAGATTTGTAGGAAAGCTACTTGTTAACTATGTTTGATGATATTTTGGCAGCTATTCCTTTTGGGATAATCCTTGCGTTTACTATAGGCCCAGTATTTTTTGTACTGCTAGAGACCAGCGCTACCAAAGGATTCAAAAGTGCACTCATTTTTGATTTTGGTGTGATGTTAGCCGATATTGTATTTATTCTTTTGGCTTTTTACAGTACTAATAAATTAGTCGACAAGCTTAAAGATGATCCTAATTTTATCGTTTTTGGAGGTGTTTTATTAGTCACTTATGGAACAATTTCCTTTATAAAAACATCTAAATCGTTTAGATCAATCGTTAAAGAGTATCATAAAGTTGAAATTCAGAAAAACGCCTTTGGAAAGCTTTTTATTAAAGGATTCCTTCTTAATTTCATAAACATTGGAGTTTTAATTGGATGGCTTGGATTTATCGTTATTGGAAGCACCATCACAGAGTCTAAAAATGGAGTTGAAGTATTTATAGCGACTATGTTAACCGTTTATTTTTTAACAGACCTACTAAAAATTGCAGCAGCAAAACGATTGAGAAACAAACTTACACCACGACTTATTTTTAAAACTAAAAAAATAGTGGCACTAGCTATTTTAGGGTTTGGAATACTATTGTTGGTACAAGGCTTTTTTCCGAAGGGAAAAGAACGACTCCAAGAGGAAATTGAGCACCGTTTATAAAACGTCTAAACGATGGCAAAAACTGAATATCGCATTTATGTTGTAGAATTATCCAAAAGAGTATTCACAGAAAACAGAAAGTTTAGAGAAGCTAATCCCCAATTTAATGGTGTTTTGGAGTGTCTCTATGTTGGTATGACTAGTAAAACGCCAAAAGAGCGTTTTTTGCAACATAAAACAGGTCATAGAAATAAGAAGGGTTATAAGATATCTGCAAACATTGTAGAACAATATGGTTCTTATTTAAGACCAAGTCTTTATAACCATATTGATCCAATGACTACGAGAGCAGAGGCGCTTAAAATGGAGGAGACGTTGGCTTTGGAGCTGAGAAGACAACGTTATGCGGTTTGGTTTAATTAACAAATTCCTGGGAAGTTAGCGATCTTAATTAAGTGAGTAATTACCTAATTATCAGATTTAACTTTATAGGCGACGCTCAAGTGTTACTCTGTAGAGATGATAAGTGATAAATTTTAAATAACAAAAAAGGGTTTTAGAAGGTAACTTATTTTGAGTTGTTGAACGTCTCGAAAATTCGGTAGAACTGCGATACTAACTTACTATACGTTTTCTTAAAATTTAAAACATAAAAAAACCCTCAACGTAAGTTGAAGGTTTTTTGAGGTGTCGAGCGGATTCGAACCGCTGTAGATGGTGTTGCAGACCATTGCCTAGCCACTCGGCCACGACACCTGTTTTCCTTTTTAAAGGCATCCCGTTATTTCTAGCGAGTTGGCAAATTTATAAAAAATTACCGTTTAATAACAGAAACCCTTACTTTTTTCGTCTTTCGGTCATTTTTATTGTGACGCTTTCAACGTCTCCACCTATTGGAGGATTTAATTTACTAACACTGACAGTTGCTTTTTTTACTAATTTTTCTTCGGAAAAGATTCGTGTCAACATACGTTTTGCAACCGTTTCTAGGAGTTTTGAGGGTTTAGACATTTCTTCTTTTGCTATTTTATTTAGCAATACATAATCTACGGTATCGCTTAATTTGTCTGTTTTTGCCGACGTTTTTAAATCTGCTTTAACCTCAATATCTACACGGTAGTCACTACCAATTTTTGTTTCTTCTTTTAAACAGCCGTGATGTGCAAAAACTCTTATATTTTCAACTTTTATTATTCCCAAAACGTTTTATTTTATTACAAAGATATAACGCAATTATCAATTATACATCGTATCGATATTCAATGTTGAATTGATATTATATTTAATAACTTTGTCTATTATTTCAAAACATATGTCTGAAGAAACAAAAGCGCTCAATTTTATAGAGCACATTATAGAAGAGGATTTGCAAAACGGCTTATCAAAGGATAAACTTCGTTTCCGCTTTCCGCCAGAGCCTAATGGTTATTTACACATTGGCCATACAAAGGCTATTGGGATTAGTTTTGGTTTGGGTGAAACCTATAATGCACCAGTAAATCTTCGTTTTGATGATACTAACCCTGCAAAAGAAGAACAAGAATATGTCGATGCGATCAAGCATGATATAGAATGGTTGGGTTATAAATGGGCAAATGAGCTCTATTCTTCAGATTATTTTCAAACGCTTTATGATTGGGCGGTTCAATTGATAAAAGAAGGTAAAGCATATATAGATTCTCAGTCTAGCGAAGCCATGTCAGCACAAAAAGGGACACCGACCCAACCAGGAGTTGATGGTCCATATCGCAATAGATCTGTAGAAGAAAATTTGGACTTATTCCAAAAAATGAAAGCGGGAGAATTTGACGAAGGTGCACATATTTTACGTGCAAAGATTGATATGCAGCATGTTAATATGCATATGCGTGATCCTTTGATGTATCGTGTTTTGAAGAAGCATCACCATAGGACAGGAAATGATTGGTGTATTTATCCAATGTATGACTGGACGCATGGAGAAAGCGATTATATCGAACAAATCTCACACAGTTTGTGTTCTTTGGAGTTTAAGCCTCATAGAGAGCTTTACGACTGGTTTAAGGAACATGTGTATGGTTATGCAGCAGAGAAACTACCAATGCAACCAAAACAGCGTGAATTTGCACGTTTAAACTTGAGTTACACGATTATGAGTAAGCGCAAGTTACTCAAATTAGTAGAACAAGAATTGGTTTCTGGATGGGACGATCCAAGAATGCCTACAATTTCAGGCTTAAGACGACGTGGTTACACACCAAATTCTATTCGTACATTTATAGAAAAGGTCGGTGTTGCCAAGCGTGAAAACGTGATTGATGTATCGTTATTAGAATTCTGTATTCGTGAAGATTTAAATTACACAGCACCTAGAATAATGGCTGTTTTGGATCCGATAAAAGTGGTGATTACTAATTACCCAAACGACAAAGTAGAATGGCTTGAGGCAGAAAATAATCAAGAAGATGACAGCGCAGGTTTTAGAAAAGTACCGTTTTCTAAAACGCTTTATATCGAAAAAGCAGATTTTAAAGAAGAAGCAAGTAATCAATTTTTTAGACTTAAGCTAGGCGGTGAAGTAAGACTTAAAAACGCCTATATCATAAAAGCAGAAAGTGTCGTTAAAGACGCAGAAGGACACATCACAGAAGTCCATTGTACCTATACAACAGATACCGAAAAGAAAGTCAAAGGCACACTGCATTGGGTCTCCATCCAACATGCTATAAAGGCAGAGGTAAGAGAATATGATCGTTTGTTTATGGATGAAGCTCCAGACAGTCATCAAGATAGAGATTTTATGGAGTTTATAAATCCAAATTCACTTAAAATTATTGACGCTTTTGTAGAACCAAGTGTCTTAGAAGCTCAAGTTGGTGATCGTTTCCAGTTTCAACGCTTAGGCTATTTTAATGTGGATAACGACTCGAAAGCAGAACATTTGGTGTTTAACAAAATTGTGGGTTTAAGAGACTCTTGGGAGAAACAAAAACCGAAGCCACAGCAGAATAATAAACCGCAACAAGCACAGCACAAACGACCCGCTATTGAGGTGATCAAGCAACTCGGTAAAAAATACACCAATGTACCAGAAGAAAAACAGTTAATGTCTAAAGCAGAAATTATAAAACTTGCTGAAGAGGTGACTTACGAGGATTTACAGCCTTTATTTAACACAGCAGCTAAAAAAGCAGGAACGCGAATTGCAACGATGATTGCATTAAGTGTGTTGTTAAAAAACGGACAAGAACGCAACTCAGATATCGAGGAGTTTATAATAAAGGCAAAAGATGATAAAAATGAGCTTTTAGTGGCGGAAGCTAACGCTATTTAAGCGTATTCGTAGGTACACTAAAAACCTTAAAGACAATCACTTTGAGGTTTTTTTGTACATTTATAGAACTTTTGTTAGCTTTTGTTTCATACCTAAAAGTTTAGATTTTGTGTTGTAATGAGATTTTTTTTACAAACGTAGCATGACTACGGTTTTTACAAAAAGCAAGATTAGGGTGCAAAATAGAAATTTTGCAGGCGAAAGAAAAGGCTAAGGAGAGTTCATTAACTAACTTTAATCAATTTATATCATGGATTTTAATTATTTAGCAATTGTTGTTGCCGCAGTAGTACCTGTTGTTTTAGGTTTTATTTGGTATAACCCAAAAGTATTTGGAGTGGCTTGGATGCGAGCAGCAGAAATGACAGAGGCCAAAATTAAAGGAGGCAATATGGCCATAATATTTAGCGTGTCCTTAGTCTTATCAGTCATGCTAGCTTTTTTTACAAATTATTTAGTGATTCACGAATTTGGAGTTTACGGTTTGACCGGAGGCCATCTGGATGCAGCAACCACTCAAGCTTTTCTTGATGAGTTTGAAGGTACATGGCGTACTTATAAACATGGCGCTTTACATGGCGCAATGGCAGGTATAATGTTTGCGTTACCAGTAATTGGAATAAATGCCTTATTTGAACGTAAAAATTTTAAATATATCCTGATAAATGCTGGCTACTGGACTATTTGCTTAACAATTATGGGTAGCATTATCTCTGGATGGATTGCATAAAATTTAATCATTTAACACTTTTTAAAGGCTTAAAATTATATTTTTAGCCTTTATTTTTTTGCATTGATACACTACAAACTATACAATTCTGTAAACGATTTACCTGAGTCTTGGGATGCGCTTCCTAGTCAAGACCTTTTTTTAAAACGTCCGTTTTTAAAAGCGCTAGAAAATTCTAGCCCAAGTAATATATCCACCTATTTTCTCGGTGTTTTTTCTTCGGAAATTTTAGTGGGTATTGTCATTATTCAGCGGGTTGAAATGTATGTTGATGATGTTTTTAGAAAAACGTCGAATCCCTTTTTTAAACGCTGCGGAAAAGTGCTCATTTCCAAAATTGTAAAAGGCAATGCACTTATCGTTGGTAATTTAATGCATACAGGACAGCACGGATTGTACTTTAATTCAGAATACATAACACAAGATGAGTTTTTAGATATGATTTCAGAAGGTTTAAAAGTCTTATCAAAACAAATCAAAACTAGGCATAATAAAAAAATACGCATTATTGGTTTTAAGGACTATTTTGAAGATGACGTGATTCATAGGAGTCAGGCCTTTTTCCGAAGAGAAAAATTATACAAAGCACAAGTGCAACCCAATATGATTTTTGAGGTTAACACGAATTGGAAGACACCTCAAGACTACGTCTCTACTTTTAATAAAAAATATCGTAGACGCTATAAAACAGCACTAAAAAAGAGCGATGCTATTCAACGCAAAGAACTCTTTCTTGACGAGGTATTATCGCTTAGCGGTCAATTATATGAATTATATGAGACCGTGTCTGATAACGCAGGAATTAACTCATTCAAATTACATGAAACCCATTTTTATAATTTAAAAATGGAGCTTAAAGAAGACTTTAAATTGTTTGGCTATTTTATAGATCATCAGCTCGTAGGCTTCTGTACTCTAATTTTAAATCACAGCAAGTTAGAGACTTATTTTTTAGGTTATAATCAAGCGCTACAGCACCAACATCAAATGTATCTCAATATGTTATTTGATATGGCTTCATTTGGGATTGAACACCAATATAAACAGGTTATTTTTGCAAGAACAGCTATGGAAATTAAGAGTTCTGTTGGTGCAAAACCACATCATATGTCGTTGTATTTAAAACACACTAATAATGTGATTGCAAATGCTATTTTAAAGGCTGTTGTAAAATATGCTAATCCAGTTAGAGATTGGGATGAACGACATCCATTTTCATAAAAAAAGCTTCGAAATTAATTCGAAGCTTTTCTTTTATATAAAGATAAATCGTTACTTATTTTTAGCATTTTTCATAGCCTCACCAATTTGATTACTAGCCGTAAAACTAGCAACCATATCATTAAGCATTTGACTTCCTGCTTGAGGAGAGTTTGGCATTAAAATTAAGTTGCTATTCGTGTGTTGACCAATAGATTGAAGTGTATCGTAATGTTGCGTTACAACAATAAGGGCAGAGGCTTCTTGAGAATTAATCCCCACTTTGTTTAAAACCTCAACAGATTCTTCAAGACCACGAGCAATTTCACGACGTTGATCTGCAATACCTTGACCTTGTAAACGTTTACTTTCTGCTTCGGCTTTTGCTTTTTCCACAATGAGAATACGAGCAGCATCTCCTTCAAACTGTGCAGCGGTTTTTTCTCTATCTGCAGCATTAATTCTATTCATTGCTTCTTTTACTTGAGCATCTGGATCAATATCGGTTACTAAGGTTTTGATGATATCAAAACCATATTCTGACATCGCTTCATTGAGTTCAGCCTTTACAGCTAACGCGATATCATCTTTTTTAACAAAGACATCATCTAGTTTCATTTTTGGCACTTCAGCACGAACCACATCGAAAACATACGATGTAATTTGTTCATGAGGATAATCTAATTGATAGAAAGCATCATACACTTTATCTTTGATAACGCGGTATTGTACAGATACTTTTAAACGCACAAAGACATCATCTAAAGTTTTTGTTTCGATCATGACATCCAATTGTTGGATTTTTAAACTTAATTTCCCTGCGATTTTATCAACCAATGGGATTTTTAATTGTAATCCAGATTGTCTAATAACTTGAAACTTACCAAAGCGCTCGACAATAGCAGCAGTTTTTTGTTTGACAACAAAGAAGGACGAAACCAATATGAATAAAGCGAAAAAGATAATCGGGATATAAATGAAACTTTCCATAGATTTTTTTTAATAGTTAGATAAAATAATGAATTACTAAAATAAGTTATATTTGTTTAATTCACACCCCGAAATCATGCAAATAAAACAGTTTCTCTTATTAATAGCCTTTTTTTTAGGCTTTGTTGCAGTTTCTGTAGCACAGCATAAACGATACACCATAAAAAATGGGATAGGTTTAATTGGAGGTTTAACTCAATACGATATTACAACAGATAATTTCACAACCAAAAGTGGTACTGGCTTTATTGGCGGAATGGTTGCAACTGTAGATATTCCTCATAAATGGTATACGGTAAGTTATGGGTTTCAATTTTCTCAAAACTCTTTGGAGATTACAGGGCGACCAAGTTTAACAACGATAACTCAAGAGCCTATAGAATATGATATTAAAATGGCACAAGTATCGTTTTTGCTTCATGTGAAATTAGTTTCTGATTATTTGACTTTGGATGTGGGTCCGCAATTACAATATAACAGTGGATTGGAGTTAAAAGAGGACAACCAGAGTAATTTCATCATTCAAGGTTACGATAATTTGTTTGCAGAAGATCTTAGTAACATTTCAAACTTTAACGCTAATGGTGTTATTGGCGCTTCCGCAGGTATCGGGAATTTTAAACTCCGAGCAGCTTATAGTTACGGATTTACAAATATTTTAGGAAAGTTAAACGACCAGGATTTTAATCTAAATAATGCAGACCGTTTTGAAGGGAATCAAAGCATGTTATCCTTTGCTTTGATGATCACTTTCTAACACATTCCTGCGAAAGCAGAATTCTTGTTTAAAACAGAAAACAGGTTTAATCAAATTCAATAATGTCGTCAGATTTATTAAAGATTTGTTGGTGGAAAACACCAACAAAGGCAATATAACCAACAAAATTCAACATTGGCAAAATGGCAGTCTGAGCGCAGTCGAAGACTCAATAAATGGTCCATTTACAAAAGCACTTCGATGTGCTAAGCAAGGTGTTTTCATTTCACTAGCGCTCAGTGTGAGACTCTAAAGATGTTAAACCTAACCCTGTGTCAAATACACATCAATTCTTCTCAGAACCGCTATTTAATTTATTAAAAACCAACAAAAACGAGTTTTGTCATCCAGAATGTGTTCCGATATTTATTGGATAACTAAAGACTCTCAAGGTTATAATTAAAGATGCTTCGCTAGGACTCTGAATGACATCGGTCTTTTTTTTTCTAAAGTTTATATCGAAGCAATCAAACTATCAATACGCTTCAACGTTTCCGTTTTTCCAATCATGTAAATAATATCAAAGACTTCTGGACCTTGTAAAGCTCCAACAAGGGATAGACGTAATGGCATCATCACTTTTCCGAAGCTAATCTCATTAGAGGTAATCCATTCTTTAACGGTACTTTGTACGTTTTCTGAAGTAAAATCATCTACACTATCAATAAGTGCTTTGATGGTAGTTAAAACATCAGTTGTATCGTCTTTAATCGATTTCTTAGTTGCTTTTTCATCATAAGATGAAGGCGCAGTAAAGAAGAAGTGACTCAAGTCCCAAAAATCACTAACAAATGTGGCACGCTCTTTCACTAAAGCGATAACCATTTCGATATATTGGTTATCAATGTCTTTCAATTCAGGTCTTAAATTTTTAAATGCAACCGCTAAACCATAATCATCCTGCTCCTGCATATAGTGGTGATTAAACCACTTAATTTTATCTGGATCAAAACGAGCTCCAGCCTTATTAACACGTTCTAATTCAAAAGCAGTAATCAATTCGTCTAGATTAAAAATCTCTTGTTCTGTTCCTGGATTCCAGCCTAAAAACGATAAGAAATTTATCATAGCGTCTGCAAAATAGCCTTCTTCTTTATAACCTTTAGACACCTCACCAGTTTTAGGATCTTTCCATTCTAAAGGAAACACAGGAAACCCTAATTTATCGCCATCACGCTTGCTTAATTTTCCTTTCCCTGTTGGTTTTAGAATTAATGGAAGGTGTGCAAACTCTGGAGCATCCCAACCAAAAGCATCATACAATTGATAGTGTAAAGCTAATGATGGTAACCACTCTTCACCTCGAATAACGTGAGAGATTTCCATTAAATGATCATCCACTATGTTCGCTAGGTGATAGGTTGGCATTCCGTCACTTTTAAATAAGACTTTATCATCTAAAACATTGGTGTCAATTTTTATATCACCACGAATACTATCTTTTAAACGAAGCGTTTCATCCTGAGGTGACTTAAATCGAATCACGTAGTCTTCACCAGCATCTAATTTTGCTTGAGTTTCATCTTCAGTTAGCGATAACGAATTACTCAATTTGAGTCTGTTATGCCAGTTGTAGATAAACGTTTTACCTTTTGCCTCATGGTCTTTTCTATGGAAATCTAAGGTTTCAGAGGAATCAAAAGCATAATAGGCATGCCCTTTTTCTATGAGCTCATCTGCATATTGCTTGTATAAATGTTTACGTTCACTTTGACGGTAAGGCCCAAATTTTTCGTTTTTTCCAGGACCTTCATCAAAAGGGATTCCACACCAATTTAAGGACTTCACAATATAATCCTCTGCACCTTCCACGTAACGATTTTGATCTGTGTCTTCTATACGAAGCACAAACGTACCCTTATGTTTTTTAGCAAATAGATAATTAAAAAGCGCTGTTCTAACGCCTCCAATATGTAAAGGTCCTGTTGGGCTTGGTGCAAAACGCACACGAACGGGTTTGGTCATGATTTTGAATTTATAACCGTAAAGATAAAACGATATTTAGAAATAGTTAAGCTAAAATCATTTCTTTAGGAACACGTTTATTCATAATCTTAAACCATAACGTAGGCACCATCGCTAAAACTACTGATGTTGGATACCCAAAAGGCATTTGCGGACTCTCCTCATGGCAATCTAAAACCTGATATTTCTTTGAAGATTTAAAATGATGATCGCTGTGACGTGTGAGTTCGTATAATACAATTCGTCCAATAATGTGATTAGAATTCCAGGAATGCATTTCTTTTACACGTTCGTATCTTCCCGATTTTGTTTTAAGACGTAACAATCCGTAATGTTCTATATAGTTAACAGATTCTAGCAGCAAAATTCCAATTATTGCAGACGAAACTGCAAATAACAATCCAATGTTTCCGAAGAAAGAAAAGACAACCACTAAATACCCAAATTGTAGCAAAACATACCAAAACATATCGTTTTTAGGGGAAAAGAAGCTTTTTTTGTTGTTTTTCAGCAAATTTTCTTGAATTTTCCATGCTTTCATATATTGTCTAAAAATAGAAGTCAACCAAAACGAGTAAACCGATTGATTATATCTCGCAGTTGCTGGATCTTCAGGAGTTGCTGCGTGTAAATGATGTCCGAAATTATGCTCGATATAAAAATGCATGTATTGTGAAGGCAAGAGTAACGCTTTACCAATGAAACGTTCATTTGTAGCTTGTCTATGTCCTAGTTCATGAGCAACATTGATTCCATTAACGCCCAAGACGATACCTACGGAAATGATCATACCAACCAATTCGTAGGTTTCAATTGGTGTGTTTGACACTTCATAAATTCCGAAGAAAACCAATCCGTAAACTATTGGTAAATTAAGATAGAGCAGCCAATCAAAGATTGTTTTTTTGAGCTTATGATCAATGGCTTCTGAAGATAAATTTTGAGTATCCACGGGGAAAATAAGTTCCAATAATGGAATGATGACGAATGCGTAAACAGGCGTGAGAAACACTAGCGAACTTTTAAAATATACACCAATAAAAGCAGCAAATGGGATTGAAAATGCAGCAAGATATTTTAGGTCTTTCATTGAATTTCGATTTTGAATAGGTCTTTAATTAAATACAGCTTCTCGAAATTAACAGAATCTTACCAATTTTAAGCAATTACACATAAAAATAAATTCTATATTAGTGAGTTATTTAAGGGTATGACAGGAAATTTTAAAAATATTCAAGGCAAATTAGAGCAATTTATCAAACGTTATTACACGAACGAATTGCTGAAAGGCGTGATTTTATTTTTCTCTATTGGGTTACTGTACCTCATAGGCACGTTACTTGTTGAATATTTTTTATGGCTGAGTCCAACAGCAAGAACCATTTTGTTTTGGGTATTTATTGCGGTCGAATTAGCCTTATTTGCTAAGTTGATCGTATTCCCAATAGCGAAATTGTTTAAACTCCAAAAAGGAATTGATTACGAAGACGCCTCTCAAATTATAGGGAATCATTTCCCTGAAGTGAATGATAAGTTGTTGAATGTCCTTCAACTTAATCAAAACAGTTCGCAATCTGAACTTTTAGAAGCCAGTATTGAGCAGAAGTCATTAGAATTAAGCCCGATCCCGTTCAAATTGGCAGTAAACTTCAGTAAAAACACTAAATATTTAAAGTACGCTGCGATCCCAATAGTTATTTTAGTACTGTCTTTAATAACCGGAAAGATTAATTGGTTTAGCGATAGTTACGAACGCGTTGTGAATTACAGTACTGCTTATGAGCCACCTGCACCTTTTCAGTTTTTTGTAGTTAATGAGAATTTGAAAGCGATAGAGAATAAGGATTTCAAAGTCAGAGTAAATACTGCTGGTGATATCATTCCGGAGAACGCACAAATCCATTTTAACGAGCAATCGTTTTTTATGCAGCAAACTGCTCCAGGACAATTTGAGTATGTGTTTTCACAACCTAAAGAAACGGTGGCTTTCAGTTTATCTGCTAATGATGTTGTATCTAAGAAGTATACTTTAGATATTATAAAGGTACCAACTTTGGTTAATTTTGATATGGTATTGGACTATCCTGAATACACCGAGAAGACAGATGAAGTATTGAAGAGTACAGGGAATTCTACAATTCCAGAAGGGACCAACGTGACCTGGAAGGTGACTACTAAATCTACAGATGAGGTGGTGTTTTATTCTAAAGACACGATTGCCTTTAAACCCATTTCCGAAGGAAAATTTGAAGCATCAAAACGTATGTATTCTAATACGGATTATAGTATTAGTACGAGTAACGCAGCATTAAAGGATTACGAGAATTTAGCATTTTCAATCAATGTTATTAAGGATAATTATCCTGAGATGAATGTAAAGATGGAAATCGATTCTTTAGACAACCAATCACTTTATTTTTTAGGTCAAGTCAGTGATGATTACGGTTTGAAAAAATTACAAATGGTGTATTATCCAAGTAAAAACCCACAAGACAAGTCTTACGAAGTGATGAACGTTTCAAAATCTAATTTTGATGAGTTTGTAAGTGCGTTTCCTAATCAGTTAAATCTTGAAGAGGGTATTGATTACGAGCTCTATTTTCAAGTGTTTGATAATGATGTGCTTCATAAGTATAAAAGCTCAAAAAGTTCGGTGTTTAGTTATAGAAAGTTAACTAAAGATGAAGAGGAACAAAAGCAATTAGAGGAACAAAACGAAACCATTAAAGACATAAGTAAAACGTTTGATAAGCTAGAAGAACAAGACAAGGAGCTTAAAGAGATTTCTAAAACCCAAAAAGAAAAGGAAGAGCTTAATTTTAATGATAAAAAGAAATTTGAGAACTTTATAAAACGTCAGAAAGAACAGGAGCAATTAATGAAAAACTTCAATAAAAAATTGAAGGAGAATATTGAAGAGTTTCAAAATGACGATAAAGAGAAAGACCAATTCAAAGAAGATTTACAAAAGCGTTTAGAAGAAAATGAAGAACAACTCAAAAAGGATGAAAAACTTTTGGACGAGTTGGAGAAGATGAAGGATAAAATTAATAAGGAAGAGTTTACCCAAAAATTAGAAGAGTTAGCAAAGCAGAATAAAAACAAGGAGAAAAGTTTAAAGCAGCTTCTAGAATTGACCAAGCGTTTTTATGTCGCAAAGAAGGCTGAGAAGTTGATGAAGGACTTAGAGAAATTGGCTGAAGAACAGGAGCAGCTTTCCGAAGAAAATAAAGAAAAAAACACGAAAGAGGAGCAAGAGAAACTCAATGAGAAGTTTAAGGATTTCCAGAAACAAATGGAAGCTCTCGATAAGGAAAATAAGGAACTTAAAAAACCAATGGACTTACCTCAGGACAAACCAACGGAGGAGTCTATAAAGCAGGATCAAAAGGAAGCGACTGAGGCTCTAGAGGAGCAAAAGGAGGAAGATAAACAAGAAGAGGGTGAGTCTCAGGAAAAGCAGGAGGAACAAGAGCCAAAGGAAAGTCCGCAAGGTCCGCAACAAAAAGCTAAAAAGAAACAAAAACAAGCCGCCAAGAAAATGAAAGAAATGACGCAACAGATGGCTCAAGCCATGTCAATGGGTGGTGGAGAACAAATGCAAGAGGATATCGATGTATTGCGTCAAATTTTAGATAATTTAGTTTTATTCTCTTTTGATCAAGAGTATTTGATGAACGATTTTAAAAAGATTGAAGTCAATCATAATGAATACGGTAAGTTTTTACGCAAACAAAATGACTTACGAGAGCATTTTGAGCATATTGATGATAGTTTATTTGCATTATCATTAAGACAGCCTGCTATTTCAGAGCAGGTGAATTCACAAATCACAGATGTCTTTTTTAACATTGATAAAACATTAGTCGAATTGTCTGAAAATCAATTATATCAAGGTGTTTCTTCACAGCAGTATACCATTACAGCGACCAATGAGTTAGCAAGTTTTTTGAGCGATGTACTTGATAATATGAATCAAGAGATGAACCCGTCTATGGGTCAAGGGCAAGGACAAGGAGAACAACTTCCAGATATTATTATGAGTCAAGAGGAGCTTAACAAAAAAATGGAAGACGGTATGAAGAAGGGTGAAGAAGGAAAAAAACCCAAAGAAGGTGATGACGGTAAAAGTGGAGAAGGTAAAGAAGGTGAAAAAGAAGGTGAAGATGGAAAGCCTAAAGGAGGAAAGGATGGTAAGAGTGGTAAAGAAGGCGATAAAAAAGGTGAGGGAGAAGGTAAAGAAGGCGAAGGTGAAGGCGATAGTGAAATACAAAACGGTGAGTTGTTTGAGATTTATCAAAGACAACAACAATTACGTCAGGCTTTAGAAAGGCGTTTAGAAAAAGACGGTGTTAAAGGAGGTCTTGGTCAAAAATTATTAAAAGATATGGAAGAGGTCGAGTTAGATCTAATTAACAAGGGATTTACAAATCAAACGCTTCAAAAAATGATGGAGTTACAACACCAGCTTTTAAAGCTGGAAAACGCGACGTTCATGCAGGGACAAGATAATAAACGTAAATCTGAAACAAATAATAAGGCTTATGATAACAGCGTTCCTAGCCAAATTCCAAAGGCCAAAGAATATTTTAATACTACTGAAATTTTAAATCGTCAAGCATTACCTTTGCAACAAGTTTATAAAAAGAAGGTTCAAGAATATTTTAAGAAAGTGAATGATTAGTTTTAACTACGAAACAGAGTTTAGATTAGACGAAGAGACGAAAGTTTCACAATGGATATCTAATGCAATTTTAAGCGAAAACCTAAAAGAGGGAGACATTAATTACATTTTTTGTGATGATGACTATTTGCATAAATTGAATGTTGAATTCTTAGATCATGATACCTTAACTGATATTATTAGTTTTGATTATTCCGTCGGAAAAGAGCTACATGGAGACATTTATATTTCTATTGAAAGAGTTGCTGATAACGCTAAAGATTATAAGGTAGACGTGTTGGATGAATTGAAGCGTGTCATGATTCATGGCATTCTACATTATTGCGGATTTAAGGATAAAACCGATGATGATGCGAAGCTCATGAGAGAAAAGGAAAACCACTACTTAAGTATTCTCAATTATTAGTTTAGTATTTCAATGTATATTTGCAGACTGGATTCTTGCGAAGGCAGGAATCTCATTGTAGAAAAGCACGCAGGTTTGTGCCAGATCCTAGCAATGAAAAGAGTTTAAATAAAGAGATTCCTGCCTTCGCGGGAGTGTGAATGTTCCACGTGGAACAATAGATAAAATTATGTTCAACGAAGTTTATGATGTCATAGTTGTTGGAGGAGGTCATGCAGGAAGTGAAGCTGCTGCATCTGCTGCCAATATGGGAAGTAAAACATTACTTATTACCATGAATTTACAAAACATTGCCCAAATGTCTTGTAATCCTGCAATGGGTGGAATAGCGAAAGGTCAGATCGTAAGAGAGATTGATGCGCTTGGAGGATATAGCGGTATCGTAAGTGATTCTTCTGCTATTCAGTTTAAGATGCTGAATAAATCTAAAGGCCCTGCAATGTGGAGCCCAAGAGTTCAAAGTGACAGAATGCGCTTTGCTGAAGATTGGCGATTGTTGCTTGAGCAAACGAAAAACTTAGATTTTTATCAAGATATGGTGTCTACATTAATTGTAGAGAATCATAAAGTGGTTGGCGTTAAAACGGCGTTGGGCTTAGAAATAAAAGCAAAGACGGTAGTTTTAACAAATGGGACATTTCTCAATGGCCTTATCCATATAGGAAATAAAAATTTTGGAGGGGGTAGAGCAGGAGAAAGAGCGGCAACAGGAATTACAGAACAACTTATCACTTTAGGGTTTGAGTCTGGTAGAATGAAAACGGGAACACCGCCAAGAGTAGACGGAAGATCTTTGGATTATTCTAAAATGGTGGAACAACCCGGAGATGCACAGCCCGAAAAATTTTCGTATTTAGAATCTATAAAACCTTTAAAGGAACAGCGTTCTTGTCATATGACATATACGAGCCCTGAGGTTCATGACTTATTGCGTGAAGGTTTTGATCGTTCACCAATGTTTAACGGCAGAATACAAAGTACAGGACCTAGGTATTGTCCGTCAATAGAAGACAAAATAAATAGATTTGCCGATAAAGACAGGCATCAAATGTTTGTAGAGCCCGAAGGTTGGAATACTGTAGAAGTCTATGTAAATGGGTTCTCTACATCATTGCCTGAAGATGTTCAGTTTAAAGCGCTGCGATCTGTAGTTGGTTTTGAAAAGGTGAAGTTCTTTAGACCTGGATATGCTATTGAGTATGATTATTTCCCACCAACACAATTAAAGCATACTTTAGAAACTAAATTAGTTGACGGGTTGTTTTTTGCTGGTCAAATTAATGGAACTACAGGTTATGAAGAGGCCGCTTCTCAAGGTTTAATGGCAGGAATTAACGCCGCTTTACAAGTGCAGGAAAAAGAAGCGTTTATATTAAAACGTAATGAGGCATATATAGGTGTTTTGGTAGATGACCTTATCACAAAAGGAACTGATGAGCCGTATAGAATGTTTACATCACGTGCAGAATACAGAACGTTATTACGTCAGGATAATGCAGACTTTAGATTAACACCCAAAGGTTATGATTTAGGATTGGCTAGTGAAACGCGTTTAAGAAGAATGGAAAAGAAGCAATCAGAGTCTGATAATTTTGTGAACTTTTTTAGAGATACAAGTGTGAAGCCTGAGGATGCCAATCCTGTTTTAGAATCTAAAAATTCAGCATTGGTGAAACAATCAGATAAGATGTTTAAGTTGTATTCACGACCAAATATTACATCTGACGATATGCGACGTTTTGATGTTGTGGAGCAATATATTCAGAAGCATGATTTAGATAGAGAGGTTATCGAGCAGGCAGAGGTACAGATTAAATATTCTGGTTATATTGAAAAAGAAAAAAATAATGCAGATAAGTTAACCAGGTTAGAGGATGTGAAAATCCCATCTAGTTTTGATTATACGAAATTGAAATCTATGAGTACCGAGGCGATTCAAAAGTTAACTAAAATTCAACCAGTAACTATTTCACAGGCGTCAAGAATTAGCGGAGTGTCACCAGCAGATGTCTCTGTGTTGTTGGTTTATTTGGGACGCTAGTTGCGATGAATTGAGTTGTTAATCGCAATAATTTTGGTAGACAGGTTTTGCTTAAGCTAAAAGATGCCGTATAAAAAACGGGACTCCTGCTTTTATACGAATGAGATGTTTCACGTGGAACATAGATTAAATAATACAAAATAAATCTTCTGTTTGTGATAAACTCAACTGACAATAAATCATACTTAAACGTTAAAGACCACTCCGTTTCAGGAGAAGAATTTCAGTTAGTTTATAATCAACAAATGGATTTATTAGAAACTTTTCCGCAGCCATCAGAGGATAAGTTAGGTGATTATTATGAGAGTGAGGATTACATTTCTCATACAGATGCGAAACGTAATACGTTTGAAAAAGCATATCATTTTATAAAGTCAATTGCACTCAAACGAAAATTAAAACTCATTAACTCTTTTAATTCCAAAGAAAAAAAACTCCTTGATGTTGGTTGTGGAACAGGTGATTTTTTAAAAGTTGCGAAAGATAATCATTGGACGGTTTCTGGAATTGAGCCAAATGCAAATGCAAGAATAATTGCTAACGAGAAAACCAATAATTCTGTTTTTGATATTGAGCAGTTATTAAAATTTGAAACACAAAGTTTTGATGTCATTACGCTTTGGCACGTGTTGGAGCATTTACCCAACTTAAAAACTCAAATAGCCACTTTTGAATCCCTGTTAAAACCCAATGGCAGATTAATAATTGCTGTACCTAATTACAAAAGTTTCGATGCAAATTATTACAAAAATTTTTGGGCAGCTTTTGATGTGCCTAGACATCTATGGCACTTTTCGCAGACATCAATTTCTAAATTGGTTGCGACAAAAAGTATGGACGTTGAGAAAACAACACCAATGATTTTTGATGCGTATTATGTGTCGTTACTTTCAGAAAAATATAAAAATGGGTCTATGAATCTATTCAAAGCCTTTTGGATAGGATGGACCTCTAATTGGAAAGCAAAACAATCCACAGAGTATTCGTCTATGATTTACACCATTAAAAAGAGTTAAATGCGTTTTTAAGCGTTTTAAGACACGTTCTCTTTGGGGTATAAGCATTTGTATTGGCTTCTAAAGTTTTAAAACGCGAGCCTCGTCTAAATCACTTATTAGGAATAGGTTTTAAAAATGCATAATAGAATAGCTATTAATAATTTTAATAGTTAGTTTTTTAGCAAATAGCACACACTTTCATACATTTGCAGAAAACAACTAAAATCTAAAAAATGAAAAAAATAGTAGCAGCACTTTCAATAGTGCTTGTTTTAGCATCTTGCCAAGAGCAAAAGAAAATGGCATTTGTTAATAGAACAGACGTCATTAATGATTATCAAGAAAAAATTGAGATAGAAGAGAAGTTCAAGGTTAGAGAGGATCGTTTTAATAAACGTTCAGATAGTATTGGTAAGGCCTTTCAGTTTGAATACCAACAATTTCAAGTTGCAGCAGGATCGATGTCGAAGGAAAAACAACAAGAGCAGGGTCAGGCATTTAATCAAAAGAGCCAAGTGCTGCAGCAGCAAATGCAATTTGAGCAGCAACAATTACAACAAGCCTTCTCAATAGAGATGGATTCAGTAATGACCACGATGAAAACATTTGTTCAGGATTACGGTAAGAAAAACGGATATAGCTTTATTTTTGGAACTAGCGACGTGACAACTACTGTTATGTATGGTGAAGAGGTAAATGATATTTCTGATGCTATCCTAAAAGGACTTAACGATTCTTATAAAAAAGAGGAATAGAACTCTCCATAAAATAAAAGTAGTGACACTGGCATCTCGAGGGGAACCGCGAAGTTTATCAGTAGTAAATTAAATACTAGCCGACTTATTTTAGTCGGCTTTTTTATGCAATAACCTGGTGAGTTTTATTGATAAATCTGTGAGTATGATTTTGGAATTCCCGTTGCGTTCTATATGATAAATAGCGTCTTGAAGTTCTTCGGAAATTTCCATAATATTATTACCGTGAACAAAAGGAGCAAATTTTTCGAGTTTAAACGACGACTTTGGCTCTATAAAAACTAAAGAATCTGCTTTATAATTTAAAAGTAGCGCTTGACGGAAGAAATCCAAACAAAAATTCAAAAACTGTTTTTGCGTTTCACGACCGGTTTTAGCAATCGTTTCACTCCAGGAGATTAAATCGTGAATAGCACTCTTATTCCCTTTAGCTTTAAAAGCAGAGCGAATCCAGAACACAAACCAGTCTTCAAACTGCGTGTCTTCGCTATCGCTATAGACCAAATCACAGGCTTTATTATAATTTCCATTAGATTGATGTGCAATTTTAATTGCGTCAGGTTCTGGTATTTGATAATTTTTTAGCAATGCTTTATTAATAACACCTTCTGCTAAAGGCGGAAAGTGTAACACTTGGCAACGCGATCTAATCGTATTTATTATTTGTTCTTCGTCTTCTGCTATGAGGATAAAAACCGTTTTATTTGGTGGTTCTTCAATGAGTTTTAAAAGTTTATTGGCTGCAGCGGTATTTAGTTTTTCTGCCATCCAAATCAACATCACTTTATAACCACCTTCATACGATTTTAATGATAAGGATTTGACGATGTCTAGTGCTTCATCAACACCTATTTGACCTTGCTTATTATCAATTCCTAAGATTCTATACCAATCAAATAAGTTTCCATAAGGTTGTTTGTCAACAAGTTGACGCCACTCTTCCATAAAATTTTTGGACAAAGGGTGCTTTTTTATCTTATCAGTGGTTGCCACAGGAAACACAAAATGAAGATCAGGATGTGATATGTTTTTGAACTTTAAATTACAGCTTTCATTGCCATTAGAATTCTCTCCTTCTGTGTTTTTGCATAACAAATATTGCGCATAGGCAATGGCCATGGGTAAAGTTCCAGAGCCTTCTGGGCCCGCAAACAATTGTGCATGAGGTACGCGTCCAAAATCAGCACTTTTAGTCAGGTGATTTTTGATATGTTCTTGTCCTAAAATTTCAGAAAATAGCATAGCGCAAATATACTTTTTTATTTAAATCTTTAGATATCTAATCTATGCAAACGTTTTCGTTAATAAACACCTTTTGTCAGTTGGTTTTATTGGTTACATTTGTGTTTCAATTTTTTAAAAGACAAGACATGAAGACTCTAAATGATTTCAATTTCGAAAGTAAAAAAGCACTGATCCGTGTAGATTTTAATGTGCCATTAAATGAGAATTGTGAAGTTACAGATGCGACGCGTATTCTGTCTGCAAAGCCCACTATTATTAACATTTTAGAAGATGGTGGTAGTTGCATATTGATGTCTCATTTAGGGCGCCCAAAAGGTGTTGAAGACCAGTATTCTTTGAAGCATATTGTGAGTACCATTGAAGATGTTTTAGGAGTAGAAGTTAAATTTACTGATAACTGTGTTGGTCTAGAAGCTGAAGAAGCTGCTGCGAACTTGCAGCCAGGAGAAATACTGTTACTAGAAAATTTGCGTTTTCATAAAGAAGAAACCGCAGGAGATAAGGGTTTTGCAGAGCAGTTATCAAAACTTGGTGATATTTATGTGAATGATGCCTTTGGAACTGCACACAGAGCGCATGCTTCTACAACAATTATTGCTCAATTTTTCCCAGATCATAAATGCTTCGGAAATTTGCTAGCTCAAGAAATTGAGAGTATCCGTAAAGTCATGGAGACAGGAGAAAAACCAGTTTTAGCGGTACTTGGAGGAGCAAAAGTATCTTCAAAAATTACGATTATAGAAAATATTTTAGATAAAGTAGATCACCTTATTATTGGAGGTGGTATGACGTACACGTTTATAAAAGCGCAAGGTGGACGTGTTGGAGATTCTATTTGTGAAGATGACAAAATGGAATTAGCACTCGACATCTTAAAACAAGCTAAAGCCAAAAATGTTCAAATTCATTTACCGGTAGATGTGATTGCTGCCAATGATTTCTCTAATGATGCCGAAACTAAAATTGTTGATGTAAACGCGATACCGGACGGTTGGCAAGGCCTCGACTGTGGTCCAAAAACTAATGATATTTTTCATAACGTTGTGGTGCAATGCAAAACCATTTTATGGAATGGTCCACTAGGTGTTTTTGAAATGGAAAATTTCTCGGGAGGAACTATCGCTTTAGGAAATGCTGTAGCAGAAGCAACTAAAAATGGAGCATTTTCACTCGTAGGAGGTGGAGATTCGGTCGCAGCTGTGAAACAGTTTGGTTTTGAAAAGAAAGTAAGCTACGTAAGTACAGGTGGAGGTGCCATGCTAGAAAGCTTAGAAGGTAAAACTTTGCCAGGAATAGCGGCTATTTTAGAATAGGCAGATCGATGACATACTTTTTTTGAATTCAAAGGTCAATACGAGTCTTCTTACAAACACTATTAATTCATGAAGTTACACCCTTTTTTCTCTTTCTACTTCCATAGAAAAGAAACGAGAAATACGGCTATGCTTAATTTATATATTTTGTTTGAAGCAAAAAAACTTCATTTTATTTTGTAATAATTTTAAACAAGAAATGGTATTAAACTTTCATTTTAGCTAAAAAAATCTCATTTTAGCTGACTTGTCGTTAGGCTGTATCCAGATATAGTAAGCGATTCATAAAGATAAAACCAATGAACCACAAGCTTATTACCCTAACTATTGGCTGCTTAGTATGTGTTTTCGTCTCTTTTGGACAGGATTCCATTCCGAAGAAAAAAGAAATAAAACGACTCACAAAAGTTGACTTTGTTGCCGGAGAAACCTACGTGATTGATACTATTATAGAGGGCAAAAACTTTTTTAAAAAGGGCCTGAATATCCAGCCAGAACTAGATTCTATTCAAAACCGTGAACTTCTAGACCATCCTCACGCTGCCGAAATTGACGAAAAATGGTTAGAAGAATTATACAGTAATGTACTGTTTGATAGTATTTATGAATCGGTCACGACTCTTAAATACGATCCTGTTGATTATCCTGAATTAACAACAGACACTTTAAAAGCGAGATTAAAACGGCTCAATGCAAGAACACCTTTTAATGTTGAATACAATCCTTCATTAGAGAGCGTTATAAAATCATACTTGAAACATCGACGTAATTCTATGTCACGATTAATGTCTTTGAGTCATTACTATTTTCCCTTGTTTGAAGAGTCATTGGATAATTATGATATTCCGTTAGAGGTTAAATATTTAGCAATTGTAGAATCTGCTTTAAAACCAAAAGCAAAATCTAGAGTTGGTGCAACAGGATTATGGCAGTTTATGTTTGGTACAGGGAAAGAGTATGGACTCAACGTGAGCAGTTATGTCGACGAACGTAGCGATCCCGTAAAATCTACGGTAGCAGCGAGTCAGTATTTAGCGCGTTTATATAAAATTTTTGGGGATTGGGATTTGGCGTTAGCAGCTTATAACTCAGGTCCAGGAAATGTTTCAAAAGCCATTCGTCGTTCTGGTGGTTATGAGAACTATTGGAATATCAGGCCTCATCTACCACGTGAAACAGCAGGATATTTACCAGCATTTTTAGCAACAATGTATATTTTTGAATTCGCTGAAGAGCATGGTTTTAAAATTGAAAAACCTAATTATCGTCATGTAGAGACAGATACGATTCACGTAAAACAGATGATTTCTTTAGATCAAGTTTCAGAATTTGTTGACGTGCCTATTGAGGAACTTCAGTTCTTGAATCCGTCGTACAAGTTAGACATCATTCCATTTATTAAAGGAGAAGATTATACGTTGCGATTACCACGAGAAGCTATTGGTAGATTTGTGACTAATGAAATCGAGATTTATGCTTATGTTACGGCCGAATTGAACAAGCGAGAAAAACCACTTCCGCAGTTATTTGATGCAAAAAGCAAAACACGATATCGTGTGCGGTCTGGAGATTACCTGGGTAAGATTGCTAGAAAATTTGGTGTACGAGTAAGCCAAATTAAACAATGGAATGGTTTGCGAGGTAACAATCTAAAAATCGGACAACGATTAACTATTTACCCAAGAAAACCCAATACGTCTTCTGGGAAAGTAGCGTCAAGCACACCTAAAAAAGTTATAAATACCGAAGGTAAATCTACATATAAGGTTAGAGAAGGAGATTCGCTTTGGAGTATCTCTCAAAAATTTCCAGGAGTTTCTGTTCAAAATATTAAAGAATGGAACGATATTAGTGGTAACAAATTGAAAATAGGAACGACCTTAGTCGTTTCGAATTAATTAGAACTCAATAAACAAGAAAAATGATTAAGAACATATTAGGTATTTTATTAATTGCTACGTTGCTTCTTGGATGTGATGATAAAAACGCACAGCGTATAGTGCCGCAATCTTCAGGCAATATAAATAGTGTGGTTGTAGTTTCAGACAATCTACTATGGGAAAACAGTGTTGGTGAAGCTATAAGAGATATTCTTGCAGCGTCTGTTGAAGGATTATCTAAAGATGAACCTCAGTTCTCAATGAGCCAAATGCCTACCGAAGTATTCTCTGGTTTTGCGAAAAATAACAGAACAGTTTTAAAGATCGAAAAAGGTAAAGAAGCAGCAACCCAAATTGCTAGAGATGCTTACGCAAGACCACAAACTTTAGTGGTTATTTCTGGACAAACAAATGCTGAAATTATTGAACAGATTAAAACGAACTCTGTGAAAATAATAAATGCATTTAAAAAAACAGAATTAAAAGAACGTCAACGTAGAACGAGTAAATCCTTATTTAACGATTCTCAAATTAGAGAGAAATTAGGGGTGTCTTTACAATTCCCTACAGCGTATAGAATTGCAAAAACAGAAGGCGATTTCTTTTGGATTAGAAGAGACATTGAAACAGGAAATGTTGATTTATTAGTATATGAAATACCATTATCATCTATTAGAAAAGGAGATAGTGCCGTAGTAGATATCGTTAGAGTTAGAGATAGTGTTGGTAAAATACATATTGAAGGTGCATTAGAGAACAGCTATATGGCAACAGAGCCAGCATTTACACCTTTTATTAGTAATGTTATTATTGATAATAAACCAACCTTTGAAACGAGAGGGTTATGGGATTTAAAAAACGCCTTCATGTCTGGACCTTTTCTAAACTATGCTATTGAAGACAAAGTTAATAATCGGTACATCATAGTAGAAGGTTATGTATTTGCACCGTCAATTTCAAAACGAGATTATGTTTTCGAACTGGAATCTATTATAAAATCAATAGCTATTAAGTAAACGGAGACTAAACTAAAAAGCAAAGCCAACGATCATCGTTGGCTTTGCTTTTTTATACGTTTTAAGAATAATTATTTATTCTTTTTCAGTTGAAGTTGTAGTTGTTGAGTCTTCGTCTTTGCTGGCATCTTTAAATTCTTTAATACCACTTCCTAGACCTCTCATGAGTTCTGGAATTTTCTTTCCTCCAAACATTAATAAAACCACAACAACGATTAAAATTATTTGCCATGCTCCTGGAGCTAAAAATATGCTAGATGTTATCATAATAAAGTATTTTGAACTGCAAATTTAATAATTATACTTCAAATTAAACGTTAATAAGTAAACTTTAACCAAGGCGGGTTACAATTGGACTTATTTTAATTAATTTTGTGTAATAATGGCAAAAAAAGAGATAGAAAAAAAATTTAAAAAAAAGTTACTTCATAAGTACCGTTTGGTAGTTCTTAATGAAGACACTTTTGAGGAGCGTTTTGCCATAAAATTGACACGTCTAAACGTTTTTGTTATTTTATCTTTGGGAACTATATTACTTATTGCAGGTACTATTTTTCTAATTGCTTTCACGTCGTTAAAAGAATATATACCTGGTTATTCTTCTACCGCTTTAAAAAAACAAGCTACCGTTTTAAATTATAAAACAGATTCTTTATTGCAGGTTATCAACCTTAATAAGCAATATTATACTTCAATTAAGAAAGTGTTGACAGGAGATGTGGCGTCTGTTGAATTTAATAGAGACTCCATTATAGATGCAGCAAACATAGACTCTAGAGGTTTAGATTTGAAACCAACCAAAGAAGATTCTTTGTTAAGAGAGTTAGTCGATAAAGAAGATAAGTATAATGTATTTGAATCTTCAATATCGGCTACAAATTTTGTCTTGTTCCCGCCCGTAAATGGAACTATTTCGGAAGGTTATAATATTAAAGAAAAGCATTTTGCAGTAGACATCGTTGTAGCCAAAAACACTCCTGTAAAAGCAACTGCAGATGGTACTGTTATTTTTGCAGAGTGGACAGCAGATACTGGTTATGTTGTGATTATTGAGCATAGTTATGAACTCATTTCTGTCTATAAACATAATGCCGCAATAACCAAAGAGCAAGGTGATTTAGTAAAATCGGGAGAAGTTATAGCCATAGCAGGAAATGCAGGAGAATTGACAACAGGGCCTCATTTACATTTTGAACTTTGGAGCAGAGGTTATCCCGTAAATCCAACAAATTTTATAGACTTTAACTAATGGGATTTTTTAAGCCTTTACTAGCAAAACTCTTTGCCAAATATGTAAGAAAATCTATATTAAGATGGTCTAGCAAGCCTATTGAAACTCAGTATAAGGTTTTTAAAACCTTAATTGATGAAGCGTCGAATACGCAGTTTGGTAGAGACCACGATTTTAAATCGATAAAAACACATCACGATTTTATTGAGCGTGTTCCAATACGAGATTATGAAGACTTAAAACCTTACGTTGATAGGGTTGTTGCAGGAGAAGCAGATATTTTATGGAAAGGGAAGCCATTGTATTTCGCAAAAACATCTGGTACAACTTCTGGAGCAAAATACATCCCGTTAACAAAAGAGAGTATGCCAACACACGTTAAAGCTGCTAGGAATGCGATCTTAATGTATATTGCTGAAACAGGAAACAGCCAATTTGTAGATGGCAAAATGATTTTCCTACAAGGGAATCCAACTCTTGAAGAAAAAAACGGAGTACAATTGGGTAGACTCTCGGGAATTGTAGCGCATTATGTTCCTAAATACCTTCAGAAAAACAGATTGCCGTCATGGGAAACTAATTGTATTGATGATTGGGAAACCAAAGTAGAGGCTATTGTAGAGGAAACGCTTCCAGAGGATATGACGGTTATTTCAGGAATCCCATCGTGGGTTCAGATGTATTTTGAGAAAATCAATATCAAGACAGGGAAAAAAGTTGGTGAAGTGTTTAAAAACTTTAATCTTTTCATTTTTGGAGGTGTTAATTACGAACCCTATCGAGCAAAATTTGAAAACCTTATTGGACGACAAGTAGACAGTATTGAGTTGTATCCTGCAAGTGAAGGGTTTTTTGCGTTTCAAGATCAACAGAATGAAAAAGGGATGCTTTTACAATTAAACTCAGGAATGTTTTATGAGTTTGTTGAAGCCAATCATTTTTTTGATGACAATCCAAAACGTCTCACGATTTCCGAAGTAAAAATTGGTGTTAATTACGTCATGATTATTTCTACCAATGCTGGACTTTGGGCTTATAATATTGGAGATACTATTGCGTTTACGTGTACAAAGCCGTATAGGGTAATAGTTTCAGGAAGAATCAAACATTTTATTTCTGCATTTGGCGAACATGTGATTGGTAAAGAAGTCGAGCAAGCCTTGCAAGATGCAACCCAGGGTTTAGAGGTTCGTGTTTCAGAGTTTACAGTTGCTCCGCAGATTAATCCAGATTCTGGATTACCATTTCATGAGTGGTTTATTGAGTTTGAAAACCCTCCTAAAGATATTTTGGAGTTGGCAAAAAAAATTGATGCTTCTATGCAAAAACAGAATAGTTACTACCATGATTTGATCTTCGGAAATGTACTACAACCATTAAAAATTTCAACGGTAAAGAACAAGGGGTTTCAAGATTACATGAAATCTATAGGTAAATTAGGTGGACAAAATAAGATACCAAGATTATCAAATGATCGAAAAATAGCAGATTCTTTATCTGCTCAAAAATTGTTGAAATAATACTATATTTGTCCGCAAACGACAACGAATGAACAAAAGAAAAATTCACGAAAGAACGAGAGCTCAAGAAAGTTCAAATGCCATTGAGAGAATGTATGTTACGATGCGACATTTGTTTAATCGTGGTTTTTATAAACCAATGGGTGTTTCTGGTGAGACTCTTAGAGAGTCTTTATTGTTATTACGACCAGAAATTTATGGTTCTATTTCCGAAGAAAAAGCAGAGCTAGAGGGTTTATTATATGTTATTGATCGATTACCAGAAGGTATTGAGGAATGTACATTTATTAACTTGACCAGTGATGAAGGCTATGGTAATTCCCATTTTAAGCCTATAATTCCACCAAAAAGACGTCGTAACTGTTATCGTATAGATGAAGAGCAGATGAATATTGAAATCACTCGCGGGCGCTCAGAAATTTATGATATTTTAACGCACCTTACCTTTTTATTTATTGAGTCTCACAAGATAAGTAAGCGGGTTTTAATAGATGAGAAAGGGTCAACCACTAGAGATTGGATTAAACTAGAAAAGGCGGTACTTTCAAAAAATAAATTAACACAACAGGAGCGTGAAATAGCGATTACTCACACTGCAAATATTTTAGGTAGAACATTTGAAGAGCTTACTAATGCTCATTTAAAATTCACTAATAAAGCGCAACCAGAGCGATTGCTTCATATTGTGTATTGGTTAGGGAAGCTTGCTATTGAAGAGGTGGTAAATAATAATAAACGAACAGTAACTTTTAGTCCGGTTTTAAGGGAGCGTCTAGGGCATCATTTACATGGTGAAATTTGGGCAGACAACATTAAGGAGGTTCTTAAAAAGAAGAAGCTTTTAGGACGACCAATACATGTGATTAGTGCCAATATGCATAGTGTTATGAATTCTATTTTTGCGCCTATTGCTTTAAAAACCATGGCTGTAAAAAAAGACATTTTTGATATTTATGAAACCATAGGTAAAAAAGAAAATGAGAATTTACGTAATAAAATCACCAGAGAAGCGTTGCAATGTGGTATGACATATATTGAGGATACTTCGGGCACTAATATAGATGTGCAGATTTTTGATACCGCTCAAATTGATTTTTCTAAAACAGATATCAAGGTTGGAAGCACGTTTGAAGATGATGAAAAGCCTGTAATTTTTGTTATGGATTACGCTTTTGGAGAGCAAGCCTACGAAACGATGGATGAGCTTTTAAAGCCTTATAATGATGGTGATGAAAAGGTGCTTTTAAATATAGAATCTGTTTCTATTATGGGTAAAGCGGGAATTTTAGAAGGGGGTAAAGGAGATATTATGATTCCTTCTGCTCATATTTTTGAAGGTACTGCAGACAACTATCCTTTTAAGAACGAGCTTAGTAAGGCAGATTTAGAAGGACAAGGGGTTAAGGTTTTCGAAGGTTCTATGATTAGTGTTTTAGGAACATCACTTCAAAATAAAGAAATACTAAAGTTCTTTTATAACTCTACTTGGAATGTGATTGGACTAGAAATGGAAGGAGCGCATTATCAAAAAGCAATACAAGCGGCATCCAAGGTCAGAGGGAGTATAAACCCTAATGTAAAGGTACGCTACGCTTATTATGCTAGTGATAACCCATTAGAAACGGGAAGCACATTAGCCTCTGGTGGTTTAGGAACTTCTGGAGTTAAACCTACCTATTTGATAACAAGAATAATATTACAACAGATATTTAATAAATAATATAAAATTATGAGTCAAAATTTACCTGATAATAGCAACTCTAAAGAAATTGATATAACTATAATATTTAAACTTTTAGGAGACGTTATTAAATCGTTATTTTATCAAATATTTAAATTATTTAGATATCTATTTGAGGGCTTAATTTTTTTGTCTCTTTTTATTAAGAGGAATTTTAAAAAATTAGTTATCGCAGGAACTATAGGGTTTATTGCAGGTTCCATTGCCGACTATTTTGAAGAAAGCTTTTATACCTCTACTATGATTGTTGAGCCAAATTTCCGATCATCGAATCAACTAATTGAGTCCATTAGGCTTTATAATCAATTAGTGATAAGTAAAGACTCTACTAGTCTTGCTGAAATCTTTAACATTAGTGAGTCTGAAGCTAACAGTATTAACAGTATTAGTATCACAGCGAATTTAAATCGCAATACAAAATTAAAAAGTTTTAATGATTTTGTTAAAGAGGCAGACACAATGACTTTGAAAAGTTTAAATTTTGAGGAATATGAATCTAATTTAGAATTAACAGATTTCAGCCAATTTTATATCACGTTAAATGCAAAAGAAAGAGGTGTTTATAAAAAAATCGAACATATGTTCTTAAATATACCACTATCAGATTTCACAAAGAACCTTCAAAAAACTGAAATTGAAAATCTAGCAAATAAAGAGAGGTTTATAACCAGTGCATTAAATAAAGTAGATAGTCTCAGAAATGATTACAAAAAGATAATGTTAAGCGAAACAAGCTCAAATAACTCTAAAGAGAATGGTTCAGGAACTAATTTTTATTTAGCAACAGAGAACAAAAGAGCCACAAACGAGTTGAATTTATTTGAATTAGAAAGAACATACAACCGTATGTTAGAAGATATTAATAAAGAAAGAACAGTTAAAACTAATATTATTAATAATATTTCTGGCTTTCAAAAGATAGGAATTAAAGTAAAACAAAAGAATTTAAAATGGTTTGTTATTGGTTCTCTTGCACTTGGTGTTTTGCTTATTTTACTCATTAACTTTAATAAATATTTAATTGCTTTTGAAAGGAAAAGAAAAGTGTAATGAAAAATATTCTTATAACAGGCGGAGCTGGTTTTATTGGATCAAATTTTATACCTTATATTTTAGCACAAAACCCTAATTCTAAGTTTGTAAATTTAGATAAGCTCACTTACGCAGGGGATCTATCTAATTTAAAGAAAGTCACGTCTCATAATTACAAGTTTGTAAAAGGAGATATATGCGATAGAAGTTTAATTACAAGTTTATTTAAAGAACATGATTTTGATGCGGTAATACATTTTGCTGCAGAATCACATGTTGATAATTCTATCGAGAAACCTGATGAGTTTATTCAAACTAATGTTTTTGGAACTTTTAATCTTTTAGATGTTGCAAAAAATCATTGGATGGATGGACCACACACATTTAAAAAAGGTTCTGAACACAGAAGGTTTCATCATATATCGACAGACGAAGTTTATGGTACATTAGGAGAAACAGGGCTATTTACAGAGCAAACACCATATGCGCCTAACAGCCCATACAGTGCTTCAAAAGCATCATCAGATTTTATTGTGAGAAGTTACTTTCATACTTACGGAATGAATGTCGTAACTACTAATTGTTCAAATAATTATGGCCCAAAACAGCACGATGAAAAGTTAATTCCTACCATAATTAGAAAAGCAATAAATGGGGAACAAATTCCAATTTACGGAGATGGAAAAAACATTAGAGATTGGCTTTACGTTCTTG
>NZ_JBLIET010000029.1:0-36109 GCF_047633235.1 Psychroserpens sp. | reverse complement strand
CAAACCTTAGAGTCTTTGGTAAATCAAGCGTTACCCGCGAAACAGATTGTAGTGGTGAATGATAATTCTACTGATGACACACAATACATCGTAGACAAATATGTGAGTCAATATTCAAATATTTCGAGTGTAAATGCAATCTCTTCAAACGAGCATCTTCCTGGTTCTAAAATTATCAATGCCTTTTATAAAGGTTTTGAAACCCTTGACCAAAACTATGATGTGATTTGCAAATTTGATGCAGATTTGATATTTCCGAAGCACTACTTAAAACAATTAGCAGTTCATTTTAATCAAAATGAACGTTTAGGCATGGCTGCAGGCTTCTGCTACATAGAGAAAAATAACGATTGGATTTTAGAGAACCTAACGCGTAAAGACCATATTAGAGGCGCATTAAAAGCCTACAGAAAAAAATGTTTTTTAGATATTGACAAACTCAAACCGTCCATGGGCTGGGATACCGTTGATGAATTACTAGCAAAATATTATGATTGGGAGTTATTAACCGATGAATCACTTCACGTCAAACATTTAAAACCAACGGGAGTTAGCTACAACAAAGCGTCCAAATACTTACAAGGTGAAGCCATGTACAAAATGCGATACGGATTTACAATCACCTTAATCTCTGCATTAAAACTAGCCTATAAAAAGAAAAGTGTCATACTTTTTAAGGATTATATGGCTGGTTATTTTAAAGGGAAACGGAATAAATTAGACCAATTAGTAACAGAAGATCAAGGTCAATTTATTAGGAAATTACGTTGGAATGGAATATTAAGTAAATTGAAATAAATTATATTCAATAAGGAAATCCTGAATCAAGTTCAGGATGGCACTGTCGTGTCAATTAAAACTCCACTCTTTATAACTACTGGAAGCCTCTAGTTTATTTTCTATACGATCATCTAATTCTGCAAAAAAGTCAATACCTGTTAACTGCTCAATTTCATCAACAGATACAACAAACTTATATAAGGGCTGACTAGAATTTTTATGTGGCATTAAAAATGCAATCATTTTAGTTTGACCTGTATTGTTATCAATAAGTACTTTATAAAACTGGTTAGGCACACTCACATTTTCATCTCCTATAGTCTTCATATCCCCTTTTAAAACGCCTCCTGTAATTACAAAAACACCGTTATACTTACCAGCCCAATATCTCACTTTTTGTTCTAGTGAGTTCCAAACACCAGCATTGAAGTTATGTTCTTGTGGACTTATATTACTAGTTAAAAAGGTTTCGTCATGTGCTTCTTTAGTATACTTCCTATCACCTGCAGGACATAAATGCCCACGATCATAACCAGATTTTTTATAATTCCGCCAATGCGCAGCACCAGTTCCTACAGCCTTATCAATCTCAAAATAAGGGCGTTTAAAATTAGAGTTTGATAAGTGTGCTTTTTTTAATTCATAAGCAACCCATTCTGCTTGTTCATGAGCTTCGCTATATGATAGTGAATACCCTTCGTGATGCACAATTTGACCGGTTGTACTTGTTGGTAAGAAATATTCATTGGTATCTGTTTTAACGGCTTCTCCTTCTTCTATGATTTCAGTCGATTCTTCAACATTTAAAAAGTGCTCGTAACCGTAAACACCAAGAACAATTATAATTGCGATTAAAGAATAAATTGTTTTTTTAGTCATTACTAATCAATAACAAATCCTAAAGGTTGTCCCGTAGAGGCATTAGGAAAACTAATTCCTAAAAGTGCAGAAATCGTTGGTGCAATATCTGGGATTACTGTTTTATCATAGGTCTCACCATGATTAATACCTTTTCCAAAGAATAATAAAGGCACATGTGTATCATAATTTAATCCACTACCATGTGTAGAACCCGTTTTTCCGTATGAAATATACGCAGGATCTGAAAGCAATATAATATCACCTGAACGTTTTTGGTTGTAACCATTTTGTAATAATAACTCCATACCAGTTGTGAAATTAGTAGTTGTCATTGTATGAGCAGAAAAGACTTTTTCAATATGCTTATATGCAATTAACTCGTTAACAATGGCTTCTTGAACATCATTTATATGTAAACCTAAACTATCAATAAGTCTGCGGTTTAAAAATATTTGGTTATTGCTGATATTCTCAACAAAATCTGATGAATTAAATTTTGCGCTTAAATAATCTATTAAACGCGCATCTGTTTCTTTATTATCTAAATAACCAGATGGGATTTTCATACTCTGTAAATAGGAAGGTACTTCAACTGCTCCATGATCTGCGGTTAAAAAAACCGTATAATTGCCTTCTCCGACTTGCTGATCTAAAAATTTAAGAAAGCGTTCTAAATCTTTATCTAAACGTATATACGTGTCTTCAATCTCTTTAGAACTCACACCAAAATTGTGTCCTACATAATCTGTTGAAGAATAACTTACGGTCAACACATCTGTAATATCGTCTTGTCCCAATTGCTCTCCTTTAATAGCTGCTATAGCAAAATCTGTAGTTAGAGAATTTCCATAAGGCGTCGCTTTAAGGATATCAAAACCACGATTCTCATCTTTTAATTTTGCTAAATCATAAGGAAATGTCGCTTTTTCTTTTCCTCTAAAACCACCTTCAAACTCATTTTCATCACTATCACTTTCAGTATACGTTAAAATATCATAAAAGGTATCCCAGACTTTTAAGTAAGACTCTGCTGCATCTGAAGTATTAAAATCTAAAACCCACTTTGGGAGTTCACTCATATAAAACGTACTTGTTATCCAAGACCCCTCATCTCTACCATGAAACCAATAGGCCGCATTTGCACTATGACCTGCAGGTAAAATTGCTCCTCTATCTTTTAGTGAGATACCAATTGTTTTTCCTTGTTTTTGAGTAAATAGTCGGTTTTCATCACCAAAGGTGGTTGTTTTCATTCTATGTGGTGACATTTCACCAGCATCATCTTGAGTACCAACAGAAGAAACGCTGTCATCTCCAGCACAGTATACCATATCTTTAATCTCCTTATCATACCAATTATTACCAATAATGCCATGATTTTTAGGCGTTGTTCCTGTAAAAACTGACGCATGTCCAGGACCCGTATATGTTGGGATGTAATTAAAGTGATTATTTTTACAGTTAAACCCTTCATTAATCATACGTTTGAATCCGCCGTCACCATATTTACTCGCAAATCTTGTGAGATAGTCATAACGCATTTGATCAACTACAATACCCACAACCAGCTTAGGATTGCTATTATTAATTGTAGTTTGTTCCTTTTTTACTTCAGAAATTGGCTTTTGTGCATGACATGAGGTCAATACCACAAGCATGAGAAGAAGATTAATTATAACTTTCATGTATTTAGATTTATTATTTTCCTAGGCTACATGCTATTGGCTGTTAATCATCACTTTAGATGAAATAACTTTTAACACGCTAGTTTCATAAAATTGTTCTATTTTCTATCTTCAAAAATACAGTTTTTTGTTTAGCATCTTTTAACCTTTACATTAAAAAAGTCTTTGTAATTTTTTACTTTTACCATAACAAATTTTACTATGTCATACCTTCATAATATTGGTGCTTATTTTTTAATGATTGCCGAGATGTTTCGCAAACCCACTAAGTGGTCCGTTATGCGAACCTTGATATTGAAAGATATTGATGATTTAATCATTGGTTCACTAGGTATCGTCGCCTTTATTTCTTTTTTTGTTGGTGGTGTTGTGACTATTCAAACGGCATTAAACATTGATAATCCTCTAATCCCTAAATACCTCATAGGTTTCGCTACGAGACAATCTATTATACTAGAGTTTGCTCCTACTTTTATTTCTATTATCATGGCTGGTAAAGTAGGCTCTTTTATTACCTCTAGTATTGGTACGATGCGAGTTACAGAGCAAATTGACGCCTTAGAAGTTATGGGTATCAACTCCTTAAACTATCTTGTATTTCCAAAATTTATTGCTTTAATGTTATACCCTTTTGTGATTTCTATTGCGATGTTTTTGGGAATTGTAGGCGGAATGGCTGCCGTAATATTTGGTGGTTTTGGCACTCTAGAAGATTATATTATAGGTATTCAAATGGATTTTATACCTTTTCATATCATTTACGCATTTATAAAAACATTTGTATTCGCTTTTCTTTTAGCCACGATTCCTTCTTTCTATGGATTTTACATGAAAGGCGGCGCACTAGAAGTTGGTAAAGCAAGTACAACTTCATTTGTTTGGACTAGTGTCGTTATCATCCTTCTCAATTATATATTAACTCAACTCCTACTAAGCTCATGATTGAAGTAAAAAACATACATAAGTCTTTTGGAGATGCTCATATTTTAAAAGGTATAACTACTACTTTTGAAAAAGGAAAAACAAGTTTAGTTATTGGACAAAGTGGCTCAGGTAAAACAGTTTTTCTTAAATGTCTATTAGGTCTTTTTTCTCCTGAAGAAGGCGAAATTGAATATGATGGACTGGCTTACGCCAAACTCACAGATGCCCAGAAACGAAACTTAAGAGCAGACATAGGCATGGTCTTTCAAGGTAGTGCCCTTTTTGATTCTATGACTATTCTAGAAAATGTTATGTTTCCACTGCGCATGTTTACTAAGCAAACTAAAAGCGAAATGGAAGATCGTGCAGACTTTGTTTTAAAACGTGTAAAACTTGAAGACGCGCATCATAAAATGCCTAGTGAAGCCTCTGGAGGAATGCAAAAAAGGGTAGCTATTGCAAGGGCAATAGTAAACAAACCTAAATATTTATTTTGTGATGAACCAAATTCTGGCTTAGATCCTAAAACAGCAATAGTCATTGATAACCTAATTCAAGAAATCACAGATGAGTATAATATTACCACTGTAATTAATTCTCACGATATGAACTCTGTAATGGAAATTGGCGAGAAAATTGTATTCCTAAAAGACGGACTTAAAGCGTGGGAAGGTTCTAAAGAAAATATCTTTAAAACGGATAACCATGTGGTAACAGATTTTGTTTACTCCTCTAACCTATTTAAAAAAGTACGACAAATGTACTTAGAAGAAAGAGCTTAATGATAGACTACTCTACTACAAGTGTATCTAACTTTAACTTGTCCTTAAACCAGACTCCCAACTTTCTCAAATCTTTTTCTTTTTGTTCTTTGGTGGTCAAAGAATCTACCCAGTTAAAGGAAAATATATTAAGTGTATCTATTTTCGAGAAATCTGATGTAATTCGTTTTGAATAGGACACAGCCTTTAAATTTTCATAGTTAATTTTAGCTTCTCGTACTAAATCTTCGAACGGAATTTGCCCACGTTCTAAACGAGACAATCTAGACACCGTATTTTCTAAATAAGAAATCTTTTGACCTTGTGATAACAAATCAACAGAGTCACGAGTTCGCAACTCCTCCATATATTCAAGATTATTAATAGATCTATTTGTCACCTGCTTAATAGACAACTTAGAATTTTTAAGTGCAAAGTAATCCTTAAAACGGGATTGTAACAAAAGTCTAGTTTCTTCAGATATTTCATCATTACCAAAAGGAATTAATTCAATAAACGAATCACCAAGAGGTTCATAATTAGGAGTTGCATTCTTTACAATAAAGCTAGAATTAGGCAGGGCTTTTAATTCATTATTTATAAACGCTTTAGCGTCTATTTCAAAACGACTTTCTTTTAATACATCTACGAAAGTAAAACCTGCAGGAATCATAACAACAATAGCCACCAAAGAAGCCAATCTTGCAATTCGTTTCCGTTTGGCAGAATTCGCATATTTAAGCATTGGAAAACGCAAAATTTTAAGCACTAGAAAAGTGGCTAACGCAATAAATATAGTGTTTATCGTAAATAAGTACATGGCTTGACCAAAATACGCCCAATTACCTTTTGCTAATCCGTAACCAGCCGTACATAAAGGTGGCATAAGCGCGGTAGCAATGGCAACTCCAAAAATAACAGAGGCTATCGTTCCTTTTTTAGTCCGAGCGATAATCAATGCTAATCCACCAAAAAATGCGATAAGCACATCTCTAATATCTGGTTTTACACGCCCTAAAAGCTCTGATGTATCTTCACTTAGAGGAAAGAATTTAAAGAATAAAAAGGCTGTTAATAAACTCAAAATAATCATTATTACTAAATTGATTAATGATCTTTTAAGTGTATCAATATCATTAATAGCAAGAGATAAACCAACACCTAAAATTGGCCCCATTAATGGAGAAATTAACATAGCTCCGATAACAACTGCTGTTGAATTTGCGTTTAAACCAATCGAAGCCACAAAAATAGAGCACACCAAAATCCAGGCAGTCGCTCCTTTAAAAGGAATATCACCTTTGATAGCCAGAATTGTAGCATCGCGATCTGTATCCTCTCTAAAGTCTAAAAGTTCGACCATAAAGGTTTTGATACTTTGCCACAAGCCTTTGGCATCTTGTTGAATCGCTTTTTTGCTTTGCTCAACTGCTGCTTCTTTTTTGATCTCTTCTTCTGAGAAGTCGAATTTACTCTCGTCACTCATATTCTAACCGTAATGTTCCCCAAATTTCTCTTTAACTTTTTGGAGTACTTTTTTAATATCTTGTTCTTTTGTCTTCGGAAAGATAAGTAAAACTTCGTCTTTATCCACAATAATATAATCTTGAAGACCATCCACTACAACCACTTTATCAGTTTTAGTTCTAATCATATTACCAAATGCATCTTCAGTTAACGTTTGCGCATTAACCACTGCATTACCATCAGTATCCTTATCTAATTTATCGTATAAACTTCCCCATGTACCAAGGTCATTCCAATCAAAAGTAGCAGGAATTATATACACATTTTTGGATTGTTCCATGATAGCATAATCTACAGACACATTTTCTGCTTTCGCATAATTATCTCTAATAAAGTCATCTTCAAATTCTGTATTATATGCGGCATAACCAGCTTCAAAAAGAGTATACAACTTGGGCTGATTCGCTTTAAATGCTTTTAAACAACTGCTCACACTCCACATGAAAATCCCAGCATTCCATAAAAAATTTCCTTGCTCAATAAATGACTTGGCAGTATTATAATCTGGTTTTTCTCTAAACTGATGTACTGGTTTTATTTTATCTTCGGAAGACTTATCAAACTCAATATAGCCATAACCTGTATTTGGAAATGTTGGTTGAATCCCTAAAGTCATCAGCGCGTCATGCTTTGAACAGAAATCAAACGCTTGTTGTACGTTATTTGTAAACGCATTTTCATCTTCAATCCAGTGATCACTTGGGGCAACAATCATGACTGCATCTTTATTTTCCTTTTGGATTTTTAAAGCAGCATATAAGATACAAGGTGCTGTATTTCGCATGGCTGGTTCTAAAACAACTTGACGCTTAGTGACTTCAGGAAGTTGCTCAAATACCAAATCATTATAACGTTCATTAGTTAAAATGAATATATTTTCCTTCGGAATCAAATTCGCAAGACGATTAAAAGTCTTTTGAATCAAAGTATCTCCAGTTCCCAACATATCGTGGAATTGTTTTGGAAAATCTTGCGTACTTACAGGCCAAAACCTTGATCCCACTCCTCCTGCCATCAATATGGCATAATAATTTTTATTCATCAAAATTGTTTTGTTTCCTTCCATCGGAAATATTATTAATCAAAAACCTAAATATTATGAGATTCCCCTTTTTATGGTAATGTAATTACTCTTCTAATAATTCTACCTCCACATTGGCATTAAACAAGTATGTTTTACTTGTTTTTAACTCCACACATTCGTAACGTGTTCTTCGTTTTAAACCTTTTCTAAATATACGTCCATTATATATTTGAAAGGACGCATGCAAAGGTACTTCAAATATAAAGGTTTTATTGTTTGGTGCATCAAATTGCTTTAAAGCATAAGCGAGTTTTATGTCTGTATCGCTCGATGCTTTTGGATTTTTAAAATGGGTTGCTAATAAGGGCAATAATTCCATTGGAAAAACATCAGGATTTATAAAAGGCAACATTAAATGCTGAAATGTACGTTTCCATTCTAACCCGTGAGGTTTGATTAACCGACCGTAATTATTGAAGGCTTCAAAATGAGCAATCTCATGAATGAGTGTTATTAAGAATCGATAATGATTTAAATTAGAATTTACTGTGATTTGATGATTTCCATTAGGTAAACGTTTATAATCACCATGTCTTGTTTTACGTTCTTTCTTAACTTTAACGTTTAACTTGTCGTGATCTAATAATTCTATAACTTTTGAAATAGCCTTCTCTGGAATATACTCTTGAAGTGTCTCTTGCATATCAATAATTAGCCCTTAACGATTAATAGTTTTGAATCATTATTTATATTTAAAAAATAGAGTCCTGACGCTGTTCCCTCTGGAATAACGAGCTTAGTCACACTGCCAAATTCATTAAATTGTTTTTTAAGAATATTGACTTGTCGTCCTCTAACATCAAATATAGTTATGATATCCTCCTGAGATGAATTTGTAATAAACACTTCATTTTTAATCACTGGATTTGGATACACAATTTGCTCTGCACTATCATTCTCAATGACATCTCCTCTAAAATAAGGCACTGCAAAGTCAAAGGCATCATTAGCTACTTTTTCTCCAATTAATCGACCAGGAATATCGTCTGCAGGCGGATGAATTCCGCCCCAAATACGAGATAAACTCGTTTGATCTGAAGCATCTCTATATGTGGCCCATTGTAATTTTACATCTACAGATGGTCCTTGTTCAAACACTAAAAAGTCATTTTGTTTTGCTGTAAATTCCCCTAGTCCGCCAGGAAAAAAAGGACTTCCTGTAATTTTTGTCAAGACCTCTGAAGCCGCTCGAGAATAAGTAGAATGACCAGAAACATAGCCTGCAAATGGAGGTGTTACAAATGTAGGTCTTTGATATGGCCACCAATTTTCGGCAAGAATCCAACCCACTCCAGCGATATCTGTAGCGTCGTCATCGATATAATCTGGACCTCTCCAGGTATATAATTTTACTTTGCCAAAATTCACACCCTCTTCTCCAACCAAAGCATCGTTTATACCCACAACCTCAACATAACCCTCTAATAAAGGAATTCCTGCAACATTATAATTATCTAGCGTTTCATCTGTACTTTGACCTAATAAAGCCATGTTTCTAATTGCTGAAATTGGCCTCAAATAATCATACCACCCTTTTACACTCCATGCCGAAATTGCAGAATCGTGCATTGCTCCTCCCAAAATAAAATAAGATTTAACATCCCACTCTAAGTCGTCAAGAATGGCGCCTTCTCCCTCAAATTTCTTTTCTAATTGTGGATGTTCATTCACATAATTTAATATAGTAAACCAATGTCCTGGAGGTGTTTCAGAGTCTGGACCATCTGCCCAAAATTCTGCTAGGACTCTTGTATAATCACCTCTAGGCACGAATTGAGATTCATAAGCTTGACTTGTAACTGGATTGATCACATGACCTTGTCCTATATCACCTCCTTCGATCACATTATAAAAATTTGGATAATCACTATAATTGGTTGGAAACTCATTAATATCTGTATTCCCAATAGCTGCAGGAGAAATATCCCATAGTACATTATCACTAGGATCTAGATGGGAACCCCAAATAGAAACCATAGAAAATCCTAGTTTATAAGCATCACTAGAATCATCATCTGATGTCACATTCAAATATGGTGGATCACTTGGATCATTATAGACTTTATAAGCATCTCCATTGCGCTGATAGGTCACGTTATCTTCGGCAGACATTGCGAACGGATATACATTTCCCCATTCTGGACTTAAAAACTCTATAACTGTTCCATCTATCAAATTACCACTTTGGTCTATAAATGTATCTAAAGCTAAAGGTTGCCAACGATTAGGATCATTCATTAATGTTGTAGTCGCTACTGCTGGCCCTAAAGGTTCATTTACTGAAGCATAATATGCGTTATTAAAGAAGTCGAGCTCTCTTGAGCCATCTCCATTTCCGTAGTTAATAATTGTCTCTGCTACATAATTCCCTAAAGCTGCAGCATTTCCAAATTGATACAAAGTGGATACCGCAAATGTAGTTTCATAACCTAACTGTTCCATGATTAAATCAAACAGAGCCTGAGATTCTTCAACATTTGGAGAGTTTTGAAAACGATACGATAACAACCTATACATAGCATAGCTCATTGCTTTCATTTGTGACTCTTCAATATTTTCTAAAGGTGAAAACTCTAATAATTCCGTAGAAAAATTATTAACCGTATTTCCAATAAGATAGGGTTTTGCTGCATCGTTATAAATTGCCCAAATATCATACATAGCGATACTGGTATGAAACAAATTCCGAGCATGTATTGTTGGTCTGGCAAAATCCTTTCTAATGGCTTCGAGTAAGACTTCGTTCCATAATCTTGCTACAGAGACATCCTCTGGAAGCTCATTTGCGCTCAACATTACTGTGAACTCTTGCGCTTCGCTAAAACAATTACCATTATTTTCTCGAACACTAATGGTCCCTGTTTCAGTTAACCCCCATTTTATAGAAACTGTATCTGTATTTTGACCCTCTACAATTTCTCCGCCCATGACCGTCCAATTGGCTGACGAACCAATTGCTATGGAATAATTATAGTCTTCTATTCTGAAAAATCCTGAATTTGCAGCTCCAGAAATTAAATTAGGATTTAGATAGGCACAGGTCCCATCATCTAAAGTTGCACCTGGATTATAATTACAAGAAAAAGGATCTGTGCAACCTCTAATTTTTTGACTAGGCTGAATATCTAACAACGTAAACCCCTCCCCTTCAACAGCTAAAATAGTTGTATTCTCCTCTAAATTTTGATGAATTTCAACTAATCCAGAAGGCCATTTGATTTCTAATTCTTCAATTTCAATTGCATTAGACAATCCAAAATGAACCGCTTGTAGACTCTGAGATAAGAACCCCACTCCTGTGTAATGTCTTACATAAGTGCGCTCATTAGTGCGTAAAGTTAATCTTGTACCAATCGCATCTCTATTTGAGACTGTCCCTTGAAGCTTAACCTTAAACCATTGCAAAGTACTTTCTTCGTCATAATTGAGAAGTTTGTTTTCATAAAGTATCGATTGCTGATCTGCATTGGTGACATAAATATCTAAATCACCATCGTTATCATAATCAAAATCTACAGCTTCTACACTTACTGAGAGTGCGTTAAAGTTTAATGCTTCTGAATTGTCTTCAAAGCCAGATAAGCCTTCCGCTGATAAATTTTTATAATACACATTTGTTTCAGTACTTCTATCTTGAAATTCAAACCCGTTAACGATGATTAGGTCTTCATCGCTATCGAGATCAAAATCTGCAAAGCGTGTTCCCCAAGCCCAACCAGATGCAGTAATATTATTGGTAGCAGTTGTATTTATGAAATTGTTTGTCCCATCGTTTTGCAATAATGCATTTTGATCAATACCAGTGATAAAAACGTCAAACGCACCATCAAGATTGAAGTCACCTAATGTGATACCCATATCATCAATCATATTATCGAGACCAAAGAGTTGCGCTTGTTCTATGAATGAATTTCCGTTTTGACTAATGAATAAACTATTAGGTTCGCTAAAATCGTTAGACACATATAAATCCATCCAGCCGTCGTCATTAATATCAAAAGGCACAGCCATATAACTCGCATTACCACCTGTATCTTGCATGTTGGTTTCTACAGTGACATTTGAGAATGTCCCATTGGCATTATTGAGATAGACTGAGTTAGTGTCACAAGCATCCCAATCATTTACATAGAGATCAAGAAAACCATCGTTGTTATAGTCAAACCATGTTGCACCTGTATGTCTACAATCACTAAATTGAGTTAAACCCGCACCTTCTGTAACTTCTGTGAAGACTCCGTTTTGATTGATAAACAGTTGAAGTTTATTAGAATGTGTAAACACCAAATCGGGAAAACCATCATTATTATAATCTCCCCAAGAGACGCCATGTTTAAACCCTTTGAGTCCAAAAAAATCATCAATCTCAGTAATTACTGGATGTAAATTGGTCAAACCTACTTGTGCAGTAACATCTGTAAAAGAACCATCATTATTATTTCTATACAGCTTACTTTTGGTCGTCTCATCACCTTCTAGGTCTTGAGCTAATGCAACGACAAAAATATCGAGGTCCATATCATTATCAAAATCGGCAACTGCAACACCATTATTGTTTTCTAAATTCCCTAATCCTGAAATCATTTGTACTTGCTCAAATACTTGAGCGCTGACTGAAGACACTAGTAAAACCGATAATAATACAATACAACTTACTTTATGTTCTAGTGCTCTTTTAATCACGTTAATTTTTGTTTAAAGATAATGAATCGATGCTAATTATAGATGATAAACGATAATCACATATATATAACAACTACCCTCATAAAACTCCTGATTAGTGTGTCTAAAATAAATTATAAAAAATAGTCATCTCGTAATTAATAACTATAAAAAATTGGGACATAAAAATGGTGAATAAAATTAAAGCTCAATTCGCAATGACTCTCTCTATTTTTAAAAAACGAGTGCTATTGAAACACGCCTTTCTAAAAAAAATAGTCGAAATTCGTTTATGTGTGGGAATCGACAATTCAGACAGTCGATACTTGAATCTAATAGCGACTCGTTGAATAAAACTTCGAACTCAAAATAACATACTTAAAATAAATATATTTATATTTATTCTATTAGTAGATTAAGCATTACTAAAAGACCCTATAAATGAAAAAAGCAATAACTATAATATTACTCTTATTTGGTTTATTAACAGTAAGTGCTCAAACAGCAACCGACATAACAAATTTACAAACTCCCACTTTAGACGAAACCTCTGGCCTTATTTTTTATAACAATAAGACAATTACTCATAATGATAGTGGTGATGCTCCTAATCTATATGAATTTGATACGAGTACGGGTACTATAACAAGAACGGTTACAATAAATAACGCTACAAATATAGATTGGGAAGATATTACACAAGATGCTTCTTATATCTATATAGGGGATATTGGAAATAACAGTGGAAGTAGAACTGATTTAAAAATATATAAAATTTCAAAAGTTGATTATAATGATACAGACAATACGGTCACACCTGAAATCATTTCGTATACTTATGCAAATCAAACTGATTTCACTCCTAATGTAAATAATAATAATTGGGATGCTGAGGGACTTATTTCATATGATGATAAGCTACTCATATTTTCAAAAAATTGGATAGATAATACGGTTAATGTTTACTCTATCCCAAAAACTAGTAGTCAGGTGCATAGCACCGTATTAGAAAGCAGCTACAACACAAACGGACTAATAACTGGAGTGGATACCACCTCTGATGAAAGTATTATTTTTCTTACTGGATATAGTAGCACTAATGCTCCATTTATGTTTACGATACATAATATACCTAATGCCAGTTTGGATATATTTTCTGGTACAGTCTCAGAAAAAATATCAAATATAGTTCCGCTAGGTAATCAAGTAGAAGCTATTTCTCTTTTTGAAATTACAACGACTAAGCATCGTTTATATATTTCAAATGAAAAATATGTTGTTACAATTGGACCTATTACGATACCTTTCCCTGCAAAATTATGGATGATTGAAATTGATACTGATACGATAACTTTGACGGTTCCAAATACCGCTTCAGATTTTGCTTTTAGCCTATACCCAAATCCATTTCATGTACTTTTAAATCTGAGTAAAAGAGTTGATGAAATAATTATTTATGATGTATCTGGAAGAAAAATCATAGAACAGCATTTTGTAGAAGAGTTGTCCTTAGAAGGTCTTAATAAAGGACTTTATATTGCTCATATTAAAATTAATAACTCTACACTTGTTAGAAAAATAATAAAACAATAAAGAATGTCTCCATTTTTTAAATAGATCATCTCTACATAAAATCAAAGGAAGAATCTCGCTATTCTTGTGACTGTAATTATACATGTATCACGTTTCCATTTGAGTCCCTGTATTCATTAAATACTCAATTACCAAGGTAATCATTTCAACTTTACAAAGTACAAACGAATCCTTTTAAACAGCGCTTTCATTTTCATTTCTTGTTGTTAATTACTATTCTAGTTATTTTATATTTACATAAAAATATAGTATCCCTAAATGAACCTATTAAAGACCCATTATCATCCTGAAGTAAAAACTCTAGACAATAAATCTATTTTCACAAGACTAGCCACGAGAAGTATTGTAATTAATGGTCATAGTATTTTATTGCTTTACACTGAGCGCTATGAGGATTATAGTCTTCCTGGTGGAGGCTTAGATCTAGATGAAGACAAAATAGAAGGAATGATGCGAGAGCTTATTGAAGAAACTGGAGCAAAAGATATTAAAAACATACAACCCTTTGGTGTTTACGAAGAGTACAGACCATGGTATAAACCTGATTATGATGTTCAGCATATGATTTCTTACTGCTATACTTGCGATATCAACGAGAACCTTGGCGTTTCAGATTTAGAACCTTACGAAATAAGTAATGGTATGACAGCTGTTTGGGTTAACATTCATGACGCCTTAGAACACAATAAAAAGACTATGGCTACTAGCACTAAAAAGGGTATGTCAATTGAACGTGAGACTTTTCTATTGCATCTTATTGCTAAAAACCTATAGCTTATAGGTTTCCTGAAACCTACAAAAGGTAATCCTAATAGGTTCTCACAGTTGTAATATATAAACTGATCTAAGACAAACATCTCCAAAAACTATAAAATTTTAGTTAACATACTTTCTATTAACTGATGTGCTTCGTATCTTTATAGAAAGCAAACCCATGAGACTTGTTATTCTAATTTCAACACTATTATTTATGACCACAACAACGCTTTTTGATTTCAATAAAACTTCTGACACTAGCAATTGGAGAATTGTAGATGACGTTGTTATGGGTGGACGCTCCAACGGAAGTTTCGAAATTAATACTGAGGGTCACGGTAAATTTAGCGGGAAGATCTCATTAGAAAATAATGGTGGATTTTCATCCCTACGTTACCGCTTTAAAACAAAAGATGTTTCAGTCTATAGCAAAGTGACACTGCGTGTAAAAGGTGACGGAAATAATTATCAATTTCGCATCAAGACCTCGTCTAGGGATTACGCCTCTTATATTTACGAATTTGAAACGACTACAGATTGGTTGACTATCACCATTCCTTTTAATGTAATGGAACCAAGATTTAGAGGTCGTAGACTTAATGATCCCAATTTTCCTGGTGAGCAAATGGAAGAAATTGCTTTTTTAATAGGCAACAAAAAAGAGCAATCTTTTGAATTGCTCCTTGATAAAATTGAATTGGAATAAACTTATTCAATATAACCCATTTTCTTCATCCACTCGTTATTAAACATTTTACCTACATAACGACTTCCGTGGTCATGAAACAAAACAACGACAACATCATCTTTTGTAAAATGCTCTTTTAATTGCAACACACCTTTTATAGCTGCTCCTGCACTGTTTCCAAGAAACATACCCTCTTCTTTTGCAAGCCTCTGCGTGTATACTGCAGCATCTTTATCGGTCACTTTTGTAAAACCGTCTATAACACCGAAATTCACATTTAAAGGTAAAATATCCTCTCCAATCCCTTCGGTCACGTAAGGATAGATTTCTTTTTCATCAAAAATTCCTGTCTCATGGTATTTTTTAAAGACACTACCATAGGTATCAATTCCCCAAATTTTTATATTCGGATTTTTCATTTTTAAATAACTACCAACACCAGAAATAGTACCACCTGTTCCTACTCCAGATACAAAATGTGTAATTTTCCCATCCGTTTGTTCCCAAATTTCTGGACCTGTACTTTTAAAGTGTGCTTTACAATTACTGGGGTTATCGTATTGATTCACGTACCATGAGTTAGGCGTTTCTTTACCTAAACGTTTTGATACTGAATAGTAACTGCGAGGATCATCTGGCTCCACATCTGTTGGACAAACAACAACCTCAGCACCAACAGCACGAAGAATATCCATTTTTTCGTTCGACTGCTTGTCACTAATTACAAAAATACATTTATAACCTTTTACGATTGCTGCTAAAGCCAATCCCATACCTGTATTTCCAGAAGTTCCTTCTATGATTGTACCGCCTGGTTTTAATCGACCGTCAGCCTCTGCATCCTCAATCATCATCACAGCCATACGGTCTTTTACCGAGTTTCCTGGGTTGAAGGTTTCGTATTTTGAGAGCACCAAACACGGTAAGTCTTTAGTTAATTTATTTAGCTTTACTAACGGTGTATTACCAATGGTTCCTAATATATTTTCAGCGTATTGCATAGTCCTTATTTTACGCTACAAAAGTAAGTAAAACTTAAGGTTTACAAATGCTTTCTGCGGAAATGTTATACGTCAACAAACTCGGCAGTCATACTTCAACAAGTTCAGCAACCGTAATTCGATAAGCTCAATTATAACTGTGATTAATTGCCATTACATTAATTTTGGATAGCTTTTATTCTCTAATTGGCTCGCGTTAAGGATGGAAGTGACATCTTTTTTTGAGAGTCCGTTGCGATTTTTAGCAATGAACTCTCAAAAAAGACACAACGTATAGCCTGACGCTTTATCTACAGAAAGTGATAAAGGGTAACGCCCACTTCGAAACCTTTAATAAAGGTGTTTTAATACATCTAAACGGGCTTTATTCAAAACGAATCGCCTTAACCGGAGAAATCTTAGTGATAATAATAGACGGAACCAGTAGCATTAAAAAACATGCGACAAAGGTGCCAATATCGAGAAGTATAACATCCCCAAAACTAATATGCACGGGGATTATAGAGACATAATATTGCTCTGGATTTGGAAACTTTAGAAGACCAAACTGTTGCTGAGCAAATAGTAAGCCTAAGCCGATGAGATTCCCCCAAAACAAACCTAAACCAATTAAATAGGTAGCATTATACAAAAATACTTTTCTAATACTCCAGTTACTACTGCCTAAGGCTTTTAGAATCCCAATCATTTGAGTACGCTCTAAAATGAGAACAAGCAAGGCCGTAATCATATTTATTCCCGCGACGATGATCATTATGGCGATTATTCCGTAGGTATTATTATCAAAAATTTTAATCCACTCAAACGTGGTGGAAAATTTTTCTTCAATGGTTTGTGTGTCTAAAAATGATGGCGTTTGATCTCGTATTTGTTGTTCTTTTTCTAAAAGCTGAGAGAAATCATCTAAGTACACTTCAAAATTACCAACCTCGTTATTCTTCCATTTATTCATACGTTGGATATGACTCAAATCACCAATCATGAAGTTTTTGTCAATGTCTTGAAATCCGGAATTAAAAATACCAACAACCGTAAAGGCGCGCTGAAACGGAATCTCATCAATACTCTCCTTACCAAAAACCGTTTGAAAATTATCACCTACTCTGAAATTTAAACGATTAGCAAGATAGCTCGATATCACCACCTCATTACTCAGTTTCCCTTCATACGATGGCAAATTCCCTTCTACTAAAAACTCTTGAAGATACGACCAGTCATAGTCGCTACCTACCCCCTTGAGGACTATACCTTCAAAATCAGTTTCGGTACGTATAATACCAAACTTTGTTGCCACGCCTTGAATATGTTTAATGCCCTCGACAGAATTAAATTGCGGATAAAACTCCTGCTCTGTAGTTATAGGAACTTTAGATTCATTGGACTCATTAGTGTCATAATTATTAATCGTAATATGACCATTAAATGCAACAACCTTTTCTCGCACCTTTTTTTGAAGTCCTAAACCTGTGGCAATTGCTATGAGCATTACAACAATACCAATGGCAATTGCTGCAATACCAATTTTTATTATTGGTGCTGAAACACTACTTTTATACGCTTTACTACCAATAATGCGTTTAGCTATAAAAAACTCGTAATTCAAAATTATTATATGCGTTTATCGATGTTCAAAAATAGGGTTTTCCCGATAATTATAGGGTTTGTTTTGGTTCTCATTTCTTGTGGTTCAAAATCTAAAGATGATTCTGTTAAAAATAATGAGATCCTAAAACAAGTTCAGCATGACAGTCTGTTAAAATTGAATGATGAAATCATTGTTGGTGCTCATCAAATAAATAATTACTTGCCGTTGCTAAAAGGAAAACGTGTGGGTATTGTTGCAAATCAAACTTCAGTTATTAAAGTTAGAGGAGGAATTAGCGGTTTAAAAAATAGCGAAGCCTCAGGCCTAGAAATAACGACGATTAGATACGAGCACATAATTGATTCTCTTCTAAAGCGCAACGTCAACATCAAGAAAGTATTTGCTCCAGAACACGGGTTTAGAGGCGAAGCAGATGCTGGTGAACTGGTAAAAGATGGTATTGACACAAAAACCAACCTACCCATTGTATCTCTTTACGGAAAAAACAGAAAACCCTCACCTGCGCAATTAGCAGATTTAGATGTCGTTATTTTTGATATCCAAGATGTTGGCGCTCGATTCTACACCTATATTTCTAGTTTGCATTATGTCATGGAAGCTTGTGCAGAAGCAAATATCCCAGTTATGATTTTAGACAGACCAAATCCAAATGGAAATTATATTGACGGTCCGATTTTAGAAACAAAACACAAAAGTTTTGTTGGGATGCACCCAATACCTGTAGTTCATGGAATGACGATTGGAGAATATGCCAAAATGATTAATGGTCAAGGTTGGTTAGACCACAACATCATATGTGATCTTACAGTAATAGAGATGCAAAATTACAAACATGATGACACCTATAGTTCACCCATAAAGCCATCGCCTAACTTACCAAACGCAAAATCAATTAATCTCTACCCTAGCCTTTGCTTTTTTGAAGGCACGAATGTTAATGCAGGGCGAGGTACCTCTAAGCAGTTTCAGATTTACGGGAGTCCGTATTTAGATAAAACTGTTTATAATTTTAAATATATCCCAATGCCAAATGACGCTTCTAAATATCCAAAACACGATGGTGTATTGTGTTATGGTGAAGATTTAAGCACACATAAAGATCTCAACCAATTAGATTTAAGTTATTTGATTAAAGCGTACCAAAACTCAATTGATAAAACAGTATTTTTTAATACTTTCTTTACGAATCTAGCTGGGACAAAAGCTTTACAAATACAGATAGAGTCTGGTGTTTCTGAACAAGATATTAGAGAGACTTGGGCTGATGGGCTGAGTACCTTTAAAAAGGTACGTAGCATGTATTTAATTTATGAATAATCTGAAAAATCGTACATTATGGAAATTCGAAAATGCTAATTATACAAAACCTTCATAATTATTATTCTTACTGGTGCCAAACGCTACTCTATTTTTCGCAGTAATCGTTATATCCAATTTAATATTGACTAAACCCTAGTAATAATCCTTTCTTTTGATACTCTTTGGAATGGAATGAAAACTAATTAAAGTATTACTCTTTCTCGTTCTTTGCAACCAATTCCTCATCATTGGCCATTGCCAAGAGCGTATCTTTATCCTCTCTCAAAATCTTAACTACAAATACAATTCGCATAGACGACTGCACAGCTACGAACACATGCTTTCCTTTACTTAATTGATCTAATGGAATTTTTACAAACGTTTTATTGATACTCATATCAATCTCACGTTCATGTGCCATACTTACTGAGTATAATTTATTGATAAGCGAGTCGCTTTTAAGTACTAATGTATCTTTAGTTGTATTAAGATTATGGATTAGCCCTTTAGCTCTAATATTAACATTTTTCTCTAATTTAGCGAGATCGACTTGGGCTTGTGCAGTATAGTTTAGTGACGTGATTAAACTAAAAAAGATTACAAATAATACTATTCTCATATATAAACGTTGGTTAACGTCAACAATATTGAATAAATAGCTTTTTTATAATCCCGAGAGCAAAACTAACTTCTTTTTTGGATGACTAACAAAATAATCCACCAACGGTAAATAAAACCGAAGTATGGACTTTTTCTGTAATCTTAACACCAAAATCAGTCATTTTATAATCTTTCTTTGAATCTAAGATTTATGCATTTATCTAAAACTATTATTAGCACTAGTAGCTTATAAGCTATATTTACTCTGGAGCGTTTGTGATTGAAGGCTTTCTATACTTATGAAACGGTTGTTTTAGAAGCTCCCCAATTTTACCGTTAGCCTCTTCATTTGGAAATGTATCTACACCATAAATTATTGATTCCCTTTCTAAGGTCATAAATGTCCCAAATAGACGATCCCATATAGAAAAGATATTTCCATAATTAGAATCTGTATAAGGTAATTTATAATGATGATGCACCTTGTGCATATCTGGTGAAATAAAAACATAACTGATAGCTTTATCTAGCTTTTTAGGCAGCTTAATATTAGCATGGCTAAACTGCGTAGCAATTAGCGATAGCGATTGGTACAAAAACACAATAGCAATTGGTGCACCAACAATTATGACACCTAATAAGGTAAAAGAAAACCGAATAATACTCTCTAAGGGATGGTGTCTATTTGCGGTTGTAGTGTCTACGTTATGATCTGAATGATGCACTAGATGCACCATCCATAATGGTTTAACCTTATGCTCCACATAATGCGCTAAATAAGCACCTATAAGATCGAGTAACAAAACACCAAGTAAAACATAAGCCCAAAGCGGGAGATTTGGAATCCAATTAATGATTCCAAATTTTGAATCCTCAACCCACTGAGCTGTTCCTAACAACGAAAAGGCTAAACCAAAATTAACAATAATGGTAGTGAGTGTGAAAAACAAATTAGGAACTGCATGTTTCCATTTTTTGTAGTTAAAATTAAATAATGGCAATGTGCCTTCCAGTAACCAAAATAATGTGAGTCCGCTAACAAGAATTAGACTTCTATGCAACGATGGTATGGTCTCAAAATAATTTAATATACTTTCCATATTAATTACTGTTACTAATAATTTGATTTGATTTTTTCAAATTTATTAAAGAAATTTTACTTCGCCATGACGCAGCATTATCTTCATCTTTTAAAATTCTGTATGCTGTTACATATAAAAATGCAACTAGCTCTTCGTTCGCAGCATCTGCTTTTATATCGTCAATGCGTTTGAGCTGCCTTAATACTTTTCTAGGCCTATTTAAAATAAGTTGTTGTTTAATTTTTAGGAGTTCTATTTTCCGTATCACTGATAATTTATTTTCTATGGTATCATTTAGAAGATGATTTTGAGCTTCGTCTAGATAAATATCTGACAATGTAATGATGTCTTGTCGTGCAGATTCAATAGTGAATATAGCAAGTTCAATATATTTTGAGGCTAAACTCAAAGTAGTTTCAAAGTTTTGTTGGTTGCGGTAACTCGTCAATTCTGCTTTTATAAAGCTAGTATTGATATCATATTTTATAATGAATTTTGTAATATTTAAGAATTCTCTATAGGGCTCCTTGTTTGAATTAACGATGATACCATTGACATCCAATATTTTTATAGAATCATCATTAAATTTATTAATGTAGGTTGTAGATCGTTTGTTTTTTATAGCTTGAAAAAGCGCCTCATATTCCTGTTCATTAACTTTAACGAGAATAAAATAATCACGGAGCAAATTAATTAAAATCTGATTTTCAAATAAATCGTCAATAAATACTTGTTTTCCATTATCGTCTTTTAAAGTAACTGGGAGAGGCAAAAAAGCAGCTTCCTCCCAAATCATAAGTACCATTTTATCTTGTACTAAAGCCAAACGCTTAGCAGCATCTAGTGAGGTCAACCAATCATTAGACTGGCAAAAAGAAAGAGATGGTATTACCAATAAGACAATAAGAAAAATTCTTTTCATAATAAATAGTTTTATTTTATGCGTTGTTTCATAGCTTCCACAATATTGAAAGCAGCTGGACAGATAGCTACATTTTTTAGAGTTAAATTTGATATTTGTTGAAATTTCTTTCTATTTGTGTGTGGAAACTCACTACAAGCCTTAGGTCTCACATCATAAATGGAACAATAATTATCTGCACCTAAAAATGTACAAGGGACAGATTGTAGCACATAATCATTCTCGTCATCCAAGTGCAAATACGTATCAATAAATTGCTGCTGCTTCATTTTAAAAAACTTGGCGATACGCCCAATGTCTTTTGTTGTAAATAACGGTCCTGTGGTTTTACAGCAATTGGCACAATCTAAGCAGGCTGTGCGCTCAAATTCTGTCTCATGCAGTTCCTGCATTAAATAATCCAATTGCTTTGGCGGCTTTTTTTTAAGCTTGTCAAAGAAGGTTTTATTCTCCTTATGCTTATCTTTGGCGAGCTTTGGAAGATTATTTATGAAGTCTTGCATAACACAAAAATACTACTTTATGAAAGACCTTTTCGGGAAAGCCTTGCAAGATTTCAACAACAATAATTATACCGAAGACCTCATCACCTCGACTAATATTTCTGGTGAAGATGAGTTACCGCTTCCTTATCTTTTCCGAAGTTATTCGGAAATGCCCAAACTAGAACAAAAGGCATTACAATTAGTAAAAGGAAACGTTTTAGACGTTGGTTGTGGCTCAGGAAGTCATAGTTTGTATCTTCAAGACAAAGGCAATCGTGTTAAAGCTATTGATGTATCTGAAGGTGCTGTAACTGTTGCTAAAAAACGAGGCGTAAAGACTGTTGAGCACAAAGACCTACTCGAAGAAACAGAAACATTTGATACTATTCTTTTATTAATGAATGGTACTGGAATTTTCCAAGAGATATCTCAAGTCTCTAAATATCTTAATCATTTAAAGTCGTTACTAAAACCAAAAGGTCAAATTTTGATAGACTCTTCAGATATCCAATACATGTATGAGGACGACGACGGCGGGCTTTGGATAGACACCAACGCCAATTATTATGGAGAATTAGATTATTTTCTAAGCTATAAAGGCGAAAAAGAGGAACCAATGAAATGGTTGTATATAGATTTTGAACGTTTACAATTGGCTTGTGAAGGTGCTGGTTTGCAATGTGAAAAAATACTGGATGGTGAGCACTTTGATTTTTTGGTCAGGATTATTGTACAGGAGTTGTAAAACAAAAGATACTGAGAATAATTTTAAAAACAATTAGAATTATAAAACGCTGCGATTTTAACTAAATCCTTTCTTTTAAAAGTCTCATTTTCAATTTTATAAACCAGCTCTGGACAATCTTCAAAGTAAGCTTTAGCGCGTTTTTTAAATGATTTTAGTTCTACATAATTAAAAGGAATAGCCATATCATCACCTTTAACAAATAAAGTTTCCGTGAGGTTTTCCATCCGATGACCAGATTTATTAAACACTGCTCGCCTTACCAATTTCACTTGACCATCAATCACCAATTCTGCAAAACCAAACTTGCTATTTTTTTTATTTCTACTTATTGAAATAAAGATAGCGTCTCGTTCTTTTTTAATTCGTTTACCTTTTACTTTTTTAGAATACCTAATACTTAAAAGTACCTTATCAATATCCTTGGCTGCAATTTTTTTACTCGGTTTATTGCGTTCGGTTTTATATCTCAATTTCTCTTTACCAGAAAATGGCATATCGTTTTGGATGTATGGAAATCGCACTAAACCTTTTAAGGTCGTGCCATCTTTAAGATATATTTCTCCAGTACTCCAATCATCATATTGAGCACTAACTGAAAAAGAAACTAACATTATTATTAATACTAGAATACGCTTAATCATCATTATAATTTTATTTTAGTTTCTCACCATTCACAAACGTCTGCTCCACCGTGATTTTAGGAATCTCATTCTGCTCTACCGTCATGATATCTTTATCCAAAATAATGAAATCAGCAAATTTACCAGATTCTATGCTTCCCTTTTCGTTCTCTTCAAAATTAGAATAGGCTGCCCAAATAGTCATCCCTTTTAAGGTTTCTTCTCTTGACAATCCGTTTTCTTTCTGAAATCCACCTTCAGGAAACTGCTCTAAATCTTGTCTTGCAACCGCTGCATAAAAGGTTAAAAACGGACTTACTTGCTCCACAGGGAAATCGGTCCCTAAAGCTACTTTTCCGTAGGCATTCAACAATTGTTTATACGCATAAGCACCTTTAACGCGTTCTTCTCCCAATCGCTCTTCTGCCCAATACATATCACTGGTTGCGTGAGTTGGCTGAATTGATGGCATGACATTTTTATACAGATCAAAATCTTCCGGAGACACCACTTGCGCATGTTCTACGCGCCATCGTCTATCATTTTTACCACCCAACACTTTATTATAAGTCCTTAAAACCGCATGGTTAGAACTATCTCCAATAGCATGCGTATTCATTTGAAATTCTGAATTGGCAATTCTCTGTGCAGACCTATTAAACGTTTGTAAATCGGTAACTAATAATCCAAAATGATTGTCTTTGTCACTATAGGGTTCTCTTAGCATAGCGCCTCTAGACCCTAAAGCGCCATCTGCGTAAAACTTAAATGAACGCACATTTAACCGATCGGTTTTTGTTATGCCTTTATTTAAATAAAAATCCAAATTCTCTGTAGTAAAAGACACCATCGCGTACACTCGCATTTTCAAATCGCCAGATTGTTGTAAGCTATCTATAAGCGCTATAGATTCTTGGTTTAAGCCAGCATCGTCAACCGTTGTCAATCCCAAATCAAAACAAATATCTTGTGCAGCGAGTAATGCTTTTACAGCATCCTCACGAGATGGTTTTGGCCAATAGTTCATCACTAAATTTTCGGCATTATCAACTAAAACACCTGTAAGTTCTCCATTTTCTAATACAACATCTCCGCCTTCTATCTTACTATCTGCAGTTACTTTACCTAGATCTAAGGCCGCTTGATTACATAAAATGGCGTGACCATCAACACGTGTCAATGCCATAGGTGTATTAGGAAATAATTTATCTAATAATGTTTTCTTCGGAAACTCTTTAACTTCCCAATCGTTCTGATCCCAACCACGACCTAAAATAAATGACGCTTGATTTTTATTCTGAAAAGCAGAAACGCGCTTCACTACATCCTCAAAACTTTTGGTCCCTGTAAGGTCTACCGCTTGTTGGTTATAACCTAAACCAAGAAAATGACAATGTGCATCAATTAATCCTGGTACAATTGTTTTTCCGTTGACATCGATCACATTGTCTGACACATATTTTGCTTTTATAGCTTCTGAAGAACCAACTTCTATGAACTTTCCATCTTTTATGGCGAACGCTTCTGCTTTTCCGAAGGCATCATCAACGGTATAAATGTTGGCATTAAAAATTATAGAATCTACTTGTTTTGTGTCCTCAGAACAAGACAACACTGATAATAATACGATTAGGACAGATAGTTTTTTCATTGGTTATGGTTTTGAGATTATAAAAATACAAAAAGCATTCATTCTTAAACTTTAAGGATAAATGCTTTTAAGAAATATTATGAGATCCAGAACACCTGTTGCATTAGGTAATCATTCAACAGATTTCTTCGCTGTACTCGCAATGACACCTTAAAAATCAAACTGATAGGTAGCTCCAGCTAAAAATTGTATCCCTTGAACAGGATAATTCACCCAACGGTTATAATTTTGATTTGCAATATTATTGGCTTTTACAAAAGCAGACAATTGATTTGTAATCTTGTAACCCACGTTTGCATTGGCATCAAAATAACTTTTTAATGTCACTTGAGTTGCTGTAGGCAGAATTAACGGCCCTCCTACTCCAATCAATAGATCTTTTCGTTCACCTACAAAGAATAAATTAGCACCTGCAAACCAATGTTTGTCAATTTGAATGTCTAAAAAAGCTGAAGCTTCAATATCTGGAAGATTCCATGCTTCGGCTTCATTCTCGGTATTGTATGCAAAATATTCGGCTTTAAGTCCGAGTTTAAAATTTCGGTTGATATCAACATTTAATTCTCCGCCAATAGCGAACGTTTTCACATCGTCGTAAGCGATTCCAAAGGAATTTCCGAATTGATAGTTCTCTCCAGCACCACCAATCGCTGCATTTGATCTAAATAACGCTCTATTATTATCTGCAAAATAGTGTCCACTCACATTATAGCTCATACTATTAGACAATTTACCTTTAATACCTACAGACGCATTATACGCTTGGTCTGTTGGCACAATAAATAAGGTTGGTGATACAAATGGATTCTCCTGAGCAAAATCGTAATATGAATTTTGGTTTAGTCCACCTTCAATACTTCCGTAGGCAATTAGCAACTCGTCCACCAAACGGTAACTGGCTGTAATGTTTGGATAGATAAAGAATCTACCATCACTGGCTTCAGTATCGTTAAGATATACGAGGTTTACACCTAAATTAAGCGTTAAATCATCTTGTTTCATTTGGTAGCTAGGCGCCAATCCGAAAATAATATTACTATAATTGAGTTCGTCATCACTAAAGTAATTTTTATCAAAAGAGCCTCCTAAATAATCAATCGTCACCTCTGTATTAATCACCACATCTGCCACAGGAACATCAAATCCAGATTTTAATAGAAATCGGTTTTCTCCAGAATCTTGATCATCACCAAAACGTCTATATAATACACTCCCTTTATTAATAATAGCATCATCAAATTGGATGTTTCCACCAATATTTGCTGTGTAGAAGGAATGACCAACATCAAAAACGTCAATATCTTGATCTGGTAATCCGTACCAATTAAAACTCTGTAATTGGAAGCCTCCTTCTACTTTCCAAGAATAGTCTCTTTGCTTCTGAGTGTAATGTGCATTCAAACCCATTTCTGAGAAATTATTATCGAGTTTAACACCTTCAATATCACCTGCAGACGAGTGATGACTAAAATAACCACCTACGCGCTCTGTTCTACTAATAGCATGATTAAGATAGACTTCACCTAAAATTGTAGTATACGACCCAACGCCTAATGACGCATAATTATCGTATAACTTTACAGATTTCTCTTTATCTACCGTTGCCGCTTTCCCTTTTGCTGGTGTAAACGTTGATGCTACAGGAATTGAAAAAATATTATACTTAATCACTTTTTTATTAACGGTTGTAGAATCGTTCAAGGTTGGGATTTCCTTAATTTTAAACGCATCAGAAATTGTTGGCATGTATGGCTTTACTACATTTACTGTACCACCATCAATACTATCATTTTCACGTTCTTGAGCAGAAGTAATTGTGACACTAAGTATTACGATTGCTAGGAATATATGTTTGAGTTTGTTTGTCATTGTATTTTGATTTGATGAATTAATTTGGAGGAAATGCTATTATTGGATCAAATTGAGTACCTAGATTACAGCCTTCAAAATTTGGCTCTGGATCTGGAAATGTGTACACACAAAATGATCCTGATTTGCGAAAAGTCTCCTCATTTTCAATAACTATTTTATATCTATATGTCCCGTTAGGAAAACTTGAATCACTACCATTTTCGCCTTGTGGATATCCTGGGAACAAATTTGAAATATCCGTGTAGTCTGTAGTTTGAAAAATTTGCTGATTATCAAAATTATAGATAGTGACGTTATGATTAGGATACAAATCAATATTTCTAATATTAAACATGTCGTTATAGGCATCTCCATTTTGAGTTACAATCGTATACACTTCTATTTCTCCAGCAGATTGGTCTAGATTATCAATATTTTCTCCAAAAACAGGGTCTGCAGAGCAACAGCCTTCATAAATGTTTTGTATTTGTTCTGTATTGTTATCATCATCTCCACATGATATAAAAGTGAAAACTGATATTAACATTACTAAAAGTCTTATTTGTTTAATCATTGAGTTCTTGCTTTCTTGTTATGAGATTCCTGCCTTCGCAGGAATTGGTTTTAGTTTTGAGGTTGTACAGATGAATTTGTGTTAGATTCTTTAGTCTTAATCCTCGTCAATTCTTGTTGTGCTTCTTTTACCACATCATCAAAATCTGAAAAATTAGTAATCACACTTTCTAAAATATAAGTCGCTTGAAAGGCATCACCCAACGCATCATAATTCTTTGCCATAAGCACTAAACCTTTTGCACTGTAATATTTATAACTACTGTAATCTCTAGCTAATTTTTGAACCGTTGTATTTGAAGGTTCATGTTTACCATCTTTATTTTTAAAATAAGCATCATAATACAAGGCTTCTGCAGCCAATGCTCCAGTTGCTATTTTCTCAACCTCAGCATAAGCATCTTTAGCTTTACTTTCATTACCTGTTTTTATAGCAGAACGTGCAATAATAATTTGCGCATCACTTTTCACTTTGTTATCAATTTTAGCATTTTGAAGGGACTTTTCAGCATAGTTTACTGCTTCTGTATAGTTTTCTTTTTGATAATAGGCATTCATTAAATTAGATTGTGAGTAGGTAATATTTTGCGGATAATCGGCTTCGCTTTCTAATCGTTTTAATAACGGTATCGCTTGATCCCAATTTTTATTGCCTAAGTATATTTCAGATAATTTAACAATCGCCTGTTCTGTGAATTCACCTTTTTGTTTATTGACGACATATTCATAATGTGGTTTTGCATTGTCTGTTAAGTCCTTTTTTGAATATAATTCAGCAATATAAAAATGAGATTGAAGTGCGTGAATTCCGTTAGGAAATTCGTTTAAATATTTATTAAACTGTCGTATAGCACTGTCTGTATTGGTCTCTAAATACTGTTTTTCTGCAGCCAAATAAGACGTATTATCTAACTCAGCATCTGTAACATTAATATAACCTAAGGTTTTCACCCAAGCGGCATAGTCTTCTACACGACCGAGATCTATATAGATTAAACGAGCAGTTGCGACTGCTTGGCTAGCTTCCTCTGTAGAAGGATATTCATTGGCTACGGTTTTAAATTTTTGCAAAGCACGTTCATTATCATTAGCATTGTAATATGATAATCCTTGACGCAATAAGGCTTTTGAAATGAATACACTGTTTTTGTATTCTGAATTTAGACGATCATACATTGACATCGCTTTATCAGTAGCATCGGCCTGTACATAAGAATTTGCCAACTCATACATCGCATCGTCGCGCAATGATGATCTAGGATAATCATCAATAAAAGATTTTAACCCTTGAACTTTCTGAGAACCTTGACCACTATAACCATAACTCATTGTTTTTTGAAACGTAGCGTAATCACTTTCAATTTCATTAATAGCAATTGCCTTCTCATAGGCAGAAATTGCATTATCATAATCACTAGACACAAAATAGCCATCACCAAGTCTTAAATACGCATCATTTAAGCGCAATTTATCGTTTTTGTGATGATTAACGAATGTCTGAAAATACGCTGTCGCTTTACTATAATTTTTAAGTTTAAAATACGTGTAAGCAATATTATAATCTATATTGCTGATTTCTATTACTTTGGAAGCTTCACCTTGTTGCTCAAATTGCTTAAAGCCAATCAATGCCTCGTCAAAATTATTAAGGTGATAATCAGTTTCTGCTTTCCAAAAGGTTGCTCTAGCTGTAAATACAGGATCCTTTGCTTCTTTGATAGAGTTATTAAATAAGTCTTTTGCACTGGTGTAATCCCCGACATTATAAACTTCAACACCTCTATAAAATGCTACTTTCTGATAGGCTACTCTATTTTCAAAGCTCTTTTTGTTTTCTAAAAGTTTAATGGCTTCCTTGTAATTTTTTGAGGTGATATAAGAATCGATTAATAGCGTTTCTAATTCTTCTTTATAATTCGTTTCTGGATAGGTATCTAAATACCTAGTCAATACTTGTGGTACAGATTGGTACGGATTTCCAATTTCATAACTAATCTTTGCATAATTTAACCATGCATCCTCTTGGATTTTTAAATCGTAATCCATTTGAGATGCATTTCTAAATGCATTAAGCGCTTCCTGCTTTTTATCTAAGTTGATATAACTCTCACCCAAATGATAATAGGCATTTTGAGCAACTCTATTATCACCTCCGATGATTTTATTAAACTCAGAAATTGCAGTTTCAAAATCATTTTGTTTATAGTAAGCATATCCTAATTGGTAGTAATCAACATTATTCCATTTCCCACGATTCCCTTTATAATCTTTTAAATACGGTATGGCTTCAGAATAATTTTCTAAATTAAAATAACTCTCTCCAATAATTTTAGACAATTGTGATTTTTCTTGTGGATTACTATTCACTAATTGTGCTTTAGCAAGCTCTATTGCTTTTTCAAACTTACCTAACTTGAAATTTAAATCGGCTTGATAATAAGATAGCTTCTCTTTGTATTTATCTTCATTACTTACCTGATCAAAGTATGCATTCGCTTTATCGTAATCGTCACCTTCATAAGCCATAAATCCAATATAGTACTTGGCTTGAGAACCATAGGTTTTTGACGTCAGTACTTTATTAAAGTACTTCTGCGCTCCTGCCTCGTCTTGAGTTGAATATAGTGCGTATCCATAATTAAAATAGAATTTCTCACGCTCTGTTCTTGCCATGCTATTTTCATCAACCTTATCATACCACTTTCTTGCATAGGCGTATTTGCCGTTAGCAAAATAAAAATCTGCTACATCTAAAAAAGCTGTATTTCGTTTTGTACTCGTCGGGTAATTATCAACAAAATATTGAATTAGATCCTCTGCATTTTGCTGATTCAATCGCACTGCACAATTGGCAATATAATATGCACAATCAGACTCTAACGTGTCATTTGGAGCGTCCTCTTTAATCGCTTCAAATAGCGATTGTGCCGCTTGATATTGTTGGTTATTATAAAGTGCGAGTGCCTTTTGATACGCCACCAAATCACTAGTATAGGTTGCCGATTGTTGGGCCTGCAAATGCAAAGCAAACAGCAAAAAGCCAAGTAAAAAACTTATATTTCTAAACGTCATTAAGTTCTAATTTTTATTGATGTCAAAGATAATTTTTCTCTTATCTATAACGTGAAAATCATGTTATAATTATACACAAGGTTATTAAAAAGACGCCTTATATAAAATTACGTTACACTTTTTGTTTTTATCTGTGTATTTTAGATTTAGCATATTGGTAGTTCTTAGTTTTTATAATACATTTACAATTCTATTAAAACCTTCATATTACAATGTCTGAAACTGTTTTACAACTCAAAAACGTGTCTATCTATCAAGGCGATAGCATGGTGCTATCTGATGTTAATTTTGAAATGAACAAAGGTGACTTTGTCTATCTCATTGGTAAAACAGGAAGTGGGAAAAGTAGTTTTATGAAAACACTCTATGGCGATTTACAACTTACCGAAGGAGAAGGCCATGTTGTGGATTATAATTTGAGGACGATGAAAGAGAACGATATTCCGTTTTTAAGACGAAAATTGGGTATTGTATTTCAGGATTTTAAATTATTACCAGACAGAACTATAAATAACAATTTAGAATTCGTTTTAAAAGCAACAGGGTGGAAAGATAAGACGAAAATAAAAGAGCGTATTGAAGCTGTTTTAGGTAAAGTCGCTATGAAAACCAAAGGCTTTAAGTTTCCTCATGAGTTATCTGGTGGAGAACAACAGCGTATTGCTATTGCTCGAGCTTTATTAAATGATCCTGAACTTATTTTAGCCGATGAGCCAACAGGTAATTTAGACCCTCAAACTAGTATAGAAGTCATGGAAGTATTGCGTGATATCAATAATAATGGTAACACGATCTTAATGGCAACTCACGATTACGCTTTACTTCTAAAATATCCAAGTAAAACACTAAAGTGTGACGAAAATAAGGTCTTTGAAGTTGTGCAGCGCAAAAGTTAAAACCAGACACACTAGGCTTCTTGTCATCGCACCTTGCGTATTACTTTTAGATATTTCCCAAGTCATACTGTTTACAAACTCAGCAATAAAGAGACTACGATTTAATTGTGTTTGATCTCTTTTAACTTCTGTAAGGGTATTTCATAATAAACAATATTATAAAAAGTGTATTTTTGAGTACTTAAACGCCCATATGCTATCCGTACTTATTCCTATTTATAATTATGATATTAGAGCACTTGTGACTGTGCTTCATGAGCAATTGATGTCTAGTCAAATAGTGTTTGAGATAATATGCCTAGATGACTACTCTGATAAAAAAATTAGTGTTTTAAATGCTGAAATAGAACACCTCCAATTTACGTCTTATCATATTTCAGATCATAACTTCGGAAGAGTCGCCACAAGGCAAACACTCGCTGAACAAGCCAATTATGAAAGGCTCTTGTTTTTGGATGCAGATGTCATGCCAAAATCTGAACACTTTATAGCTCATTATACGTCTTTATTAGCCTCTGCATATGATGGGATTTATGGCGGATTTGCATACTCGCTAGAACCACCAAAAGACGATTTCATTTTACGATGGACCTACGGAACATCTAACGAACAAGTCCCAGCTCTAATAAGAAACCGAGCTCCTTTTAAAATTGTGATTTCCGCTAACTTTATGATTACAAAAGCTCTTTTTATAACCCTTAATTCACAAATCACCCAAAGAGGTTATGGTTACGATAATTACTTTGGAGCCCTGTTAAAAAGTAACAAAAACACCGTTTTTCACATTGATAATGAAGTCTATCATTTAGGTTTAGAAGGGAATGAAAGTTATTTAAACAAAATTGAACAGTCCGTTGACACACTTTTAAAATTAGAACTAAACAAGACTATCCAAGACACAGAAAACACCCTTTACAATACCTATAAATCATTAAAAAAGCTAAGACTCAATTACGTGTTCTCTTGGATATACAAGAGTTTTAAAAAGAATTTTAAAAAGAATTTACTCAGCAGCAAACCAGACATTCGGGTACTACAGTTTTATAAATTAAGTTACATTTGTTATCAAGATTTAAACTCATGAATCCATTTTTTTCGGTAGTTATTCCTCTTTATAATAAAGCATTAGAAATCAGTTATACACTGGCTAGTGTTTTGGCTCAAAGATATACTGATTTTGAAGTCATCGTTATTAATGATGGTTCTACAGATAATAGTTTAAGTCTCGTTGAAACGTTTAATGATAAACGCATTAAAGTCTACACAACAGAAAACAAGGGCGTATCCCATGCAAGAAACTTTGGAATAAAAAAATCGTCTTCACAATTTATAGCTTTTTTAGACGGAGATGACCTCTGGAAACCCCATCATTTAGAAGATTTAAAAGTACTTTTTGAATCTTATCCTAATTGTGGCATGTATTGTAAGGCTTACGATAAAATTAAAGGAAAGACAATTATTGATTCTCAATACAAAGATCTTCCGAAGAACAAAAAATGGAAAGGCGTCATTACCGATTATTTTCACCACAGTTTTATTAATAGCTTAGCCTCTAGCTCCAGTATTGCGATTAAAAATTCTGTTTTTGATACCGTTGGTTACTTTAATGAGGACTATAACTCTGGTGAGGACACAGATCAATGGATTAGAATTGCACTACAATATCCTATTGCGTTTGATAATAAGGTTAGTGTTACTATTAATCTAAATGCTGGTGAACAACTAACAAACACGCTCTTTAATAGTAGGCACCATTTGGATTTAGATTCGTTTGCTAAAGAGGAACAACAGAACACATCGCTTAAAACGTATTTGGATTTAAATCGCTATGCCATTGCAATTCAATACAAATTAGAAGACGAAAGATCGAAATCAAAAACAATTTACAACACTATTGACGCTAAGAATTTGAGTCCACTACAAAAACTGATTTATAAGAGTCCTGGGGTTGTTATTCAAATCATTCTGAATTCTAGAAATTTACTCAGAAAAGCAAATATCAACTTACGCCTTTTTAGATAGTAGGAATTCATTATAATCTCTGATATAATCTTCTTCATCAAAATTATCTGAGGCCAGCACCAAACAGACTGCTCCTGACGAAAAATTATCAAGTTCTCTCCAAATCCCTGTTGGGATTAGTAATCCTTTATTGGGCTTATTTAGCATGACATGTTGCTTTGTTTTACCGTCGTCAAGTGCGACCTCAAAACTTCCACTTAATGCGATCAAAAATTCTTGTTGTTCCCTGTGAGAGTGACCTCCACGAAAAGCGTCACTAGGCACGTCATACAAGTAATATACGCGTTTAACAGCATAAGGAATGCAGTCTTTTTCAATGACTGCCAGATTTCCTCTAGGATCTGAAATTTTAGGAATTTCAATTATTTTAATAGTCATGCAATGCGTCTATTTTATGGTCTGCCTTTAAAGCTTTATACTTTTTAATCCCTTTAATTCCGATTGAAAATTTGGAACTTATATCTTTAATACTAATAAAATGATGCCTTAAAAGAAAATATATATATTTTACTAGCCAAAGATAACTCAAATTACCATAAAACCGCTGATGCATTGCTGCTCTGGCATAAATAGCGTTATCACTTCCCATGTTTCGTCCTGAACTGACATTGGGATGCATCACTATTGTTCTAGAAACATGTTGCATCAACAGTCCTTTATCATAAGCGTTTCTTAAAAAAACATATTCTGTGACACCTCTAAAAATTGACCCTACTCCAAAGTAATGATTAAAATAAATAGCATGATCTCTAAAAACGGAGCGTCTAAAAGTGATTACCCATGTGTATATTTTTTTAAGCGTCTCCTTATTATGCTGTCCTTCAGGATAATAATTAGTATATAAATCCCCCTGCTCATCAATAGCTTCAAATGAGATCATGGTGGCATCTGGAGCCTCTAAATAGGCGTCTTGGATAGTTGCAAGTAGATTAGGCTCATATACAATATCGTCATCAGACATCAAACAAATATCTTTTGTAGCGTTTTTTATTGCTAAGTTTCTACTTGCTGGAGAACCTTGTTCAAAAGAATTAATAACCTTAATTTTCGGGTTATTAGATAGCAGCAGTTTATCTTCACTTGTTTGATTCACAATAATAATATGGAAATCATTACTATTGTTGTGCAAAAACATAGGCTCTAAGAAGTCTAAGTCTTCTTTGAACATGGTAGATATTAAAATTTCAATGTATAATGACATTAGCTAAACAATTGCTATGTTAAGAGAATTCTTATTTTTGTTTAAAAGTAATATTTTTTATGCGAATATTGTTAGTTGGTGAATATAGTAGACTCCATAATTCTTTAAAAGAAGGCCTCATAAAACTTGGTCATGAGGTTGTTATTGTTGGAAATGGTGACGGTTTCAAACAATATCCAGTTGATATATTCATAGATCACTCATTTCATAGTTCTTTTCTAAAAAAAATAAAAATTGCTTTTCACAAACTCACATCAATTAATTTAAGCTCATTAGAAGTATCTATAAAAGCACTTTTAAAGTTTAAACACATGAAAGGTTTTGATGTGGTCCAACTTATTAATGAGGCTGCCCTAGGAATGCAAGCTAAACACGAAAAACGATTTATAAAACGATTACTTAAACATAATAAAAAGCTATTTTTATTGTCTTGTGGTATTGATCATCAATGTATGAAATTTATGATGGATGGCAAATTTAGGTACAGTATAATGAGTCCTTACTTGCAAGATAAATCACTGTACAACTTATACAAATTTCAGCTTCAGTATTTAAATCCTAATTTTACCGATTTACATCATTTCATTTACAAACATTGCAACGGTGTCATCGCAACAGATATGGATTATCATTTACCCTTATTAGGTCATCCAAAATATTTAGGCTTAATACCGAATGCCATAAATACAACCAAAATTAAATTTATTCCCATCAATACTATAGACGGAAAGATTAAAATTTTTCATGGTATCAATACCTCTGCAGTAGTAAAAAAAGGAAATGATTATTTTACGGAAGCTCTTAAAATTATTGAAAAAAAATATACTGACAAAGTAGAAATCATCACAACGCATAGTATTCCCTATAATGAATACATAAGATATTATGATGAATGTCATATACTGTTAGATCAAACTCACAGTTACGACCAAGGTTATAATGCTTTAGAAGCGATGGCCAAAGGGAAAGTCGTATTTACTGGTGCAGAAGAAGAATGGCTAGATTACTTTAAATTAGAAAAAAATACAGTTGCTATTAATGCTAAACCTGATGTCAATAGTATTGTTGTAGATTTAGAATGGTTAATTAATAATCCTGAACATATTGAAATAATATCTAAAAACGCAAGGCGTTTTATAGAAAAAGAACATGAATTATT
>NZ_JBLIET010000028.1:0-38503 GCF_047633235.1 Psychroserpens sp. | reverse complement strand
GCCTCTATTGCCAGACCAGAAGGTTATTATTCTCAAAATTTTATGGAAACACGAAACCAACAAATGGTTATAGAATGGAACAATAGAGTTATGCAAATACAACGATATGACCAAAACCTTTATGAACTACAAATAGACTATAATTCTAATACAGATTATGGTTATGATGTCAATTATAAGTTATATAACTATTTCATTTACTTTCAGTTAACGTATAAGCAACAATTATCGTCATTTGTTCCTAGAATTTAAATTATCTTTGCATCGCAAAATTGAGCTATGTTAAAAGCATTTAGAAAAAATTGGGACATCCAACAAAACTGGCAATTACTATTCCCTTTACTAGGTGTTTTAGGTCTAGCATACAGCTGTTTTAAGCTCGCTTTAGTAATTACAAAAACATATCATATTACTTCCACAATTATCCTGGGAGTCATACTGTTTGTTGCATTTTTAAAATTCGTATTATTTATTTTTAAAAAGTTGGAAAATAAATGGATTGTAGAACAACGTTGGGAAATCATTAGAATTTTTATTGTTTTTGCAATCACAGGATCCTCTTCATTGTTTATTGGAAGACCAATCATTTATGCCATAGGAATTACTAAAGAAAACTTAAACCCTTTTCTTTATTGGATATTATTTATTATCATTGGGCTTGTTTTCTATCAAATTCTTCTAGTAACTTTTGGTTGGCTCTTTGGTCAGTTTAAATTTTTCTGGGAATTTGAAAAGAAAATGCTCAAACGTTTTGGACTAGGAAGATTTTTAAATTAATGCAACACCATAGATTACATCATGTTTTAAGGTTCTTTACATTATTAGTAATAGTAGTGCTGATGCTTCCTATGGTTGTTAAATCTACTTTTATATTTCAAGAGCACCAGCATGATATTTGTGTAGATAAGCAGATAGATTCTCACCTCCATGCTAAAGATTTGCATTGTGAATTGTATAAGTTCACAGTATTCATTCATTTTTTAACTATCCAAAACAATAGCGAACTTTTAATTCGTGAATGTATTACTCAAAATATTAATTTTAATTATACTTTTTTACATAATCATCGGCCCTTATCTTATTCTCTTCGAGGTCCTCCTAGTTTAATTTAAATATTTATTTATCTAGATTATTTAATTAAACAAAAAGTAAATGAAGTTTTTTGTAACGGTCGTTGCTATGTGCTTTTCATTACTAGTAGTGGCTCAAAAGTGCAATTCTAAACTTAGTGGTACGATTGACGACTTTCATGACGGTAGCAAAATCGTAGGTGCTTCCCTGTATATTGAAAGTCATAATACCTATGCTGTAACTAACTTAGATGGTGATTTTCAATTTATAAACCTTTGTGATGGTATTTATAAAATTACTGTATCTCATATCGCTTGTGATACTAAATTTTTACAAATCGATGTTAAAGGTAACACAACCTTTAATATCAATTTAGAGCACCATGTTGAGGAACTTGAAGAAATAAGAATCGATGGCTTAGCTGTAAAGATGCAAGCAAATACAAGCCAAGAAACGGTTTTAAAATCTAATGATTTAGAAGCCTTCAGTTCTGGCAGCTTAGGTGATGCCTTAAAACAAGTTAGTGGTGTTAGCTCATTAAACACAGGAAATACTATAGTTAAACCTGTAATTAATGGTTTGCACAGTAGCAGAATTATTGTAATGACCAATGGCGTACGTTTACAAGATCAAGATTGGGGAATTGAACATGCACCAAATATTGATATTAATTCAGCAGAGAGCATATCTATAATAAAAGGTTCTGGAGCTTTAGCTTTTGGAGGAGATGCTATTGGGGGTGTGGTGATTATGAATCCGCAACGGATATTTTTAAAAGATTCCTTATTTGGAAAAACAATCACAAGCGCTCAAACCAACGGTATAGGTTATAGCCTATCATCTAAACTGACTAAGACTTATGCTAAAGGTTGGTATGTTTCTGGTCAAGGTACCCTTAAAAGATATGGCGATTTTGAAGCACCAGATTATAGTCTCACAAATACAGGACTGGATTCTAAAAGTTTTTCAATAAACGCTGGTTATCAAACTTTTGAACAAGGATTTAATGTGTTTTATAGTTTTTTAAATAACGAAATAGGTATTTTAAGATCATCTCATATTGGTAATATTGAAGATTTAGTAACTGCAATCAATAACCAACAACCTCAAGTTGTTGACGGTTTTAGTTATGATATTAATTCGCCAAGACAAGATGTTACACATCAAGTATTTAAAGTGGAATTCTATAAACGTTTTAAAAAGTTTGGTCGATTTAATATGCAATATGATTTTCAAAATAATCAAAGATTAGAATATGATCTTAGAGTTGGAGACGATCGAAATAAACCTGCATTAGATCTTACTTTAAAAACACATAGCATAAAAACAAATTTAAAACTAGATAGTAATATTGGTAATACTTATGAAATTGGTCTGTCAGCAAACTACCAAAACAATTTTGCAAATCCAAATACTGGTGTAAGACGCCTTATACCTGATTATGATAAATTTGACTTCGGAATTTACGCCATCAGCGATTTTAAAATTAATGATAAATTAAGAATAGATTTTGGAGCACGGTATGATTTTAATCGCTACGATGCCAAAAAGTTTTATCAAACGTCACGCTGGCAAGAACAAGGTTATGATATTGATTTTAATGACTTTGTTATTGAAGACTTGGGTACCCAGTTGCTCACCAATCCGACATTTGATTATCATAATTTCTCAGCTTCAGCAGGTACAACTTATGATATTAATGAACGTCACGCATTGCTGTTTAATTATAGCTTGTCTAATAGAGCTCCAAATCCGTCAGAATTATTTAGTGATGGTCTCCACCACTCTGCCGCGAGAATAGAATTAGGAGATTTAAGGATAAACCAAGAAACCTCTAATCGTTTTGCTTTTTCTTATCTTTTTTCTTCTGAAAAAATGAGATTTAATTTTGAAGCATTCTATAACCATGTCAATGACTTCATTTATGTTGAACCCACAGGGACGCAGCAAACGATAAGGGGTGCATTTCCCGTCTGGAGTTATAAACAAACCAATGCATCACTCGTGGGATTAGATGTCTCAATTGATTATGTAATTTCTAATCATTGGTCATTTCGAAATAGATCCTCTTTATTGAAGGGTTACGATTTGGATTTGGACAGACCTCTTATAGATATGCCATCTAACAACACCATGAATAGTTTAAAATACAACAATGAACAATGGCTAAACTTTAATGCAGAGCTGCAAAGTGAATTGGTATTTCGCCAAAATGAATTTCCAGATAATAATTTTGAGGCGTTTATTCCAACAACCAATCAAACTGTATTAGTAGATATAAGCACACCTCCACCAACTTATCATTTGTTGCATTTTAATAGTGATGTCACATTTGGTTTATCAGATCAAGCAGACCTAAATGTTGGGATAAGCATACAAAACCTATTAAACGTTTCTTATAGAAACTACTTAAATCGATTAAGATATTTTGCCGATGATCTTGGACGAAACATAATGCTACAATTAAAAATAAATTATTAAACACTAAAATTATATAACAATGAAAAACATAAAATCAATATTCATATTAACACTTGTAAGCCTATTTTTTATATCATGTTCTAATGATGACGGCGTCAATCCAGTTCCTGTAAATGAAGAAGAAGTTATTACAACATTAATTGCGACTCTTAACGCTACAAATGGAACTCCAATTACAATGGAATTTAGAGATCTTGATGGTGATGGACCAGATGCACCTATCATTACAGTCTCATCTGCATTACAAGCAAATACAATGTATAACGGTAGTTTGAATCTATTAAATGAAACAACAGATCCAGCAGAATCTATTAGAGAAGAAATTGAAGAAGAAGCAAATGACCATCAGTTTTTCTTTTCCAACAGCAGTAATTTAGTAACATTTGCTTATGGAGATACAGATGACAATGGTAACCCTATAGGCTTATTATTCTCTTTAACTACAACCGCCGTTGGGAACGATACAATTACTATAACGTTAAGACACGAACCAAATAAGGAAGCAGAAGGTGTTAGTGGTGGAGATATTACTAATGCTGGTGGAGAAACTGATATCGCAGTAACTTTTCCTTTCACTATAGAATAGTATTTAGAAGCACGTCGTTATAAATTCGTAAAAGCTCTCAACACTATAGTTGAGAGCTTTTTTATTATAAACTAATAATGTAATCGTTTCAGATGTCCGAAGCAAGCATTTAGACCTCTTATGAATACGGATTAATCATATGTTATATATTTATATATATGCATTTTACACATTGAAAACACACATTAATGCTTCTAAAGCCAAATAAGCCTTATCTTCGTAAATTAGAATTAAATATTTTTTTTTGACAGAAATAGACTTCGCTTTACACCAAAATCAAGGCACTGAGGTTATTGAACTCGTTGGCACCGTGTTATGGAATAAAGCCAGTGAAATGAATGACTTTTCAGAGTTATCACAACCAGAACAAACATTTATTTATATTGATGTGTTTGAGAGTGAACTTGTTAATGGTGGTGTTTTTGATTTTTTCTATAATACTTCTGGAGCCTATGCTCATGAGGTATTAGAAGCGTATGAAGCCATTGGTGCAAAGGAATCTGTAGAATTAGTAAATCAAGCGATTAAAAGTTTTCCAGAATTACCTGTACCTAAAGATATTATTTTCAGACGGTCTTTTATGTCTGGATTGGATAAAGACATTCAAGATAAATGGAATACCATTGAAGATGAATTTTTAAATTCTAAAGAAGATATTGTCGCCTTATTAATTGGCTACATCAAAACACATAAATCAACATTCGAATATTAGTTTGGTATATTCCACAACACTTTATTTTCATGATTATACATGTCAAAATTACCCAAAGCACATAAATTTTTAGATCTTTCAGACTATGGAAGACCTGTTGCGCGAATCATCGCTACATCCTTAAAAAATACTAGTTTTACTCCTGTTCACGTCACTATTGCATTTGTCATTTCAGGATTAATAGGAGTCGCTTGTATTCTCTACGGTTATTTCTGGGCCGCTGCCTTCTTTTTAGTTTTAAAATCTATTCTTGACGCTGCAGATGGTGAACTCGCGAGAATAAAAGAAACGCCTTCTTATACAGGTCGCTATTTAGATTCCGTATCTGATATTATTTTAAATGCCATTATTTTAGTGGCTGTTTGGTATGTTAGTGATTCTAATATTTGGGCTACTATTTTAGCTTTTATAGGGGTTCAACTTCAAGGAACACTCTATAATTACTATTATGTTATTTTAAGAAATCAATTTGATGGCGATACGACAAGTCGTGTTTTTGAAAACAAAACACCTATTGCTTTAAAAGGCGAAAAACAAAGTCATGTTAACATTCTGTTTAAGCTCTATAAGATTCTCTACGGAAACTTTGACAAAGCCATCTATGCTTTAGATAAGAATGCATCTAGAGGGAAAATAACACCTAATTGGCTAATGACCTCTATTTCTACGTTTGGATTAGGGTTTCAGTTGTTGCTTATTGCGATTCTTTTGGTCTTAGGATTAAAGGATTATATCATTCCGTTTTTTATTGGGTATTCCTTAATGATCTTTATTTTTATTGGGATACGCAAAGGGTTTTATGGTAGGTAAATATTGTATAGACAATTCCCTATTTCTATTGATAACTAGTTAAGATCAATAACGGTCTTACCATTATCCTTTTCCGAAGAAAACACAAACGTATACAACCACATTAATGTGAATGTAGGAATGATATCAAGCATCGGTAAAGCTTCTTCAATAAATGATATGGCCGCCGCTATTTTTCCTTTTCGACCTTTATAAAGTTTCGTCATTAACCAAGCAGATACTGGTGCCCAAACAAAATCAAATGGTGGGAAAACAAAAGATACATAACCCATGGCATCAAAACAGATTCCTATTACTAATTTTTTTGTTTTTGATGTATTCTCGAATGTCATAAAATGTATTATAATTTATTTATTATAAAGCAAATAACATTCCAAAATTAGAATTATGACAACTTTACATTACTGTGGTTTAGAAATTCTGTTCTAAATCCTATAGATTCAAAAGCACCTCTAAATTCTAGCACTATAGCTACATCATTCTGTTTTTGAACATTAGGGATCATTATACTCAGATGAGGTAATTCACTAACGAGTGCGAAAGCTTCGGGTTTAAAGTAGGATAGGAATAACCTAAAATTTAATGTATTAAATGCTCTTGTACTTAGCACGCAAAAATATTTACCATTCTCGATTTTTCACTTAGTCCTATAATAGGTATGTTTGGGATGTATGCGATTCAAACTGACTCCAAGAAAGGAAGAATATGATGTTCGAAAAGGGAATATAAGATCGATACCTTTTATGATGACCAGATCATTGAACACTTCTTTAAACATGGTATCTCTTAATATTGAGACAATATCTTGACTGCAGCCTAGCGTTAAAAATCAGATAGCTTTTGAAGCGTATTTTGATGTTTTAAGAGCCCATATCGACTAGTCTCTTCACTTAAATCTTCAATGATTTGTTGGTAATGATCTTAAAAATTGTCTGTTGGGTGAATACTGTAGTCTTCAACTTTTTTCTATAAAATTTTACTTAGAACTTATTTTTAATAAAAATAGATGTAAAAAATCAAGCAAAACGTATCGTCAAGACCACTTAACATTAACAATAGCACCCTCATTTTAACTTTTGTTTATGAAAAAGCAGTCCCTAGCATAGCTAAATTTGTGCCTTCCTACTATGATTAATAAACTTTAGTGCTTTTGCAAATGGGAAAAGCCTATTAAAATAATTACAATGCAATTTCGTTCTATATTAACCTTCATATTCTTTTTTGTTTTTTTGCAGATATGTGCTCAGGATAAAAAAAAGCTAAACATCACTCGTACTGAACTAGCTCCAAAAATAGACGGAATCTTAAATGATGAAATCTGGAAAGATGCAGAAATAGCCACAGATTTCATTCAATTTAAACCAGAAATGGGCATTACTCTTCCAGAGTCACAACGCACTGAAGTTAAATTGACTTATGATGATGATGCCATTTATGTTGCGGCCTATTTATATGATGATCCAAAAGATATTATGAAGCAGTTGACCGCTAGAGATAATTTTGGACAAACAGATTTTTTTACTTTAGTACTTAATCCAAATAATGATGCTCAAAATGATACGCAATTTATCGTATTTAGTTCTGGTGTTCAAGCAGATGCTATAGCGTCTCCTAGTATTGGTGAAGATTTTAGCTGGAACGCCGTTTGGGATAGTGCTGTAAAAATTAATGAAGATGGTTGGTCGCTAGAAATGAAAATCCCTTATAGAACCTTACGTTTTGCTAATCAAGAAACACCTACCTGGGGATTACAGTTTCATAGACAATTTAGACGATTTAGATCGCAATATACTTGGAGTCCTATTGATGTCACTAAAGGCTACGTTGGTTTGTACCACGGAGAACTTAAAGGACTCGAAGGTATTAAACCACCTACTCGACTTATTTTATACCCTTTTGCCACAGGAATAGTAAATTCTTTTGACGGTAATACTGAGACTAACGTCACTTTTGGAATGGATGTAAAATATGGAATTACAGAAAATTTCACCCTTGATGCAACCTTAGTTCCAGACTTTAGCCAAGCAGGTTTTGATAATGTGGTGCTTAATCTTGGACCTTTTGAACAAACATTCTCTGAGCAGCGACAATTTTTTACCGAAGGCGTTGATTTATTTTCAAAAGGAGGTCTATTCTTTTCTAGACGAATTGGAGGTGCCCCATCTGGAGAAGTCAATCTCAATGATAATGAGACTCTAGATAGACCAAATGAAGTCAAAGTTTTAAATGCTCTCAAAATTTCTGGAAGAACGAAAAATGGTTGGGGTATTGGTGTTTTTAATGCCATAACCGAAAAAACCAATGCTCGTATTACAAACGATGATACTGGAGAAACACGTGAAACAGTTGTAGAACCTTTTACTAACTATAACATTTTAGTCGTAGATAAACAATTTAGAGGTAATTCGTCATTAAGTTTAATAAACACCAATGTACTTCGCGAAGGTAGTTTTAGAGATGCTAACGTCACTGCAGCTAGAGCAGATATTGTAAATAAGAAAAACACATTTAGATATGTGGCCGAAGCAAAAGTAAGTCAGGTTAATTACCAAAATATTGATTCTGAGCTTGGAACAAGCACCTTCTTATATTTTGGAAAAGTAGCAGGTAATTTTAGATATAGTTTTGATCACCGTTTTGCAGACACAAAATTTGAAATTAACGATCTTGGACTTCAGTTTCGAAATAACTTTAATAATTTTAGTATAGATGCATCTTACGAGATTTTTGAGCCTCAAGGGAAACTCAATAGTTACCGAGTAAATTTCTTTTCTAACTACAGACAATTAGCCAATCCAGGTGTTTTTACAGGGTTTAATTTTGGAGGTGGTTATAGAGCAACAACGACTAAACTAGATGCTTATGGTTTTAGATTAAATGTAGAGCCAGGACAACAAAATGATTATTTTGAATCTCGTGATGGTAGGCCCTTTATTTTTGAAAACACCTTAAGTACTGGTGGATGGATTTCTTCTAACTATAATCGTGTGTTTGCTATAGATATTAGAGCTAATATTGGAACACTCTTTGAAGACGGAAGAGACCTCTTTACCTATGATTTTAGTATCAGTCCTAGAGTACGTTTTAATGATGAATTTTTAATGACCTATCGCGTCAATTTTAATCATAGAAATGGAGATCGCGGCTATGCAACAGAAGTTGATGGGGAACCTGTTTTTGGAGAACGTAATAGACAAATTGTTACCAATAGCATCTCTGCTAATTATACATTTGATCCTTTTAATGTATTGGCATTAACCTTCAGGCATTATTGGGATACCGTAGATTATGACTATGACTTGTTTACACTTCAAGATAATGGAAGATTGACAACTAATTCTGGATTTAACAGAGACAATATAGGTGATGATCCAAATATCAATTTTAGTACTTGGAATATTGACCTGAGTTATTCCTGGCAATTTGCTCCTGGTAGTTTTCTAACTGCGCTATACAGAAATTCACTATTTAATTTGGATAATTTATCACAAGAATCTTACGGGCAGAGTTTAAATCAACTTTTTGATCAGCCTATACAAAACACCTTTTCCTTGAGGTTACAGTATTTTATTGATTATAATGATGCCAAACGATTACTGCTAAGCAAAAACAAATCTACCTCTTAATTGCGCATCACAGCTTAAAATGTTAAATTCACTGCTTATAAGTACTCTATGATTCAAGCAAAAAAAATTCATAAATATTATGGTGATTTACACGTATTAAAAGGTGTAAATTTAAATATTAAAAAAGGAGAAATCGTATCTATTGTTGGAGCATCAGGAGCTGGAAAAACGACCTTACTTCAAATTATTGGCACGCTTGATAAAATTGAAAAAAACACTTCTAGCGAATTGGTGATTAATGAAGTTTCTATTACGCAATTAGGGGAAAAAGCTTTAGCAAAATTTAGAAATGAACATATTGGCTTTATATTTCAGTTCCATCAATTATTACCAGAATTTACAGCCATAGAAAATGTATGTATTCCTGCTTTTATCTTCGGAAAATCGCAGTTAGAAGCAGAAACTCGCGCCAAAGAATTATTAGACTTTCTAGGCTTATCGCATCGTTACGATCACAAACCCAATGAACTATCTGGAGGAGAACAACAGCGCGTTGCAGTAGCACGAGCTTTGATAAATAATCCAAGCCTAATTTTTGCAGATGAACCGTCTGGGAATTTAGACAGTGAATCTGCAGAAAACCTTCACAATCTCTTTTTTAAACTACGTGATGAATTTGGTCAAACCTTTATTATTGTTACTCACAACGAGGAATTAGCAGATATGGCAGATAGAAAATTGACAATGGTGGATGGGAAGATTATTGGGTAAATAAAATTATTTAAGGTTTATTGAGAGATTCTCTTTTTCTAGAGTAATTAATATTTTTAATCCAATAATGACTAATACTTAACAATTAAATAGGTATACAATATTACTTATAATACTATTGCTTACTCCACAACAATCAAACTCCTAGCCTCAATTTCAACACGCTCATCAAAGGTGAAATCAAAATAATTGGTAGAACCTTTATTCATTTTAACTTCTAATTTAGTACGCCCTGTTTCTAGTCCGTTTTTATCAAAAACTTTGACATGTAGAATGCCGTCAAAGTCTTTGTCAAAAATGAGATATAAGGTGAGTAAATTGTCATTTCCTCCAAATGGGCTATCTGTGATTTCAAATTTACCTGTACTCAATCCGCTTTTAAGTAAGTTAGGAGATAATTTAATTTTTGCTTCTAGAGTTTTATCAATGCCTTCAGATACCCCTTCTACAAACTCGGTTGCAGATTTACCAACAGCCTCTCCTCCTGCATTTATAGTTTCTTGAGTTTTATTTTTAATACGTTCACAAGAGACTAATGTGAATAAAACTAATATAAGCATACGGAGTGTTGATGTCATAAAACCTTATTTATTCTCCAAAAATACAAGATTTTTCAGTAATGATTACTATTTTATCAATTCATAAAGAACCGTAAATTTGTCAATAACAAAACAAAGACTCTTGAATAAAAAAGACCTCAAAGAATTTCTAGACATTAAAGTAGAACAGTACAATCACCCAAAGTTTATTGAGAGTGATCCTATTCAAATTCCACATCAATTTTCAAAAAAAGAAGACATTGAAATTTCAGGATTTTTAGCTGCCACTATCGCTTGGGGAAATCGTAAAAGCATCATAAACAATGCTAATAAAATGATGAATTTTCTTGATCAATCTCCTCATGATTTCATTATAAATCACGAAGAAAGCGATCTTGAAAAGCTTCTCCCTTTTGTTCACAGAACGTTTAATGGTAACGACTTTATTCAGTTTGTAAAAAGCTTAAAACATATTTACACGACGCACGACGGATTGGAATCTGTGTTTTCAAAGTCTTCCGAAGAAAAAAATTTCCAAAATGCGATCCATATTTTTAAAAATGTCTTTTTTGAGATTGACCATTTAGAACGCACTAAAAAGCATGTAAGTGATCCCTTTAAAAATTCTGCAGCAAAACGAATCAATATGTATTTACGGTGGATGGTAAGACAAGATAATAATGGTGTAGATTTTGGAATTTGGAAGGGCGTCTCTCCTGCTCTATTATCGTGTCCTTTAGATGTGCATTCTGGTAATGTTGCAAGAAAATTAAAACTTCTCAATCGAAAACAAAATGACGGCAAAGCAGTTTTAGAACTTGATACAGCCTTACGGAAACTAGACCCTACAGATCCTGTAAAATATGATTTTGCCTTATTTGGATTAGGCGTTTTTGAAGGGTTTTAAAAGATAATTGTAGGCTCTTATTCTATCCTTTATTTTTTTACATATTCTAAATAGAGTGTCTTAAACCTCTTAAATCCATCTAATTTTAGGATTTCAAACAAAAAAAGCTGATAAATATTGTAATGTCTATCAGCTTTTTATGGGCTACTTTAGATATTGATTAACCTTTTAACCAAGATTGTCTAGTTTCTATTTGTATAGCAGTGGCATTTTCTGATTCTACTAATTTATTAGACATCGTAAAAGATTGTGTCAATACCGTTTCTATAATCATTTCTTTCCCATCTCGGTCAAGTACTACATTAATATCTTGTCCTGGTTGCCATTGGTACATACCACCAATCATGGCTTGAGCATTTTGCATAGTGAGTGCATTTCCATTTATAGTTTTAATAACATCACCTGGCAACACTCCTTGATCTGCCCAAAAACTATTGTTTTTTACACCTTCGGAAAAGAAAATCACCATTTTTTCACGGTCTCCATCAAATATAAATCCTCTTCCATCTTGAATATAATTCGTCTCAACTCGTGCTTCTTTATAACTTAAACCTACTTTTTCGAAGAATTTCTCATAATTGATCGGAGTTATTCCAACTACATGTGTATTTAAAAATTCACCTACAGATGGATATGTCATTGCAGTAATCTCGTCAATAAGATTATCATCAACAAAGGGTTTTTCTTTTCCATATTTAGCAGACAACTCCTTCATAAGAGATAACATACTTCTGTTACCATTACTCTCTTCACGCATTAAAATATCAATACACATCCCAATTAAAGCTCCTTTTTGATATACATTACCATAATTAGCTGCATAAGGTTGATCAATAACATTCTCACTCATTGTCGTAAAACTCATAGTATCATCCATACTCATAGAAATACCAATCTTTTGATTCATAGTACTATAAAATGTTTCAGGATCAACTAAACCTTCATACACTTGAAAGTGTTGTGCAAAATACTCTGTCACACCTTCGTACATCCATAAATGTTTTGAAAATGTTGGCTCGTAATAATCAAAGTAGTGCACATCCTCAGAATGTACAGACAATGGTGTTACAATATGAAAAAATTCATGAGCAACTACATCAACCATAGATGCTGCTAATTGTTCTTTGGTAGATTGTTCCATAAGTACTACAACTGTAGATGTATGATGTTCTAAAGCACCAAATCCTTTAGGAGAACCTTCACTTCCATCTGATAAATACAAATAAATATCATAACGAGGCGTCGCATTAACATCTCCTAAATACGCTTTTTGAGCTTCCATCATTCTATAAACAGTCTCTTTCATGCTGGCAGCTGTATGCACATTATTTGGAGAATACACACTTAATACAATTTTGATATCTCCTACCATAAATTCTTCAACATCCAACTTACCATACATCATTGGATTATCTGTAATATCAAAATAACGTGGTGCAAAATAAGAGGATGTAATTTGAGTACCATCACTACTAGATTTCGTGTTGGTATTTTGCAAAGCAGATGTGCGCACAAAACTTGCTGGTGCCGTAACATCTAAAGTATATTGTGCGTTTTTTAAAGAATCAAAATATCCAATAAAACCATGCAAGTTCAATACGTAATTATCTGGCTCTATATTTGTTCCTGATGGCGAAAATGGTATTTCTCCCCCAATGCCACCTACAGATTCTTGATCAAAAGTATCATTAACCAAATACTCAATTTTATCAAGTTTTGTAGCATTAGCGATCGTCCAAGTATTATCATCTACTCGTGTCGTCTGCATGTCATTCCCGTCGTAATCAATAGCTGTGAAGTCATCTATATATTTTCCAAAATCACTTATTGAGTAGGTGCCTTGTACTACTTTTGGTAGTCTATAAGTCACTGTTTCTGTAACAAATCGCCCGGGATTTATAATTACAGGAGCCCTATCTTCTACTACAGAAGATAAATTAATTGAAGTTGAAATTGGATTAGCAGTTGCTAAATCATTAACCGCAGATTTTGAACCTCCACAAGATAAAAGCAAAGCGCCAATAGTAAAAGTTGATAAGATATGTTTCATGTATAGTAATTAGTTTTATTTTTGACGTACAAAACTACAATCTGTTACCACTAATATAGCTAAGGTTTTGTTAAAATGGTATTTTTGTAATATGCAGAATCCTTTAGTCAGCATCCTCACACCTTTTAAAAATACGTCAAAGTATTTAACAGAGTGCATAGATTCTGTAATTAATCAACGCTATACTAATTGGGAATTGCTAATTGTGGATGATCACTCCACAGATGAAAGCTACGAATGTGTTCTCGCTTTCGCGGAAATAGATAAACGCATAAAATTGCTAAATAATTCAGGTCAAGGTATTATTGAAGCCTTGCGTTTAGCGTATTCGAAAAGTAAAGGCGCATACATTACAAGAATGGACAGCGATGATATTATGCATCCAGATAAGTTAGGTATTATGCTTCACGATTTACAAACTCACGGTAAACAGCATGTTTCATTAGGTCTTGTGAGTTATTTTTGTGAGGGTGGTATTGGTGACGGTTATGCTAGATATGAATCCTGGTTAAACGCATTGACACAAAAAGGCAAAAACTATTCTGAAATTTATAAAGAGTGCGTCATTCCTTCACCTTGTTGGATGATGCATCGTGATGATTTTAATCTATGTGGCGCTTTTTCACCAAATCGTTATCCTGAAGATTATGATTTGGCCTTTCGGTTTTACAAAAATAAAATGAGCTGTATTCCAAGTTCGTCTGTTTTGCATCACTGGAGAGATTATAGCACCAGAGCCTCACGTACAGACGAGCATTATGCCGAAAATCATTTTCTAGAACTTAAAGTCGATTATTTTTTAGAGCTTAATTATGATGCTTCAAGACCCTTAACAATTTGGGGAGCAGGCCAAAAAGGAAAAAAAGTAGCTCAGCTTCTACAGAAAAAACAAATACCGTTTGTCTGGATTTGCGATAATCCCAAAAAAATAGGTAAACATATTTATGATGAGTTACTCTATAGTTTCGAACATTTGAAGATTTTGGAGAACCCTCAATGTATTGTAAACGTTGCAAACACAAAAGCTCAACTAGAAATTAAAGCATATTTTAACATACAGAAGATGTTGAGTATGATTGATTATTTTTTATTTTGTTGAAAATAATTTCCATTAAAAAAAGTATGTGTTAAATTTCTCAAAAGCAAAACCCACAAATCCCACATCATTTTCTATATTTGAACTTTAACAACAACAATCCCAAAAACAGGAATGCAGTTTAAACATCCAGAACTTCTTTACGCTTTACTCCTGCTCATCATCCCTATTATTGTTCACTTATTTCAGCTTAGAAAATTTAAGAGTGTTCCATTTACTAATGTTAAATTTTTAAAAGAACTCACACTACAAACTCGCAAAAGCTCACAAATCAAAAAATGGCTCATCTTAATAACAAGAATGCTATTGTTCGCAGGCGTCATTATAGCTTTTGCACAACCTTACATTTCGAACTCTGATCGTTTTAATACAAAAAGCGAAACCGTAATCTACCTTGACAATTCGTTTAGTATGCAATCACCAAGTATTAACGGGAGTTTACTTAATACTGCTATTCAAGATATAATTGAAAACATTGATGAAAATGAAAAAATCTCACTTTTTACCAATGATGCTAATTTCACTAAAACGAGTATTAAAGCTATTAAGAATGATCTCATCCAATTAAAACACTCTCCCAACCAATTGGCTTATGACGCAGTTGTCTTGAAAGGAAAAAAACTGTTTTCTAGTGATAATAGCTCAATTAAAAATTTAGTACTCATATCAGATTTTCAACAAAAAAACCAGAGTATTACAGCTACAAAGGATAGTTTGATTGCTATTAAACTAGTCCAGCTCCAACCGTCAAACCAAAACAATATTGCTATCGACAGCGTTTATATTTCTAAAACAACTGTTGAAAATTTAGAACTTACCGTTATTATCAAGAATCAAGGTAATGCCATTGAGACTTTACCTGTGTCTTTATTTAACGATGCTAAACTTATTGCCAAAACTGCAGTTGATATTACAAACGACGCGACAACACGTTTTACAATACCTACTAATTCTATATTTAATGGAAAACTCGTAATCGATGATAGTAATCTTCAATATGATAATACCTTATATTTTAATATTGACCAACGAGAAAAAATCAATGTATTAGCTATAAATGAAGCTGAAGATACATTTCTACAAAAAATTTATACAAGTGATGAATTTCAATATACCGCTTCAAACTTTAACGCACTAAATTATAACTCCTTAGATCAACAAAATTTAATCATCTTAAATGAGCTGATGGATATCCCAAATTCTCTTGGAACTGCGTTAAAGTCCTTTACAGATAATGGTGGTAAACTTTTAGTGATTCCATCAAGTGATATAAGGATAGCTAATTATAATCAGCTTTTTAATGGGTATGGATTATCGAGTTTTGATAGATTAAACGCCGTAGAAAAGAAAATTACAAGCATTAATTATTCACATCCTTTATTAACTAATGTTTTTGATAAACGTGTTTCTAACTTCCAATACCCTAAAGTAAATGGGTTTTATTCAAATGCAACTAACTCAGTATCTTCCATTTTAAGTTTTGACGATGGTACATCCTTTCTTGCTCAAAGCGGTAATACTTATCGTTTTTCGGCAGCACTAGAAAGTGAAAATTCAAATTTCAAAAACTCTCCTTTAATAGTTCCTATACTGTATAATATTGGAAAACAAAGTTTAAAAACAGGTGATTTATTCTATACCATTGGAGTAGAAAACACGATTGATATTGCCACACAGTTGCAACAAGACGACATTCTAACTTTAGTTAATGGAGAGAACTCTGTGATACCACTACAGCAAACTTATGATAATAAGGTAGAGCTGATCACTAATACATATCCTAATATTGCTGGTATTGTTTCTGTCAAAAATAAAGATGCTTTTCTTAAAAATTTAAGTTTTAATTTTGATCGTAAAGAAAGTAATCTGAACTATTTTGATATCCAAACTATTAATAATATGAGTTTGAATACTACAGTAGCATCTGCGATAAGTGATATTAAAAGTGCTACGAATGTTAACGAACTATGGAAATGGTTTGTTATTTTTGCAGTGATTTTCTTAATTATTGAAATGCTCATCTTAAAATTTCTAAAATGAACGTACTTGTAAAATCTGCCACTATAGTTGATCCTAAAAGCGATTTTCACAATCAAACCGTTGATATTCTAATTAAAAAGGGCTTGATTTCTCAAATTTCAAAAGGCATTCAAAACCCTAAAAATTACAAAGAAATCAAATTAGATGGTCTACACGTGTCACAAGGATGGTTTGATAGTTCTGTAAGTTTTGGAGAACCTGGTTTTGAAGAACGTGAAACTATAGAAAATGGACTCAAAACTGCAGCATACTCTGGATTTACTTCTGTTGCTGTGAATTCAAATACAAATCCTGTAATTGATAGTTATGCAGATATTTCGTTTTTAAAATCTAAATCGGCTAATCACGCTGTCAATTTATTACCAATTGGTGCTTTAACGAAACGTAGTGTAGGGATTGATTTAGCAGAAATGTATGATATGACCTCTGCCGGAGCAGTGGCCTTTTATGACTATCAAAAGCCTATTGAAAACCCAAATTTAATGAAGGTTGCATTACAATATGCTAGCAATTTTGGTGGTTTAGTCTGCTCATTTCCTCAGGAATCAAAAATCACAGGATTAGGCGTCATGAATGAAAATATAACGAGTACATCTTTGGGCTTAAAAGGAAACCCTGCTTTAGCCGAAGAATTGCAAATCGCTAGAGACTTATTTATTTTAGAATACACAGAAGGCAAACTTCACATACCAACCATATCTACAGCAAAATCGGCTGAACTGATTAGAGCTGCAAAACTCAAAAAATTGGATGTGACATGTAGCGTTGCCATTCATAATTTGATGTTTACTGACGACAACTTGATATCGTTTGAAACCAACTTTAAAGTATTGCCTCCTCTGAGAACTCGAACCGATATCGATGCACTAATCGATGCACTTAAAGATGGTACTATAGATATGGTAACAAGTGATCACAATCCACTAGATATTGAGCATAAAAAGATAGAATTTGATTATGCAACATATGGAACTATTGGTTTAGAAAGTGCCTTTGGAGCCTTAAATTCTATATTTACAATAAAAAAGACTATTGAATTACTCACAAAAGGCAAAGAACGTTTTAAAGTTAAAAACGCACCTATTGCTGTTGGAAACGAGGCTAACTTGGCATTATTTAATCCCAATGAAATATATCGTTTCTCTTCGGAAAACATTATATCCACATCAAAAAACTCTATGTTTTTAGACCAAGAACTTAAAGGCATCGTGCACGGAATTATCTCTAATAATCAATTGATTTTAAAATAAGTTACATGCAACATAAATTAGAAAAAGACAATGATAGTTTAGCTATTGTTGCCTATATCACTATTATCGGAACGCTCATTGCATTTTATATGAATCGTGACCAGAAAAACCCATTAGTCTCTTTTCATATTCGCCAAGCCTTAGGTTTGTGGTTACTTCAAATGTTATTGGGCTATTTTATAGGTGCTTTTGATAGTTGGATGATTTCCACATCATTTTGGATTTTCTTTATTGTTCTTTTTATCTACGGAATTCTTGGAGCTGTTGGAAAAAAAATGAGTGAAGTTCCAATATTAGGACCATTCTTTCAAAAACTATTTTCATCTATCGGAAACTAATTTATGAGTTTAGAATTACACCACACTACCAGACCGTCATCTCTAAAAGAAAAAGCACCATTACTTATTATGTGCCATGGTTATGGAAGCGATGAGAACGATTTATTTTCGTTCGCTCAAGAACTACCAGAAGAATTATTTATTATTTCTGTTAGAGCGCCTTACCAAATACAACCTTATGGAAATGCTTGGTATGCTATAAATTTTGATGCACAACAAAACAAATGGAATGATGTTGAACAAGCTTTGGAATCAAGAGATAAAATTGCACAATTCATTGATGAGGCCTGTGCAGAGTATCCTGTAAATAAGAATAATGTGACCCTTTTAGGATTTAGTCAAGGTACCATTTTAAGTTATGCTGTGGCACTCACCTACCCAAAAAAAATTAAGAATATCATCGCTTTAAGCGGATACATTAGTGAAGATATGCTAGAAGATAATTTAGAAAACAAAGACTATTCCCATTTAGACTTTTACTGTTCCCACGGAAGTGCAGATCAAGTAATTCCTGCAGATTGGGCAAGAAAAGCACCTGAATTTTTAGATAAGCTTCATATAAAAAATACATATTCAGAATTCCCTGTTGGTCACGGTGTTGCACCAAAAAACTTTTATGAACTTAAAAGTTGGTTAGAGACAAGAATATAATAGTATGAAACTTAAACTTTTTATTGTAACCTTCTTATTGGTAATGCTATCATGTAAGAATGATAGTGATGTTTATAAAACAACTTCTGGTGCTTATGCGTCTAAAATGGGGAAATTCTATGCAAAATTCCCTACCAAGCCAAATTTAAGCATTCAAGACAATAAAATTGGAATAGATGAATTTGAAGTTTTTGCTTATAAATCAACCCTAGGTCCTAATAAAATATTTTCAATAGAATATTTCGATCATCCAGGAGAAATGATCAAAGCAATGCCAAACGAACAATTTTTAGACCAAGCAGTCACTAATTATTCTTATGCCATGGCTAGTAATTTTGAATTAGATTTTAAAGCATCTGTAAATAATGGTGATCTAAAAGGTATTTATTTTGTGTTTCAACCAAAAGAAAACCCAGCAATTAAGGGAATCGAAGGTATGATTTTAGGTGAAATTTTCAAAATAGACAATCGTGTCTATACAATTACATACCTTGGTATACCAGACAAAAGAATAGATACTTTTATTGAGTCTTTTAAAATTATAAAATAATTGAACTACCTCCTCACAGGCGAAAAAACAGAACGTTTAGAATTTAGATTGGTCACTAAAGAGGACTATGACGTTTGGTTTCCTTTATTTAAAGAACATACTGTTGCTAAATTTCTAGGCATGCCCGATGGTTTGTCACAAACTGAACAATGTAATTATTGGTTCAAAAAAGCATTTCATAGATATGAGAATAATCTTGGAGGTATGAACGCGCTTATAGATAAACAAACAGGTGATTTTATTGGACAAGCAGGATTACTTATCCAAACTGTAGAAGACGAAGAACGTTTCGAAGTTGGTTACTCTATCCTACCAAAATTCTGGAGAAAAGGCTATGCTCAAGAAGCTGCTATAAAATGTAGGGATTTTAATTTTGAACATGAATTCTCAAATAATCTCATATCAATGATGCATGTAGACAATATTGGTTCTGAAATTGTTGCCATTAAAAACGGTATGACTTTAGAAAAGCAAGTCGATAAATTCAAGGTATTTAGTATTACCAGAGACCAATGGTTGAAAGAAAAAACAGTAGTAATTTAATGTGCCTTTTATTAAGGTTGATACAATATAGAGGCAATCACCTTAAACTTTAAATTCTTTTTATCTTCAATATCGTACCCAAGAACCATTTCTCCCCAATATGTTCCATCTGTGAAACTTGCGACAATCCATTTGTGGTTAATCATTCGTATTTGATCAATAAGCATTTTGTTTTCTGTCATTGAAGCATAAGGCACAAGAGGATGGTCTTCGGTATCATAAATATTGAGACTCATAAGTTCATCTTTTATAAAAGGCACAAATTCTGAGATACGGTATCCATCATTTTCCCAATACGTCATCGCATCGTCATTGGTATCAAACTTAAACGCATACAAATCTGTCGCTTTATTATCTTCCATAAAACGAATAGAATCCTCTAATTGTGAATTCTTCTCCATATATTTTGTAAGTTTCTGATCATAACTCTCAATAATATTTTTTGCGTTTACAAATTGGAAAATCACGAGTAATAACGTGAATATAAACAGGTACATAAAAAGTCTTTGCTTCATCTGTGTAAGTTATTGTTTTTTTTTGCGGTCACATGGTGCTCGCTATTAATAATTTTCTTAAACGATTATACTTTTAACATGATCAATTCATGTGTTATAATTCTATTTTTAAGTTATCATAGGCTAAATAAACGTTCTCTGGCAATGTTTGTTGCACAACATCGTGAAAACCTAAATAATGACTAATATGAGTTAAATAAGCAGTCTCTGGCTTTATTTTATCAATAAAATCAAGCGCTTCTTTTAAATTGAAATGTGACATATGCTCTTTTTCTCGCAATGCGTTTACAACGAGAACCTTTACACCTTTGAGTTTTTCAACTTCTTCGTCTGCTACAGTTTTCATATCTGTGAGATATGCGAAATCCCCGAAACGAAATCCGAAAACCTGAAGTTTATAATGGTAGCCGTTAATTGGCATGACTTGCAAATTTCCTAGGGAAAAAGATTCATTTTTTATTTCATGCTGAATCACGCTAGGAACACCAGGATATTTATCTTTTGTAGTAAAAATATAGTCAAAACGCTTAGCCAACTCACCTAGAACACGCTTATGCGCATAAAACGGAATAGCTCCTTGGCGAAAATAAAACGGACGAATATCATCCAATCCCGCAGTATGATCTGCATGTTCATGAGTAAAAACGATACCATCAATCCTACTACAATTGGCTGTGAGCATCTGTTGTCTAAAATCTGGACCGCAATCAATTATATAGGTAAAATCATCCCACTCTATCAAAACAGACACACGCAATCGTTTATCTTTTAGATTAGTACTCATACAAACAGGGTGATCACTACCGATAACTGGAATTCCCTGCGATGTCCCAGTACCCAAAAATGTTACTTTCAATATTAATATTATTTATGACAAAAATAAAACTAATTTTTTTAGTTTGACCTTCTATTTTGATACCTTTGTAAGGTTGACAAAACCCAGAGTGAAAAATGGAAATAACCTTAAAAGGAGATAAAGATTTTGATGAGATTCCGTCGCTGAGGACGAAATGTTTGCGTATCAATTTAAATGAAAATATTTACGGAACCTTCGCAGAAATTGGCGCAGGGCAAGAAACTGTTCGTCAGTTTTTTAGAGCTGGAGGTGGATCTGGTACTATTGCAAAAGCAATGTCTGCTTATGACAAAGCCTTTAGTGATGCTATTTATGGTATTGAAGATGACAAGCGTTATGTAACAGAAGCTCGACTTCGAAAAATGTTAGACCACGAGGTTAATTTAGTTGAAGAGCGTATTTTAAGAGAAGCGCATCCACATAAAATGTTTTTTGCCTATGCAAATACAGTTGCCACTATTGACTTTGCAAAGAAATATAAAGGACATGGTTGGGTAGGAATCAAATATCAAGTAGATCCAGATCAAGGCTATAACGAAATTGTTTTGCATCTTAGATTTAAAGAAACAGATGCTAGATTACAACAAGAAACTTTAGGTGTTTTAGGTACTAACCTAATTTATGGCGCATTTTATAAATATAATGAGCCTAAAAAACTATTACGCTATTTATATGATCACTTAGATAAAGATCAAATAGAAATTGATACCATCAATTTTACTGGACCTGTTTTTGAAGATATTGATAATCGTTTAATGAGTTTACAGCTAGTTAAAAACGGTATGACAGACGCTGTCATGTTTGCTCCAGACGGTAATAACGTTTTACCCGCAAGAGTGCTTTACAAAAAGAATCTATTGGCGTTACGTGGCAGTTTTAGACCAGTAACCAAGGTTAATATGGACATGTATAAGAAATCTTATGAAATGTTCATTAAAGAAAATAAAGTAGATATTGATAATACTCAAGTAATTTTTGAAATCACATTATCTAATCTTCGTGCAGAAGGGGAAATTGACGAGCAAGATTTTATGGATCGTGCAAAATTGTTATGTTCTTTAGGACAAACAGTGTTGATTTCAAACTTTCAAGAGTATTATAAACTTGTTGAATACTTCTCTCAATATACAAGAGCTCGTATGGGACTAGCAATGGGAGTTAATAATTTGGTTGACATCTTTGATGAGAAATATTATCGTCATTTAAGTGGTGGTATTTTAGAAGCCTTTGGGAAGTTATTTTACAAAGATTTAAGAGTCTACTTATATCCAATGAAAAATGAAGATGGATCTTTAACAGATAGCGAAAATTTAAAAGTACATCCACGAATGAAAGAACTTTACAAGTTCTTTAAATATAATGGTAAGGTTGTGGATATTACACATTATGATGAATCTACATTGTCTATATTTTCAAGAACTGTATTAAAGATGATTGCAAAAGGTGATGACGGATGGGAAAACATGTTACCAGAAGGTGTCTCTAATCTCATTAAAGAAAAAAGCCTTTTTGGTTGTGAAACAGAACAAGCTTATTTAGGAAAGTAATCTAAAATTTTGAAAAAAAACCACATGATTTTCATGTGGTTTTTTACGTTTATATAGTTTTATATTTATTTCAATACTGAAATATTAAAACTAGATAATTGTCTCGATTTAAGACCAAAAGGTCTAGTCTGTCAAAATCTGTGCAGTATGCTCTTTTGTTTTCACTTTAGAAATAACATCTTCAATAACACCTTTTTCGTCAATTACAAAAGTAGTTCTATGGATGCCATCATATTCTTTTCCCATAAATTTCTTTGGTCCCCATACCCCAAAAGCTTCAATAACAGACTTATCTTCATCTGCTAATAATGGGTAATGAAATCCGTATTTAGTTTTAAAATTAAATTGACGCTTAGCACTATCTGCACTAACTCCTAGAATCTCATAACCTTGAGCCTGAAAGCGTTCATAATTATCATTTAAATTACATGCTTCTGTTGTACAACCTGGAGTACTTGCCTTTGGATAAAAGAAAACAACCAACTTTTTCCCTTTGTAATCTCCTAAAGAAATTGTATTTCCTTGTTCATCTTGTGCTGAAAAATTTGGAGCTTGATCTCCTGCTTTTAATTGTGTCATAATTGTTAACTTTGATTTTAGTAAAAATACGACTTATGACCAAGCAAGAAAAGGTAGAATTTGTTATTAATACGTTAAAAGAACTGTATCCGACGATTCCTGTACCATTAGATCATAAAGATCCATATACGTTATTAATTGCGGTGTTACTATCTGCACAAAGCACAGATGTTCGCGTTAATAAAATCACACCTCTTTTATATGCAAAAGCAGATAATCCTTATGATATGATTAAATTATCTGTTGAAGAGATTCGAGAAATTATAAAACCCGTAGGATTATCTCCAATGAAAAGTAAAGGTATTTATGGCTTGTCACATATTTTAATTGATAAGCATGATGGTAAAGTTCCGAAGACTTATGAAGATTTGGAGGAGTTGCCCGCTGTTGGCCATAAAACTGCTGCAGTTGTTTTAGCACAATCCTTTGGAATTCCTACTTTTCCTGTAGATACTCATATTCATAGATTAATGTATCGTTGGAACCTTACTAATGGAAAAAACGTAGTGCAAACAGAAAGGGACGCAAAACGACTATTTCCAGAAGATGTTTGGAATGATCTTCATCTCCAAATTATTTGGTACGGACGAGAATACTCGCCTGCTAGAGCTTGGGATTTAGACAAAGATGTGATTACAAAAACGATTGGTCGCGCTTCGGTATTGAAGGAGTATTATGCTAAAAAGAAGAAATAATTTTAAGTAAAAAAGGGAACCCAGTTTTAGTATAAATAGAGAGTGATGGTTCTACTATGGAAAATTCAGCAACCATATAGAAATAAAAAAAAGTCCCGAAGACTAACAGAACGGGACTTTCTTAAATTTAATTTAGAAGTGCTTCAAACTTCAAATTATTGCAATGTATAACACTTAAAGCTTTGCTGTAATTCAAAAGAAAATTTACTGTTTCTTCTTTTGGATTTAGACTGTTTTGTTTTTTAAGACATTCTGAGTAAAGTTTTGCCATTTTACGTTTTTTAATTTGTTATATTCTTATTAACGTAATAAAACTTCCTTTATTATATCAATTTGTTAAAATGATATTATTTTGATCAATGACCTTTCTTAAATTAATGAGTGCATAACGCATTCTTCCCAATGCAGTATTAATGCTCACACCTGTACGTTCTGAAATTTCTTTAAAACTCATATCCTTGTATATACGCATTACCAAAACCTCCTTTTGGTCTTCTGGCAGTTCTTGAATAAGACGTCTTAAGTCGCATTCTACTTGGTCCTTGATTAATTGTTTTTCAGCATTTAACGATGGATCACCTAGTACAGAAAAAATATTAAAATCTCCAGAATTATCAAATTTTGGCATTCTATTATTTCTACGGAAATGGTCTATCACCAAATTATGAGATATACGCATCACCCAAGGTAAAAATTTACCTTCTTCGTTATACTTTCCGAGTTTCAAATTCTTAATAACCTTGATAAAAGCATCCTGAAAAATATCTTCAGTGATATCTCTGTCAAAAACCTTTGAATAAATAAAACTGTAAATTCTTTGTTTGTGTCTTTGGATAAGTACAGAAAGAGCGCTTTCGTCTCCATTCATGTAGTTCTTAACTAAAACAGCGTCTGTGATAAGTTCGTGTCTCATAATAATTACTTTAATGGCAAAGAATTTAATCTTAGCTTGGGGTTAATTTTTTAAAGTAATCTTATGGTATAAGCGCTATGTTTTAATTATTTAGGCTCAAATATAACAATAATCATTTCGTAATTCCAAAAAAAAATGACCAAACTTTAAAATAGTATTGAACAATAATCCATTTTTTAGGGACCTATAAAAGACTTATCTTTACACTTTCTTATTCGCCAAAACACCTATGAGCACTAATATTCTAGACCTTAATCCAAAAGAAAATATCATCATAAAAGGTGCAAAATTGCACAACCTAAAAAATATTGATGTTGTAATACCAAGAAATAAATTAGTAGTCATCACTGGTTTATCTGGTTCTGGAAAGTCTAGTTTAGCTTTTGACACCTTGTATGCAGAGGGTCAACGCCGTTACGTTGAAAGTTTATCTAGTTATGCACGTCAATTTTTAGGACGCCTCAACAAACCAAAGGTGGATGTTATTAAAGGTATTGCTCCTGCAATTGCAATAGAACAAAAAGTAAATAGTACAAACCCACGTTCTACGGTAGGAACAACAACCGAAATATATGACTATCTCAAATTATTATTCGCAAGGATTGGAAAAACCTACTCACCTATTTCTGGTGATTTAGTCAAAAAACACCGTACAAAAGATGTTCTAGATTTCGTAAAATCATTTGATGAACGTGAAAAATTATTACTGCTCTCTCCTATTATTTTAGAAGAAGGACGTACAATGCTAGATAAACTCAATGTTCTAAAACAACAAGGTTATGCCAGAGTTCAATATAAAGAAGAGGTGTTACGAATTGATGATGCCGCAGAAAAAGACTTGAAAGAAAATATTTTTCTCGTTGTTGATCGTATTGTAGTAAAGCACGAAGAAGATTTTTATAACAGATTAGCAGATGCTATTGAAACGGCGTTCTTTGAAGGTAACGGAACATCTATCATAGAATCGCTCTCAAATAATAAACGTACAGAATTCAATAATAAATTTGAACTGGATGGAATGATCTTTCTTGAACCAAATCCGCATTTGTTCAGTTTTAATAATCCTTATGGCGCTTGTCCAAAATGTGAAGGCTATGGCGATGTAATTGGAATAGATGATGACTTAGTGATTCCAAATACAGGATTATCTGTTTATGAAAATGCCATTTTTCCTTGGAGAGGAGACAGTATGGGCTGGTATCGTGATCAATTGGTAAACAATTCTCACAAGTTTGATTTTCCAATACATAAACCATTTTTTGAATTATCTAAAGCACAAAAACAACTCATTTGGGAAGGTAACCAATACTTTGAAGGTCTTAATTCGTTTTTTGCAGAATTAGAATCAAAAGCCTATAAAATTCAAAATCGTGTCATGTTATCTCGCTATCGCGGAAAAACAAAATGTACCGTTTGTAAAGGCAAGCGTTTACGTGATGAAGCCAACTATGTTAAGGTTGCTAATGTTACTATTACCGATTTAGTAGAAATGCCTTTAGATGAACTCGCCCTATTTTTTAAACAATTAAAGCTTGATGCTCACGATAAAACGATTGCCAAACGGTTATTAACAGAAATTGGTAACAGGCTTGCCTTTTTGAGTAATGTTGGTTTAGATTATTTGACACTCAACAGAAAATCAAATACGCTTTCTGGTGGTGAAAGCCAACGTATTAATCTCGCAACATCTCTAGGAAGCAGCTTAGTTGGCTCAATGTATATTCTAGATGAGCCCAGTATTGGTTTACATCCCAAAGACACAGAGAAATTAATAAAGGTATTGATTGCACTTCGTGATTTAGGAAATACAGTTATCGTAGTAGAACATGACGAGGATATCATGAAAGCTGCAGATGAAATCATTGATATTGGTCCAGAAGCAGGAACTCTTGGTGGAGAGGTAGTTGCCACAGGAACGTTTAAAGACATTTTAAAATCTAACTCGTTAACAGCTCAATATTTAAATGAAACATTGAAAATTGAACTTCCAAAGAAACGAAGAACCAGCAAATATCAAGTTGAAGTTATAGGAGCTAGAGAAAACAATCTTCAAAATATTAACGCAACGTTTCCTTTAGAAATGCTTACTGTAATTACAGGAGTTTCGGGTAGTGGAAAAAGTACATTAATCAAGAAAATACTATTTCCCGCAATTCAAAAAAAACTAACTGGTTTTGGTGACAAACCTGGGCAATTCACAGAACTTAAAGGAAATTTTAAAAATATAAAACACATTGAATTCGTAGATCAAAATCCAATTGGTCGCTCATCGCGTTCTAATCCTGTGACATATATTAAGGCTTATGATGATATTAGAGCCTTATTTGCTAAACAAAAATTAAGTGCAATTAGAAACTACCAAGCCAAACATTTTAGTTTTAATGTTGATGGCGGACGATGTGAAACTTGCAAAGGCGATGGTGAAGTGACCATTGAGATGCAATTTATGGCAGATGTGCACTTAACTTGTGAGACCTGTAATGGAAAGCGTTTCAAAAAAGATGTTCTTGAAGTAGCCTTTGAAGGTAAAAATATTGATGATATTCTGACCATGACTATTGATGATGCTATCGCATTTTTTGATACACATAATGTCACAAAAATCAAGAATAAGCTACAACCACTTCAAGATGTTGGCCTGGGTTATGTTGCTTTAGGACAGAGTTCTTCTACCCTATCTGGTGGTGAAGCTCAACGTATTAAACTGGCTTCTTTCCTAGGGAAAGGATCTAAAAGTGATAATGCGCTATTTATTTTTGATGAACCCACAACGGGACTTCACTTTCACGATATTAAAAAATTGCTAAAATCTTTTCAAGCACTAATTGAAAAAGGACATTCTATAATTGTGATTGAACACAATCTTGATTTAATTAAATGTGCCGACTATATTATTGATTTAGGCCCTGAAGGCGGAATTCGTGGTGGTCAACTTATGGCGCAAGGAACTCCTGAAGAGATTGTTAAGAATAAGAAATCTATTACTGGAGCATACTTAAAAGATAAAATATAATATTTTGAATTTCATAGAATCTGATCGTATCAAAAAACCGTATCTGTAAGCCCTATAATTAAAGGCGGTTCTAATTTTGAAACTCAGGTTTTACATCAAAATTCTAATCATAAAATATCATTTAAGCCATCGCTTGGTTACGACTTATTTTGTAGTGTTTTTGGCTTGGGGTCATTTATTTTACTAGCCATTGGTATTTACAAATACAACGTATATAAGAGTTTCGGTTTTTTATTAGACCATTGGTTTGTAGTCATTTGATTTTTATTTTGGACTATTGGAACGGTATTTTTATTTCGTAGCTTTTTCATGCCAATAGTTTTTGATAAGAGTATAAAGGGTTTTGCAAAGACAAGACTAAGAATTCTAAAAATAATAAAGCGCTTTCATCTATAATCGCTCTTCAAATAATTGGAGAAGTAGTGACTGATAAAGATAGTAGCTTTAAGAGTTTTGAACTCAACTTAGTTCTTGACGATTCTAACCGTTTGAATGTCATAGATCATGTTAATTTAAAAGGTGTGACAGCAGATGCTGAAACACTTTCTGCTTTTTTAAATGTTCCAATTTGGCACGCTTCTTCTAATAAAACATAAATGACAGTAGTCCAATTATTACAGCTGCTATTGGTATTACCATTAACATAAAAGTAAACGTAGCTACACCGCTTTTAAAGAAACTCAAGAACCAACCTTGACCGTAAAATCGTTTAAGTGCTATAAAGAGATACACAAAAGTTGAAAGCGCAATAAGAAAATCAATTCCGTTTGGTATTTCCCAAAAGAGATTAACTCCAAAAATGATACTGAAAACAGTAAACAAGAATGAAAAATAATAAAAGCTAAACACCAAATGATGCGCATAACGACCCTTATTATAAAATAAGATTTTTAAAATAAATGCAAATATTGGCAGTAAAAAGAAAAGTGCTATTGGAATCGTATCATAGAAAGCTTTTAATATACTGCCTCCATCTCGTGCTTTATAAAACTTTAAAGCTTGAGCATACATTTTTTTTGTGAACCAACCATCATCATCCTCTAATCCCATCGACTTATACAACTCGTCATCAGGGGCATTAACTTTAATTAACGAGTCTAATTCTGTCCCACCAAAATTAAAGTTCATGCCGTCATTTTTACTAAAATCATCACGAGCGATTAAAGAATCTATTTCTTTTTGATCAACACCTGCGAGCCATTTGTTATCCTCTAAAACTTTTCTAACTTCACTTCGAGCAATAGAATCGCTTTCGTGTTTTACTATTTTATTAATCGAGTCCACTTTTCTTTGCGCTGCAGAATCTTTTAAAACCACAGCTTCCGTTTCGTTAAAGGATTCTCTTATTTCTCTATTTACAATTTCTGCTTGATTGCGAACAGTGAATGAGAATATAAAAAAGAAGACTACTGAGATAAACAGATACATCTGTGCTGGATGTAAATACAGCAAGCGTTTACCTTCTAAAAATTTTTTCGCCAAAAAGCCTGGCTTAAATAAGAGTGGGATAAAACTCTTTAAAAACCGAGCATCAAAAGAAAAATAGTTGCTTATCGTGTTGTAGAATAAAACACCAATGGTAAGTTCATCATTTGTTTTTTGTCCGCAATTGGGACAAAAATCATATTGCTCCTTTAGAGTAGATTCACAATTTTGACATTGTGAAAATTCTTCTATTGTCTCTAAAGATTGATTTGTCATATTGATAGACTGGTTAGTTCTATAAAAGTAATAAAAAAAATGAGTTTCTCTAGATTTCCATGAAAAAACAAGCTCTTAAATACTTCATGAATTAATTACAAAATACTAATTATCAATTAACTATGTATTTTGGCACGCAAATTGGTTAATCATAACAAATAGCGTAAGTCTAAAATTTCTAAACGAGTTAGAAATAAGACTAAATCTAATAACCTGTAATTATGAAAAAGCAAGTACTTTATTTGGCAGCTTTGTTAATTGGATTAACATCTGCACAAGCAACTACAACAGGAATTGTTGTTAGTAATGGGGAAGATTTAAACAATGCACGCTATCGTTTTGCAGAACCTATAGTGTTTCTTGAACGAGGTGTAGAATTTATGATCTTTCCTGATGGAAGTTTCGATTTCAATACAGAAATCCAAAATAACGTCTCAGAAACGTATTACAGATCATCGCGAACGAGAAGACACTCAGTAAATACAACTTATGGAGCTCCAGGAACAGTGAATAGAGTTCATTACGTTTCGCCAAGACCAAGAGGTGTAATAATTACACATAATAGTAATGGTAAGGTTCGAAGAATTGGAAATGTATTTATCAATTATAATCGAGAAGGTCAAATTAAACGCGCTGGATCTATATATATAAGCTACCAACGCCGTGGATTACTTCGTCAAGTAGGCGGTTTAAAAGTAAACTACAACCGTTGGGGAAAAATCATACACTTAACAGGTATCGTTAACTATAATAATGCAAATCTTAACTGTGGCGTTGGATCAGGATATGATGGAAACCAAAATAATGGGTCTCATTCTAACGAAGGTCTTAATGAAAACTTCGATGATGATTTTTATTACTATCGTAAAAATGGTGAAGAAAAGAAGCAAAAGAAACAAAAAAGCACAACAATTAAATATTAATTTTTTTATTAGTTATTCATACAACTTTGAACCTATATAAAATCTCGAAGCGTTTCCCCAAACCTTCGGGATTTTTAATTTAAATCTCTGTATTACCGAGTTACTTATTCAATAAGCATTCTAATTTCATCATTAGGAATCATATCAATATTGATGTTAACAGGCTCTAATTAAATTGTTTACGACATGATGTTTGTCCGTTAATTTCAAATACCAGCATTCCTCTGGTTTCATATCTACAGTAGTAGTCAAATAAAATCTGACTTCCTTCTTATTTTATAATTCGTGTAGTTAATTGTATTACAGATCTCTCTATTTCTAAGCCAAGGATTCGATCATTATGTTCTTTAACTTCTGAAGTTGGTGCCAAACGAATTAGTTTCACTAAAGTTACAGTTGTTATTTCACGAAAAGAATCGATAATATTTTTTAAATAGCGTAATCTACTTAAGTCGTGCATGTCTAACCCATTTATCTAGGAACCGTCTGCATAATCGTCTACAGATTCAGGAACAGGTAGTTATGGATCAATAATATGAGTAATTCCTCTTAATTGAATGATATTGTAATACTCAAAATCTTTTAGCTGCAATGCATTGTATTCTTGACGCATTAGATCTAAATCAAAATCAAAAGGCATTTTAATATGATCCTTTTATAGTATGGATACCTATAAGGTTTTCATCTTTATAAAAGAGTCTGTTTTGTAATTCAACAAATTAATTATTTTTACTAAAATGTATATAAGTGAATTTATATTTTTACATAAAAAACTAGCCTTCAAGTGCTTAAATATTATTATTGTTTTTTGGCACGCTAATTGACTTATACATACTGTAATCAAAATACCCTTACAATTATGAAAAAATTAATATCCCTTTTTACCCTTTTGCTCTTAGTAGGAACAACGGTAAACGCAGCAACCACAAACACGTTAGAAACGAATACATCAAAAAACGATGTTAGAGGTTATGGTAATTCTTTCATATTTGTAGAAGGTCGAGTCGAATTTTCGGTTTTTCCTGATGGACAATTTGATTTCTTCATGCAGAATTATGGTCCAGATGTGAATATTGGAATCAATACACCAGGTGCATCTATAAGTTTTAACTCTGGATATGATTATAACCCATACATACAGTATGACGATTTTGGAGCAATTATCCAAATTGAAAATACAGCAGTTTTTTATGATTATTTTGGTCGTGTGACTCAAATTGGTAATATTAATATTAACTATAATTCTTTTGGACGTATCAATAGATTAGGAGGATTATATGTACACTACAACAGCAATAGAATGTTCTCTCATCACACAGGTTTTATTAACATGTATAATAGAGCTTACGTTTTTAGACCATGGCACACATATTATGTAATACCACAAGTAAATTTCTGTATCGTATATGCAAGACCTTATAGACAATTCTATACGCCTGTTAGACATACATATTACAGGCCTTATAGAGATAACTACAGACAAGAGGTTAGAAGAAATAGCAGACGAGGTACGCTGGCTACAACTGGTCGTAGAGGTTCAGCAGTTAATAACCGTTATAGACAAGAAGCCTCTCCAAGACGTGGAGATAGAATAGCTACAACGACACCAAGACGAACAGGAGATAGACATTTATCTTCGACTCCAAGAACGGCTAGAGATAATAGAGTTACAACATCAACACCTAGAAATCAAGGAAATGTATCGACACCAAGAAACATTAGAACCCCTCGAAAAAAAGGTAACGATACAAGTATAACACCTAGAACTAGAAATGTGACTAAATCATCTAGAACTGTGTCTAATACTAAAGCGACACCTAGAGCGGTTAATAAAAATACGAGTATAAGAAAACCAAAAGCAAAAACTACTCGTATATCTAATAACAAAAGAAGTCAAAGTCAGTCACAAGTAAAAAAATCAAGTTCAAGAACATCTTCTAAAGGAACAAGTTCTAGAACAAATAGAACAAGATCACGTTCATAACAGTATTAAAATTTTGGTTGGTTAGTAGATTGTCCCATAAGAGTTCGCCTCAAAGCACCTTATGGGACTTTCTCATGAATATCCAAAAAAGTAAGTATGTATCTTTTCAGATTAATTATCGCCTGGTCGCTTAGCTTGACGAAATAGAAGTAGACCTCTTTTTATTTATAAAGTTGTTACACTGAGATTATCGCAGTTCTGGCAGAAACTCACGGCCCTTTAATTTATATACTAAGAGATTTTAATTCACTTTATTTTCTACCATTGCAGCTTTCATATCGAAACAAATCGATGGTGTATTTATCTTTTCAACCTCAAGTATTTTCTTATGACTGCAGAAATATCTCCGGAAACGTTAAGTTTATATATGATAATGACGTAGACAACTCCAATGGCAAGAGACTTCAGGAAAATATTCAAATAGGCATTAAACGGAAATTCCCAAAAGTAGAACCCAATCACTAAAAACATCAAAAGTATTGTGACTTTTAATGTTTCCGAAGTAAATGGAAGCATATTAAATTTTTGCTGTACAAAAAGGACTTTAATCGTATTGTATATCACAATAGCGATGAAGGTCGCTAGTCCAGCACCATTAATTCCATACATTGGGATTAATATCATATTAAGAATAATTGCCAAAACTGCTAAAATAACACCAAAAACCAATACCATTCTATAATAGTCACTATTGAACAATATCGCATTATTATTTCCCAGAAGATTGTCGTATAATTTAGCAATACTTATGAGAAATACGACAATTAATCCACCACTAAATTCCGAAGGAATAATCACATACAGCTGATTGATATTTAAAACAATTAGCAAAAAAATGAAACCACTAATTACGTATAGGGTTAATGAACTTCGTTGGTATAAATCTTTAAGAGCTTCCTTATTCTTTTCATTTAAAAACTGAGCTGTAAGCGGTAATAAAATTTGATGCATTGCACGCTGTGGAACGGCAATCACTGTGGCTATAAAAACTGCAACGCTATAATACGCTACTTGTTCAATTTCAATATAATTATTAAGCATAAACTTATCGAGATCTAAGATGATAGTGGCAATTGAACCTGCTATGATAATAAGTGACGAGTACTTTAATATCGTACTCAACTTATCAATTTTACTAAATCTAAATACGGGAAGCCTTCTGCTAAATGAATAGAGCATCATAATTAGCGCTCTTAGTATATAAACACCAACAATGCCTAGCATAAATTGATCAACATCTATACATTTAAAATAGACTGCAAACAACAGTAGCATGGCACCTACACGATGAAACACCTCTTTCATGAAATTACCAAAAACAGTTTGCATTTGTACTTTCATCCAAGCATAGAAAACCTCAAAATAAGCCATAGATAACGCAGTAAGAAAAATATACCAAAGGTAGCCTCTAACAATTTCGTTTTTTGTAGTCAGGAAATCTGCAATGGTATCATAAGCTATGTAACCAATAAAAGCCAAAGGTATTGAGAGCACGATGGGCAAAAAAAGCATTAGAGTTAAGAAACTGTTGAGTGAGTTTTTAGTTTTAAAAGTAGAGTAAAATTTCACAATTGTATTATGAGTTCCAAAAGCCATTAGTGGCATCATAATATTGGCTGCAGAGAGTATGTATGCAACGAGTCCGTAATATTCAACACTTATAAAATTAGTATATAGAAAGAGTGCGCTGATGGCACCTAAAATAAACCCTAAATAGGTTGTAATTGTGTTTCGCAAGGATTGATGAATGACAATTCCCATAAACTTAAACTTGCAAAAAATTAAATTCCAAATTCCAAAAAACTACAAATTTCAATGTCATTAGTGCGATTTTAAGACTCCTCTTTTAATACTTCTGAAAGTTTTTGGCTAAGCGACTTTCTACTATACTGTTCTAATCCAATCGCATTTACAGCCAAAGTATTAGCTTTATAAGCTTCAAAATACAATAAAATTTGTGACTTCATATCTTTCTTGTCGGTGTAATAAAAATAGTGTCCCGTATTTGTAGACTTTAGTATTGTTTCTACATCAGAATCTTTTGGACCCACAGCTATAATTGGAGTTCCTGATGCCATATATTCATATAATTTACCTGGAATAATAACCTTAGTATCTGCAGAATCTATTTCAACCATTAATAACACGCGCGACTCCATTTGCGCTTTTATGGCTTCCTGATGAGTAACGTAACCTATATTATGAATGTAAGTTTCTATTTTAAAGTCTTTTAATGTTTTCAAAACATCCTCACTCACAACACCTATTAATTTTAACTGAAATGTACTTCGGAAATCTTCATTCTCAACAATAAGCTCACTCAAAGCATCCCATAATTGCTTTGGGTTTCTTTCAGATAATAAGGAGCCTATATGCGCTAAGGTGAACTTTTCGTCTTTTTTGGGTCGCTCAATCTTATGAGCATCATAACCGTTAGTGATAACGGTTATAGGCTGTTTTGTTTTAGCTAAAAATTCTTTTTTTGTGTTTTCACTGGTGACTATAATTTGGTTTGCAGATTGTAATACTAGTGCTTCTAAGACTTTATGTTTTTCTGCGGAAGATTTCGACAGTTTTAGAGCCTTATGGTAGCCAATCGTTGTCCAAGGATCTCTAAAATCTGCAAGCCACTTAACGCCTAGTTGTTCTTTTAATTGTAGACCTATTAAATGTAAACTATGTGGTGGTCCAGTCGTAACTACAGTTTCAATATTGTTATCTTTAATATAATCTGAAAGAAATTCTACAGAAGGTTTTACCCAATTTTTACGCGCATCGGGAATAAAGAAATTACCTCTTACATACAACAACAATCGTTGCACGACACTTTGCTTTTTTGTCTTCGGAATAACACCAGAACTAATCTGCTTAGCATCCTTTTTTGACAATAGATTAGCAAAACGATAAGGTTCGCTAATGGGTTGCTTTATAATTTTTATATCTGCGGAAACTTCTGCTAATAAACTCTTGTCAACAATAGGGTAACTTGGGTTTACTGGACAATACACAATAGGTTCAATCCCAAAATCAGGTAAGTATTTCACAAACTTTAACCATCGCTGAACACCTGGTCCTCCTGCTGGTGGCCAATAGTAAGTAATGATGAGCACTTGTTTCTTCATTTACTAAAAAATGAACTAATTATTTTCTCTCTTCCTAAACCCTAACCAAATACCAGCAATCAATAACAGTCCAAATACCACAGAACTCCCAAGAGCGATCATGCTTCCGGTTTGTACCACTTGAGGTTCAAATTTAAATATTATATTATGAGTTCCTGCAGGTATTTGCAATCCTCTCAGTGTATAATTTACACGTTGAATTGGTACTTCATTTTCTCCTATAGTTGCTATCCAACCGTTTCCGTAGAACATTTCAGAAAAAATGGCAAAACCATCATGTGAGTTTGCTGAGGTGTAGGTCAACTTGTTGGGTTGATGTGCTGTTAGCGTTATTGTCGCTGTAGAGTCCACATTAAACCGTTTAGACGATAATTCTGAAACAGTAGTTACCGCTTTAATTAAAGTTTGTAAACTATCCAATGCTCTAATTTCGGCATTCGCAGAATCTAATTTCTCTAGCTCACTGACAAACCACGCATTACCATTAGCATCTTCATTAACATAAGGAAATACCTGTCCTTGCTCCTCTGCAATAAAATATTTGGTGTTAAGCATGTTAAGGACGTTCATATTATTTTTAGAAATATGAAAATCATACAATTCATCAAAGCGTTTTAATTTTGCTGCGTGATAGCCACTTAATGAATTATGAAAATAGGCACCTCGGGCTGGTGCTCTGCTACCTTCTGTAGAAATATCAAGAACTCTAAAATAGCCTTTATCTTCCATAATCTCTAAATCTGCAGCATTTGGTTGATACGGTTTATCAACTTTATAAGCAGAAATAAAATTATCTGAATTCACATAACGTCTATCAACTCCTACTAAGTCAAATAATATCAAAATAGCGAAAATCCCAACGACTAAAGTTTCAGAAATTTTCTTCTTTATAAATAAGAATATTGTTCCTGCAGATAATAATACTAATAGCAATGTACGCAGCGTATCTTCTGTAAAGAATGCTTTTCTATCCTCTCTTAGCGCATCAATATAGCCTTGACCATATTCTCCATAAGCTTGTCTGTAGTAACCATCATTAACTCCTGAGAATTCAAAAAATGTAGATTTAAATAATAAGAATATTAATGCTACACCTCCTGCTATTGCCAAAGAAATCTTAAGCGCCCTAAGTTTATGCTCCTCTTTATCAAAATCATTAAATAACTTCACTAATCCAAAAATAGCTAAGACGGGAACACATAATTCCACAATAACTTGGATGGAGCTTACGGCTCTAAATTTATTATATAAAGGCACATAATCGATAAAGAAGTCGGTTATAAAACCAAATGGAAAGCTGTCTCCATAAGATAAAATTAGGGATAGAATAGTCCCGCCTACAAGCCACCATTTTAGGCGACCTCTTACCAAAAATAGAGCAAAAACAAATAAGAATATAATGACTGCTCCAATATAAGCTGGCGCTTCAACGATGGTTTGTTCTCCCCAATATGTAGGTGAGTTCTGAGATTCTTGTAAAGCTTGTACAGGAGTTGCTCCAATATTTTTAAAAAACTTATAAATGGCTGAATCCTTACCAACATCTTCTCCACTTCCTCCTCCTAAAAATCTTGGGATATAGAGATTAAAGGTTTCTGTGAGCCCGTAGCTATACTCTGTAATGTAAGCTTTACTCAAACCAGACGTTACTTCTTTTGGAGAACCATCTGGATTTATAGTCAGTTCACTTTGTCCTCGCGTACTTTCTTTGACATACTCTTGAGTGGCTAGAATATTGGTTGCATTAAGCCCTATAGCTATGATCAAAGCAATAACCATTAAGCCAACCGACTTAAAAAAGTGTGGTAACATCTTTTTTCTAAACGCATCCACTAAATAAGCAATACCTAAAACGAGCACCAACAACATTAAATAATAGGTCATCTGAAAATGGTTAGCACCAATTTCTAAACCTAAGGCGACTGCTGTCAATAGAAAACCTGCAATATACTTTTGCCTAAAAGTGAGTACTATTCCTGCGAGAACTAGTGGCATATAGGCAATGGCATGTGCTTTACTATTATGTCCAACGCCTAAAATAATAATAAGGTAGGTTGAAAAACCAAATGCTAAAGCACCTAAAGCTGCGAGTTTATAATCGACTTTTAGACAGAGTAATAAGATATAAAACCCTATAAAATATATAAAAAGATAATCTGCTGGACGTGGTAAAAATCGTAAAACAGAATCTAATTTCTTGATGTAATTATGAGGATATCGCGCGCCTAATTGGTAGGTCGGCATTCCACCAAAAGCGCTATTAGTCCAATAGGTTTCTTCTCCTGTAGTGGCTTTGAATTCTTTTTGTTGCTCAGCCATACCGATGTAATGCATGATATCACTCTGATATATTTTTTTCCCTTGTAAAACAGGACTAAAATAAGCCAACGAAATGACCACAAAACCAACTAAAACTAATAAATGGGGTAGAAATTTTTTAAATGGAGATTGCATGGAACACTATTAATTTGAATGATCTTGAAAAGTAGTTATTTTTTTTAAAATAACTTTAAATACGCACATAAAGAATAATCATCATATCAAACTAAGGTGATGTGAGAATGGCATTAATCAACATCTTCATAATCGATATACTCACCTACTTTATTATTTGATGAGGAGTCTCTATTAGGAATCTTATCAATAACCGTTTCACCTTCCTTCTGCTTTGGTTCTGGTCTCTGTTGTTGTTGT
>NZ_JBLIET010000027.1:0-42936 GCF_047633235.1 Psychroserpens sp. | reverse complement strand
CCATAACAATGTTGTGAAATAACGATATTACGTCCTTCTAATTGTTCTTCGTTAAATTCTGAAATATGCTTAGATTTACTATTTACAGGTAGTTCTAACATTTGATTAAAATCACAATCAAATAAATAGCCATCCCAACTAATTGAGAGCGTATTTGTACACATTACGTTAGCAACAGCAGCTGGATTGTAAGCTTCAACAAGTGAGTACATATAATCTTCATAGTTTTCTGAAGCAATTAAATAATCCAGAAAACGTGCTATTGGTAAATTGGTAATAGCAAAAAGATTGTGAAATTCAATTCCAAAATCTTCCATTAACGCTTTTTTAAAATCTTTTTCCATTGCAGATTGATCTCCTGGTAAAAATGCTCCGGATGGGTTATACACCAAGTCTAACCGCAAGTCGCTATCTGGCATTCCGTAACCAACAGCATTGAGTTCTTGTAGTGCTTTTATTGATTTATCGAAAACACCATCTCCACGTTGTTTGTCTGTTTTTCCTTTTGTCCAGTGTGGCATTGAGCTTACGACATGAACGTTATGTTTTTTGAAAAACTCCGGCAAATCATAATATTTTTTGTTGGCTCTAATAATCGTTAGGTTAGAACGTACAATAAAATCTTTGACCCCAACTTTGGATGCTTCTTCAACGAACCATCTAAAATCTGGATTCATTTCTGGCGCTCCTCCAGTTAAGTCTAAAGTATGTGCTCCAGAAGTTTTTATAACTTCCAAGCACTGTCTCATTGTATCACGTGTCATGATTTCTTTCCGGTCTGGACCAGCATCAACATGGCAATGATCACAAACTTGGTTGCACATGTAACCAACATTGATTTGAAGAATTTCTAACTTTTTAGCTGTAAGCGGAAATTGACTCGTCTCAGAAATTTTAGTTTTGAATGTTGGTAATTCTCCGTTTTGAAAAATACCATTAGATAAAATGTCGAGCTGTTTGTTACTCTGAGCTAAATCGCTTCCTTTTTTTTGTAGGGATTGGGTCTTTAATTTCGTCATTTACTATTAACCGTCTAATTTATTTACTTTATTCATCATTTGGACACCATGCACTAAGGTTGCACCACTTTTTATAGCAGCACCAACATGAATGGCTTCCATCATTTCTTCTTTTGTCACACCACGTTGTAAACCATCTTTTGTGTAAGCATCTATACAATAAGGACACTGCTCAGTATGGGCAACAGCTAAAGCAATTAAAGATTTTTCACGAGCTGTAAGTGCGCCTTCCTCAAAAACTTTCCCGTAGTATTCAAAGAATTTGTTACCTAATTCTTCTCCCCATTCGGTGATTTTACTAAACTTTCTAAGGTCTGCAGGATCGTAATATGTTTTTGACATGTTGATTTTTCTAAGGGTTATCTTATTTACGTAATAATTATGTATCGGGTTTTTAAGTCGCTATTTTTTATCAAACTTAACAGAAAATTTAGGAGAATACTAATTTTTTTTTATCGCAAAAATGAAATATGGTTTGCACTAAAAAAGGCTTACTTTTAAATTCTCTTTTAATCAAGAATGAAGAATTGGATTGAATTATTATCAGAATTTAAAGAAAAGCAACAAGCTGTGGCACTTGTTACTGTGACAAAATGTTATGGGTCAACACCTTGTGTTCTTGGTTCTCGAATGATAATTACCGAAAACAATGAGCTCTTTGGAACTATTGGAGGCGGTAAATTAGAATATTTAGCTATTGGACAAGCCTCGAAGGCTTTGCGCGACAATAAAATAATTGAATCTGGCTATACTTTAGGGCCAGAGTTTGAGCAATGCTGTGGAGGAAAAGTAGAATTTATAATAGAACCGATGAACCAATCACCAGAATTATTTTTATTTGGAGCTGGACATATTGGGCAAGAAATCGTGAAATTGCTCATCGCGACACCATTTAAAGTGACCCTTATTGATTCTCGAAAGAATTGGTTTGAAGAAAAACAATTAGACGATAGTATCAATCAATGCGAGGTTAGTGAAATAGATTTTAAAACGTTTAGAGATGCTGTGCGCTGGGGACGAAGTTGTTACGTTCTAGTATTGACTCATAACCATGCCATCGATTTTGATATCATATCAATGGCCTTAAAAGAAGATACTAAATTTTTGGGTCTAATAGGCAGTAAGACAAAAAAAGTACGCTTTAATAATATGCTTATTAATGACATGGGGATTGAAGAAGGAATGAGTAATGTTGTGTGTCCAATTGGTTTGCCAATAGGTGGAGACACACCAAAAGAAATTGCGATAAGCGTTGTTGCACAATTACTGCAAGTGCATTATAAAAATGAAGAATAACAAATCCATCATAGATAAATTAACTGCACTTTGGGCTTTAAACGAGTCTGGTCTCGGGGGTTTTTTACATGTTTTTAATACACCTTTTACGGGGTTAATTGTTGGCGGAATTGCCATTTTACTTATTAGCTTAATTGCGTATTATGCTGAAAATAAATGGCAAACTATTTTAAAAGCGTTACTCATTGTTTTGATTATAAAAATGGCTGTAAGTCCGTATTCGCCGTTTGGAGCTTATGTTGCTGTTAGTTTTCAGGGGCTTTTTGGAGCATTTTTGTTTACTCAGTTTTCATGGAAAGGAGTCACTTTGATGATTTTAGGAATGGCGACGTTTTTAGAGTCTGCAGTGCAGAAAATATTCATTCTTACGATCGTATATGGCGGCGGACTTTGGGAAGCTATTGATCTCTATGGTGCTTGGGTTCAGAAGAAAATGGAATTTGTTTCAGAGATGTCTACAACCTCTGTTTTAATAACTATCTATCTTTTGGTCTATGGCATTTGCGGGCTTCTAGCAGGACTGTTTATCAAGAGTATTATGAATATTATCGCGAATAAAAAAGAAGCTTCTTTTTATATAAAGACGGATAATTTAGATTCAGATAAGACCACATCAAAAGTGTCTTTTAAAACTAAAGCAATTTGGATTTGGTTAATTACGGTCGCAGTAATTGTTTTAGCATTTTCATTCTTTGGAGGTGATTTGTTCGGGTGGAAAAAAGGTATTTATATCGTGCTTCGTAGCTTCTTAATTTTAATGCTTTGGTATTTGATTATTGGTCCTTTACTATTGAAATTAATTCGAAAACACCTCAATAAAAAAGAATCACAATACAAAGAAGATATTACGAATGCGATGGATTTGTTTCCCTATTTTAGACAGATTATTTCATACACTTGGAAAGAGACTAAAGAGTTAAAAGGTTACACGCGATTTAAATATTTTATGGCAAATAGTATATCTAACTGTATTCATTTTAAAATGCCATCACAATGATTTATATACTAACAGGAGATATCCGAACAGGGAAAACAACAGCCCTGTTAAATTGGACAGATCAAAGAGATGAGGTTGATGGATGGTTATGTCCAGATAATGAAGACGGGAAACGTTATTTCTTGAATGTGAAATCCAAGGTGGAATTTGAACTTGAAATTGAATCTGAAGTTGATAGCACAAAAATTGTATCAATAGGGCCATTTAATTTTTTGAGATCTGCATTTAAAAAAGCAAATGATTACCTAATTTCTCTTACTTCGGACAATGAAAATCAATATATAATTGTAGATGAGTTGGGGAGATTAGAACTTAATAAAGAAGGTTTACACACTGCCGCTGAAGATCTAATCCCTAAATTTTTGAAGGATACTAAGCATCATTTAATTCTTGTGGTTCGCAGTTATTTATTGGATGATATTATTCATTTTTATAATATTTCTGAATATCAAACTTTAAAGAAAGAAGATTTAAGTGATCTGTTATTCTAAACTTGATGGGGAATGTATTTTGCAGATTTAAAGAGATTCCTGATTTCGCAGGAATTTGTCAACTAAATAAAGTCTCACTCATCGCGTAATAAATCGCCATTAAAGCAGAAAAAAGAGCACTTCCCATAAATCGCCATTTTAGTTTAAATCGGTTTTGAATGATATAATTCGCCACAAATGAAATTGGAATATTCACTATAAATGACCAAAAAGCAACTTCCATAAGATTAACACCAATAGCTTCAAATTGTCCAGAGAATAATTTGATAAACAGCAAATGTCTTGCAATCCATAACGGGTTAAAATATAAAATAGCTAAAACAGTTTTGGTTAACGTTGCTTTTAAACCCTTGATAGATTCTGTTTTTTTGACGATCCAATCAAAATAATTTGGTATTTCAAAAGCGTAAAAAGTGGCGCCAACGAACATCATGCCTAATACACGATACCAAGAGAATTCATCTAATAAAAGTGCAGCAATCGTGTCACCAGCGCTATAAATTACAGCGCCTTTGAGAATGTTTGATTTTTTATAATGCAGTGCGATATCCTTGTTTTATCCTGCAAGGCTTTTAAAACCTTGTAGGTATTCGTTCATATTATCTTATTTGACAAAAGATTAAATAAGGTTTTGTCAATATTTGTGCTTAACGTTCGTTTTTGGAAAACGCTAACCTAGGCTAGCTGTTTTGTCTAAAAAGCATACCTGCAAGCTCAAAAAGAGACTTCGCAAGAGACTTGTACTCTTATGTTTAATCTGCCTTTGTTGGTGTTTTTACCAACAGTCGTTCTGTATAATCAATGTTTTTTGGAGAAAAACATTAACAAAGGCAATTTTATTTTTCATACAAACTCATCAATACTTTTTCAGGAGTCATAGGTGCATGGAATTTCAATTGATGTTCAGGATTAAAGGCTTTAATCGCATTTTGAAGCGCGAAATAGGCGCCAATTCCATACATTAAGGGTGGTTCTCCAACAGCTTTTGATTTTAAAATAGCCATAGCATCACCATCTGTTTCTAAAGGAATCACCTCTACATACTTAGGTACAGAAAATATGTCTGGTATCTTATACGTTGATAGTGCGTTTGATAGCAAGCGTCCTTCATTATTATAGGCAATTTCTTCCATTGTCATCCAGCCAAGACCTTGTGCTAACGCTCCTTCTACTTGACCTAAGTCAATGCCTTCACTCATACTTTTTCCGTAGTCATGAACAATCTTAACACTATCAAATTCATAAGTTCCACGAGTACAATCTACAGTGGTTGTAATAATCGCTGTACCGTAAACATGATAGGCAAATGGATGTCCTTTTTCTTTAGTTTTATCAAAGTGAATCTCTGGTGTCGCATAATGAGCATTTTCAGTTAGAGCCACTCGTTTTAACATGGTCTTACTAACGAGATCTGTCCATGATAATTCTGATTTTTTTTCATTGATATACACGAATTCAGCTTTTAATTTGATGTCTTCTACGGAAACATTTAAATCTTCTGAAGCGACTTTTACCAATCGTTCTAACAATGTATTGCAAGCCATTAAGGTTGCTTTTCCATTTAAATCTGCAGTAGAACTCGCAGCCGAAGGTGACGTATTCGCAACTCTAGTCGTATTGGTGGTTTCAATTTTTATTTTTTCAATGGGAACCGAAAACACATCAGATGCAATTTGCATCATTTTCGTATTGACACCTTGTCCCATTTCGACAGCAGCTGTGCTAATTCCAATACTTCCGTCGAGATAAACATGAACTAAGGCACGCGCATGATTCATAGGCGTATTCGTAAATGAAATCCCAAAAGTAATTGGCATTAATGCCAATCCTTTTTTGAAAGTTGAGTTCGCCTTGTTGAATTCTTTTACATTGCGTTCTAAGGATTCAAGATTAAATATAGATTTTGCAGAATCCCAAGTGTTTTTAGATTCCACCTTTTTAGCAATTTGACCATAAGAGAACGTGTCGTTTTCATCTAATAAATTCACTTCTTGAATTTGTCTAGATGACACTCCAATTTCACTTGCGGCTCTAGCAATAGCAGATTCAATGACAAACATGCCTTGCGGTCCACCAAACCCTCGAAAGGCAGTGTTAGGTGGTAAGTTAGTTTTACAACTAAGAACCGTTGTTTTTACATTTGGGACATAATAACTATTGGTCGCATGAAACAAGGTTCGTTCAGCAATTGCAGGTGATAAATCTGCTGCAGCTCCAGAGTTTTGAAGAAATTCTGCTTCGTAAGCCAGTATTTTTAAATCTTTTGAGAGTCCAATTTTATAAGAACTTTCATAGGGATGGCGTTTGCCTGTCATTCGTAAATCGTCGTGGCGATTCAATATTAATTTCACTGACTGATTTAAATGATAGCTTGCCAAAGCAGCCATTACAGCCCAAGGTGTTGCTTGATCTTCTTTGCCTCCAAAGCCACCACCAAGACGTGTGACGTCCACTTCAATTTTATGCATTGCAACACCTAAAACTTGTGCTATTGTTTTTTGAACTGCAGTTGGGCCTTGAGTTGATGAGGTGATTTTTATGTTTCCGTTTTCTTGAGGTTCTGCATAGGCACCTTGAGTTTCAATGTAAAGATGTTCTTGTCCGTTTGAGAATGTTTCTCCTTCAAAGACATACGCGCAAGCTGCAAATGCTTTTTCAGAATTGCCTAAACTAAAAGAGCGCGGTGCATTGATAAAACTACCTTTAGCTTTAGCTTCTTTTGCAGTTGTTATCACTGGTAATTCTTCTATGTCTATTTCAATTAATGCTCTGGCTTTTCTTGCAATAAATTCAGATTTCGCAACAATTAAAGCAATTGGCATTCCCCAAAAATGAACTTCGTCTTCTGCAAACAAAAGTTCGTCTGGTATGATGCCTCCAATTTGGTTTGCTCCTGGAATATCTTTATAGGTGAAAATACGTTCAACTCCTTCTAAAGCTTCTGCTTTAGAATAATCGATGTATTTGATTTTCCCATGTGCTTTTGGGGAATCAAAAACAACGCCATGAAACGTCCCTTGTTTAATATTAATATCATCAACATATACCGACTCACCGCGAACATGAGTGAAAGAGTCCATGTTTTTGATACTTTGTTTTATAGACATGGAAACCGCCTCTAATTTAGAATCTAAGGTATTATTTGATTTTTGTTTATGCATACTGAACAAAGTCGTTTAATGTGAATTGCTTCGGAAATAACTCCATGAAATGCGCAAAGAATAATTGTCGAGCCAATAGGCTTTTGTAATCACTCGTGCCACGAACATCGCTTATTGGCGAAATTTCACTTTGTAATAGATCATTGGCTTCTAATATCGTTTCCGAAGAGAGCCTTTTTCCTGTTAAAAATTTTGAAGTCTCATGTAAATACTTAGGAATAGCAGCAACACCACCAATCGATACGTGTGCTTTTGAAATTATATTGTTTTCTACGGAAATATAAATCGCAGAGTTGACACTTGCAATATCTAAATGGGTTCGCTTACAGACTTTCTCGAAATTGAAAAATGATTGCATAGGCGGTAATTTGAAGCTAATAGCTTTTAATAATTCACCGTCTTTTAAATCATAAGTTTTGTAGCCTTGATAAAAGTGTTTGAGTGCTTTTTTCCTTTCTTTTCCTTCGGGATCTAAAATAATGACATCACTATTAAGTGCTAAAAAGAAAATCGTCATATCTCCAATAGGAGAGGCATTAACCAAATTACCACCAAAAGAAGCCATATTTCTAATTTGCTCTGAAGACACTAATTTTAAATGTTCTTTTAACTTTGGAAAACAGGTGTTTAGTTCACTGTGATTCCATAAATCTGAAACCGTAGAATTGGTCCCTATTGTGCACACATCGTTTTCAATACTGATACCTTTTAAATAATTTTTATCTGCAATAAGATGTACCGAATTATCTACTAAATGGTCGGCTTGTTGTACATATAAATCTGTTCCGCCAGAGACATATTTTCCTTTAGGTTGATTGATATCTTTAGCTTCTAAATCTTTTAATCGTTCAGGAATTGTTGCAAAATATTTAGGTATAAATTCGTTTTCAATCAGCCAATTGAATGAGTAATCTTCCGTTTTGTCTTTTAAATTAGAAACAACTTGATGTGCCGCTTTTTCGATAGCTTTGTACCCTGTACATCTGCAAATATTACCACCAATAGCGTCTAATGCATTGCTGTAGTTTTTTTCAGAATTGGACAATGCAAAACCTGTAAGTGATACGACGAAACCTGGTGTGCAAAACCCACATTGAGTTGCATAATTTGCTTTCATGGCTTCTTGCTGAGCAGTGAGTTTATCTTTTAGATTTGTGCCTTCAATGCTAACAATGTGCTTGCCATGCGCATTTCCGAGGGGAGAAATACAAGAGGTGATACTTTGGTATTGGATCACATCATTTTCTACGGTGCCAACAAGAATTGTGCAGGCGCCACAATCGCCTTCACGACAACCAATTTTGGTTCCTGTAAGACGTTGTTCGTAGCGTACAAAATCCAATAAGGTCATCCCAGAATGTTCTGACGTTTTTATGGTTTTGTTATTTAGGATGAAGGTTATCATCTGCTAATACTCAGTTTTATCCATTTTTTTAGTCCATTCTTGGAAAGGTTCTAATGCGATTTCACGAGCTAATTGCTCAAATGGGATGCTTCTTTCTGAATAAGGCAAGGGGATTTCTTTGTAAATGAATTCATCATCAAAGCCAATATTTGCTGCATCTACTTGGTTACTTCCGTAATACACTTTATCTGGTCGAGCCCAATAAATAGCACCTAAACACATAGGGCAAGGTTCACAAGACGTATAAATTTCGCAACCGTTTAACTGAAAAGAATCTAAGTTTTTACAAGCATCTCTAATAGCTGTAACTTCGGCATGTGCTGTTGGATCATTGGTAGACGTAACTTTATTATTACCTCTACCAACAATGTTCCCATCTTTTACGACGACACAACCAAAAGGGCCACCTTCGTTGTTATTCATTCCTTTGAGAGCAGCATTTACTGCTTCTTTCATGAATTGTTCTTTATTTGTCATATATAATTATTTGAGTTGGGTTTGTATATTGAATGTAAGATATTAAATTCAAAACTAATAGGATAGATTGATTTAAACTAAGAACGCTTGAAATTTATAACACTTAAAATGAATAGCCAATTGCAAAATTAAGTACAGGCTGATCAAACTGAAAATCAAATCGCTGGCCTTCTTCTAAGGATGGATCGTGAAAAGGTGCAGCTAAGTTAAAACGTATTACAAAATCCTGTATGTCAACTCGTAAGCCAAGCCCTGTTCCCATCCCTAATGCATTAATAAAATTTGAAGTGAATGTATCATTACCGTTGAAAGCAGGATTGGCTTTTGAATTCCATACATTTCCTGCGTCAACAAAAAGTGCACCCTTAAAAAAGGAGTAGATAGGAAACCGATATTCTACGTTAGCCTCTAATCTAATGTTCCCAGTTTGGTCAAAAAATGTTCCATCGCTATTGGCATCAGTTCCTTCATCGTATGTTCCAGGACCTAAAGAACGAATTCTAAAAGCTCTTACACTACAAGGTCCTCCAGAGAAGTATTGTTTTGCAAATGGAAGAACCTCAGAGTTTCCATAGGCTACTCCATGACCTGCAAATAATCTTGCGGCAATAGTTCGTTGTTTATCTTTTTCGAAGTTGAAATGAAATCGTACGTCTACATCTGCTTTGGCATATTCAGCGTATTCAAGTCCTAAAAATGTTTTGGTGAACCTGTCGTGTTTTCTCCGCTTGCAAATTGCGTTTCATAACCAATATTTGTACTCAGATTAAGGGTTTCTCCACCTTTAAAAAGATTTTTGTTACTGCAGGTGAATGCGAGGTTTGGTCCTGCAAAGTTATTAGATTTTGTAACTGCTTGTAACTCTGCTCTAAAAGTACGTTTTATTAAAGGGGATAAGAAAATATTAGCTTCGAGTACACCCAAACTATCGGTTAGAAGAGAATCAATTTCTTTGTATTGAATATTCACATATTTATATGCACCAATGTCTGACAAGTGTCTGGATGTGTTTTTTGAAATTTGCGGACTGTAATAATCACCTTCCTCAATAGTGATGAATTTGTCTAAATGTTTTGATTTGAAAAATAACGAACCTTGATGATAACTTTTTAAATTGAATCGCTCTTCTTAAACCGTTATTGAATCTTGTAAATCATAATCTGGTTATACACTAACACGCTAAATTTGATACGAAACGGTTGCTTTCTTCGGAATGTGTGCTTCGAGTTTGCCTATTTGAAACCTACTATCAATTCCCGTAACTGCATTATTAAACAAAATATAAACAGTACTAAAATTGAGCTTGCCAATCAATAATGGGAGAGAAGTAGAACGGGTGTCTACAGCAACTGATGTCGCTTTAGCCCAAACAAAAGCATCAAGCAGAAATTGGAAATTATATCGATAAATACTGTCTTTTCGTATGACATTCGCACGCAAACCGTCCCAATCTACAGTGTCAACACCGACAGCTTCGCCATTGACGATTTTCCATAATGGAATGTTCGCCTCCAGTGATTTTGAATAGACTAATGTAGCGCCTTTTTTATCTTCTAATATAGAGGCCATCGAGTTGTAAATCGTCATCAAAAGGCTTGAATAGTTTGTCTATAACGACTTTCTTATGAGTTTTGTTGGAGGCGCAGTTTATTGCCTCATTAATAATAATATGTTATCCCCAAAGACTTCTCGCAAATGGAATAATTATGGTTCAGTCCAGGAGTAAACTTCTAATAATAATTAATTAAGCGAAGTTATTAAGTTGCTTCTAGTAGTCATTTAGTGCAATTAAGAATATTAATTTTTTAGTCAAATTGACCTTTAAAATATTTGAAAAGCGTTAGTTTACACTTTAGTGTTTAAAATCTATTTATGCTGTATTATATTATCTTTATTGCTCTTTTGTTCTTTATTATTTATGCATTTTTTAAAATGTATTCAAAAAAGACCAAACAATTTCCTTCACATTGGCATATTATCCTAGCTAAGGAAGTAGCGTTTTATGAGACTCTAGATTCTAATGAGCAAAAACGTTTTCAAAACAGAATGATGCAGTTTTTAGGTGAAGTTTATATTGATAGTGTTGGTTTTGAAATTGAAGAATTAGATAAAATTTTAATCGCTTCGAGTGCTGTTATACCTGTGTTTGGATTTAAAGATTGGCATTATCCAACGGTCACAGGTATTATCATTTATCCAGATAATTTCAACGAAGATTTTCAGTTTTCAGATAAGGATGGATCAAAACAAATTGCAGGAGTCGTGGGAACAGGTCGCCTAGAGAAAAAAATGATTTTATCTCGAAAGGCTTTGCATCACGGATTCAAGAATTCAAATGATAAGCGCAATACGGCTATTCATGAATTTGTGCATCTCATTGATAAAATGGACGATAATGTCGATGGGGTTCCCGAAGTCTTGATGCAAAACACATATGCGATTCCATGGATGAAACTAGTACATGATGAGATGGAAGCCATCAACAATGATACATCAGATATTAGAGCTTATGGAGGCACACAACAAGCTGAATTTTTTGCGGTGGCATCAGAGTACTTTTTTGAAAGTCCAAAACTAATGAAACGCAAGCATCCGCAATTATATAAGATGATGTCTGATTGTTTTAGGGTTACTTTTTAAATTAGGCATTAGGCATTAGGCATTAGGCATTAGGCATTAGGCATTAGGCACTTCAAATTTTATTTTCTTCAGAAATTTTAAACCTTCAAACCAGTCTTATGTTTAATTAAATATTTCAAAAAGGGTTGCTTGGTCAATATTTGTCCAGTTGCTGCTTTTATGGCGTTAGCCAAAGCGCCTCCAGCTGGTGGTAATCCTGGTTCGCCTAACCCTGTTGGTGAGAGATCATTTTCTACAAAGTAAGTGTTGACTGTAGGTGTTTCTTTCATCCTAATCAAACGATAAGTATTAAAGTTAACATCTTGAGGTTTTCCGTTTTTAAACGTGAAATCACCATACATCGCATGACCAATGCCGTCAATAACACCACCTTCAATTTGATTTTTTGCACCAGTTGGGTTGACGACGATTCCGCAATCTACCGCAACAGTTACTTTTTCAATGATTGGCAACCCATTTTTGAGTGTAATATCAACGACTTCTGCGACATGCGTATTGTGACTATAGTACGCAGAGAATCCTTGATGAACTCCCTCTTTTGTATTTCCCCAATTACTTTTTTCGGCAGCTAATTTAATGGTGTCTGTCATTCGCTTCGCGGAATATTGAATATTAGGATCTTCACCATCTTTGACGTTTTTAAGCAAGTCTAAACGCAGTTGTACTGGATTTGTTTCAAGAAGATCTGCAAGTTCATCAAAAAAACTTTGCTCAGCAAATGCCAGAAAGTTGGTGTAAGGCGCTCGCCAAGCACCTGTTGTAATATTGCTTTGGTAATTTCCAGATTCTACTTTATAATTTTTAATGGCTCCAGCAGGAAAGAAATGTGGTATTAGTCCATACATGTTCGAGTTAATAGCAGCTTCTTTTAAATGATAACCTGTCACTTTCTTGTCTTTTATTGAAGCAGCAATTCTATAGGAAATAGCAGGTCGATAAACACCTAATGACATGTCGTCTTCTCTGGTGGAAATCAACTTAACAGGTTTTTTGATCTTATTTGAAATTTCTGCTACTTCATAAACAAAATCCCCATAGAGGCGCCTTCCAAAACCACCACCCATACGGGTCATATTCACATGGATATCTTCAAGATTACGATTTAATAATGAAGCCACAACCTTCGCTGCTGCTTCGGGAGTTTGTATAGGTCCGACTAAATGTACTCTTTCATTTGTAACATCAGCGAAAAAATTCATGGGTTCCATGCAGTTGTGAGGAAGAAAAGGTGATTTGTAAGTACGTTCTAAAACTTTGTCAGCTTCAGCAAATGCCTTCTTGATATTACCATCTTCACGCCTTGTATCTAGATTTTTACCATCTAAAATTTTGACGAGTTCGTCGTTATGCATTTCAGTACTCTCAGTTAAAGAATCCTCTTTCCATATGGCTTTTAAGGCTTTTTTACCCTTTATCACATCCCAAGTGGTTTTTCCAATTACTACGACTTTATCTGTTTTACTTAATTGTACACTCCAATGCGCAGATGGATCAAAACTATCTTGATTTAAATAGTTTCTTGCTTGTTCTCCAATAGTAATTACATCGACAACGCCAGGTAAGGCTTTGGCTTCAGAACTATCATATGATTCTAAAATTTGCCCAAAAGCAGGAGGTCGCAGTACAGAAGCATACAACATTCCATCAACTTTATAATCTAAACCAAATAAGGATGCACCTGTGATTATTTCTCCAACATCTACGTTAAGAGCATCTTTTCCTATGATTTTATAGTCTTTGCTTTCTTTTAAAGTTACATTTTCAGGGACTTCAAGATGTGCAGCTTCATTGACCACATCGCCATAACCAAGCTCGTCACCATTAGCATTTTTTATAATGCCTAGTGATGCTGAGCACGACGATGGATCAACATTCCATTTTATAGCTGCTGCATTAATAAGCATTTGTTTTGCTGTTGCTCCTGTTTGACGAAGAGCATCCCAGCCAAATCTAATTGACTGACTTCCACCAGCAACTTGTCTTGTGAAGTTATTGGTATCTAAAATACCTTGTTCAACAGAAGCATGTTTCCATGGCACGTCAAGTTCTTCAGCAATGATCATTGGCATTGACGTTTTTACACCTTGTCCAATTTCAGGATTAGGAGAGAATATGGTGACGTATCCATTTTCAGCAATTTTTATAAATGCATTAAAATCTTTAAAGTTTAATTTTGAAATGTCTACTGGTGGAGTTGCAGTTTCGGAACAAGATATCAAAAAATTGAATCCAATTAAAAGTCCGCCAGAGGCTAGGGCAGAAGTGCGAAGAAAATTACGTCTGCTAAAAGTTAATTTGTTTTGATTTCCCATGATTATTTAGCTTAAGACATTTTTTTCGCAGCTAGAGCTACTGCTTTTTCTATTCGGTTATAACTTGCACATCTACATAGATTACCATTCATGGCATTTCTTATCTCTTTGTTATTTGGGTTTGGGTTTTGCTTCAAAAACGATGTAGCTGTCATAATTTGACCAGCTTGACAATAACCACATTGCGGAACGTCTAGCTCTTTCCAAGCCTCTTGTACTGGATGTAACTTGTCCTTAGCGAGCCCTTCTATGGTTGTAATATTGGCACCATCCAAACTAGCTATAGGAATGGAGCAGCTTCTTACAGCAGTGTCATCAAGATGCACAGTGCAAGCACCACATTGAGCTATGCCGCATCCAAATTTAGTGCCTACCAAATTAAGTTCATCTCGAAGTACCCAAAGTAAAGGTGTGTCTTCATCAACAGTTACGCTAACTGCTTTTCCGTTTATCTTTAGATTATAACTTGCCATAGCCAAAATATGTTTATATAAAGTTAAAGAATATTTGCTTTAAATGAACTGTGAGTTAACTTTTTATAGTGAATTCAGGAAATTTTGATACTCTTCTTGAGTGTCTATATCAATTAATTTTTCACTATTAATAGAAATGACTTGGGTTTTGTATGCGTTTAGAAAGTCTTTTGCGCCTTTATCGCCTCTTAGTTGCTGAAGTTGTTTAAAAAATAGCTTCGGAAAAATAGCTGGTACACCCGTATTATTTAAATATTTTGATGCAGAAATTTTAGTTGGATTTTTTTCGAAAGAAGTTACTAACATATTGAGATAATTGTAATCTACTTTAGGTTGGTCACCCAGCATAATTAAAACCGCATCAAAATGTTTGTCCTCAATATAATTGATACCTTCAACAATACTAGAGCTTAACCCTTCTTCATGTTTATCGTTAGGTATTGTTTCAATATCATATTGTGATATGGAGTTATAAATTGTTTTAGCATGAGCACCTAGAACACAAAAGACTTTATTTGAATTCGATTTTAGGGCACTTTCAATGCTTACACCTAAAAGGGTGGTGTCGCCAACGGGTAATAGCTGTTTTGCAGTTCCCATTCTAGTTGAACTTCCTGCACTGAGAATTACTAGGGCTATATTCATTTTTTAAGAGGCGTAGTTCCCTAAGTATTTAGTTTTTATAATTTGATCAACAGGTGTGTTATTTATTTTACTCTCCAACCAAGAAATAACATCCAAATATAAAAAGGCACGTCTTTCAAAAGGATGGTCTTCATACTGTTTGAGAGTTGCATGTAATTCTTTAAAAGCCTTTTTAAGTTCGTGTGGGTAGATATCTTGTAATCCTTTAATGAATTTAATCATCTCTTTTTGAACTTCATGAAGATCATTCATCTTAATCAGAAACTTATAAGTGCTTCTAAGTAAAGTTTCTAAGTGGTAGTCCAACCCTGCTTCGTAATGCGCTACAAGATTTAAAACTCTTGAGAAACATAATAAATCTTCACGCATTGACAGTGATTTATTTGAAATAATCTTATCTAAGTATTTTATACATTCTTTATTGTTTCCTGCTCCAAAATGGATACTGGCAAATTTGTAGTAAAACACCATTTTATGGTGATCGTCAATTTTATTTTGAAAGCGGATTAAGTCTTTTTCTATCTTCGGAATCAAATCTAAACCATCCTTGAAACTTCCATCGATAAAGTGCTTGTTGATTTCGTGAAAATTTAAATACAAGAAGATTAGTGTTTGCGTATTTTCATCCTTCGGAAAAGATTTGTCTTCAACTTTCAATTTTAGATTTGAAAGAAGCGCTACGAATTTTGGTTTATTTCTAATAAAAAAGATGGCCTCTAATAAATAATTATTCCCTTTCAAGAAAAATACAGGATTTAATTGAATCATATTAGGGTATTCTTCAAATAAATCAACCCATTTGGAAGCATACTTATAGCAATTTTTGAAATCTTGAAGGAGGAAGCTATACCATAAATGCGCATTATACAACCATAGTTTTTCCCTAAAACCTAGATTTTGAATCTTATATTTAGGCAATCTTGCTTTAAAGTAAGCTGTTACCTCTTGGCTCTCTTCTTCGCTTTTTACATATCCTGTTTTTAAAATAATACTGTACAACTGTAGCGATAAGTTAGATAGCTTGCTCGCTGTAACATTAAGACTGCTCAACTCTTTTGCTTGAATCGTTAGTTCATCTGCTCGGGTATTTATGCTTCTTGTGATGTATTGTGCTTCAATTATTTTTTCGAGTTCTACAATTTCAAAAGCAAGATTTTTTTCTTCATTTATAATAGCAACATCTTTAGCTTTATCTAAAATTTTTAAACTCTGCTTATATAAGCCTTTATGATACAAAATTGAAGCAAAGTCGAGTTGTTCTCTTATTTGAGAACGTATGTTTTGATGAGAAGGATTTAGTTTTAAACTAACTAGAATTTGTTTGTATAAGTGTGCCTTTACATTAGCTAACTGCAGCTTTTTTACAATTCCACTTTTTAAAATGATAGTTTCATCATATACTTGAGCCTTATCAAGCAGATTGAAAAGATTTAAGAATTTAGAATCAGAATTTACGTCAAGACGTCCAACATACAACTTAAATTGTCGTTTTTCAGATTTAGTTAAGGATTTAACTAATAGAAATAAATTATCTTTTTGACCCTTCGTCATCAATAAGTTTTTTGTTTAACTATTTGTCTTTCAGTAGTTAAATGAGTGTTTTGTGTTTTGAACATCGTAAAATTCATTTAATAGGCATGTGTAATTACAAGTTGAAAATATACATTCGATAGAGAATACGAAAATATATTTTGATAAATGTCAGATAATAACATAAAAATCTTCGATACAACGTTACGCGACGGTGAGCAGGTTCCAGGGTGTAAACTAAATACAGAACAAAAAGTGGTCATTGCAGAGCAACTAGATAAGTTAGGTGTAGATGTGATAGAAGCAGGTTTTCCTGTGTCTAGTCCAGGTGATTTTAAATCGGTTCAGGCTATTTCTAAAATTGTAAAAAATGCAACAGTTTGCGGATTGACAAGAGCTGTAAAAAACGATATAAAGGTAGCTGCGGAAGCCTTGAGATATGCATCCAAACCAAGAATACATACTGGAATAGGAACGTCAGACTCTCATATTATTCACAAATTTAGAACGAACAGAGTCGATATTATACAGCGCGCTTTTGATGCCGTGACATATGCGAAATCATTTGTTGAAGATGTAGAGTTTTATGCTGAAGATGCTGGAAGAACAGAAAACGAATATTTAGCAAGAGTTTGTGAAGCAGCAATCAAAGCAGGAGCAACAGTGTTGAACATTCCTGATACGACAGGGTACTGTTTGCCGAGTGAATATGGTGCTAAAATAAAGTACCTAAAAGAACATGTAAAAGGCATTGAGAAAGCAATTTTATCATGTCATTGCCATAATGATTTAGGACTAGCGACAGCAAATTCTATTGAAGGTGTTATCAATGGGGCTAGGCAAATAGAATGTACTATTAATGGAATAGGGGAACGTGCAGGAAATACTGCTTTAGAAGAAGTGGTGATGGTATTAAAACAACATCCATATCTTAATTTAGATACTAATATTAAAACTGAAATGCTCTACGGAATGAGCCAATTAGTATCTGATAGTATGGGGATTTATACGCAGCCAAATAAGGCTATTGTTGGTGCTAATGCATTTGCTCACAGCTCTGGAATTCATCAGGACGGAATGATTAAAAACCGTGGAACTTACGAAATAATTAACCCTAAAGATGTCGGTGTTACAGAGTCTGCAATTGTGTTGACAGCCAGAAGCGGTAGAGCGGCATTGGCTTATAGAGCAAAGAATGTTGGTTATGAATTAACCAAACTTCAATTAGATGATGTGTATGCCAACTTCTTAAGTTTTGCAGATAGGAAAAAAGAAATCAATGATGGAGATATCCATCAAATTATAGAAACTAGTAAGGTGTATAGACAAATTATTTCAGCATAAATGGGGAAAACATTATTTGATAAAGTCTGGGATTCACATGTGGTCAGTACAATACAAGATGGCCCACAGATTCTGTATATAGACACCCATTTAATACATGAGGTCACAAGTCCTCAGGCTTTTAATGAATTAGAAGATCGTGGAATTCCAGTGCTAAGACCAGAGCAAATTGTAGCAACTGCAGATCATAATACACCAACACAAAATCAAGACCAACCTATAGCCGATGAATTATCAAGAAAACAGTTGGAGCAACTTTCAGAAAATTGCAAAAAAAATAATATTATATTATACGCCTTAGGCCATAAATACAACGGAATAGTCCATGTAATGGCTCCAGAGTTAGGTGTTACACAGCCAGGCAAAACAATGGTTTGTGGAGATAGTCACACCTCAACACATGGCGCATTCGGAGCCATTGCATTTGGCATAGGAACAAGTCAAGTAGCACAAGTTTTTGCGAGTCAGTGCTTATTACTTACCAAGCCAAAAAGTTTAAGAGTTACGGTTAATGGCAGCTTAAAGAACAGCGTCTTACCAAAAGATATCATTCTTTACATTATTTCAAAACTCGGTACTAATTCTGGTACAGGTTATTTCTGTGAATATGCAGGTAATGTGTTTGAAGACATGAGTATGGAGGGACGTATGACAGTTTGTAATATGAGTATCGAGATGGGAGCAAGAGGTGGAATGATTGCTCCAGATCAAACCACTTTTGATTATGTAGAAGGACGAGAGTTTGCTCCAAAAGGAGAGGTTTTTCAAAATAAAGTAGCCTATTGGAAAACCTTGCCAACAGACAAAGATGCTCAATTTGATAAAGAATATTATTTTGAAGCTGAAGATATTGAGCCTATGCTTACCTACGGAACGAATCCAGGAATGGGAATTAAAATCTCAGAATTTATTCCAGAAGTTAGTGATGCTTCTTTTGAAAAATCACTGAAGTATATGAACTTCAAAAAAGGAGAATCTCTTATCAATAAACGAATTAATTTTGTGTTTATAGGTAGCTGTACGAATTCTAGAATTGAAGATTTTAGAGTTGCAGCTAATTATATAAAAGGGAAGCAAAAAGCTCATAATGTAACTGCTTGGTTAGTTCCGGGGAGTAAGCAGGTAGAAGCACAAATTATAGAGGAAGGCTTGAAGTCTATTTTTGAAGACGCTGGTTTTGAATTACGTCAACCTGGTTGTAGCGCATGTTTGGCTATGAATGATGATAAAATTCCGCAGGGTGAGTATTGTGTGTCCACTTCTAACAGGAATTTTGAAGGACGTCAAGGTCAAGGGTCTAGAACTATATTGGCGAGTCCGTTAGTTGCAGCAGCAACAGCCGTTGAAGGAAAAATAATTGACATTACTAAACAATTAAACTAATGGAAAAGTTCACAACAATACAATCTAGAGCCATTCCATTACCAACTGAGAATGTCGATACAGACCAAATTATACCAGCACGTTTTTTAAAAGCTACAGATCGCAGAGGTTTTGGTGAAAATGTATTTAGAGATTGGAGATATCACAGAGATGGCTCAGTCAATTCAGATTTCGTGCTTAACAATTCAAAATATAGAGGAAATATATTAGTGGCTGGCGATAACTTTGGATGTGGATCAAGCAGAGAACATGCTGCATGGGCCATTATAGATTTTGGTTTTAAAGTGGTGGTATCAAGCTTTTTTGCAGATATTTTTAAAGGTAATGCCTTAAATAACGGGTTATTGCCTGTTCAAGTTTCAGACTCATTTTTGAAAGCGTTATTAACTCAAATTGAGAGTCATCCAGAGACAATTCTTGAGGTTAATCTTGAGAATCAAACTATTTTAGCGAACAATTTGGGTTTGTCAGCACATTTCGATATTGACCCTTATAAGAAATCATGTATGCTTAACGGTTATGATGATATTGATTATCTCGTAAATAACATAAAATTAATTGAAGCTTTTGAAGCTCAAAAAACATACTAATAATAAATAAATCGAAAGTCAGGTGAGATCCCTGCTTTCGTAGGAAACATATGAAATTAGAAATTGCAGTATTGCCAGGTGACGGTATTGGTCCAGAAGTTACAGATCAAGCCATAAAGGTTTTAAAAGCTATTGCTTTAGAATTTGATCATATGTTTAAATTTAGAACAGCAGATGTGGGCGCTGTTGCTATTGATAATTATGGCGTTCCTTTGCCAGAGCAGACCTTGACATTGTGTGCCTCTAGCGATGCTATTTTATTTGGGGCGATTGGTCATCCTAAATATGATAATGATCCATCTGCAAAAGTTCGTCCAGAGCAAGGACTACTCAAATTGAGAAAAGAGCTTGGGCTATTTGCTAATATAAGACCAGTAAAAGCATATGATACGCTCCTAGATAAGTCACCTTTAAAACGGCATATTATTGAAGGCGTTGATATTAGTATCTATCGTGAATTGACGGGGGGTATTTACTTCGGAAAAAAAGAATTGAGTGAAGATGGTAATATGGCATCAGATTTATGTCAATATTCACGAGAGGAGATTGAACGAATTACGCATTTAGCATTTGAAGCTGCTCAGAGTAGGAGAGGTAAGGTGACACTTGTTGATAAGGCTAATGTTTTAGAGACTTCGAGATTATGGCGAAAAGTGGTGACTGAGATTGCTAAGCAATATAACGATGTAGAATTAGATTTCTTATTTGTAGACAATGCAGCAATGCAAATGATTTTGAATCCTAAACAATTTGATGTTATCTTAACCGAAAATATGTTTGGAGATATCATTAGTGATGAGGCGAGTGTGATAGGAGGATCAATAGGTTTATTAGCATCAGCTTCTGTAGGAAAAAAGCATGCGATGTTTGAGCCTATTCATGGTTCCTTCCCGCAGGCAACCAATAAAGGAATTGCCAATCCAATTGCTTCTATTTTGTCTGCAGCTATGCTACTGGAGCATTTTGAATTATTAAATGAAGCACAAATGATAAGAATAGCTGTGGAGAAATCTTTAAAATTGCATATTTCAACACCAGATATTAATTCAAAATATGATACTATCTCTACGAGTAAAGTAGGTGATTTTATAGCTGATTTTATTCATAATCCTGGAGACACTAATATGAATTTTAATAATATTCATGTCGGGCAGTCAACAATAATATAACTAGATGTCAACACAGCCAAAGCTTATAAGGTTTAATCAAAATGTATTGTCAAAATACCAGATTTACAATAGTATTTTTATGACATTGCCTTTTGATACCATTACAAAAACAGGAGCATTATTGCCATTGTTTCATGAAACCTGTAAAAAAGGTTTTGAAGCTGGAGAAAATCCAACAACCATCGTCAATGACTTTTTTAAGAAATATCAAGCAAGACGATCAGAAAAAAGTCAGATTGATTTATTGTTCCGTTTTATACAATATATAGAACGCCAAGTGGTATTGTTTGATGCTATTGAAGATGCCGCTTTTCCTGTAGTAAATAATATGGATGGGATTGGAACATTACGTAGTTTAAAAGAATCGGCTTCTGCAGAAAATAAACTGGCAACCCTTCAAAAATATCTTCAGAAATTTAAAGTTAGAATAGTGCTTACAGCGCATCCAACTCAATTTTATCCGGGATCTGTTTTAGGTATTATTACAGATTTGACAGAAGCGGTTAAAGAAAATGACTTATTGAAAATCAATGATTTGTTAGCGCAACTTGGAAAAACACCATTTTTTAAACACGAAAAGCCAACACCTTATGATGAAGCGGTAAGCTTAATTTGGTATTTGGAAAATGTATTTTATAAATCCTTCGGAATGATTTATGATTACATTCAACAAAATATTTTTGACGGAAAACATATTGATAATAATATAATTAATATCGGTTTTTGGCCAGGAGGTGATAGAGACGGAAACCCATTCGTTACTCCAGAAATAACTCTAAAAGTTGCCGACAGGTTGCACCGAACAGTCATTAAAAACTATCATAGAGATATCAGGATGCTACGACGTAAATTAACCTTTCAAGGTGTAGAAGATAGAATTGTCGCGATTGAGAGAGAGCTTTATAAAATTATAACAAATAAAAAATCTAAACTCACTATAGATTTCTTCAAGAATGAATTAACCGAAATCAAAGGGTTGATTATTGCTAAGCATCAATCGCTTTATGTTGACGAGGTTAATAGTCTTTTAAATAAAATTCATTTGTTTGGGTTCCATTTTGCAAACCTTGATATTCGTCAAGATAGTAGAAAACATGCTCAGTTTTTTGACGATATGGTTAATGTGTTAATTAAAAGTGGGAGTAAGATATTTCCGAAGAATTACCACGAATTATCCGAAAAAGAACACATCCAAATTTTGTCAAAAGTTGAAGGCTCAGTTGATCTGTCACTAATAAAAGACGAAGAAACGTTAAAAGCTTTACAAACAATGCGAGCTATTAAAACGATTCAAGATAATAATGGTGAGCTAGCTGCAAATCGATATATAATTAGTAATAATCAAACGACATTGCACGTGATGCAGTTATTTGCGATGCTTAAATTAGTAGCATTTCATGACAAATTAACTGTTGATATTGGACCCCTATTTGAAACGATTACAGATTTGGAGAATGCACCAGCAGTTATGGGTCAGTTATATGCCAATCCTGAGTACGCAACGCATTTAAAATCAAGAGGAAATAAGCAAACCATTATGCTTGGATTTAGTGATGGTACCAAGGATGGTGGTTATTTAATGGCTAATTGGGCAATTTATAAAGCCAAAGAAAATTTAACAACGGTTTCTAGACAACATGGAATTACTGTAATTTTCTTTGATGGCAGAGGAGGGCCTCCAGCGCGTGGAGGAGGGAAAACGCATAATTTCTACGCCTCATTAGGACCTACGATAGAAGATGATGAAGTTCAATTAACAGTCCAAGGTCAAACTATTAGTTCAAATTTTGGAACTTTAGAATCGTCGCAATATAACTTAGAGCAACTAATTAGTTCTGGGATTTATAATAGTTTAAGCGATAAGGATTTAAGAATGCATCCAGATAATAGATCGGTCATGGATGACTTGTCTAAATTGAGCTATGAAGCTTATAAAAATTTTAAAGCACATCCTAAATTTATTCCTTATTTGGAGCATATGAGTACTTTAAAATACTATGCTAAAACTAATATTGGGAGTCGTCCTTCAAAAAGAGGAAAGGCAGAAGGCTTAGTTTTTGAAGATTTAAGAGCTATCCCATTTGTAGGTTCTTGGAGTCAATTAAAGCAAAATGTTCCCGGATTTTTCGGAGTTGGCACAGCGCTTAAGCATTATGAGGATACCAATCAATTTGATAAGGCGCAACTTCTATTTCAAACATCAGATTTCTTTAAAACACTCATTGAAAATAGTATGATGTCCTTGTCTAAGTCATTTTTTGATTTAACTAAGTATATGAGTGAAGATCCTGAGTATGGAGGATTTTGGAATGTCATTTATAATGAATATCAAACCTCAAAACGTTTGCTTTTAAAGCTTACCGATTATAAAGAGCTTATGGAAGAAGAGCCTGCAGGAAAAGCATCTATCGCAGTTAGGGAGTCTATTGTTTTGCCATTGTTGACGATTCAGCAATATGCTTTAAAAAAGATACAGGAACTGGAGAAAAACGGTATTACTTCTGGTGAAGAAATAGAGATTTATCAAAAAATGGTAACACGTTCTCTCTTCGGAAATATTAATGCTAGTAGAAATTCAGCTTAAAGGTTATGAATTATATAGAAAGCGCTTGTTGATTTATAAGTGCTAAACGTTTTATTTTATGGTGCTCTCTTAATTAGACATTATATGACGACTTTGACTGGTTATTTCAGTTTAGAGCATAACAAACCCTCAAAAATTTCTTCTTGAGGGTTTATTCCCTAACTAATTAAATAAAATAACAATCTTAATGCTCATTCAATCTGAAGTCTGGATAGGCATCCATACCATGTTCATGAGCGTCAAGGCCTTCTAATTCTTCTTTTTCTGAAACTCGTATTCCAACTGTTTTCTTTATAATAAAAATGATTAAAAATGAAGACGTAATGCAGATTGCTGCGTAGGAAGCAACGCCAATCAACTGACTTGCAAATTGTGCTCCACTGGCTAAATTACCGAAGAGACCAACAGCTAAAGTTCCCCAAATACCACAAACTAAATGTACTGCGATAGCTCCAACAGGGTCATCGAGTTTTAATCTGTCAATTAGAGATACTGCAAAAACAATTATTGCTCCAGCTATTGCACCAATTAAAACAGCATCTGTTGGACTCATCTGATCCGCACCTGCCGTAATGCCAACTAATCCTCCTAAAATCCCATTTAAAAACATAGTTAAATCCATGTTTTTAAATCTTATAAACGATACTAAGGCAGCTACAATGCCTCCAGCTGAGGCGGCTAAACAAGTAGTAACTAATGTTATTGATGTTAATTCTGGATCTGCAGATAAAACAGAACCTCCATTAAATCCAAACCAACCTAGCCATAAGATAAAAACTCCGGCTGTCGCTAGTGGGATGTTATGTCCTGGTATGGCTTGGGGTTTTCCGTCTTTTAATTTTCCAATTCTAGCACCAAGTAAACAAACAGCTACTAATGCTGCCCATCCACCAACAGAATGCACTAACGTTGACCCTGCAAAGTCATAAAAAGGAGTTTCTAGAGTTTGTAAAAACCCACCTCCCCATTTCCATGAGCCTGCAATAGGATAAATTAAGCCTACGTAGATTACAGTAAAGACCATAAAAGGGCCAATTTTCATGCGTTCTGCGACAGCTCCAGAAACTATAGTCGCGGCTGTTGCTGCAAACATGCCTTGAAATAAGAAATCTGTCCAATACGTATAGCCTTCATTATAAGCCAAGTCTAAAGTGCCAGCGTCATTTAATGGAGCGTCCAGCCCAAATCCAGCAAATCCTAAAAACCCATTAAATTCTCCTGGATACATTAAATTAAAACCGACTATGCAGTACAGTAGTAATCCAACGGTAATTATAAATATGTTTTTAAATAAAATATTAATTGTGTTTTTTTGACGTGTTAGTCCGATTTCTAAAAATGCAAAACCTAAGTGCATAAAGAAAACGAGTGCAGTACAGATCATCATCCATACATTATTTGTAGTAAGTAATTCCATGTTTTTTATTTTAAAGTGTTTCCTCCTTTTTCTCCTGTTCTAATTCTGTAAACTTCATCGACGTTAGAGATAAATATTTTTCCATCTCCAACTTCCCCAGTTGAGCCAGCTTCTAGAATGGCTTTAATGGTCACAGCCTCAAAGTCATCATTAACGACAATTGATAAATAGCGACGTTGTATATCGCTTGTGCTATAGGATACGCCTCTATAAACATGTCCTTCTTTTTCATTACCTAATCCAGTGACGTCCCAATAGGAGAAGAAATTAACACCCACTTCATGCAGTGCTTTTTTTACTGCGGAAAATTTTGATTTCCTAATGATTGCTTCTACTTTTTTCATAATTTCTAGTGTTAGTTATTTTAATTAAAATGTGTAAATGGCACCAACTACAAAAGAGGCTAGGCTTTTTGTATTCATTAAATCTGTATCGATAAAAATGTCCTCAGACCCACTATCTAATCTTAATTCGGGCTTGATCGTTAAATCATCTAAAGTGTAGCTTCCTGTTAACGTTAATCCAATTACACTAAGGTCATCTTCTATAAATTCGCTCATGGTTTGGAAATATTCACCTCTTAAACCCAAGGAGAAAGACTGGTTTATGCTATATTGTGGATAAAGATCGACACCATAAAAGCCTTCGCCATCATTGTCTGCATAAGCAGCATTTATACCTATGAAGAATTCGTCTGAAGCATCAAATCCACCAGTATAATCGATTTCAAAGCCTAGGCCTGCGTCATCATATAGTAGATTTAAATAGTGACCACTATAGCCCAATTGAGCTCCGATTGCATAACTTCCGTCAGGATTAAACTCGGTAACATCTGTTTGATTGAATACACCCAACATTAAGCTTAGGTCTTCAGATAATGTGAAATCTGCTTTTATACCTGTATGAGAAAATGGACCATTTGAGAACAAATATGATGTCGAGTAGTTAAAGTTTCCTGCAGGCGCAATAACTTCATATCCTAAGAAGGTATTAAACTTTCCAAACGTAAGTTTTGTGTTTTCGCTTATATTGTAGAACACAAATAATTGATTTAGTACGGTTGCACTGGCAGCTTCGCCGCGTGGACCAAATACTAAATCTGCCACTCCTCCGACTTTGCCTTTTTCGTAAGAGGCAATAATATTTGCCATACCTAGCGAAAATCCTGCTGTGTCAGCAAACGATGTTCCCGGTGCAATTTGGTCTTGATCATTTGGTGCTGTTAAATTTGTTCTGTGGTAGACATCAACACTTCCCTCAAAAGAGAATTTTTTACCTGAAGTGTTTTCTGCTGTTTCTTGGGCTGTTAATAGTATTGATATAAATACTAAAATTAAAGTAAATAAATGCTTCATAAAAATTGTTAGTTATAGATTATTTGAATCAAATCTATATAAAAAGACGTATTACTATATAAAAAATAGGGTTACTTTAGATATTTTTATTAATTTATAATTTTTAACCCCTAAAATTTAGGGGTTAAATTATTTTAACATATTTTTTTGTTAAATTGATAATTGACTTTCGTGAAAAAGTAGAGGATAAACACTAAATATTTAAAGATCATAGTCGTACGCAAACCTTTTCGTAAAAAAAAGTGATTTATATTGATTTATTTTCATTGTTGATTTAACAGTGAGGTAACATGTTCATTATATATAGTGTAATTAAATAGAGTCATTTTGTGAATTCTTGAAAAGTGTTTCCGACTTTTTTTTAATCAAACTATAGCATCTATATTACAGATATAATGAGGTCTGAAAAACCTTTAAATTTTCTGAATTATGCTGAAGAAACAAGGGTTGTATTTACCAGAATTTGAACATGATAATTGTGGTGCTGGATTTATATGTAGTTTAACGGGTAAACGCTCCAATGATATCATTCATAAAGCGCTCGAAATATTAGTCAAATTAGAGCATCGTGGTGCTGTGAGTTCAGATGGTATAACTGGAGATGGAGCAGGTATTTTAATTGATATTCCACACAAGTTCTTTAAGATATTTTGTGAGTTCGATTTGCCTACAGCTGGAGAATATGCAGTTAGTAATGTGTTTCTTCCTAAAAAGGAGAATCAACGTCAATATTGTATTGATATTTTTGAAGCTGAAATTAAAAAACAAAATCTTAAATTAATTGGCTGGAGAGATGTGCCTGTTAATAGTGCTGTTTTAGGAGATATTGCTAAAGTGACAGAGCCTTTTGTAAAACAAATTTTTATTGGAAAGACTGACGACAAACAAACAGATAGAGATTTTAACTTAAAATTATTTGCAGCCCGTAAAATTACAGAACATACCATATATGACTCAAAGTTATCTGAAGCACAATTCTTTTACCTACCCAGTTTATCAACTAAAATTATAATCTTTAAAGGTTTACTAAAACCAGAGCATATTAATGAGTATTATCTCGATTTGTTTAATTCGGCTTTAGATACAAGGTTAGCTTTAGTGCACCAACGTTTTTCTACGAATACTTTTCCAACATGGGATTTAGCACAACCGTTTAGGTATATATGTCATAACGGGGAGATTAATACACTAAGAGGAAATGTGTCACGTATGTTTTCACGTGAAGAAATTATGGAAAGTCCCTTGTTTGGAGATGACATTAAAAAGATAATCCCAACGATTTTAAAAGGAAAATCAGATTCAGCGACCTTAGATATGGTGGTTGAATTATTATTAATGACAGGTCGTTCACTACCTGAAGCAATGATGATGCTCGTGCCAGAAGCTTGGGAAAAAAACCCAAACATGTCTGATGCTAAAAAAGCATTTTATGAATACAACTCTTGCCTAATGGAGCCTTGGGATGGGCCAGCTTCCATTCCGTTTACAGATGGTAATTTCATTGGTGCGGTTTTAGATAGAAACGGATTACGCCCTTCGCGTTACACCGTGACAAAATTAGGTAATGTTATTATGTCTTCGGAAACAGGAGTTGTCGACATTAAACCAGAAAACGTTGAATATCACGGTCGTTTAGAGCCGGGGAAAATGTTTTTAGTGGATATGAATAAGGGTAGAATTATAAATGATGAAGAAATAAAAGAAGAGATAGCTTCAAGACATCCTTATAGAAAGTGGTTAGATGAAAACCTGGTGCATTTACGAGATCTTAAAGCTAAAAAAGGACCAATTAAATATGATGAAATTGAATTAAAAAAGCGTGAAATAGTTTTTGGATATACGCAAGAAGATTTAAATACTATTATTAGTCCGATGGCCCAATTGGGTAAAGAGCCTATTGGTTCTATGGGAAGCGACACGCCAATTGCTATTTTATCTGAGCGTCCACAACTTATTTACAATTATTTCAAACAATTGTTTGCTCAAGTTACTAATCCGCCTTTGGATGGTATTCGTGAGGAATTAATTACTGATATCAGTTTAACTTTAGGCAGCGATGTTAATCTATTTGATGTTAACGCAGACCATTGTAAAAAGTTAAAAATCCAGAACCCTGTCATTTCAAAACATGATTTGGATAAGATTAGAGATTATGATACCAATCCTGATTTTAAAATCGAATCTATTTCTATGTTATATGAAGTAAATCGAGGTTTAAATGAATTGGAAGTCGCTCTTGAAAATTTAGTTATTAAAGCTTCAAAAGCAATTGATAATGGTGCAAATATTATAATCCTTTCAGATAGATATGTTGATGAAAACCATGCTCCAATTCCAGCATTACTAGCTTGCTCATATGTAAATCATGCCTTACATAAACTAGAGAAACGTTCGAGAGTTAGTTTAATTATAGAATCTGCAGAGCCTCGTGAAGTGCATCATTTTGCTTTATTATTTGGTTTTGGAGCGAGTGCCGTAAACCCGTATATCGTAAATGAAATTGTTCAGGAACAGATAAATAATTCAGACATAGATTTAGAATACCTCGATGCCATTAAAAATTACAATAAAGCAGTAGGTAAAGGCATCTTGAAAGTGATGAATAAAATTGGAATTTCAACGTTAAACTCTTATCGTGGTTCACAGCTTTTTGAGTGCATTGGAATCAATACAAAGACAGTTGAAAAATACTTTCCAAATACACCAACCCGTATTCAGGGTATTGGTCTTAGAGAAATTGAGCAAGAAATTGTAAAGCGTCATAAAAGAGCATTTCAGTCCAATGATACAGATGCAGATATAGAAATAGGGGGTGAATATAGGTGGAGACGTGGTCAAGAAAAACACATGTTTAATCCGTTAACGGTTGCCAAACTTCAAGAATCTGTAAGAACCAACAAGGCCTCTACTTTTAAGGAGTATTCTGATTTGGTAAATAATCAATCTGAGCACTTAATGACAATTAGAGGTTTATTTGAATTCGATCAATTCGATCCTATTCCTTTAGATGATGTAGAGCCTTGGACAGAGATCGTAAAACGCTTTAAAACTGGAGCTATGTCTTATGGTTCAATTAGTAAAGAAGCGCACGAAAATTTGGCAATTGCCATGAATAGAATTGGAGGTAAATCTAATTCTGGCGAAGGCGGAGAAGATCAAGAACGTTTTTATAAGAGTTCGCAAGGTGATTGGAAAAACTCGGCCATTAAGCAAGTGGCTTCAGGCCGTTTTGGAGTCACATCCAATTACTTAACAAGTGCGAGCGAAATTCAGATAAAAATTGCTCAAGGCGCGAAGCCTGGTGAAGGCGGACAATTACCTGGGCCAAAAGTGAATAAAGAAATTGCAAAAACACGAAACTCAACACCTTATGTTGGGTTAATTTCACCACCACCACACCATGATATTTATTCAATTGAAGATTTGTCACAATTAATTTACGATGTAAAGTCGGCAAATAGATCAGCACGAATCAATGTGAAGTTAGTTTCAGAAATTGGCGTAGGAACTGTCGCGGCAGGAGTTGCCAAAGCAAAAGCAGATGTTATTTTAATTGCTGGTTTCGACGGTGGAACTGGAGCAACACCTTTAACTTCTCAAAAACATTGTGGTTTACCTTGGGAGTTAGGGATCGCTGAAGCGCAACAAACATTGGTGATGAACGATTTGAGAAATCGAATCGTTTTAGAATGTGACGGACAGTTAAAAACGGGTCGGGATGTTGCGATTGCATGCTTGTTAGGCGCTGAAGAGTTTGGTTTCGCAACAGCGCCTTTAGTCGCTTCAGGTTGCATTATGATGCGTGTGTGTCATTTAAATACCTGTCCTGTTGGTATTGCCACACAGAATCCTGAGTTGCGTAAGAAGTTTAAAGGCAAGCCAGAGCACGTCGTTAACTACATGTATTTTGTAGCTCAAGAAGTACGTGAAATTATGGCTAAACTTGGGTTTAGAACAATCAATGATATGGTAGGGCAATCTCAAAAATTAAATAGAAATAAAGCGATTGATCATTATAAGTCGTCAGGTATCGACTTAACACCAATTTTACATAAAGTAAAAGTTGCTGACGATGTTAAATTATATAATACCTACTGTCAAGACCACAATTTGAGTGTGCATTTAGATTTCAAAATTATTAAACAAGCGCATCAAGCATTATTTCGAAGACAAAAAACACATCTAGAAATGCCTATTACGAATATAGATCGCGCAGTTGGCGCCATTATAAGTAACGAAATCTCTAAAATTTATGGAGCTGATGGTTTGCCCGATGACACTATTAATATTGATTTTAATGGATCTGCAGGACAAAGTTTTGGAGCTTTTGCAACCAAGGGGTTATCATTTACAGTACATGGAAATACTAATGATTACCTCGGAAAAGGATTATCTGGTGCAAAATTAATCATCAAAGTACCAGAAAAATGCACTATTATTCCAGAAGATAATATCATCACAGGAAACGTCACCCTCTATGGAGCAACGTCAGGAGAGGTTTACATAAACGGAAAAGCTGGAGAACGATTTTGTGTTAGAAATTCTGGAGCAAAAGCAGTAGTTGAGGGTATTGGAGATCATGGTTGCGAATACATGACTGGGGGAATTGCAGTTATTCTTGGTACCGTAGGACGAAATTTTGGAGCAGGAATGAGTGGCGGAATTGCCTATGTACTAGATGAAAAAGACCAGTTCAAACAAAATTGCAATTCAGACGATCTAAATATTGATCCAATTATATTCAAAGACGATATAGAGCAACTAAGACAATTAATCAGTAACCATGTTGTGGCGACGTCGAGTCCGTTAGCAAAGCGTATTTTAGAAGATTGGGAAAACTACCTTCCGAAGTTTAAAAAAGTGCTACCAGAGGAATACAGACAAGCCTTAGTGAGATTAAAACAAGAACAATTAGAATTAGCTTAGATTATGGGAAAGACAACAGGGTTTTTAGAGTATAGGCGTCAAGACGAAAGTTATATAGTTCCTGAAAAACGTATTGATAATTATAAAGAATTTACAATTCCGTTAGAAGAAGAAAAGCTAAAAAATCAAGGTGCACGTTGCATGGATTGTGGCATTCCGTTTTGCCATAGTGGTTGTCCGTTAGGAAATTTTATTCCGGACTTTAATGATAAAGTCTATAAAGGTAAATGGAAAGAAGCTGCTGAAATTTTACATAAAACTAATAATTTCCCTGAATTTACTGGTCGTTTATGCCCAGCACCTTGCGAAGAAGCTTGCGTATTGGGAATTAATGAAGATCCTGTAACAATTGAAAATATTGAAAAAAATATTGTTGAAACCGCTTTTAATGAAGGATGGATCGTTGCGAATCCACCAAAAGTAAGAACTAAAAAAACGGTTGCAGTCATTGGGTCTGGACCTGCTGGATTGGCTGCTGCACAACAATTAAATCGTGCAGGACATACCGTTACTGTTTTTGAACGCGATAAAAAAGTTGGTGGTTTATTACGTTACGGAATTCCAGATTTTAAAATGGAAAAAAATGTTATCGATAGACGGATAACAGTTTTAGAAGAAGAAGGTATTGTTTTTAAGACCAATGCTCATGTTGGAGAGAATATAGACGCGAATCATTTAAAAGATGAGTTTGATGCTATTGTTTTATGTGGAGGTGCTACCGTTAGACGAAGCATTCCAATTCCTGGAGCAAATTTAAAGGGTGTGACTCAAGCGATGGATTTCTTAAAACTAAACAATCAATATGTTGATGGTTTAGTTGATTTTGGAGCAGTGATTTCCGCAGAAAACAAAAACGTTATTGTTATTGGAGGAGGAGATACAGGTAGTGATTGTATTGGGACTTCCAATCGTCACGGAGCAAAATCAGTGACTAATTTTGAGATTTTAAGTAAGCCGTCTGAAGGTCGTCCAGCACACCAACCTTGGCCATATTGGCCTATGAAACTGAAAACAACATCGTCTCATAAAGAAGGCGTAGAGCGTTTTTTTAGTGTATCAACCAAAGAATTTATTGGAGATAAAAAAGGAAACTTGAAAGGGTTAAAGACTGTTGAAGTGGAATGGGTTTTTAAACAAGGCGAACGACCTCAATTAATAGAAGTTGAAGGGACAGAAAAAGAATGGGAATGTGATTTAGCTTTATTAGCTCTCGGATTTACAGGAGCTGAAAAAACACTTGCTGATCAATTTGGTTTAGATATGGATTTTAGAACCAATATTGAAGCATCAACAAAAGATTACACAACTAATGTTTCTGGAATATTTGCTGCTGGAGATATGCGTCGTGGACAGTCATTGATTGTTTGGGCAATTTCAGAGGGTCGTCAGGCTGCATATCACGTAGACAGGTATTTAATGGGAGAATCTTATTTGCCTTTAAAAGATGATAGTGATTTGCCTAGAGCCTAATACATGGGAAATCGAAGATTCACGAAGACCCAATTGTGAAATAAGAATCGATGGGTAATTCAGAAAGCTGTTAAACAAGAAATAGTAACACTAGATTATTAAAGCCCAAAAAATAAATTGATAGTTTGAGTGCCGTTAAAAAGCGTGTATTATTAAGACCTTTAGATAATCTTCAATATGTTATTTTGTTAAAGACAAAGAGCTTGAAGTGTCACTGGGTAGTAATCCTTTTGCAATTGATAAACCTGAATTGCCCGCTTCTATTGCGGCTATTTTCATTCAAAATATGTTGCCTTAAAGAACGAGATCCAATTTGATTAGATCTCGTTTTAGAATTAGTCTTAGATGATGTAATCTGTACTCACAAAATTTGACGCTCTAGAGTTTAATAAATCCTTTAAAATGGCATTATTATAAGCATTGTCTTTTGAAGCAACAAACGTTCTAATTGAAAATGCACGTAATGCATCGTGAACACTCAAAGTCGCAACAGCAGAATCTTTTCGGCCTGTAAACGGATAGACATCTGGTCCCCGTTGGCAAGAGCTGTTTAAGTTTACTCGGCAAACTAAATTTACTAGAGTATCGATTAAAGGAGCTAATGTTTTTACATCTTTACCAAACAAACTTACTTGTTGTCCGTAATTTGATTCGGCCATATCGTCTAATGGCTCCTCTATATCTGAAAATGGGATCACAGGAATTACAGGTCCAAATTGTTCTTCCGCATACACTCGCATATCTTTTGTTACAGGATACAAAACCGCTGGGAAAATATAATTATCAGTCGTTTCTCCTCCTTTTTTATTGATTATTTTCGCGCCTTTTCTATTAGCATCATCAATTAACTCTTGGATATATGCTGGTTTATCTGGTTCTGGTAAAGGTGTTAGTTTTGCGCCGTCATCCCAAGGGTTTCCAAATTTTAAAGCATCTACCTGTTCTGAAAAACGAATATTGAACTCATCAACAATATCTGTGTGCACGTATAGCACTTTTAAAGCAGTACAACGCTGGCCATTAAAAGACGTTGCCCCGGCAATACATTCACTTATAGCTAAATCTAAATCGGCATCTTTTAAAATAATTGCTGGATTTTTCGCTTCTAAGCCTAAAACCATGCGAAGACGGTTACTTTTTGGATGTTCGTTTTGTAAGGCATTAGCAGATTTACTGTGACCAATTAAAGCTAGTACGTCAACTCTACCATCTTTCATAATTGGAGTAGCCACCATTCTCCCTCTGCCATAGATGATATTCACAACACCTTTTGGAAAACTGTTTTGAAAGGCTTCTAATAAAGGGGATAACAATAAAACACCCAGCTTTGCAGGTTTAAAGACGGAAGTATTTCCCATAATTAGTGCTGGAATTAAAAGCGCAAAAGTTTCGTTTAGTGGATAATTATAAGGTCCTAAACATAACACGACACCAAGCGGTCCCCTTCTAATATGAGCGTTAACGCCCGCATTTTTTTCAAATTTAGCACTATCACGATCCATTTGTTTGTAGTCTTCAATAGTATCGTAAATATAGTCTACTGTTCTATCGAACTCTTTTTCTGAATCTGGTAAATTTTTTCCAATTTCCCACATTAACAATTTAACAACTTCTTCGCGTTTGGTTTTCATTTGCTTTACAAACTTTTCCATACATGCAATACGATCTATAACCTTCATCGTTGGCCATAAACCTTTGCCTTTATCATAAGCTAAAACTGCTGCGTCAAGCGCTTCTATAGCTTCTTTTTCTCCTAAATTTGGAATGCTGCCTAGTAATGTGGGTTGGTACTCTTCAGTAGAAGAGATTGAAGAATATACTTTGGATCTGGCGCCAGTCCAAGGGATTAATTCCCCACCTACTAAATACGTGTTTTGATTTACTATTTCATTAATTTGGTACTGCTTTGGAATCTTCATAATCTTTTTTAGACTAAGGTCTGAAATAAATCTGGTTTTTGGAATTTTAATAGGTTTTTTTTAAACTAGAAACTGAAACAAGTCAGGCTTATTATTTAAATAATCTCCATAGAAATTATGAAGCTTCATTTTGGTAATTAAAGGTTCTAAATCATTAGGTGATTTTAATTCTAAACCTACTACTGCAACATCGTTTTCACGGTTTGCTTTTTTTGTGTATTCAAAATGTGTAATATCATCTGTCGGACCTAAGATTTCTGCAACAAATTCTCTTAAAGCGCCTGAGCGCTGCGGAAACTTAACAATGAAATAGTGTTTTAGATTTGCGTAAAGTAGGGCACGTTCTTTAATCTCTGCAGTACGTGTAATATCGTTATTGCTTCCGCTAATCACACACACTACATTTTTGCCTTTTATCTCTTCGGAAAACTGATCTAAAGCAGAAAGACTCAAAGCTCCTGCAGGTTCAACAACGATGGCATCTTTATTATACAGGTCTAAAATAGTTTGACAAATTTTGCCTTCATCAACTTCAACTACACGGTGCAGAGTTTCTTTACAAATGGCAAAGTTTAAATCACCAACGCGTTTAACAGCAGCCCCGTCTACAAAGCTATCTATGGTTTTCAACTCTGTGTTTTTATTATTTCTAATGGACGTTAACATAGAAGCTGCGCCTTTTGGTTCGACACTAATAACTCTAGTTTGTGGTGATAAAATCTTAAAAACAGAGGATAACCCTGCAGCAAGTCCGCCACCTCCCACCGCTACAAAAACATAGTCAATTGGATGGTTTTTAGCCTGTTCTATAATTTCTAAACCCACCGTTGCTTGACCTTCAATCACTTTTTTGTCATTAAACGGATGAATAAAGGTTTTATTTAATCTTTCAGATTGTGTCATTGCGGCGTGGTAGGCGTCATCAAACGTATCCCCAACTAAAATAACATCTATGTAGTCTTCGCCAAACATTTTTACCTGCTCAATTTTTTGATTAGGTGTTGGTGAAGGCATAAAAATAGTGCCTTTAATTTTTAATAACTTACAAGAGAGGGCAAAGCCTTGCGCGTGATTACCGGCACTTGCACAAACAATTTCATTCTCTATTTGAGACGTATTTAAAGATGATATTTTATTATAAGCACCACGTATTTTATAAGAACGAACTTCTTGTAAATCCTCTCTTTTGAAATAAATGTTGGCTCCAAACTGCTTAGAGTAGCGTGTATTTTTTATTAAAGGTGTCACAGATGCGATACCTTTTAATTTTTTAGCAGCAGCTTCAATTGCTTCTAGAGTCGGTCTGTAGGTTGTTTTTGTTTCTTCCATAATTCCTGCGAAAACAGGAATTTCTTTTTCCTGTCATCTTTTTTAATACCTGTTAGGTTTGAAAAACCTGACAGAATAAATATATTTCTATCTTAGCCCTTCGTTCCGAGAATTATTGGGTGCGCTCAGTGTGATATTATAACTTCATTTATGTTCTAAGCGAAAACTGAATCTTTAACTGTAGTCGTTTCAATCCCTTTCATTAACGTCATAGCCGCTCTTAAACGTTGACCAACCGCTTCAATTGGGTGACTCCTAATTGCATTATTTACTGCAATTAATTCACTATTATCTACTGAGTTTGACGTCGAAAATGATTGACCAATAACATCCGTTTTTACGGTTTCCATAAAATCGGCTAATAAGGGCTTACAGGCATGGTCAAATAAGTAACAGCCATATTCTGCAGTATCAGAAATCACGCGATTCATCTCAAATAATTTTTTTCTAGCAATTGTATTTGCAATTAATGGTAATTCGTGTAAGGATTCGTAATAGGCAGATTCTTCAACTATGCCTGTACTTACCATCGTTTCGAATGCTAATTCTACGCCAGATTTTACAAAGGCTACTAACAAAACGCCATGATCAAAATAGGCTTGTTCACTAATATAATTGGAGGTTAGCTTTGTTTTTTCAAATGTAGTCTCGCTAGTTGCAGCCCTCCATTTTAATAGATTTACATCAGCGTTAGCCCAATCTTCCATCATTGTTTTTGAAAAATGACCTGAGATAATATCATCCATATGCTTTTCAAAAAGCGGACGCATAATATCTTTTAATTCTTCAGAAAGTTGATGTGCCTTAATTTTTGAGGGGTTAGATAACCGATCCATCATATTAGTTATTCCGCCATGTTTTAAAGCTTCAGTAATGGTTTCCCAACCGTATTGAATTAGTTTTGCAGCATAGCCAGCCTCTATTCCTTCTTCTATCATTTTGTCAAAGGATAAAATGGCACCTGTTTGTAGCAAACCACATAAAATAGTTTGTTCGCCCATTAAATCAGATTTTACTTCGGCAATAAAGGAGGATTCTAAAACGCCCGCTTTATGGCCGCCAGTTGCGACAGCATATGCTTTTGCCTGAGCCCAACCTTTTCCTTCAGGATCGTTTTCTGGATGTACAGCAATTAAGGTTGGTACTCCAAAACCACGTTTGTATTCTTCACGAACTTCAGTTCCTGGGCATTTCGGTGCGACCATGATCACGGTCAAATCTTCACGCACTTGTGTGCCTTCTTCAACAATATTAAAACCATGAGAGTAGCTCAATGTTGCTCCTTCTTTCATTAAGGGCATCACCTTTTTTACAACATTAGAATGTTGCTTATCTGGTGTTAAATTTAATACCAAATCGGCACTAGGAATAAGCTCTTCATAGGTGCCAACAGTAAAATCATTTGATCTTGCATTTTTAAAGGAATCTCGTTTTTGGTCAATGGCTACTTGACGTAAGGCGTAAGAGATATCTAAGCCAGAGTCACGCATATTTAAACCTTGATTTAAACCTTGTGCACCGCAACCTATAATTACGATTTTCTTTCCTTTTAAAATGTTGACACTCTCTTCAAATTCTGAAGCGTCCATAAAGCGGCACTTTCCTAATTGTTCTAATTGATTTCTTAATGATAATGTGTTGAAATAATTTGACATTTTTTCGGTTGTTTTTAATGTTGCAACGCCTTGAGCATTGTAGATATTTTCATTTCGTCTTTAGTCACTGCAATACGTCCAGAGCGGGTGAATTGCATGATTCCAAAAACGCTTAGTTCTCTGTGTAACAAGTCTATTTCTTCTTTTCTTCCAGATTTTTCAATTACAAAAAATTCTTTATTGACAGTGACGATTCTAGCGTAACTATCTTTTATGATATTCTGAATTTGACGTTCATTGAACAATAAGTCAGATTTAATTTTAAATAAACATGTTTCTTGGTAAATCGTCTCTTCTTCGGTATGATAATACGCTTTAATGACTTCGACTTGCTTTTCAATTTGACCTATGATTTTTTTCATTTGGTCTTCAGAAAGTTTAACGACCATAATCCATTTAGTGACATTTTCAATTTCAGAAACTGAAGAATTAATACTTTCTATGTTAATATGTCGTCTTTGAAAAATTGCCGAAATACGGTTTAACAATCCAATATTGTTTTCAGTGTAAATCGATACGGTATACAATTGATGTTCGTCCATTCTGCTTTTATGTTTAGCGCTCTAATATTCTGTTCATATGCTCTTTTTGTAGTCTACTCCAATCTCATCTCTGAAACACTTGCTCCTGTAGGAATCATAGGGAATACATTGCCCTCTTTTTCCACTCTTACTTCTAGAAAATAAGGGCCATCGCTAGCAATCATTTCTTTAATGGCATCTTTTAAGTCTGTTCTGGTTGTTACTTTTCTAGCATCAATAAAATACCCCTTGGCAATCGCTACGAAATCGGGGTTTACCATTTCCGTAGAAGCATAACGTTTATCGAAAAAGAGCTGTTGCCACTGACGAACCATACCGAGGAATTCATTATTTAAGACCACAATTTTAACCGGTACTTTTTGCTGAAAAATGGTCCCTAACTCTTGAATGGTCATTTGGTAACCGCCATCACCAATAATGGCGACTACTTCACGTTCTGGTGCAGCCATTTTTGCTCCAATTGCTGCTGGTAAGGCAAAGCCCATAGTGCCTAATCCACCAGAAGTAATGTTGCTTTTAGTGGTGTTAAATTGAGCATAGCGACAGGCAATCATTTGGTGCTGGCCAACATCACTCACAATAGCCGCGTCACCTTTGGTTTGTGTATTAATTTCTTTGATGACTTCTCCCATCGTTAAGCCCTCTTTGGTGGGATATAAATCGCCTTTAATGACTTTCTCGTATTCTATTTTATATAAATCCTTAAACTCCTGGTGCCACACTTTATGTGAATTCTCATTCAATAATGGTAATAACGCGTTTAAACTTGCTTTGGCATCTCCTAAAACAGCAACGTCTGTCTTTATAATTTTATCAATTTCTGCAGGGTCTATTTCAAAATGAATCACTTTTGCTTGCTTCGCATAGGTTGCTGTATTTCCTGTAACACGATCATCAAATCGCATTCCAATTGCAATTAAAACATCACATTGGTTGGTTAATACATTTGGAGCATAATTGCCATGCATCCCTAACATGCCGACGTTTAAATTGTGAGATGTGGGTAATGCTGAAGCTCCTAAAATAGTCCAAGCTGATGGAATTCCTGCTTTTTCAACTACGGCTTTAAATTCCGCTTCCGCTTCACTTAAAATCACACCTTGTCCCCAAACTATTAAAGGTTTTTTTGCGGTGTTTATTAATTTGGCAGCAGCTATTAATGAATTTTTATCTGTTTCAGGTATTGGAACATAACTGCGTATTCTTGTGCATTTTTCGTATTTAAAATCGAATTCTTCAAATTGTGCATCTTTCGTAATGTCAACTAAAACAGGTCCTGGTCTTCCGCTTTTAGCGATATAAAATGCTTTCGCCATCACTTCAGGAATCTGAGAGGCTTTAGTAATTTGACAATTCCATTTGGTCACAGGCGTAGAAATACCAATAATATCGGTTTCTTGAAAGGCATCAGTTCCTAATAAATGTGAGCCTACTTGACCAGTGATGCACACCATTGCAGTTGAGTCTATTTGCGCGTCTGCAATTCCTGTGATTAAATTGGTAGCTCCCGGACCAGAAGTTGCTATAGCGACACCAACTTTACCAGAAATTCTTGCATAACCTTGAGCAGAATGTGTAGCGCCTTGTTCGTGTCGTGTTAATACGTGATGAATTTTATCCTGATACTTGTATAGTTCGTCATAAACGGGCATAATTGCACCTCCAGGATATCCATAAAGGATCTCTACACCTTCGGCTAACAAACACTTTATGATGGCTTCGCTACCAGAGATTCGCTCAGTAGTTTGATTGTTTTTTATTTGGGCATTTATAGTTTGTGTATTCATGTTTTTTCTCCCTAAACCCTCCTAAAGAGGGAGCTGTTGTTTGATTACTCGTATTCTTGTGTTCTTAACTGTTGTGCTACTTTTTTAACTTTTAGTTTTCTCTGGTCACTTTCCTGTCTGCTCAGGACGGTGTTAGAACTCGTCAGTAACGCAGCCCTTAGATGCTGATGATACTGTTTTTGCGTATTTATAAAGGACACCACGCTCAAATTTCAGCGCTGGTGCTTTCCATGATTGTCTTCTTTTTTGTAATTCTTCTTCGGAAACTTCAACTGAAATAGAATTGGTTTCTGCGTCTATTGTAATGATATCACCATCTTTAACTAATGCGATTGTCCCTCCTTCTTGAGCTTCAGGAGTTATGTGTCCAACGACGAAACCGTGCGTTCCTCCAGAAAACCGTCCATCGGTAATTAGTGCAACATCTTTACCTAAGCCTGCACCCATAATTGCGGCTGTTGGTTTTAGCATTTCTGGCATTCCTGGTCCACCTTTTGGTCCTTCGTATCGAATGACAATAACATCTCCTTTTTCTACTTTTCCGTCTCTAATGCCATCATTCGCTGCGTATTCACCTTCGAATACTTTCGCTTTTCCTTTAAAACTTAAACCTTCTTTTCCTGTGATTTTAGCGACACTTCCTTCAGTTGCTAAATTTCCATAGAGCATACGTAAGTGACCAGAAACCTTGATTGGATCTTCAATGGGTTTGATAACGTCTTGTCCTTCTTTTAGGTCGTCAACATCTAATAAGTTCTCTGCGATTGTTTTTCCCGTGACGGTTAAACAATCCCCGTGAAGCATGCCTTTTGTAAGTAAATATTTCATCACTGCAGGAATTCCTCCAATAGTATGAACATCTTCCATAAGATATTTCCCACTCGGTTTTAAATCAGCTAGAAAGGGTGTATTATCACTTATATCTTGAAAATCTTTAAGCGTGAACTCTATTTGAGCTGCTCTTGCTATTGCTAGAAAGTGCAATACTGCATTTGTTGAGCCTCCTAAAATAGTGACTAATCGAACCGCATTTTCAAGAGATTTCCTAGTAATAATATCACTTGGTTTTATATCTTTCTCTAAAAGCAACCTCAAGGCCTCACCAGCTTTAACAGACTCTTCTTTTTTAGCATCGCTTAATGCTGGGTTAGAAGAATTGAAAGGTAGCGCCATGCCTAAAGCCTCAATTGCAGACGCCATTGTGTTAGCAGTGTACATGCCGCCACAAGCTCCTGCACCAGGACATGCTTTTTCAACGATACTCTGGTATTCGTTTTCATCCATTGTGCCCGCGACTTTAGATCCCCAGGCTTCGAATGCAGAAACCACATCTAATTTTTGTCCGTTGTGGCAACCAGAATCAATGGTTCCGCCATAGACTAGTATTGATGGGCGATCAAGGCGTATCATTGCCATTAATGCTCCCGGCATATTTTTATCACAACCCACAACAGTTATTAAACCGTCGTAACTCATGGCTTGAACTACAGTTTCCATAGAATCTGCAATGATATCTCGAGATGGTAATGAGTAACGCATTCCTGGTGTTCCCATAGAAATTCCGTCGCTTACACCAATGGTATTAAAAATTAATCCTATGATGTCTTCATTTTTCGTACCTACCTTTACCAATTTTGCTAATTCATTGAGGTGCATATTACATGGGTTGCCTTCGTAACCTGTGCTTGCAATCCCAACTATAGGTTTAAAAAAATCTTCTTTAGTTAATCCAATGGCATGCAACATTGCTTGCGCTGCTGGTTGCGTTGGATCTTGCGTTACGGTTCTACTGTATTTGTTTAATTGACTCATATTTCTATTTACTCAAACTAAAGTACTTGTTTGGTTTATGTTACCTTCTATTGTTATTCTGTAGAGGTTAAACTCAATAGTTTAAAATTGTAGTTAATTAATTGAATATCAAATTTTTAAATATAAACTTCTATGATGTTCAAAAAGCAGTTTTTATATATAAAAAAATCTCTATAAAAAGTAAGGCTATAAATTAGCTTATTGTTTAGGTCATTAACGGGCCACTTATCTCAATGAAATATTAATAATTGAAATGATTTAACTGTAAGTTGTAGTTTAAGGTGTTATTTTCTAATGTTAAATTGAAATAAACTGTTCAAATTCAAAAAAACCAATCTTTTTAGACTCAGTTTCTAAAGTGAAGCATTAATTATCAGCTTCGTTTGCAATCCATGCTATTCTATTTCGAATTATAAATGTAGTTAAGTGCTAAGAACTTTAGCGATAGGTATATATTTAGATAATTTAACTATTTTAAAAATGTTAATATTTAAATATTATTTTGCTTCTTTAGTAACTGGGTAAGGCTGTGAATTTATAAAGTTCAGAGTAAATCAATTTCAAATTGTCATTATGTTTTGCAATAAGATAAGGTTCTAAGAAATAACAATCGAGGGGAATTGATCGACACTATAAAATAGAAGAATAAAATTTAACTTAATACTAAATTATGTATATTTAGGCTGGCATGTATTTTAATTTCTAATGTATTATTACAAATTGATCCTTGTTATTTTATGAGCAACCTCTGGGCTAAGATTAAAAGAAATAGAGCCCTCCCCTATAAACGGGCGGGGTACTTAGAAAGTAAATGAACAGCTAAAAACAAAAGCGCACTAGATTTAATTTAAAATCGTGAAACTATGAGCAAACCTCCGTATAAAGAATTGGAAAAGGAGCTCGTTGCATTAAAAAAAAATGTAATTGCTTCTTCACAAGAACTACTATATAAAAAGTTCTTTGATAATATGGCAGACATGGTTGATGTTATAGAACTTATTTATGACAAGAATGGACAACCCATCGATTTCTATATCAGGGTAATAAATATTGCTTTCGCAAATTTTTTTGGCAAAACCCAAGAACAATTAATAAATAAAAAAATATCATCAATTGTTGATGTTATAGAAGACCATTGGTTTACCTCTTTTGCTAGTGTTGATAAGACAGGAGAAGAAATTAGATTTAAGAGTTATGGCGCAGCATAT
>NZ_JBLIET010000026.1:0-43080 GCF_047633235.1 Psychroserpens sp. | reverse complement strand
ACTGCGTTCGGTTTTTAAGCCATATTCCTCCAAAGTAAGAATAATGACCTCTTCAAGAAATCTGAGGTATTTATGAATATCTGTAAAGAAATTATCTAAATCTAAGATAGGGTACCCTACAATTTGACCAGGTCCATGATAGGTAATATCTCCACCTCTATTTATTTTATAAAAGGTGGCGTGTTTTTGAGTAAGCTGCTCTTTAGAGAGCAATAAATTAGATAGGTCTCCACTCTTACCTAAAGTGTACACATGAGGATGCTCAACAAACAGAAAATAATTATCTGTTTCTAATCCAGCATCCTCGCGTCTATTCTTGATTTTTGTTTCTAAAACACCTTTAAAGAGTTGTTCTTGGTAATCCCAAGTCTCTTTAAAGTCTTTAGTTCCTAAATCTTGGAGTTTTATAACTTTATTCATTGAATTTATCTTGAGCTTTAGTTTTAAACCGAAAAGTTTGGTGTTTGTGCTATAAAGAAGGTGTTTTTACTCAACATAGCACCGCTACGCTTATAAAAAACAAGGAAAGTAAAGTGCAAAATAGAAATTTTGCAGTTAAAAGAAAAAGTGAAGATGAATTCACATTATTTATCTTCTAAAACAACTTCAAAATCCAATAACTCAGGATCTTTAAGCATGTCCATAAATCCAACTTCAAAAGTAACAGTTTTTCTATCCTCACTATACATAGCGCCTTCTTTAGAGAATGACTTTACGACTCTAGGGAAATGATAATTGATTTTATATTTAGACGTACCAAACATCGCAGCAGACTGTCCTAGACTGTCTATTGACTGGGCATGTAATTCTTTGTCTGTAACTTTAGAAAATCGTTTAAAAACAGTCCCGTCAAAAGAATAACTAACCGCTGTAGAACCCTCCTGTCCCATACCGGAAAAAGAAGTTGACGGTGAGTTTTGAGACGCTCCACCTTGACCTTGTAAGTTGCTAAAGCTATTCATCGCTTTAAGCATGTCCTGAAGTTCATTCGCATCTATAAAATCTGTAGTTAAATCAAAGACCATTTTTTTTGTTTCAGGATTCATTTGTATGTGCATCTTAAAATCCTCTAGCGCCATTATTTTTTGTTGCTCTTCGGGAGATAAATTAGCGATGCTATCTCTGTTTTCTATAATAAAATCCTTGAAAACTATCGTAGAGTCCATCACTCTATCCATACCTTTTGCAGCTTCTCCATCTCCTATTTGAGAAACCCTTTCCATCATTTCTGAGGCGTCCATAGAGAACTCCATTTTACCGCTTCCGTCCTCATTGATATATATGTTTTCAGAAAACTGACAACTCGTAAGTGTCAATGTTATAGCGCATACTATACCTGTAAAAAACTTATTCATTTCAAACTATTTAATGATTCACTACCACAAAGATACGGTTTTATCTCTCGGGATTATTTAGAATTATTAGTGCTGCGATCACACCGGGAACCCATCCACAAATCCATAATATAAAGACAATTAGAATAGAACCGCAACCTTTTCCTATAACGGCTAAAGGTGGACAAATAATAGCGAGAATAACTCTCCAAAAACTCATATTTAAGTATTTTAATGATGCCGAAATATACTCGACAAGAATTGAATGCAGTAATTATAGGACGTCAATTGCTTTTCTTTGTTACATTTCAATAAAATATAGTAGTTTAGTGCTGTGAGATATTTAGGATACATCATTATTTTTTTCTTCGGAAATGTGGCTGTAGCGCAACACCATTTTGAAGGTCACATTGATAATGAACGTTGGCAAAACGACATCTATCTTTCGGTTATTGAAGACTACCGAACATTTGACGGCATTGACGAAGAACAGATTATTACAAAAGTAAAAAGCGATTCTAGTGGTTTCTTTAAGTTTGATAAAAACCAGTTGGATATCAACCAAAAAATATATAAACTACATGTGGACAATTGCACATCGTTTAACCAAAGCGGCAAGCATTTTGATGGTCATTGCACAGACTATAAGGACATTTTATTCATTGCGAAACGTACAGACTCGATAACATTCCCTCTATCTTTTGATGCCCAAATGTTTTGTGATATCATCTCAAACAATCCAAAGACGAACGCTTTCATTAAAATTGACTCGCTTAAAGAGGAAATGAAATTTGCTTATTCTGAATATAGGAGCAAAGCTAACCGACAATTAAACAACAAAAAATGGTTTAAAACGTTACAAGATTATGGCCAAGACCTGAATGAACCTCTAGCTGAACTCTATATTTATGCGTTCTTATCTGATCGTGGCAATCAATTACATTACTATTATCTAGAAGATTTAAAAACGAACTCATATTATGACCAATTACTAGAACGATTAAAAAACGCATATCCACATTCTAACTATACAAAACAGTATGAGGCCGAGTTAACTTCAGATAAGTTTATTGTATTATCTTCGGAAACAAAATCAAACTTTAGCTGGTCTTATCTCTGGGTGAGCTTACTTATTGTGTCATCTATCGTAAATTTATGGTTTCTCATTTCAGCAAAACAAAAAAAATCAAGACAGCGTAACAAGGCTAAAGAGGAGCTCACAAAGCAAGAACAGAATGTTTTGGCCTTACTGCTTGAGGATAAGACCAACAAAAACATAGCAGAAACTCTTTTTATAAGCGTGAGTACCGTAAAAACTCATGTAAATAACATCTACAAAAAGCTAAATGTAAATTCTAGAGACGAATTAAAGTCTCTGTTTTATAAATAGTTACAAAAATCAACCTAGGGACTAGCACCTATTTCAACCTACAATTTCAAACAATTTTAATAGTTATTCATGATGTTTGTTTCCTATTAACCAAAAACAAAATATTATGAATTTCATTACATGTAAAACAAACAGTTTAAAATCAATTTTAAATGTCACTCTAATTGCCATCGTATTACTATTTACTAGTCTGTCCATTGCTCAAAGCCAGACGTCTGGTATACTTACATTTGAATCTGAAACCATAGATTATGGAACCATAGAACAACATGCAGATGGTATTAGAATTTTCAATTTTAAAAATACAGGTCATGCTCCAATTGTTATTTCTAATGTAAAAACATCTTGTGGTTGCACGGAACCCACATATCCTAAAACAGCAGTTCTCCCAGGGGACTCTGCAGAGATTAGCATTAAATATGCAACCAACAGACTTGGTAAGTTCTCTAAAACTATTACTGTGATGTCAAATGCTAGTGAAAGCAATAAGATGTTAAGGATTAAAGGTGACGTTTTGAAAAATTTAGATGGTCAATAATTACTATTATAAACGCTACCCTGCAGACAACAAGCGGCAATTATAGCATTTGATTTAGATACTAAATCATTTCCAGACAATAAAGGTTCCCTAGAAAATCTTAAAGTTGTAAAAACAAACGACATTAAATAGTTGCACGATTGGATCTAATAGTAGCATAATTAGGATAACGTATCTGTTTTTCAAATCTCCTGGAAACTTTAATACCAAAAATGGAAATCAAAAGTTTAATCGATATGTCCTGTGGCATTAGGGAGAAATCGATGAAATAATTCAAAATGAACATCGGGTTAAATTAATAGATTAAAAAGAGACCATTAGGATCATAAAACCTAATGGTTTTTTTACGTTAATAATGGTAAATAATGTAATTTTGCGATTCTTATCGTTAAGATAGGATCTCTAAAATATATTTAGCATGCAGCTTTCAGAACAAGAATTAGTAAGACGCGAGAAACTCGTAAAATTAAGAGCCTTAAACATCAATCCTTATCCTGCAGATTTATTTCCTGTAGATCATACCTCAAAACAGATTAAAGACAATTTTGAAAATGGTAAAAAGGTTATTATTGCTGGTCGATTAATGGTTATTAATATTCAAGGAAAAGCTTCTTTTGGACAGTTACAAGATAGTGAAGGTCGTATTCAATTATATTTTAATAGGGATGAAATATGTACTGGCGAAGACAAATCTTTATATAACGATGTCTTTAAAAAATTATTAGATTTAGGAGATTTCGTAGGTATTGAAGGTGAATTATTCACAACACAAGTTGGTGAAAAAACCGTCATGGTAAAGCATTTTAAATTGCTAAGTAAATCTTTAAAACCCTTACCAATTCCTAAACAAAAAGATGGCAAAATTTATGATGCTTTTACAGATCCAGAATTACGTTATAGGCAACGTTATGCAGATTTGGTAGTAAACCCAAAAGTTAAAGAAGTCTTTTTGAAACGTACAAAGTTGTTCACTGCAATGCGTGAGTTTTTCAATACATCGGGATATTTCGAAGTAGAAACACCCATCCTTCAACCTATTCCTGGAGGTGCAGCTGCTCGTCCGTTTATTACACATCACAACAGCTTGGACATTCCGTTATATATGAGAATTGCCAATGAGTTGTATTTAAAACGATTGATTGTTGGTGGTTTTGATGGTGTCTATGAGTTTTCTAAAAACTTTAGAAATGAAGGAATGGATAGAACTCACAATCCTGAGTTTACCGCTATGGAAATCTATGTATCCTATAAAGATTACAATTGGATGATGGCTTTTTGCGAGCGTCTTTTAGAACATTGCGCAATGGCTGTTAATGGCACAACAGAAGCCACCTTTGGAGAGCATGAAATCAACTTCAAAGCACCTTACGCTCGTGTAACCATGGCAGATTCTATTAAACATTTTACTGGTTTTGATATTTCGGATAAGAGTGAGTCTGAAATTCGCCAAGCTGCAAAAGACATGCATATTGAAGTTGACGATACTATGGGTAAAGGAAAGCTCATTGACGAGATTTTTGGAGAAAAATGTGAGGGTAATTATATCCAACCAACGTTTATTACCGATTATCCAAAAGAAATGAGCCCTTTATGTAAAGAACATCGCGATAACCCCGAACTAACAGAGCGTTTTGAATTGATGGTCTGCGGAAAAGAGATTGCTAACGCCTATTCTGAGTTGAATGATCCAATTGATCAACGTGAGCGCTTTGAGCATCAACTAAAACTTGCTGCAAAAGGTGATGATGAAGCTACCGAATTTATAGATGAAGACTTTTTACGTGCCCTAGAATATGGTATGCCTCCAACCTCTGGAATGGGAATTGGAATGGATCGTTTAGTGATGTTTTTAACAAACAATCAATCCATCCAAGAAGTATTATTCTTTCCTCAAATGCGTCCAGAGAAGAAGAAAGTAGAAATGAGTGAAGAAGAGAAAGCAATTTTCACCATTCTTAAATCAAATTCGCCAATAGCTCTTAATGACCTTAAAGCACAATCTGGTTTAAGCAACAAAAAGTGGGATAAATCTATAAAAGGATTAACATCTAAAAGTGTTGCAAAAGTCATCAAGAACGATGATGACTTGTTTGTTGAAATGGTGTAACACCCAATTTTCTGCGGAAAATAGATTAAACAAATTATAATACACAGAACATAAAAGTAATCACAAAGCATATTCTTAATTAGGATATGCTTTTTTGTTTTCTCAAGCCTTGAAAAAACAAATAGATAAAATTATTATTATTTCAAAGTCAAAATATTACCTAACAACGAATTAATAAGTCTTCTGAGAATAAAATTACTACTTTCGTTGTGCTATTAATCAGAAACAAAGAACCCAAATGCTTAAAAGAATTGCTTTACTGCTGTTTGTCGTAGTATTTATAACTGCCTGTAATACTGATGACGACATGGTAGCTGCTTGTAATGTTGTTACTAGCGTATCATCAAATTCAGTAACAGATAGTTCAACACATATATCTTGGAATGATGCTAGCAATACAGAGTCCTATATTGTCGAATATGGCCTTTCCGGATTTGCAATAGGCGGAGGAACTTCAATATCGTCAACAAATATTAATGTTTCTATTTCAGGGTTGCAAGGCAACACAACTTATGATGTTTATGTTCAAACAGTTTGCTCTGAGAATAACATAAGTATGTTTACTGATGGGTATAGTTTTACAACGTCTGAGTCACCGTGTGCAGCAGTTACAAATATAAGTTCAAGCATGATTACAGATACGTTTGCAGTTATAGCTTGGGAAGACACTGTTAACACAGGTAGCACTTATGAGTTAGAATTTGGAGCCTCTGGATTTAGTCTAGGTTCTGGGACAACCCTAGCAGCCAACAATACCTCTTTAGATATTACAGGTCTAATGCCTAATACCAATTACGACTTCTATATTAAAGCTATTTGCAATGGTAGTAATGTGAGCCCAAGTACCAGTACGAATTCGTTTACAACATTAGCAATTCCTGTTATTCCAGAATTTAGACCTACACTTTCAGAATTGAATTTATTCATAGACGACCTCAACAATTTAGATATTACACCTTATGGTTTTGAATACAATTTAAATTCAAAATTATTTTCAGATTATGCTACAAAACAGCGCTTTTTTGTTTTACCTACGGGTCAAAAATTAACATATAATGGAGAAGGCTTACCTATTTTTCCGGAAAATTCAATCATAGTAAAAACATTTTACTACAATATTGATGATAGAGACCCATCACTTGGACAAAAAATTATAGAAACGAGATTACTTATAAAGATTGAGGGATCATGGGAAACTGGAGACTACAAATGGAATGACGCTCAAACTGAAGCTTTTTTAGATTTCAATGGAAGCACTGTTCCTGTGAGTTGGATTGACTCTGAAGGCCAATCTAATAGTGTTAACTATGAAATTCCATCAAACACAGATTGCTTTAAATGTCACCAAACGAGTGGCTCAATGACTCCAATAGGTCCAAAAATGCGTACTATCAACTTTGACTTTAATGGATCCAATCAAATACAGCGTTTAATTGATAATGATATGCTCGAGGGGTTATCTGACCCAACAAGCGTTAGTCTTTTACCTAAATGGGACGACCCAACGGTATCTTTAGACAGGCGCGCACGAGCCTACATGGATATCAATTGTGCGCACTGTCATATTCAAGGTGGTTTTTGTGAAGAACAATCAAATTTAAGATTAGGATATGAAACGGCTTATGAAGAATCTTCAATCTCACAAAGTCGCAATAGTATTCTAACAAGAATTCAAAATACAATTCCACAATATGGGATGCCTTTAATTGGCACTACAATTATTCATGACGAAGGCGTTGACCTGCTTATTGAGTACATAAACTCACTGGAGTAATCCAGCAAAATTTCAAAGTAATAAGTAACAAAAAAGCCACGATGTCGTGGCTTTCTTGTCGACACCAAGAATTACTATTTTTTTATTAAATTCGTACTCAAGTTGTACAAAGAAAAAGCATCACATATGTTAAAAAAAATCTGTTTATTAATTTTCACCCTTACGTTTTTATTTAATTGTACTAGTGATGATGATTTAATTGCAGCGTGTGATCAAGGTATTAATGTATCATCGAGTTCTGTAACTGATAACTCAGCAATATTGTCTTGGGACAGTGAAAGCACAACTGCACTTTACACACTAGAGTATGGAATTACTGGATTTTCCTTAGGATCTGGAACATTAATTTCTACATCAGACACTAGTATTGACCTTATAAGTTTAAATCCTAATACCATCTATGATATGTATTTACAAACTATTTGCTCGGTGAGTAATATTAGTATGTATACCAATGTTTATAGTTTTACTACCAATTCACCAGCTGTAGTTCCGGAGTTTAAAACAACACTTTCAGAATTAAATCTGTTTGTTGGAAATATTGAAAACTTAGAACCCACACCACAATCATTTAAATACACTTTGAATAGCACGTTATTTTCAGATTATGCCTACAAACTGCGTTTTATAGTACTTCCTGATGGTGAGAAAATGACTTATAATGGAGATGGCTTACCTTTATTTCCTAACAATTCCTTGATTGCCAAGACCTTTTACTACAATAATAATGAGACAGATTTATCTCTTGGTAAACACATTATCGAAACTAGAATTCTTATAAAAATTGATGGATTATGGCAAACTGGTGATTATAAGTGGAATGCCGCTCAAACTGAAGCTTTTTTAAATCCAGATAGTAGCATTGTTCCAGTAACTTGGATCGATGCTGATGGAGAAACAAACTCTATTAATTACCAAATACCCTCAGACAACCAATGCTTCACTTGCCATAGAAGTGATGACGTAAAAAGACCAATTGGCCCAAGACTAAGAACATTAAATTTTAATGTGGATGGTGTAAATCAATTACAAAGTTTAATTGACAGTGAACTTCTCGACGGATTAACAAATCCATCCGAGGTGACTGTTTTACCAAAATGGGATGATACCAATTACTCATTAGAAGAACGTGCAAGGGCTTATTTCGACATTAATTGTGCACATTGCCATACTGATGGAGGCTATTGTGAAACACAATCTATATTGAGGCTAGACTACGAGAATAGCCTTACAGATTCAAATATTCAAAATAGAAAGAACAGCATTATATTAAGGGTCTCCTCAGACTTTCAACCAGGATTAACAATGCCATGGATTGGAACGACAATATTGCATGACGAGGGTGTTGCATTAATTTTAGAATATTTGGACACTTTAGAGTAAGATTAAAAAAAGTCTTTAGCCTAGCTATCTCTATTTGTCGATTTACTAAATATTAAGTTAAATTAATATTAAAAGCATCCTATCCATTTCCATCAGACATAGGGATTTCTTATTTTAGGAGACTAATTTAAAAATCAACCACCTTGAAACACTTTACTATTAAACTACTACTAGTAGTTTCCGTATTCTTTGTTGCTGTATCCTGTTCAACAGCAAAGAAAGCGAGCAAAAAAGATGCCGCTGCTGCCGCTGCTGCTAAAACCCCAGCAAAGAAGCCTGGAAAAAATGACCCCAAACCTTACAATAAAGTCATTACCAAAGATGCAAAAAGTGACGTTGGGCTATTTACTGTTCACACATTGGATGACAAATACTACTACGAAATTCCAGATTCTCTTTTTGATAGAGAGATGTTAATGGTGACTCGTATTTCTAAAACTGCCAGCGGATTAGGTTTTGGTGGGGGAAAACAAAATGAACAAGTATTACGTTGGGAGAAAAAAGGCAAAAAAGTAATTGTACGCGTTGTCTCTTATAACGTTGTTGCTGCAGACTCACTACCAGTTAGTGAAGCAGTATTAAATTCAAATTTTGAACCTGTTCTATATACGTTTCCAATTGAGGCATTCAGTAAAGATTCAACAAGTACTGTCATTGATGCGACACCTTTATTTGAAAAAGACGTGAAATCTTTAGGTTTACCATCTTTCCGGAGAACACCTTTTAAAGTAACACGCTTAGAAAGTGATAAATCTTTTATTGAAAATATAAAAAGTTACCCAAGAAATATTGAAGCGAGACACGTAAAAACATATGCTGCGGGAAGACCACCTTCTAATTCAAGTACGGGAAGTATTTCTATTGAAATTAATAACTCCATGATCTTATTACCAGACAACCCAATGAAGCGTCGTTATTTTGATGAGCGAGTTGGTTGGTTTACAAGTAGTCAAACAGATTACGGATTAGAAGATCAAAAAAGTAAATCCTTAGAGTTTTTAGACCGCTGGAGATTAGAAGTTAAAGATGAAGACATCGCTGCATTTACTCGCGGAGAATTGGTGATTCCGAAGAAACAAATTGTTTACTATATAGATAGAGCGACACCTGTAAAATGGAGAAAATACATCAAACAAGGTATTGAAGATTGGCAAGTAGCATTTGAAGCCGCTGGATTTAAAGAAGCAATTATTGCTATGGATCCACCAACAGTTGAAGAAGACCCAGAATGGAGCCCAGAAGACGCCCGTTACTCAGTTGTGCGTTATTTAGCCTCTCCTATTCCAAATGCAAATGGACCTCACGTAAGTGATCCTAGAACGGGAGAAATTCTTGAGAGTGATATTAACTGGTACCACAACGTCATGTCTTTATTACGTGGCTGGTTCTTTGTACAAACTGCTGCTATTAACCCTGATGCTCAGAGTCCGCAATTTAAAGATGAAGTTATGGGACGTTTAATTCGTTTTGTATCATCTCATGAAGTTGGACATACCTTAGGTTTACCTCACAATATGGGAAGTAGTGTTGCGTATCCCGTAGAAAAATTACGTGATGCAGCATTTACACAAAAATATGGTACTGCGCCATCAATTATGGATTATGCACGTTTTAACTACATAGCACAGCCTGGTGACGAAGGCGTCGCACTAATGCCAGATATTGGAATTTATGATAAATACGCCATTTCTTGGGGTTACAGACCTATCTTCGGAAAAACTGCAGAGGAAGAAAAGCCTATCCTTAACAAATGGATTATGGATCATGCAGGAGACCCAATGTATCGTTTTGGCCACCAACAAGCTGGAGATGTTGTAGATCCAAGTTCTCAAACTGAAGACTTAGGAGACGATGCTATGTTAGCGAGTTCATATGGAATTAAAAACTTGAGACGTATTGTACCCAACTTAATTGAGTGGACTACAGAGGCTGGGGAAGACTATGACGACTTGCAAGAAATGTATGGTCATGTAATTTCTCAGTACAACCGTTATATGGGACACGTTTCTAATAACATTGGTGGTGTTTATGAAAATTATAAAGCTGCAGATCAGCCAGGAGCAGTCTATACTGCTGTACCAAAAGAAAAACAAGAGGAGGCGATGCAATTCATCCAAGATAATTTATTTACAACACAAGATTGGTTGATTGACAAAACTATTTTTGATCGTATCGAATTTACGGGTTCAGTAGAGCGTGTTCGCGCAATACAAGTAAGATCACTTAACAACATCATGAGCTTAGGCAAAATGCAACGTTTGACAGAAGCACATACTTACGATAGTGATGCATATTCATTACCTGATATGATGAGTGATCTTCGTAAAGGTATTTGGAGTGAATTACAAAAGGGTAATAAAATTGATACTTACAGACGTAATTTACAACGTGCTCACATTGATAGATTAGCTCAAATGATGACTATTGGTAATCAAAGTGGACGCTCATCTAGTCCTTATGTAAAAATCACTCCTGTTAATACAAGCCAGTCAGATATTAGAGCTGTTGTAAGAGCAGAACTAAAATATTTACGTAGCTCTTTACGTTCATCTCGTGGTGCAGATACCTTAAGTAGAATGCACATTGCAGATGCTCTTGAGCGTATTGATGCGATATTGAATCCTAATGGATAATTAATTAGACTTGTTTATCAGACACTTTAGTGTGTTTATATAAGATAAGAAATATGGGAAAAGCTTCAGAGAAATCTGGAGCTTTTTCTTTTTTTAGTTTATATCTTTGAATCTTAGTTTTAATCTATGAAAATAACACACCAAAAATACCCAAATCACAATTTAGCCAACGAAACTGAACGTGGTGAAAATCTAGGTATCGATTTTATTTTATCTTCTATTTTAGGACTTCTAGTTGTAGCAATCACCTACCTAATCTATCCTTCAATAATATTAGGTTTTTCAATATACCTTAAAGCTTTCGCCATTTATCTAGGTGTTAGATTTGTGTATTATTTTTGTTTTGAAGTTATGTATAGTAGAACTCCTGGGAAATTCCAAACACAAACAAAAGTGGTCAATAAGGATGGTAAAAAACCGAGTATTTTTCAATTACTCATAAGAAGTATAAGTAGATTTATTAGTATTTTCTCTGGAATTAGCGATGACGAAAGAGCTATTCATGACACGATATCTAATACGTTTGTTGTTCAAGACAGTACTTTAAAAAGGATAGAATCTAGACAACCAATGATCTTGTTATTCAATTTACTTTTGGTTGTTTGTTGGATTTATTACTTCACCGTTAATCTTGATAAATCATCTTCAGAAACCGCATTACTCCTTGCGCTAATACTCGCAACGGTTTATGCAGTACTGGTTGGATTTAGAAGAATTGGCAAAAAAAAAGCACTAAAAAAATACAGATAAACCGCCTTATAGAATAGAATCAATTCCTTTCCTATATTCTTCAAAATCAATCAGATTATTATGACTACCACTGTCTATGGTGATTAACATCGCTTTGTTTTTTAAGACAACCGCTTCTAATTTTTCTGCGGAAGAATATGGTACCACACTATCGTCTGTGCCATGAAACATAGTAATTGGACATTTTACATCCAATATAAACTCATTTGATGGAAACTTATATTTCAGCAATGAAGACACAGGAAAAACAGGAAATCGATTTTTAGCTACATCCAAAATACTATAATAAGGTGTTTCTAAAACCAATTGCTTCGGGTTATTTTTAGAAGCCAAAAACGTTGAAATACCGGTTCCTAAAGAACGGCCGTAGATGGTAATACTGCTTTCCGAATACTGCTTCAATAAATAATCGTAACAATATTGCGCATCCTCATAAAAAGCTTGCTCGCTAAGTTTCCCTTTGCTTTTTCCATAGGTACGATAATCCATAATGAGTACGTCATACTCTTTTGCCACGAAAAATTGAGAAATCAGTCCCCAACGACTTAAATCTCCTGCATTCCCATGGAAATATAAAATAACCCCCTTTGGGTGTTCGGTTTTAAAATGAATAGCATTGATACTAACGTTTTCTGAAGGTTTAAGAAACAGCTCTTCAAAAGGATATGCAAATTGATATTGATAGTCTTGAGCTAATTCCGTAGGAAAAAATAGTAGTTTTTCTTGTAAAAAGTAGAGTAATGTGCTTATCATAAGATATAAAATCAAAAGTATCTTGAATACTTTGTTAAGCCTTTTTTTTATTCGGTTTTGAGGAATGGATGACATTGATACTTGTGGTTTGTAAATCGATGGTTTTAGGTATTTTATTTAAAATATCGTCCAACATACTATGATACGATTCAAAATTATTTAGATTTTTATGTCCTCCTCCAATAACGGTATGTAATTTCGTCAATTTTGGGTTTACTTTCGATAATTTAATACTCGTTTTAAACGGAATTAATTTATCATGTGTCCCGTGAATAATATGAATTGGACATTGTACATATTTGAGCCATTTATAGGTTGGTAGTGGATATTTCAGCAATAAAGATAAAGGCATAAAAGGCGCATATCTTGCTGTCACTTTAGTTAAACTGTAATATGGTGCATCGAGAACCAACATTTTAGGATGATTCATTGAAGCGAGTTTTGCTGCAAAACCTGAGCCTAGTGATCTTCCATATAGAATAATACGGTCTTCTGTTGTTTGCTCTTTAAGCTTATTATAGACGAGTTGCAAATCTCGTTTAATAGCTTTTTGAGAGCGTCTGCCTGTGCTTTTTCCGAAGCCACGATAATCGACCATCAACACATTATAGCCATGTCTTGTAAAATCTACCGCAAACTTCCCCCAACCTTTAATGCTTTTAGAATTTCCTTTGAGATACAATACAACCCCTTTACTTTCTCCCTTAGGAAAAAAGCGTAATCCGTTAATCGTTGCGCCATCCCGTGTTTCAAGGTTATACTCCTTCGTATCCTGATTTTCATAATCAAATTGAAAATCTATTGGCAACTTCTCTGGCTTAAAAAGCATGTAGTCTTGTAAATAATATAATGCGGTACTAATTGCAATATAACCAACAAGAACTGTAATAATACTAGATAACCAATATGCCATATAAGAGACTTTGTTTTAATAACAAGATAACAAAAAATTACAATGAATACGATTTAACTACTCCTCAACAAAAGTGGCAATTGGAATCTCATTAATAAATACGTTATCCAAAACAGCGTCGCCATTTTTTATGTAAACCAGAGCAAACGTATTATCTGACAACGAATCACGCTGAGCGTCTCTATGAGCTAACTCTGCATTATAAGCTTTAGTCTTTTCCATATAAAATTCATTGAAGGGTAATGAAAACCTTAAAATGCTGTCATATTCTGAATAACTATCAACCTTAGCTTTTACAAAATGTCCCTTTTTAGGGTTTTCTAAACTAGCCAAAATCACCTTAGCAAAGCCTAAACTGTCATTTGCAATTGAAATATAGACCTCTTGATTTCGCATCCAAATGGTATCTTTTGTTTTAAAATTATCAAGGTCATAATTTAGAGAAATATATTTTCCTTTAAATGGATCTGAGGGATCTATTGGTTCTGTCTTAAATTTAAAAGCTGTTCCTGATTTTAAAACAGCCTCGCGATTAAAAATCATTTGTGCTGGCACTGCAATTTGAACTATCGCCAAAATGATAAATACAATAAATATATGTTTACGTTGCATAACTTAATGTTTTAATGATTCAACTCTTGATTTCTGCTTTTTGAGCATTATATAATTGGTTAGAAAGAATCCTAAACCAATACATATAAATAATAAACCTCTAATAACGAAGCTCATATTAGTATCAAAAAACCGACAAGTAATTAATGCTGTAATGATTAATAATCCATAATTCAAAACACCAAAATGAAATTTATCTATTCCTATTTTAATAGTCATAATCCCTAAGGCCAAGACAGTCAGATTGACCACTATTGTGCCTACGATTGGTATATTTAGTCCAAACATATACACCATAGAAAACAGTATAAATACAAATTGAAATAAATTGAACGTTTTCAACCATCCCTTTGAATAGGAATATATAAGAAGACCCAAATTAGCTGCAAATAGAATTATTGACACATACATCTCTTGAGTGTTAATAAAGAAACGCTCCATATACCAAAAGCCGTCAAAACTCATAGTTAAAACTATTATTACGATTCCTAAAGAACCAAAGATTAAATAGCCATTACGTCGTAATTTTTGTTGATCAAAAAACGAAATCTTACCAATATTATAAAATAGACTAAACATTAAGAGATACATTAAGAAACCTAATTCTGTTAACTGATCTACAAAAGCACCTAATACTATCGTCATACTTATTGGGATTAACCAATTAAATATAGATGTAATATTAGCTTCTTTATGATGTTTGAGTAATCTATAATAATGAGGAACAATGGTTGCCATCATTACAAGATATAACCAAGGTGTATGACCAAATGACCCAAAACCATAACCCAATTCACAAGCATAATACGTAATACATATCATATTTAATATTGCAACTGCATTTGATTTGAGTAGATATATTAAAGGCAGACTCAAAATAATCCAAGTTAATATATAGGTACTCAAATTACCTGGGATGTTATAAATCTGACTTACAAGTGCAATACTAGATCCTATGGTAAAAAACAGAAAAGTGCCTGATGCTTCTTTCCACGCGACGCTTTTTTTCTTAAGAATTGAAAACACTACAAAACATTGACCAATTACCAATGGCAAAAAAGCTAAAATAGTTTTAGCACCTCTCGGAAAATTATCCCAATTATGGGCAAGAATGAGAATGATACCCAAACCAACCAATAGCGATCCTAAAACACCAAATACCGTAAATAACCTATTAGGAGTCTGTTGTTGTTTGGCTAAATAATACTGTTCAATTTTTGAAGCAACATCCTGAGAAATCACATCGTTAGTCACCAAATCTGGTAAGTCTTTAATGAGCTTTGAATTCATAACTTATTTATTTAAATATTTTAAATATACATCTGCAAATGGTTCTTGATTAACAACGGTTATTGTAAAACAAAGTGACTAACCAACCTTGAAATGCAACTAATACATAGAGGTTATTAGCTTTCAAATAAATACACCTATGAAATACCGAGAGGATAAATGTAACAATCAATAACTAAACTGATGGATAATGCTCTAAAGAAAACAAAGTAGCAATGATAAGAATGGTACTTATCTTTTTAAATTACTTTGATTTAAATTTACTCAAATTTCTAGAAACCAAACTAATAGTTAGAAATTGTTGGACCGTTGCCTAAATTGAATATGTGATGAATAACAGTGCCATGTTAGATTTAGTGTTCCTTGAATATAACCAACACCAATAAAGACAGCAATTGACACTAATGCAAAAGGCATTACTAATTTTAAAACTGATTTAAAATTGTAGTGTTTAAATTGCCAGTCATCAAAACAAAAAAATCATATAGACGATAATCCCTTCGGCAATCCCTGTAATAATACTCATACCCAGAATATCTTTGATTTTACTTCTTAGAAAGAATACCGCACTTAATATGGTCATGATAGCTGCTAATAATATTTCTAAAGCATCAATTCTTGAGAGCAAATAAGTAACTCCTGTAAATGCTATAGTAATACCTATTGTAATGAGACAGAATTTGACAATCTCATTTTTAGCGTAATTCCCTTCTTCAAAGCCTTTTCTCAAATCTCTAAGGATGGATAAAATAAATAGAAGTGGGACAACAGATAAAAATGGAGCAAAAATGACTTTGATCCCTTTTACAATGGTTAAATCATAGTAAAAGAAAAACGCAATAGCAGTAAAGGCTAGTAAACCGGTTAGAATTATGGATTGAAATGTAAATAGCAATTCCCTTTTGTTTGCATTACTTCTCGGTTTTAGAGGTTGAATAATTGGATTCATAATTTTAAATTTTTGATGATTTTACTTTATTTTTCGTTTAATTAAGCGGTTAAAAAAAAACATGAACAGCTAATGAGAGTAGAACACCACTTAAAATTCCGTTGACTCTCAAATTGTTGTACAAAATGTAATTAAGCACATAGCTACTTAACGCTGTGGAGTTAATGAGATGCGCAAAAACAAGATGATCTTCTAGAGTTTGACCTGTGACCCTTTCTACAACTTGCATGCTCACAACGCCTATAATAACACTAGCGACTAGTAAAATGGTTGCTGGTTTTTGGTGTTTCAGCTTATATTCATCTGTATTTTGTGGCAAAAAATGTTCAATCAATAGAAAGCGCACAAAAAACAACATTGGCAACGGGAACAAGATGGATGCTATAATTTTCACAACATCTTTTAAAGTTTTGATTTCATCATATCCCAAAAACACCAAGTAGACAAATACAACTGCTGAGACTCCAGTTGTGACAATAAATGCGTTATTTAATTTTTTAAGTTGCATTTTAAAAACCAATTGGATTTGAACTCGTCATCGTTCTACTTGCTAATTGATATACACAATGATTATAACTGTCTACAATTTCATCTTGAATCTGCTTTGAAAACACAATCATCACACTTATCGCTATAATAAAAGCTGTGGTTTTAATAAACTGTTGCATACTATTTTGTTGTATTGATTACCGGACAAATATTCGACAGTTTGTAAGGTTAAAAAATCCGATTTTTTCTAAAAACAGACGATTATATATTAATAAATCCCTACTTAACTATTATATTTACTTAATATATCATAATTTAACTGACGATTAAATGACAGACTTAAAGGCTATAGTTTCCACGCTTTCTTCGGAAGACGCGCAACGTTTCATCAATTATCTAGAGAAAAAAAACAAACGTAGTGACACCAAAAACATAGAACTCTTTACACTTTTAGCCCAGAAGGAACTAACATCTAAAGCCATTTGCAAAACGATTTACAAAACAGACAACAAAGTCGCTTATCACGCATTGAGAAAACGCTTATACCAATCTCTTATTGACTTTACAGCGAATTTAAACTTAGAAGAAGAAAATTCTGTGGACATGCAAATCATAAAATACATATTGGCATCTCGAACGTTTCTCATTCACAAAAAACCAGACATAGCTTATAAAATTCTAGACAAAGCTGAAAGTTTAGCCCAAGATCACCAGTTGTTTCCTATTTTAAATGAAATTTATCATACAAAAATCCAGTATGCCTATCTTAATCCGTCCGTGGATATTAATGTATTGATTGCAAATTTCCGAAGTAATCAAAAACATCATTTTATTGAAGAGGAGCTAAATATCGTTTATGCAAAAATTAGACAAACCTTAAATGATATGATTTATAAAGGAAAAGTTTTAGATTTTGAAACCATTCTCAATAACACGCTTAAAGAACACAATATTGAAATAAGTGAATCCTTGTCATTTAAATCTTTATATCAGTTAATGACCATTGTGAGTCTTTCTGCTTTTGTGACCAATGACTATTTGAAAGTTGAGCCCTTTTTAGTTGCAACTTACGAGAAAATCAAAAACCACATAGCTAAAGACAAGCAGTTGATCTACCATCTTCAGGTTGTTTACATGATTGCGAATACCTTATTCAGAAATAAAAAATTCAAAGAATCTTTGGAGCATTTAGATGTAATGAATGACTTAATGCATCAGCAACGAAAAAAACATTATTCTTCATTTAAACTTAAATATTACTTACTCGCAGCCCTAAATCATAATTACAGTAACAAACAAGATAAAGCCATTGAACTCTTAGAATCTGTCAAACAAACCAAGCATGCAGACATTGAATCTTTATTAGATATTAATCTAGGCCTTGTCATGTTTTATATCCAAAAAGCAGAATTTAAAGAAGCTAAAACCATCTTTTCTAAATTCTACCACACCGACAAATACTACATTGAAAAAGCTGGCAAAGAATGGATAATTAAGAAAAATATAGCAGAAATCATTATCTATATAGAACTTGGAGAATTAGACTTAATAGAGTCCCGACTTAAAAGTTTTAAACGCTCATACTTTGATTACTTAACGCGAATCAAGCAGGAACGTGTTGTTACGTTTATAAAAATAGTAGAGTCTTTTTACAAAAACCCTGAGCATGTCACATCACAAAAATTCAAAGATAAAGTAGAACATTCCTTTACATGGATTAATGAAAAACAAGAAGATATTTTCGTAATGAGTTTCTACGCATGGCTAAAAAGTAAAATGGAAAATAGAACGCTCTATGAAACCACTTTAACGCTTGTAAAAAAAGCACAAGGTGTTAATTAGAGGTTAAAATCATAATTGATATTAAACCTAATTTAAATTATACAGTCCAAAGAGCAATCGATTAAAAACAAAACAATAATTAAATCAGAAATATTATGAAGACATTAATTTTAATTGCCTTTGCTTTTATAACACTTCAAGCAGTTGCACAAGACAACAGAAAAGGAGATAAAAAAGGAGAAAGAAACGGTAAAAGAGAAATGATGAAAGACCTCTCTCCAGAAGAAATGGCAACCTTAGGTTCAAAAAAAATGACTTTAGCATTAGACTTATCTATAGATCAACAAGCTAAAGTAAAAGAAGCGCTTTTAGAGCAAGCAACGATTAGAAAACAAAACATGGCAGAGCGTGAGAAAATGAAAAATAATGATGATGCCAAAAAACCTACAAAAGAAGAGCGTGTTGAACATTTGAATGCAAAATTAGACACCAAAATTGCAATGAAACAAAAAATGAAATCTATATTGACAGCAGAGCAATATGAAAAATGGACTAAGATGAAAACACTTCGTCAGCATAAATCAAAAGGCAAAAAAAGAGCCTAAAATTAAAAAGCAATAGTTTAGATTTTATTAATAGGCATCGATTTTTAACGTCGATGCTTTTTTTTATGACAAAAAACACTAATTTTATAATTCGTAAAACCATTTACAAAACACCACAATGAAAAAACTAATTACACTTTGCCTATTTGCTCTGACATTATTATTGAGCTCTCAAAATATGACTGCACAAAATACACTAGAGATTAATGCAGAAGCAAACTCTAAAACCAAAGCGCTTAGAAAAACCGTAAAGTTTGAGGAAACAAAAATGGATGCTGTTTATAAAGCTTACCAGTCTTACGGTATCGCTTATAAAAAAATAAGCAGTGACTTAGAAGGTAATGCAGATCGTCTTAAAAAAATTGACACGTTCTTAGATAGCCAACTTGGAGAAATTCTTACCGAAGAACAATACCTAATTTATCTAAAGTATTTTAGAGATAAATAAAAATCGAAATACATAAAAAATGCGACTCATCGGAGTCGCATTTTTTGTTTTATAATGTTTGAGCTACTTTTTCAACAGCCCTTATGGTTTCATCTAAATCAGCATAGGTTAAAGCATCTGTTATAAACCATGATTCATAGGCACTTGGCGCGATATAAATACCTTCATTCAACATGCCATGAAAAAAGGATTTAAAGGTCTGATTATCCCCTTTTGCAGCGGTTTCAAAATCCACAACTTCATCTTCGGAAAAATGAATTGAAATCATTGATCCTTCCCTATTAATTGTGTGCGTGACATTATATGTGTCTAAAGCTCTAGCAAAACCTTTGTGCAAATACTCAGTCTTATCTGCTAATCTTTGAATTAGATCTTCATCATTTTTAATTGCAGTTAACATCGCTAGACCTGCGGCCATTGCTAATGGATTCCCACTAAGTGTTCCTGCTTGATACACGCTCCCTAAAGGCGCGAGATGATTCATGATCTCATTACGAGCAGCAAATGCCCCAACAGGCAAACCTCCACCTATGACTTTTCCGAAGCAAATAATATCAGCAGCAACTCCGTACAATTCTTGGACACCACCTTTAGCAAGTCTAAAACCTGTCATTACCTCATCAAAAACGAGAAGAATATTGTGTGCATCGCATAATGTTCTAAGCTTCTGTAAAAAATTATCTTTTGGCGGAATGCACCCCATATTACCAGCAACTGGCTCTACAATTATGCAAGCAATTTCATCTTTGTTCGCTTCTATTAATGCTTTCACATTATCAATATCATTGTATCTGGCTAATAACGTATCTTTAGCTGTACCCTGAGTAACACCTGGACTATTTGGACTCCCAAAAGTTACGGCCCCACTTCCTGCTTGGATTAAAAAAGAATCACTATGACCATGATAACACCCAGCAAATTTTATGATTTTTTCTTTACCAGCGAATCCTCTCGCTAGTCTTACAGCACTCATGCAAGCTTCTGTTCCAGAATTTACAAAACGTATTTTATCAACATTTGGTACCATTGAAACGGCTAACTCTGCGATTTTGGTTTCGATTTCTGTCGGCATTCCAAAAGACGTACCATTTTTAGCTTTTTCAATAACGGCTTTTACAACTGGCTCATACGCGTGACCCAACAACATTGGACCCCAAGAATTAATATAATCGATATAACGATTATCATCCTCGTCATACACATAAGCACCCTTTGCTGATTTAGCAAATATTGGAGTTCCACCTACTGCTTTAAAAGCTCGAACTGGTGAATTCACACCTCCTGGAATAACGTTTTCAGCATTTTTAAATAACGCACTACTACGTTTATATAACATATTAATTGGGTTTAATAATAAGAAATTGACCTAATGAAATCTCATTAGAATTAAGACTATTGAGACGTTTAAGTTCATCAACGGTCGTATTATATTTTTTTGATAATGAATACAGTGTATCACCTGTTATCACAATGTGATTAAAGGACATGTCTTTTACAGCAGACTTGTTGCTCAAAATAATGATATCATATTTATCGAGATTATAACGCTCAATTAAGCTAATCAATTTTTCTGGATATTTTCTATCAGTCGCATAGCCAGCAGCTCTTAGCCCGTTTGCCCAACCCTTGTAATCATCAGGCTTAAGTTTAAATAGTTGTGCATACCTGCCTCTTCCTGTTAAAAATTCAGAGTGATCTTTAAAAGAAGAATGTGGGTAATCATATTTTCTAAAACACTCTTGAGACCGATCATCATCGTGATATATTTTTTCACCAGTCCATCCATGACATTTTATTCCGAAGTGATTATTCGCCTCAACCGATAATCGCCCTTTACCAGAACCAGATTCTAGAATCCCTTGAGCTAATGTAATACTTGCTGGAATTTTTGATGTGCGCATTTCGTCCATAGCAATAGCGTTATATTTCAAAATATAAATTTCTACGGCATTAAGGTTTGAATTTTCGGCCACATTAGGTATAGTCGTAACCTCCTTAGGCTGAGTAGCTGTCTTTGGACTGACAATGACGTGCTCAGTTTTTGGAGTCCTTTTATCTCTTTTAGTGACGATCTTTTTCTTAGAACCACAACTAAAAACCACAAAACTCACTAATAAAAAAACAACTATTTTCTTCATAAATATTAAATGATTAACGGCTTATTTTGTTGTTTTAATCTTTGGTTCATTCCTTCAATACCCTGCAAACCACCTGTATGTATTGCTAATATTTTAGAATGCTTCGGAAAATAGCCTTTGTCAATTAAATCGTAAATTCCATACATCATTTTACCAGTGTAGATAGGATCTAACGGTATGTTATGCACTTTCTTAAAATTATTGATAAACTCTATTAAACAATCGCTAACTTTTCCATAGCCACCAAAATGATAATCGGTAATTAACTCCCAATTATCATGAGTTACAAATTTAGTGATTTCTTCACTTAAAAAGTCACCTTTTAAAGCAGGAAAACCAAGAATTTTTTGGTGTTGTAATTTAGAATTTATTAATCCTGAAATCGTACCTCCGGTTCCTACGGAGCAACAAATATAATCGTATTCTCTATCTACTTCTGTTAATATTTCTTCGCAACCTTTGATAGCTAAAGTATTTGTACCACCTTCTGGGATAAGATAAAAATCACCAAACTCATTTTTTAAATCTGAGATGAACTCATCAGTTGTCTTATTTCTATACTGCTCTCGTGAAATAAACTTAAATGACATACCAGAAGATTGGGCAAACTTAAGCGTTGGATTTGAATCTATTTTTGAAGCTAATTCTTCTCCCCTTATAATCCCAATTGTTTTAAACTCAAATTCTCTTCCAACTGCAGCAACAGCCGCTATATGATTTGAATAAGCACCACCAAAAGTTAACAAGGTATCTTTTTCTGTTTTTCTAGCCTCAATGAGGTTGTATTTTAACTTTCTGTATTTATTGCCAGAAATATAAGGATGGTTTAAATATTCAGGTTTTATAAAAACCTGAGTATCGATGCTTACGTTCCTTTTATCTTTAAATTTCAACATTTAATCGAATAAATTTTGAATATTAATGCAAAGAACGTCAAAAAAACTATCTTTATTTTAAGATTATAACCTAGTTTATAAACCCTTACTAAGGACACTACTATCAGCGGGTTATAATCTTAAAGAATGACGTTATATCTTTATAAGTTTTTCTTATCCTAGTTATTGTTTAATTTTATTGAGCTATGCTTTAAATTGATTTTTTATGACTAAAAACCTACTATTAAGTGCCGTATTTACTATTATAATTTGCTTAGGATTAAATGCACAGACACCTTCTGATGATTGCAATACAGCTGCAGGATCAGAATTAACAGTTGGAGTCATTTGCAATAATATTGCGTGGGATTCTAATAACAATAGTGATTACTGGGATGGAGCAGCTGGCTGTTTCTCTGGAGACTTTGATGATGCTTGGGGCTGGTTTACAGCTACAAGTACTTCCACAACCATAACATATGAGCCCATCAACCGAGATGCGATTTTAACATTATTTGATGCTGCATGTGATCCAAATATGGTAAGCCTTGATTGTTCTGATGCAGGCGGAAATGGAGTTGCAGAAACTATTGTATTCAATACAGTTATCGGCATTGACTACAAAGTGAGAATCCAAAGAAAAAATAGCAATAATCGTATGGATGGTTTTATCTGCGTCTTCAATACACCTACTCCACCAGATAACGACGACTGTGCTGATGCAACAAATATTGGAGTAAGTAGTGATGACACTTGCACAACAAGTGTATCTGCGACGACGGTTAGTGCTACCCAAAGCATAACAGGGATTAATTGTAATAATTTTATTGGTAATGCAGACGATGATGTATGGTTTTCTTTCATAGCGACCGCAACAAATCATGACATTACAGTAAGCCCTGGGACTCTAAACGATTTAGTAATAGAACTGAGGTCTGGGGCTTGTAACGGTACTAATATTGATTGTGCAGACAACACCGTTGGAGCTGCTAATGAAGTAATCAATGCAACAGGTTTAACAATAGGTGCAACATACTACGTTAGAGTTTATAGTTATGGCGGCGCAGGAGATGCTGGCACCTTTGACATCTGTATAACCACTCCTGGCCCATATTGCAGTACTACTACAGAAACACCAGATGCACTCTACATTACAAATGTTAGTTTTCAAGGCACATTAGAAGACACTTCAAACACCTCTGGATTTGCTGCAGGTTATCAAGATTTTACAGGATTGACACCTATAGCAAGACAAGTAGAGGGAGAAGGGGTCAATGTCTTCGTGGGAGCAACTTTTTCTGGACGAATTAAAGCCTGGATAGACTGGAACAATGACGGGAATTTTGATAATGACCCCAATACAGAGCTAGTATACGATACAAATGGAATAAATACAGCAGAAACAACCTTCGGATTTATAATCCCATTAGGCACAGCAGCTGGAGATTATAGAATACGTATTCGAAATTATACCGACTCGGTAGATACGTTCTCCTTTGGTTTAATCGATTATGATGCTTGTCAACCATTTATTGACGGATTTACAGACGATTGGGGAGAAGCAGAAGATTATCTATTCACAGTTGAACCTATTTGCAATGCTATAATTACGAGTATTACAGGCGCAGATACCTGTGGACCAGGAAGCGTGACAATCAATGCGACCGCAACAGGAATACCGTCTGTAATTGACTATCGATGGTACGCAAATGAAACAGGAGGAACACCTCTAGCTACAACAGCAACTGGAACTTGGAATACACCTTCTCTTTCAGCGACGACGACCTATTGGGTAACTACTTATAATGGCGCTTGTGAGTCTTGGGTGAGAACACCAATAATTGTAAATTTCAATCCAATACCGACGCTTTCTGTTTCGCCAGATATAACAAACAGAGTGGTGTGCGGAGAAGACAATGCGCTTGAAATTTCGGCAACTGGAGATATTGACGATGTTTACTTATTTAATGAAGATTTTGAAGTAGGAACACTAGGCGTTTTCTCAAATATAATCATTTTAGATAATGGCCCAACAATTAATGCACTTACAAGCTGGCAAAATAGAACCAGTACGTTTATTCCTAACGAACAAGTATGGTTTCCAGCTATTTCCTCTGGTTTTGGATCTAATCAATTTGTAATGTCCAACTCTGATGTTGGACCATCTACAACCAATAACGCACTAGAAACGACCAATTCTTATGACACCACAGACTTTACTAGTCTAACATTGAGCTTGAGAAGTTACTACTCTCGATATTGGAATGATGGTGATCAAGTTGGCCTCGATTATGTTGCAATAGAAGCGTCAACAGACGGCACGACTTGGACTAACGTTACCCCAAATATTATTGCTGATGTTGGTATTGGGAACAAATTTGAAACATTGTCCTACAACTTAGATGCGTATATCAATGAGCCAACATTAAGTGTAAGAATAAGATTTTACGGTGATTGGGTAGACGGAGTGGCTGTAGATGATGTGAAGCTTTTTGGCAATCAAGATATTACTGCAGTAAGTTGGAGTACATCTCCTGCTGGTATTATTGATTTATATATTGATACAGATAATGATAATATTGGTGATACTCCTTACAGTACTGGAGCATTTACAACGGTGTATGCGATACCAAATATTACACAGCTTGAACAAGCCACCTATTCTTTTACTATTAATGCGACACTCTCTAATAATTGTGGTGCGGCTACACTCCCTTTTACGGTAACTAATAACACTAAAATTTGGAATGGATCTGACAATAACACTTGGGGTGATCCTGATAACTGGTATCCTAATGGTATACCTACAAATGATAGTTGCGTTATTATTGAAGATGTTGGAGCTTTACCAAATCCTACCATATTAGGACCACCATTTCCTCCTAGTCCTTCTTTTGCAAGAAACCTTACGATTAAAAATAATGGTTATCTAGAATTAGAGCCATCTACATCATTAACAGTAACAGATTGGATAAACGTAGATCCAAGTGGTACCTTTAATGTTAGAAATAGTGCCAACTTGGTTCAAATCACTAATGTAGCAACCAATAATAATACAGGAACTATAAATATGCAAAGAGAAGTTTCTGGGTTAACGTCCTCAGATTATGTGTATTGGTCATCTGCTGTAGAGAATTTTAATGTCTTAGGCGTATCTCCTGGGTCTAATGCAGGACTTATACTCGAATGGCGTCCAACCGTTGCAGGAAATGGAGCAGGTAATTATGGAGAATGGCAAGCAACTTCTGAAAACATGATTCCCGGTAAAGGCTATGCTATTAGAGGATTAGCAGGAACAGCTACAGCTAATGCTGCTGAATTCACCGGTCGTCCTAGTAACGGTATTATTAATATGCCAATTAATAGAGGAACGTATGATGGTATAGATTATTCAGGATCTGGATCAACTTTTGCTACGGCTATAGATGATAACTGGAATCTAGTAGGCAACCCTTTCCCTTCTGCTTTGAATACTGATACATTTATCACTAGGAATGCTGCGAATATTACAGACGATATAGACCCAACAATAGCAGGAACTGTCTATTTATGGTCTAATCAATCTGCGCCAAGTAATGCTGTAACAGATCCGTTCTATGGTGATTACGTTTACAATTACAATCCAAATGATTATATCGCTTATAACTTAACTGGATCTGCACCTCCTGGGTTTGATGGATTCATTGGAGCTGGTCAAGCATTTTTTGTATTAATGGATGATGCCGCCACTAGCCCTTCAAATCTTGTCTTTGATAATACAATGAGAAATGGCGTGTATAGTAATAATCAATTCTATAGAATAGATCATTCAACTGAAAGCAAAGAAACAACTGTTGATGAAAAAAATAGAATCTGGCTAGATTTGATAGACAGTAATAATAATGCCAACTCAATTCTAGTAGGCTATATCCATGGTGCAACAAATACTAAAGACAGACTTTATGATGGCACCCAATTTGCCGGAACTAACACGCTTTTTTATTCATTAATTGAAAATGATAAAATGGCCATTCAAGGAAGAGCGCTTCCTTTTGAGGTCACGGATGTTGTTCCCCTTGGATATGAAATTCCTCAAAACGGTGATTACTCAATTGCAATTAATCATGTTGATGGATTATTTGAAACATCAAATCAAGATATCTTTTTAGAAGACACTTATAACAATTCAATTCATAATTTAAGATTGAGCGCTTATACTTTTACTTCAGAATCAGGACTGTTTAACGATCGCTTTGTTTTGAGATATAATGAAGATACATTATCATTAGAGGAATTAGAATCTATTAATGGACTTACGATTCTAGTGCCTAATGGAAAATATATTAAAATCCAATCAACTCTAAGCCCTATTCAACAAATAAAGGTTTATGACCTCTTAGGCAGAGTAATAATCGACAAACCAGATGTTGGAAATTTATCTGAATTAACTTTAGAAACTAAACAACTATCAACTGGAAGCTACATCGTAAAAGTAAATCTTGTTGATGGTATAATTAAAACGCAAAAAATAATACTTAAGCAATAGAAGTATTATTATATCAAGTGCTAAATAAGCAATGTAAATAAAAAGATCTTAATGCAATATTAAGATCTTTTTTTGTGGATTGTATTTATAAATATCCAAAAACAATTCAACACTTAAAACACCTGTAATTTGAAACTCCAATAGCTTAAAATTGCACTTTTACGACACTTATTTACTTCAATAAGATTACATTAACTTATTACCAAAAAGTCACTTGACTGATAAGTCACAACTATTTAAAGAGCTGATTATGAACTCAAAACCCCTTATAATCGATTATTTTTAACATGTTAACTAAATATTAGATAATTAATTAAAAAAAAGTATTAAAGTGTTAATATTTTTAATATTTTACACTTTAATTCCCAAATCTCTAATGAATAACAGGTAAAACAAATAAAATCTAATTATATAATAGTTAGACTGTTAAAATTATAGATTATGATTAAAAAATTATTCTTTTTCTCTATTATTTTTATTTTCCATCAAGGGTTTAGTCAGACTGACACTTGTACTGGAGCCACTAATCTAACAGTAGGCTCTAGCTGTATGAATTCAAATTATAATATCCCTGGTACTTTCACAAATTCAATGGCAGACCCAAGCTGTTCAGCATCGAATAGAGATGCTTGGTATTCTTTTACTACAGATGCAGTAACTACTGACGTTACGATTACCTGCATTGGAAATAGAAGACTTGCCATAGCCCTATATAGTGGCACCTGTGCAGGAATATTAACGGAAGAAGACTGTATTGTTGATGCAAACAACGGTGATGCAACTTTAGCAAATGCGGCCGTGCTTCCGAATACAATATATTACGTTCGTTTAATACGATATAATAGTGGCGCTAACAATATGGCTGGTACTATCTGTGTAACAACTTCAGTCGCTAATGATTTGTGTACAAACGCAACTACTCTTAATTGTGGTGACTCAAATATTACCGGTTCTACAAATGGAACTACAACAGTTGCAAGTGGCGCTGGCTGTGGCGCTGGGAACAATGGCGTTTGGTATACGTTTGTAGGTGACGGAAATCAAACAACTATAACTTCTACGTCTTCTGGTGGTTTTGATCATGAAATGGCAATTTCCTCTGGAAATTGTGGAAGCTTAACAAGTATATCATGTCAAGATATTGGTCTTGATGATGATATAGAAACATATACATTTGTTACTACAAATGGCTCTATTTATTACGTCTATATTGCAAATTGGCTCTCTGGAAGTACTGATACTGGAGATTTTACAATTTCTAGAACATGTAATACGGTTACACCTCCTCCCAACGATGATTGTTCTGGTGCCACACCGTTAACCGTAAATACACCATGTAGTTTTTCAACTCAAACTAATGAGTTTGCTACAGATAGTAGTGTTGCAGATCCAGGTTGTGCTGGTTATGCTGGAGCAGATGTTTGGTTCTCTGTTATTGTTCCTGCTAGTGGTAATTTTGTAATAGATACAGATACTGGAGATATATTTGATGGAGGTATGGCAATTTATTCTGGTACTTGCGAAGCATTAACCTTAATTGAGTGTGATGATGACGATAGTGATAATGGCTTTATGCCATCCATCTCTTTAACAGGGAGAACTCCTGGTGAAACTATCTATATTCGTTTTTGGGAATATGGAAATGATAATCAAGGCACTTTTAGTATTTGTGTTTCTGAACCTGCTCCTGCTCCTGCTAACGATGAGCCATGTAATGCTGATATGCTCACAGCAAATGGTATTTGTATAAACACATCGGGTTCTATTTCTAATGCTACAAACTCAGGAATTGATGCCTGTGGTGGAACACCAAACAATGATGTTTGGTATGTATTTCAAGCTACAGCCACAACTCATACAATTAATATTTCAAATGTAACGGGAAATACCACAGACATGTATCATTCTGTGTATGGTCCTTTCGCTTCCACAGATTGTAGTGTTGTGGTAGGAGATAATTTAAATTGTTCTGATGGCGACAGCAGTGTTACTAATGGATTAACAATAGGCTCTTATTATTTTGTACAAGTATTTACTTGGTCATCTGCCACAGATGCAACCTCTACATTTGATATATGCATAACAGAGCCTTGTTTAATCTCAGCTCCCCCCTTAACAACACTTGCATGTCCTATCGTAGATATTACGCCAGATACAGGTTCAGTAGACTCTTGTGGCTCAGTAATTAGCTCTGTAGATTTAACTGCTACTTATACAGATTTAGGAGACACTTCAGATTACGATATAGATTTAATTACCTTCAACACAACTTCATTCAATAATTTTGCAGCAGCAGCTACAAATCCTGTAACACTTGCGAGTGATGACAGATGGTCTGATATTTCTTATGCTATACCTTTTGATTTTTGTTTTTATGACTCTACTGTTACTGACTTTGTTGTTGGTGCAAATGGAGTCATATCCTTTGATACTAATTTATCTAATACAGCTTCAGGCTACTCATTTAATGATAATTTACCGAGCACTAATGGAGCGCTCTTTGAAAACGCTATTTATAGTGCCTATCAGGATATAGACCCAAGTGTCGGTGGCACCATAACCTATGGAACAACTTCAGTAAATGGCTGTAACGCTTTAGTAATATTATGGGATAATATTCCACTGTTTGCTAATGGTAATTTTGGATCAAATACTAAACGTCATACAGCAATGATTGTAATGTATGAATACACCAATATTATTGAAGTCCATATTGAAGAAAAGGTTGTTGATGATGGTCCATGGAATGGTGGTAATGCTATAGTTGGCATACAAAACCAAGGAGCAACTGATGCAGTTGTAGCTCCCTGTAGAAACAGCTTAGATGATAATTGGGCAACAACCAATGAGGCATGGAGATTTACTCCTGCAGGAACTTCTATTTCCAACTTACAGTGGCTAGTTAATGGAACTCTAGAGCCTGCATATAATGGCCAAACAACAATTTCAGTAAGTCCGATAGCTACAACAACTTATACAGCACAAGTCACATATAACCTTTGTAATAGCACCACACTAATTATTACTGATGATGCGATAGTGAGCACTGGTGGCGGTAAAATTTGGGATGGATCAGAAACAACAAATGACTGGATGGAGCCGTTAAACTGGTCTGATAATGCTATACCAACATCTTCAGACTGTGTTATTATTCCTGTTACTGGTAATGACCCTGTAATTTACAGTAATGATACTGGTGATGGTCTCAACTTAAGCATTTTAACTGGAGCCACTTTAACAATTCAATCTGACGCTTCTGTAACTATTCAAGATTTTGTTGACATTCAAGGCACAAGTACATTTCAATTAGATAATGGTGCGAGTTTAATACAAGTAAATAATGTAGTAAATACTGGAAATATTACACTCGAGAGAACTACTAATATTAGACTTACTGATTATGTATATTGGTCTTCTCCAACAATTAACTTTAGTGTTTTTAATATTTCACCAGCAACACCTGCTGGATATATCTTACAGTGGAATCCCTCTTTTGACAGACCCAATGGTCCTCCTCCAACAAATGTTCCAAATGATTATGGCCGCTGGGAAACAGCTACAGGGAATATGTCATTAGGGAAAGGGTATATTATAAGAGGTCCAAATGGTCATCCAACTACTCCCGCAAACTATACTGCAACGTTCACCGGAACTCCAAATAATGGAGATATAATTAGCCCTATTTTTAGAGGTATAAATATTTCAGAGACTTACTTTGATCAAAGTAGTACACAAATCACACCCGAAGATGATAATTGGAACTTAATTGGTAATCCATATCCTTCAGCAATAGATGCCATTGACTTTCTAACTACAAATGGAAACATCGATGGTGTGGTTTATTTATGGACCCATGGCACTGAAATAAACACAACTAGTGGTGACCCTTTTTATGATGATTATTTTTATAATTATGAAGTTGCAGATTATATTGCATATAACCAAACAGGCACATCTACTCCTGCTAGCTTTGATGGTAATATTGCCTCGGGACAAGGTTTCTTTGTTCTTATGAATGAACCACCTGCACCAGCATCTTCAAGTTCAACTGTCTCATTTAACAATACTATGAGGCAACTATCTCCTAGCTATAATAATAGTCAGTTTTATAGAGTAGATGCTCAACAGAATGATAATAATACAGTTGAAAAACACAGAATTTGGCTAGATATGATTACACCATCAGGAAAAACAAATACAACACTTGTAGGTTATATCGAAGCCGCAACAAATACAAGAGATAGAATGTACGACGCAGTCACTACAACTGGTGAAGGTTTGAACCTTTATACCCTAATAGATGATGAAGCGTTCATAATTCAAGGAAAAGAAACGCCTTTTGTTGATTCGGATACCGTACCACTAGGAGTTAATCTTACCGAAACTGGTATATATAGCATTGCAATAAACGCATTAGATGGTTTATTTTTATCTAATCAACAAATCTATATAGAAGATAAACTGTTGAATAGTATTCATAATTTAAAAAACGCTCCTTATGTATTTACTTCTAATCAAACAGAAACTATCAATGACAGGTTTGAACTAAGATATACAAATGAAACTTTAGGTGTAAACGCGTTAGACGGTACTGATGGTATTTCAATAATTGCTCCTAACAGCACCTATATAAAAGTCACTTCGGAAATTGGCATCATCGATACGATAACTATTTATGACATTGTAGGCAGAGTCGTTTTCAAAACTGAAGCTATAAATCAATCAGAATTCATATTAAAGCAAACAAAGTTTTCTGATGGCACCTATATTGTTAAGGCAAAATTATTTAACGAAAAGCAAAAAATTCAAAAAGTTGTTCTCAACCAATAAGCTAAAATAACTATAAAAATGCCCAAAAAGGCCTTGATTTGAGACAATTAAGGTCTTTTTCATGTAAATAGGCTCCACGCTCAAAAGAAATATTCTGGCATGCCAAATACCCCTTCTTATATTTTAACAAGCGTATTAAAAACTCAATAATATAGATAGATATAAAAAGGGAAGATCAATAATTCAATTTGCTGTCTCAATTGAATCTGCTCATGATTCATTACAACAGTATTTGATTTTACATTATATATTTTAGAAAAACAAAAGGACAAATAGCAGTACTAGTGTATCCTCTAGGAACCAAAAATTTAGAAATTACAACCATATTAAACTCTACTCAAAAATCTTTCTAATTTACATTATCTTTGTAAGATATGAAGAAATTTATTCCCATAGAAGACGGTGACTACTATCTAACACCCGAAGGCTATCGCTGTTTCACAGAACAATATCATCTCAAAAGAGGCTATTGTTGTGAAAGTGGATGCAGGCATTGCCCTTATGGTTTTAATGCTTCTACACAAACCAAGACAAACAACTCTACATTAAAAAAAAAGTAATGCCAAAAACAACATTTCAAGATCAAATACAAGAAGGCATTCCAAATAGTCTTCCAGAACCAAAAGCGTACGATTCATCTATAAATCATGCACCAAAGCGTAAAGCTATTTTATCTTCGGAAGAACAAAAACTAGCCTTAAAAAATGCATTGCGTTATTTTGATAAAGCACATCATAAAACGCTACTTCCAGAATTCAAGAATGAATTAGATACCTATGGAAGAATTTATATGTACCGCTTTCGTCCAGACTACAAAATATATGCTAGACCAATTGACGAATATCCTGTAAAGTCAAAACAAGCAGCGGCCATTATGTTAATGATTCAAAATAATTTAGATCATGCTGTAGCTCAACATCCACATGAGCTTATTACTTATGGAGGTAATGGAGGAGTCTTTTCTAATTGGGCTCAGTATCGACTTACGATGAAATATCTTTCAGAAATGAATGATGAGCAAACACTTGCCATGTATTCTGGTCATCCAATGGGATTATTCCCTAGTCATAAAGACGCACCACGAGTTGTTGTCACCAATGGAATGATGATTCCTAATTACTCACAACCTAATGATTGGGAGAAATTTAATGCTTTAGGTGTTACACAATACGGACAAATGACCGCAGGAAGTTACATGTATATTGGTCCACAAGGAATTGTACATGGAACCACTATTACAGTACTCAACGCCTTTAGAAAAATAAAAAAATCACCAAAAGGAAATCTCTTTGTCACCTCAGGACTTGGAGGAATGTCCGGAGCGCAACCAAAAGCAGGAAATATTGCGGGCTGCATTACGGTTTGCGCAGAAGTAAACCCTAAAATCACACAAGTACGATTAGACCAAGGTTGGATTGATGAAAAAATCACAGACTTAGACCAATTAGTTACTCGTGTTAAAAAAGCAAAAGAAGAGAAAGAAACTATCTCTTTAGCGTACTTAGGGAATATTGTTGAGGTCTGGGAAAAATTTGATCAAGACAATATTCATATAGATTTAGGGAGTGATCAAACCTCACTTCACAACCCTTGGGCTGGTGGATACTATCCTGTTGGGTTATCTTTTGATGACGCTAATGAGATGATGTCTAATGATCCAGATGTATTTAAAGCGAAAGTTCAAGAATCATTACGTCGCCATGCACAAGCAGTTAATAAACATACTGCTAAAGGCACTTACTTTTTTGACTACGGAAATGCCTTCTTATTAGAGGCTTCTCGGGCTGGAGCAGATATCATGGCAGAAAACGGTATAGATTTCAAATACTCTTCATACGTTCAAGATATCATGGGACCTATGTGCTTTGATTACGGTTTTGGTCCGTTTAGATGGGTTTGTGCCTCTGGTAAACCAGAAGATTTAGCGAAGACTGATGCGATTGCATGCGCTGTACTTGAAGACATTAAAAAGAATTCTCCTGAAGAAATCCAACAACAAATGGAAGATAATATCCAATGGATTAAAGGAGCTCAAGACAATAAATTAGTTGTTGGCTCTCAAGCTAGAATTCTATATGCAGATACAGAAGGGCGAATGAAAATTGCCCAAGCTTTTAATGATGCCATTAAAAAGGAAGAGATAGGCATCGTGATTTTGGGAAGAGACCATCACGATGTATCGGGAACAGACTCTCCATATCGTGAAACTAGCAATATATATGATGGCTCTCGCTTTACAGCAGATATGGCTATTCAAAATGTGATTGGAGATAGCTTTAGAGGAGCGACTTGGGTAAGCATACACAATGGTGGAGGTGTTGGTTGGGGCGAAGTCATAAATGGTGGTTTTGGTATGGTTATTGATGGTAGTAAAGATGCGGAAAGACGTTTAAAATCCATGCTCTTTTGGGATGTCAACAATGGGATTTCAAGACGTAGTTGGGCAAGAAATGAAGGAGCTATTTTTGCTATCAAACGCGCAATGGAGAACGAACCTAATCTAAAGGTAACTCTTCCTAACATAGTAGATGATATACTATTGGACACATTACAGTAATTCAAATAAAAAAAAATCAATATGAAAGATTTAAAAAATGTCGACGAATACAAAGTCAATATGAGTGGCATGAGTAAAAAATTACTGAGAATAGCAACAATCTTAATAGTTTTAATGTTCATAACATCATGTAGCTCTATTAGAGTTGCTGCAGATTATGATAAAGAAGCAAATTTTGACAGCTACAAGACATTTGCCTTCTTCAAAACAGGTATCGATAAGGCTGAAATTAGTGATTTAGATAAGCGTAGAATTCTGCGAGCAATTGAAAGCGAATTATTAGCTCAAGGCTATATCAAATCTGAAAACCCAGACTTATTAATAAGTATATTCACTAAATCCCAACAACGTGTAGACGTCTACAATAACAATTGGGGCATGGGTGGCTGGGGCTGGGGAGGCTTTGGTCCTTGGGGAATGGGGAGATTTGGTGGAATGGGAATGAATCAACCCATGGTTTCAACGCAATCTGAAGGCACGCTCTTTATTGACTTAATCGATGCTAAGGAAAAAGAACTCATTTGGCAAGGTATGGGAACTGGATACATCTCTCGAAATTTAGAAAAAAAAGATGAACGCATCAAAGAATTCGTATCAAAAGTTATGGAAAAATTCCCTCCTGAGGTTCAAAAATAAAATTTAGAAAATAAAAATCAAAAGGAGCACTGACATTTATGTTGGTGCTCCTTTTTTTTTATGGTTGACGTCTAAGCATTTGTGCTTCATTTCTAAAAGCCTACCTTTGCCGACTTTTAAGAGATATAAACTATGATACTAGGCCAAATAACCCGAAAAAATTTCACGCAAAACCCAAAGAATGATATTCTTTCGGGATTAACCGTAGCATTAGCATTGGTTCCCGAGGCGGTTGCCTTCGCTTTTGTTGCTGGAATACCACCTCTTGTAGGTTTGTATGGTGCCTTTATGATGGGTATTATAACCGCTCTTTTTGGAGGTCGACCAGGAATGATTTCTGGAGCTACAGGCGCAATGGCAGTAGTCATGGTGCATTTAATTCAGAAAGGAAATGAGGTTGGTGTAAATTTAGAAACTCCAATTGAACTACTTGGGCTACAATGGTTATTTATCACTTTACTTTTTGTTGGTGGCATTCAAATGTTAGCAGGTGTTTTTAAATTAGGAAAATTTGTACGACTAATTCCGCATCCTGTGATGATGGGCTTTGTCAACGGATTGGCAATAGTGATTTTTCTTTCACAATTAACAATGTTTCCTAATGCAGTGCCCAACGATATTTCGTTCTTAGATAATACTTCAGAGTGGTTTTCAGCTTTATTCTCTAATGGGATATTTTGGAAAATGATGGCATTTATTGCCTTAACTATGGGAATCATGTTTGGTTTACCTAAACTCACTAAAAAAGTCCCTTCTGCGTTAGTTGCCATCCTCGTTGTTGCATGTATTACTATTTTTGGAGGCATCGATGTCAGTACAGTAGGATCTTTTATCGTTGAAAAAGGCGGAGAAGGATTAGAAGGCGGATTACCAGCATTTCAAGATCAAATTTTTGGTCTCTTCGGAACAATTGCTGGCCACTGGGATTTAATATTATCAACTGCTTTCATACTTGCTGCTGTTGGTTTAATTGAATCTCTTATGACGCTTAACCTCATTGATGAAATGACAGAGACTAGAGGAAGTGGAAATCGCGAGTGTATTGCTCAAGGTGGAGCAAATTTACTTAACGGATTATTTGGAGGTATGGGAGGCTGTGCCATGATTGGACAATCTATTATCAATGTTGATTCTGGAGGTCGTGGCCGACTATCGGGAGCAATAGCCGCTATAGCCCTACTTTGCTTTGTATTATTTGGAGCTCCGTTGATTGAGCAAATCCCAATTGCTGCGTTGATAGGTGTTATGTTTATGGTAGTTATCGGCACGTTTGCTTGGAGTAGTTTCAGAGTTATTAGAAAAATCCCTTTATCAGATGCTATTGTACTTATCGCAGTATCTGCAATTACCGTTTGGCAGGATTTAGCAATTGCAGTTATTGCTGGTGTAATTATTTCTGCTTTAGTATTTGCATGGAAAAATGCAACAATGATTAGAGCACGAAAACGTATACAAGCTGATGGTACGAAAACTTATGAAATATGGGGACCACTATTCTTCGGTTCAATTCAAAATTTCAATAGCAAATTTGATGTTAAAAATGATCCGCAAAATGTAGAAATAGACTTTGTAGAATCTCGAGTGAGTGACCATTCTGCGTTAGAAGCTATATCTAATTTAGTGAACAAATATGAAGCCGAAGGCAAGACCATAAGACTGAAGCATCTTAGTGAAGACTGTAAACTACTAATGTTTAAAGCAAGCCCTAAATTTAAGGAAGTTATTGTACAAGCTATAGACGATCCTCGCTATCACTTGGCAGCAGATCCTGAGAAATTCACAAAGCCACTTTCAGAATATAAAATGTAAAAAAAACCTAATACCTTAACAATAATAAGTTAAGGTATTAGGGTCATTTAACTATTAAACGAAGATAAAATTACCTCGCTATTGTATTTTCCAAATACGTTTTAAATTGCTGTTCTGTTAGAACAGTTTTCAATTTACTATTGATATAGTCTCGCATTTTAGCTCTTTTTGCGTTCTTTTTTGACGCATCTTCCATAGCTTCAATACCATTCATCTTTTTCTCTACAGACGCAAAAATAGTATAAACTTTTTTCTGTTGATCAGCTTCTAGTTTGTTAGTTCTTGCTAACATATTAACAATCTGATTAGTCTTCTCTTTTGGGAAATCTTGAATTGTTGTACTTGACGATAGTATTTGAGAATCTGCTTTTGTTTGAGCAAAAGACAATTGGCTACCAGCAAATAAAAAACATGCGACGCTTAATAATAAAAATTTTTTCATGATATATGTTAATGAATTAGACGTTCAATATACAAAATTTGTTCAATCAACACTACCCCATTTTGTAAATAATATATATCAAATTATAACTTAGCTAACCGTAGCTTGCAATCAGATAGCAAGATAGCAGTATTCTAATAGACTGTTATTAGTATATTTACCGATTGCTTACTATAAAAAAACAAGCATACATAAACGCTAATTAATAATTGAGTATTAATTCAATCTTATCTTTAACCTTTTCCGTAGAAGGAATCATGGTTTCCTCTAAAACTGAATTTAACGGGATTGCTGGCATATTCTCACTACCAATAGTCATTACTGGAGCATCTAAATACTTGAAACATTCTTCTTGGATTTTTCCAGCCAAAGCTCGTGCAAAACTATTATTCGACGGTTCTTCGGTGACCACTAAACACTTTCCTGTTTTCTTGACAGACGTCATAATAGTATTTTCATCTAAAGGAAATAACGTTCTCAAATCAATAATCTCAATCTGATCTTTCATTCCTAATTCTTCCGATGCATTCATTGCCCAATGCACACCCATTCCGTAAGTTACTATGGTTAATGTGTCTACATCTTCTTGCTTCCAGATTTCTTGTAATACCCATGCTTTACCAAACGGCAATACATAATCTTCACTTGGCTCAATTGATGTTGCGCCTTGTGTCCCTTTAACTTTACTCCAATACAAGCCTTTATGCTCTAAAATCACAACAGGATTGGGGTCATAATATGCTGCTTTCAGTAAACCTTTTAAATCGGCTCCATTACTTGGATACGCTATTTTTATGCCACGAATATTGGTAATGATACTTTCCACCGAAGATGAGTGATAAGGCCCACCACTACCATAAGCTCCAATTGGTACGCGAAGAATCATAGACACAGGCCATTTCCCATTACTTAAATAGCAACTACGACTCACTTCTGTAAATAATTGATTAAGCCCAGGCCAAATATAATCGGCAAATTGAACCTCAACAATCGGCTTCAACCCTACAGCACTCATACCAACTGTAGAACCAACAATAAACGCCTCTTGAATTGGCGTATTAAAGACACGATCATCACCGAATTTTTGAGCTAACGTTGCTGCTTCTCTAAAAACACCACCAAGCCTTCCTCCAACATCTTGTCCGTAAAGTAAACACTCTTTGTGTTTTTTCATGAGTTCTTCAACTGCAAATAAAGCACAATCTACCATGACTACTTTTTCTGCGCCTTCCGGTGCTCGTGTTCCTTTTTCTTCGGAAATAGGCGTTGGTATAAAATCGTTAGTAAATAAATCTTCAGGCTTTGGATCTTCTGCTTTTAAAGCTTTTTCAAAGTCGGACTGCACTTTTTCTTTTGCCTCTTTTTCAATACTATCTATCGCTTCCGAAATAAATCCGTTATCTAATAATTGCTGTTTTAAAACAGGATAAGGATCTCTCGATCTTGCTTCTTCGAGATCATCGCGATACCATTCCATTCGCACACCAGAAGTATGATGATTCAACAAAGGTACTTTAGCATGCACCAAAAATGGACGACGTTCTGTTCTAATCGTATCAATTACTTTTTCAACCGCTTCGTAACTCTCTACGAAATTAGCACCATCAATAGAAATAGCTTCTAATCCATGAAAACCTTGTGCATATTCAAAAGCGTTTTGCGCTCTTGTTTCTGCAGCATTTGCCGAAATATCCCAACCATTATCTTGCACTAAGTACAAAATTGGCATTTGCTTTAAAGCTGCCATTTGAAAAGCCTCAGCTATTTCACCTTCTGTTACAGATGCATCCCCTAAAGAACACACTACAAACGGTAAATCTTTAAGTGCTTTATCATCTAAACCTTGCAATTCTTTATACTGCATTCCCATCGCAACTCCAGTTGCAGGAATAGCCTGCATTCCTGTTGCTGAGGATTGATGTGGAATTTTAGGTTTATCATCATCCTTTAAACTCGGATGAGAATAATAGGTTCTACCTGCAGAAAACGGATCCCCTTTTTTAGCCAACAATTGCAACATTAAATCATAAGGCTCTAATCCAAATGACAACAACATCGCATCATCTCTATAATATGGAAATGCATAGTCTTGAGGCAATAGCTGCATTCCTAAAGCGATTTGAATGGCTTCATGACCTCTAGAGGTGGCATGTACATATTTTGAAACTTGCTTAAAATTAGCTTCGTACAACTCCGTCATTGCTTTCGCTGTACACAAATTTAAAAATCCTCTTCTTAGTATGTCTTTATTCATATGAAATGCCTGCGAACGCAGGTATTTTTTTATTATTCCTGCGAAGGCAAGAATCTATTTATTTCTTCGTTTTGTGAATTACTGCCGTCGCAGGAATGACAAACACTTTATATTTTTCTATCAACATCAAATTGCTCGAAGTAATCTGCTACTCTTCTAACAAAACTTCCACCTAAAAACCCATCAACTACTCTATGGTCAAATGATAGCGACAGGTACATCATACTCCTAATGGCTATTTCATCACCTTTTTCAGTAGTAATAACTTCAGGTCTTTTTTTGATAATCCCTAAGGCGAGAATAGCTACTTCTGGTTGATTAATAATTGGCGTTCCCATGACACTCCCAAAGGTTCCTACATTAGAGATCGTAAACGTACTTCCTTTAATATCATCTCCAGATAGCTTATTTTCTCTTGCCTTTCCTGCTAGTTCATTTACGTTTGAAGCTATTGTTTTCAAATCTTTTGTGTCCGCATTCTTAACCACTGGAACAATTAAGTTCCCACTAGGCAAAGCTGTTGCCATACCAATATTAATATCCTCTTTTACGATAATGTTATGACCATCGACTGAAGCATTGATATTAGGAAAATCTTTTACTGCTTTTGCCACTGCTTCAACGAACAGCGGCGTAAAGGTCAAACGTTCTCCATATTTTTCTTGGAAAGCCACTTTATTAGCATTTCGCCAATTAACCATAGTAGTCATATCGGCTTCTACATAAGCTGTAACGTGAGGAGCTGTGTGCTTTGAATACACCATATGATCAGCAATCATTTGACGCATTCTATCCATTTCAATCACTTTCCCTTCTCCTTTATCGAAGGTTAGTTGTGGGATTCTATATGCAGTTGGATCTTTCTCTGCGACAGGTTGCGCAAATTTATATGGTCGACCAGCCTCTATATACTGAAAAACGTCACTTTTACGCAAACGCCCTTCCTGACCAGTTGCAGGAATTCTAGCTAACTCTTCAAAACTGATATGTTGCGTTTTAGCTATTTCAATAATTAAAGGTGAAAAGAAATTATTTGAATTTGGCACATTAAAACTTTGAGCAGAAGACGTCTGAGGCTTAACAGCTCGTTGCTTCTTAAGCTCTTTTTTCTCTGTGGAAATTGGCGTATTTTCAGACTTTGGCTTAACCTCTTCAGACCTCTCTAAAATTGCAAGCACCTCTCCTACGGGAACGACATCCTTAGCATGAAATATAGTTTTCACCAATGTTCCAGATACTGGAGCAGGTACTTCGTTATCCACTTTATCTGTAGCAACTTCAAGTATGACATCACCTTCTTCAAAGCTATCACCTTCAGCAATCAACCAACTAATGATTGTACCTTCAGTGATGCTTTCACCCATTTTAGGCATTTCTAATTCAAATTTCGACATGTTTATTTTTTTAAACCTTACAGGCTTTAAAAGCCCGTGAGGTCTTTTTAAACTCTTTATTTCTTCATAAAATCTCTCAAAGTATCATAGACTCCTTCTTGAATTTTCATCGTTGAAGGCACCTCTCTTAGAGGCTCTACTTCTTTTAAACTCTCATGACAATCTGCTGGTAATTGCTGGTACAATTGTGTTCCTTTTGTTTTCCAAGCAATCATATCATCACTAACTTCTTTAATTACTTTTGCTGGATTACCGACTACTAAACTTCGTTTTGGAATACTAGTTTGAGCTTTTACAAATGCCATCGCACCTACAATACACTCATCTCCAATTTCAGCATCATCCATAATAACGGTATTCATACCAATGAGACAATTTCTTCCCAAATTAGCACCATGAATAATGGCTCCATGACCAATATGTGCACCTTCTTTAAGTGTAATTGATTTTCCAGGAAACATATGGACTGTACAATTTTCTTGAACATTCACACCATCTTCCAAAATGATTTGTCCCCAATCACCACGAATTGCAGCGCCTGGACCTATGTAACAGTTTTTACCAATAATTACATTTCCTGTAACTGCTGCCAAAGGGTGCACAAAACTACTTTCGTGGACAACTGGTGTATAGCCTTTAAAACTGTAGATCATAAATACATTATTAATTATATCGTTACGAGGACGAAAATGTGGCAATCTTATAATAAGAGTCTTCGCTATGCTCTGAATGGCAGCCCTATTTAAATCCTTTTAATTTATCTTTTGTAAACTCAGACAATACAAGTCGTCCGCTTATTTTTGCACGTTCTGCTAACAACTCATCCCAGTCATCAGTACCTTTCCAGAATACTTTTTTCATCGCCGTCATCGCTTCCGTGTTATACGTACATAAATGCTCAGCTGTTTCTCTTACAGCAGCATCCAATTCTTCTGTACTTTCATATACCTGTGTGAATAAGCCTTTTTGTTTAGCCCATTCTGCGGGATAAAACGAATTCGCGTCAATAGCAATTTGCGACATAGCACTTAAACCCATTTTACGCTCAATAGCTGGCCCAACAACGAATGGTCCAATACCAATATTTAATTCACTCAACTTAATTGCTGCGAATTTTGATGCCATGCAATAGTCAGTCGACGCCGCTAAACCAACACCACCACCAACGGTTTTCCCTTGTATACGTCCAATAATAAATTTCGGACATTTACGCATGGCATTAATCACATTCGCAAATCCAGAAAAGAATACTTTTCCTGTGGCTGCATCATTGATATTTATTAATTCTTTAAAGCTTGCACCTGCGCAGAAAGTTCTTGCTCCTCCACTTTTTAAAACGATCACTTTAATAGCATTGTTTGCTCCTGCTTCTGTTATTGTATTTGCTAATTTAGCAAGTACATCTCCTGGTAAAGAGTTGTGTGCAGGATGGAAAAACTCGATATATCCTACTTCGTTTTGTATGTCTATTTTAACGTATGGGTCTGTCATCAGGCTTGCGTGTTCCCGTGAAAATGGGAATCTATTTTTATGGTTAAACGTTATCTTCTTAAGATTCCGATTTCTCGGGAAACCTTTGGGAATCTCTTAATTATTAAACTTAAATTTCTTCATAGAAATCCTTCCAATCAGGATTTGCTTTTTCAATCAACTCTAATTTCAAATCTCTATTCCATTTCTTCATCTGTTTTTCTCTTAATTTAGATTCTACTTCTGAATTTTATTCTTCATAATAAATAAGCACATCTAAATTATATCTTGCTGAAAACGTCGTTGGATGTACTTTATTTTTATGCTGATATATTCTTTTCTTTAATCCACCTGTTTCTCCAATGTACAAAACGCCTTTTGGTTTATTTGTTATTATATA
>NZ_JBLIET010000025.1:0-49297 GCF_047633235.1 Psychroserpens sp. | reverse complement strand
GCTATGCAAACTAAAAAAATCCTCAAATGATCAAAAAATCATCAATTTTCACTTAAATGCTAAAATTTGAAATCACTTCATATTTCCGAAGAAAATAAATTTATTATTTTAATTATTTAAACTGTCTATCTTTATTTTTATTAACTCCTCCAAATTAATGGAGTCTACTCTCATGCTATCTTCTTCTCTTTCAGAAGCATCAGTGTCCTTATAAATACTGTCGTTTTCCCATTCATAATTGAAATCATCTGGATTATTTTGCAACTCAATACCTTCCATAATCGCGGTCGAAATTAATGCACCATAAATTATAAAATATGCGATATAAAATAGTGTCACTATAGAACTTACTACTAAAGCAATGATGTTTAAAACCTTTGCTGTTGACACATTACTTTTACTTTGAGGCTCATAAATACTTGGATTTATTTGATATATTCTCAAGCTTTTATTTGCCATCACCAACCCAATGATACTAATAATTATAGGGATAAATGCAAATATCCCACAGCAACATCCTGCAAGGGATACGACTAGTGCGATTATTCCTAAAATCATGGCAGTAGGATCTGCGGGTAATTTATTATGCATCAATTGTTCTATTTAATGCTCTAACCAAGATTTATAATACGCTTCATCGGCTATCTTTAAAGCTTCTTCTGTTAATTGTAAAGGTTTAAATGTATCTACCATTACAGCGAGTTCATCTGTTTTTACTTTACCAATACTACGCTCTGTTGCTCCAGGATGTGGGCCATGAGGTATACCAGCTGGATGTAAACTTATGTGTCCTGCATCAATATCATTTCTACTCATAAAATCACCATCTACATAATACAACACCTCATCACTATCTATATTGCTATGGTTGTAAGGTGCAGGAATACTGTCTGGATGATAATCGTATAAACGAGGCACAAAACTACACACTACAAAGGCATCAGTTTCAAAAGTTTGATGCACTGGCGGTGGTTGATGAATGCGACCTGTTATAGGTTCAAAATCATGAATTGATAAGGCATATGGATAATTATAACCGTCATAACCAACCACATCAAAAGGATGTGAGGCATAGACCATTTCAAATATATCATCTTGCTTTTTGACTTTCATCAAAAATTCTCCAGATTCATTATTGGTTTCTAATTCATAAGGCTGACGAATATCACGCTCACAATAAGGCGAGTGCTCTAGAAGTTGACCAAACCAATTTCTGTAGCGTTTTGGTGTATAAATTGGTCTTCGAGATTCTACAATAAAGAGTCTATTGTCTTCGGTATCAAAATCCATTTTATAAATCACACCTCTTGGAACGACCAAATAGTCTCCATATTTGAAATCTAGATTTCCTAAATGTGTTCTTAATTTACCAGAACCTTTATGGACAAAAATGAGCTCATCGGCATCTGTATTTTTATAAAAATAGTCTGTTGTTTTGTTTTTTGGCGCTGCTAAAATAATCGTACAATCGCTGTTTGTAAGCACTGCTTTTCTACTTTCTAGATAATCATTTTCTGGCTTGATTTGAAAACCTCTTAAGCGATAGGACTGGATATGATTTGCTTTGGCAATTTTTGGGGCAACGCTGTATTGTTTGTTTATAGCTTTGACTTGCGTTGGTCGTTGCTCATGATAACTATTGGTGGACATGCCATCAAAACCTATGGTACCAAATAATTGCTCTGAATACAACGTCCCGTCTTCTTTACGAAATTGGGTGTGTCGTTTTGGTGGTATTTTTCCTAATTTATGATAGAAAGGCATAGTTGTGTTTTTAAGTTCTTGCAATTTTGCACTTCGACTGCACTCAGTGTGACATCCTCGAAAAACAAAATGTAAATAATAGATATAAAGATACAAATATGCTGATTACTCTGGGTTTCTTTTTATTAGAAACTGCAGATGACTTAATAAATCTTTGAAGATGAGATTTGACATGGGTGAAATATCGTCAAAATTTTGATGTTCGCAAAAGGCATGATTGCCATTTTTGCTATTAAAATAGCCCTAATATCGGGACTGTTTATCTTTCAATCCTGCCAGATAGATGATATCGAATCTAATCAAAGTTATATTGCAAAAAATAATTTCAAAAAATCTTTAGAAGAAAATATAAGCAATTTATATAAGATTAAGACACTAAAATCAACAAAACCTGGAGAGTCCAATTCTTACGCATTATATAATCGAGAATATGAAAGTGAAACACAAACCGTATGTTTTAAAGATTACAATCAATCAAGTGCTAGTGCTATAGAGAATATAGTGAATGATATTGAGGATATTGGTGATTTAATTGAAGCCAAAAATAATCATCAATTAATTATTGATAATTTTAATGATGATCAGACTAATAATGATGGCAACGAAAGTTCCGATACTACAAATAACAATGAAATGGAAAATTGCCTTACAACCATTGAAATACCTATAGAACCAATATTAGAAGCTTTAGAACCAGTTACAAATGCAGCTGTAGAATATTTTTATAATAATGGGTTTACTGAAAGCGATGTAATTGAAATGCTAGATGGTGAAGATCCTTCAACTTTAATTCCTTTAGTGATGTTAGCATCCTATGCTAATAATAATTAGGCATCTATAAATTTTTTAAATATATTTGGAGAAAGTGCTTATGCACAAGATGACACGACCTCTCATGTAAGTATTGTTAGAACATGCTTCATGGAAGCTACAGGAATAGCAACAGGAATGACATTAGTAGCTGCTTTAACTACTCAAACTATGGATAAGCAACTGGTAAAAAAATTAATGAAAAAAGTTGGAGCTAGAGTGTTAGGAGGTATAGGGTTAGTATTAATTATTGCAGATTTTAGTTACTGCGTTGCAACATTTGAAGATGTTTAAATTAAGCATTTTAAATATAGCATTAAATATTCCAAAATCCATTTTCATATTCATTTGGTGTTTTGCAGGCATAATTATAATGACCGTAGGGTTTGCAGATGATATTTTAAATAAAAATGAATTTTCAATTAGCGCTTTTTCACTTCAAATTAGCTGCTTAGCTTTTTTTCTTTGGTATAGCGTGTGCTATCTAAGAAGTAATAAAAAAGAGTAAATTTTTAGAGAAATATTAAAGCAGTAAGGCGTTTTCTTTACTGCTTTTTCTAAAACCAAAACCCCATATTAAAATACCAAACACTTTTACGCTGCTCTGGAGAGTAACTAAATTTAGCTTGTATTGGTCCTAAAAAGGTTTCAATACCATACCCCAGGGCATAACCTCTGTAATCTGGTAAGGAAAAATACTCTCCAGATTCAAATATATCGTTACCAATATTAGCCCAATTGGCTTCTAAAGTAATATGGTTTTTATTGAAAATCTCATAATCTGCCTTTACATGAGCTTTCACATAACTATTGCCCGTAATTGAAATGTATTCATAGCCTAAAAACGGAATGAAGTTATTTATAAAATTATTACCATAACCTCCTAATGCAAAATCTAAAGCATTGGTAGCGTTATCTCCAAATTTAAAACCGCCTCCTGTTTGAAGATTTAAACTCATATTTTGTGAAAGCCTAAATGCGTAACCCAAATCGGCTTTCGCAATAGAGAACTGTTCAAAATCTTTATTAAAACTTGAAGCGAATAAATAAGTGTGCAAATAGCCACTAAAATACACTCCAGTTGACGGGTAATATTTATCATCATAAGTGTCTAGTTTCAAATTTCCGAAGACACTAAAATAATCGGTATTTTCGAATAAAAATTCATCAGTTTCGGTATCAATAGTGATGGTTTCAGATCTAATGTTTAACCGTTTATGCTCTGCACCTAGACTAAGAGCAAAATCTTTTCTAAATAAGGTTTGCAAATAAAATTGATTGGTTTGATCCCTCAGCTTGACATCTAACTTATTAATTCCTGATTGAATAATTTGTGCTTCATCCAAAAGTAACTCACTATTAATGCTTTTTTCAAATTGATTATATCTCGAGCGCAAACCAATACTCCAATAAAATCCTTTGTCAATAAGATATTCAAAATTATATCTCACATTATCTCCTAAAATTATATCTAATGATACTATGTCATTATTAAAGAATAATCTTTTTGTAGTCAAATTCACAAGTGCCGCACTTTTGTACACATCATCAAAGTGTATGCCTAGCTTCAAAAACGTTGTTGTTCTAGATTCTCGAAGATTTGCTGCAAACTCATAACCCTCTGTATCCTTTGATTCTTTAAAACTATATTGAAAGGAATCAAAATTATTGGTTGCTATCAAATTGTTTACACCTTTATTGAAATTGGCATAACTTAACGTCTCATTCCCTTTGAGTTTTAACTTACCCAAAATATAAGATCGCGTGTAGCGATCATTACCTTTGATACTAATTCCGTTAATAGCAATACTATCTGCAGGGATTAAATCAATAAACCTACTATTAGTATCTCTATTAATTTTTGGCAATTTTCTTAAGGCCTCTAACTCTTTTAAAGCAGCAATTTCACCGTTTTTAATAATTTCTCTTCCTTGACTAAATGACACGACTGTGAAACCTATAATATTTGGTTTTATATAAATATCTGTATTTTTAGACTTTGATTTCATGTCATTAATAGTTCTAAAGTTATTAATTTGTGACAGCACGTCCAGAGCAGAGACCATCTCATCTCGTGTTGCCAAATCATCTTGTACATCAACACCTATAATAATATCCATCCCTTTTGCTTTAAGCTCCTCAATAGGATAATTATTAACCACACCTCCATCAATTAATAACTCATCACCTATTGCTACAGGTTGAAATAACGACGGAAATGCTCCACTAGCAGTAATAGACAGTGGTAAATTACCAGAATCGAGAATGACTGGTTTTCCGTTTTCTACATTAGTCGCAATGCAAAAAAAAGGAATTGGCAACTTCGAAAAATCATCTATCTCGCTTACATGAAGCGTTAATTTAGTTAATAAATTAAAAATATTTTGACCTCTAGATAAGGCCGAAGGCAACTTGAGTTTAAATCTATTAAAAGGAAGTATAACACCATATTTCTCTGTGTTATCCCGTTCATAAAATGTTTTGGCTGAGCGCGGTAAATCATCATTGATCACTGCGTCAAAATCTAAGCTACTAAAAATAGAATCTAACTGCATCCCTGAATAGCCAGAAGCATATAAAGACCCAATGATGGCTCCCATGCTTGTACCAGCAATATAATCTACTTTTACACCGAGGCTGTCCATCACTTTAAGAACACCAATATGAGCAAAACCCTTTGCTCCTCCGCCACTTAACACCAATCCTACTTTTGGCTTTTGGGTATTACTGTTTGTTTGCGCTTTCATTGAAAACGCACAAAACAAACCTATTATAATGATGTATCTATAAATCACTTTTTACTGTAATACGCTATTATTTTTTGAGCTCTTGACACTCCAACAACGGTTTCTAATTCTTCTTTTTTTGCTTCGGAAATGCGCTTCACCGACTTAAATTGCTTCATCAATGCCACAACCGTCTGCTCTCCAATTCCTGGTATGGTTTCCAACTCTGTATTAAGTGCCTGTTTACTTCTTCTATTTCTATGATGCTCAATCCCAAAGCGGTGTGCTTCATTTCTCAAATACTGAATCACCTTTAACGTTTCACTTTTTTTATCTAAATATAAGGGAATTGGGTCATCTGGATAAAATAATTCTTCTAAACGTTTTGCTATTCCGATGATTGCTATTGTGTTGCGAAGACCCAAAGCATCCAAACTTTTCAAAGATGATGATAATTGCCCTTTACCTCCATCAATAATAATTAATTGTGGCAAGGGCTGTTTCTCGTCAAGCAAACGTTTATATCTGCGATAAACCACCTCTTCCATAGACGCAAAATCATCTGGACCTACAACCGTTTTAATATTAAAATTGCGATAGTCTTTTTTACTTGGTTTCCCATCTTTAAAAACCACACATGCAGCGACAGGATTCGTGCCTTGTATGTTTGAGTTATCAAAACATTCGATATGACGAGGTTCATCAGGCAGTCCTAAATCTACTTTCATTTGAGCCATTATGCGATTGGCATGACGATCTGGATCTACAATTTTTACTTGTTTAAAACGCTCCATACGATAGTATTTTGCATTACGCAGTGATAAGTCTAAAATCCTCTTTTTATCCCCTAATTTAGGGACTGTTACCATTATATCCTTACCCAACTTTAGAGGAAAAGGTGCATAAATCTCTTTTGATGTGGAGTTAAAGCGTTGTCTAATTTCAGTAATTGCCAATTCTAATAACTGTAAATCGGTTTCATCCAATTTCTTTTTAATCTCTAAAGTGTGTGACCTAATGATACTTCCATAAGATAACTGTAAAAAGTTGATATACGCATAACCTTCGTCACTCATAATACTAAACACATCAACATTGCTAATTTTTGGATTTACAATCGTTGATTTTGATTGGTATTTTTCTAAAACCTCAATTTTTTCTTTAATACGCTGGGCTTGTTCAAATTGCATATCTTGAGCCAATTGTTTCATTTGGGTTTTAAATTGGGACAGTGAATCTTTAAAATTCCCTTTTATTATTTCCCTTATGGCAATAATATGTGTGTTGTATTCTTCTTCACTTTGTAAGTCATCACATGGTCCTTTGCAGTTACCTAGATGATATTCTAAACAAACTTTATACTTTCCTGCCTCTATTTTATCTTTAGAAAGATTGTAATTACAAGTTCGCAAACTATACAAACCTTTAATTAAATCCAGCAATATCCAAACCGTTTTCATGCTCGTATATGGCCCATAATACTCTGAGCCATCTTTAAAAATACGTCGTGTTGGAAACACTCTTGGAAAACGTTCATTTTTAATACAAATCCAAGGATAGGTCTTATCATCTTTAAGCAGCACGTTATATCGTGGCTTATATTTTTTTATGAGATTATTTTCTAGCAAAAGTGCGTCTGTCTCAGTCTCTACAACAATATGTTTAACGCTAGCTATCTTTTTTACTAAAACTCTAGTCTTACCATTTTCATGCGTTTTTGTAAAGTAAGAGCTTACTCTTTTTTTTATGTTTTTTGCTTTTCCTACATAGATCAACTTATCATCTGCATCAAAATATTGATATACACCAGGCTCTTGAGGTAAGGTTTTCAATTGTATGTCTAGTGTGGGTTTATCCATTTTATCAAAGGTAATCTTTAAAAAATATTTTCAATAGAATTTATTATAACAAGATTAATATAACTGAAGTTTTTGTTACTTTGCGTCCAAATTTTAAAATGCCAAAAAAAACTATAGGCAGAATAGATAAAGCAGATTTTTCTACTCTTGATTTATTTGATATTGATATAAAAATCGATACAGGTGCTTACACATCGTCTATGCACTGCCATAAGGTTGTTGAAGAAGACCATTTATTGAAATGCTTATTTTTTGATAAGGAACATCCTAATTATAATAAAAAAATCATTGTTTTTAAAAATTACTCTACAGCCAAAGTTAAAAGTAGTAATGGTATGGTACAAAATAGATACATGGTTAAAACAAGCATTATTCTATTTGATAAAAAATACAAAATTAATCTCACCTTAAGCACCAGAGATGAAATGAAGTATCCCATTTTAATCGGCCGAAAATTTCTTTCCAAAAAATTTATTGTAGACGTTAGTCTAAAAAACTTATCTTATCAACAGAAGTTGTCCAACCAAGAATAAATTTGCAAACTCTTAATCAAGTATAAAATAAAAATCGATTTACATAATGAAAATTATAATTCTGTCAAGAAACCCTCATCTATATTCTACAAAACGTCTTATTGAAGCTGCAAAAAAACGCAAGCACGAAATTGAAGTTATTGATCCTTTGATGTGCGATATTATTATCGAGAAAAAGAACCCGAAAGTTATTTTTAAAGGTAGAACTTTGGAAGCAGACGCTATCATACCTAGAATTGGCGCTTCTGTAACTTTTTATGGAACAGCTGTAGTAAGACAATTTGAAATGATGAAAGTGTTTTCAGCTGTAGAATCTCAAGCTTTAGTGAGATCTAGAGACAAGTTACGCAGTCTACAAGTGTTATCTAGAGCGGGTTTAGGAATGCCAAAAACGGTCTTTTCTAACTATGCCAAAGATGTACAAAGCATGATTGACTATGTAGGTGGAGCGCCTTTGGTCATTAAATTACTGGAAGGAACTCAAGGACTAGGTGTTGTATTGGCTGAAACAAATAATGCAGCAGAATCTGTTATCGAAGCGTTTAATGGGTTACAAGCACGGGTTATTGTTCAAGAATTTATTAAGGAGTCTAAAGGAGCAGATATTCGGGTCTTCATCGTTGATGGCACAGTGGTTGGCGCTATGAAACGACAAGGTAAAGAAGGTGAGTTTAGGTCTAATTTACACAGAGGTGGAAGCGCAAATATCATTGAACTTACAGACGACGAAGAAAATGCGGCTTTAAAAGCTGCTAAATCTCTTGGTTTAGGTATTTGCGGTGTAGATTTACTACAATCGGCTCGTGGTCCTTTAGTTTTAGAAGTCAATTCCTCTCCAGGATTAGAAGGAATTGAAACTGCAACTAAAAAAGACATTGCATCCAGTATTATTCGTTTTATAGAACGAAATGTGTAGATATGAAAATTGAAAATAAAGATTATTTAAATATTTTAGGCGAAAAAATTGCCTTGGGAAAAAGTGCAACTGTTACTTTTGAAGTTGCAAAACTACATACTCGTAATACTCTAGATGTCCCTATAATTATTGAGCGCTCAAGAAAACCAGGCCCTACAGTTTTAATTACTGCGGGTATTCATGGTGACGAAATTAATGGTGTAGAAATCGTTAGACAAATTATTGCAAAAGGGATTAATAAACCTAAAACAGGAACCATTATTTGTATCCCAGTAATAAATGTTTTTGGATTTTTAAACATGGATCGCTTATTTCCTGATGGCAGAGACCTCAATCGTGTGTTCCCAGGAAGCTCAAATGGTTCTTTAGCTAGCAGAGTCGCACATTTTGTAATGACAGAAATTATACCTCATGTAGATTTTGTGATGGATTTTCATACTGGCGGTGCAGATCGTTTTAATGCAGCTCAAATTCGCATCATAAAAGATGATCCAAGACTTGCCGAATTAGCTCATGTTTTTGGAGCTCCTTTCATCTATTATTCGCAAAATTTAAATAAATCATTTAGGAATGCTTGCAGTAAAGTTGGTGTACCCATGCTCTTATTTGAAGGCGGTAAATCTTTTAATATTCACGATACCATAACAAATACTGGTGTCAATGGTGCCAAGCGTGTTTTACATCACTTGGGTATGTTAAATAGTAAGTTTAAAGTCTCTAAACCTAAGACTCAAGCATTAATAATTGAGGATAGCAAATGGTTGAGGGCTAAGTTTTCTGGGATGTATAAACCAACAGTAGCTATAAATTCTTACGTAGAAAAAGATGATGTTATAGGAAATATTACAGATCCTTATGGCAGTTTCAATCATTTTGTAAAAGCACCTAATGCAGGCTATATTTTCAATGTCAATGAGTCACCAATTATTTATCAAGGCGATGCTATTTTTCATCTTTCAATAGGTTTAGATCATGACCAAAACTAAATTACGAACACATTATAAAACGCTTAGGAAAGCACTCTCTGAAAAACAAATAGAAGACTATAGCTTAAAAATTGCTAATCAATTACTTCTTCTTCCTATTTGGGATCATGAGTTCTATCATATCTTTTTATCTATTATTGAACATAAAGAAGTCAATACCGATTATATTTTAAATATTCTCTCAGGCAAAGACAAAAACATTATTATTTCTAAAAGTGATTTTTCTACACGAGAGATGTCACATATTCTGCTGACAGATAGTACGACCATTAAAAAAAATAAATGGCATATTCCTGAACCTGTAAATGGTATCACTATTACTCCAGAACAAATTGACGTTGTATTTGTACCTCTATTAGCCTTTGACGAACAAGGTCATAGAGTGGGTTATGGTAAAGGATTTTATGATAAATTTTTAGCCATGTGCAAACCAGAAACTCTTAAAATTGGACTGTCATTTTTTGAAAGCGAAAAAAAAATAACAGATGTCTATCAAGGTGATATTATCTTGGATTACTGTGTAACTCCTCATGACATTTATACCTTCAAAAACTAGTTCATACAACTTTCACAATAGGTCTCTCTCAAATAATCATCTTCTAATAATTGAAAGGTAACTCCTCCCGCTCCAAAAGGATTAAACAGTTCACAATAACGCGTTTTATTCATATTTAATGCATTCAACATAATCGTTCTATAATCTGAAGTTTTTGTTAGTTCTGGATTAATAATCGTTAAATTCAAATAGTAGAATAGCAAGTTTTCGTCAGTATCAATTTGCTTAACTTTGTCTTTTAAAAGCGCTACTGATAAATCTGTATTGGCATAGTAGCTAAAAAATTGTGCTAAACTCAAATAATCATAATCTAACAAATCAAATTTCTTATAATTGTTTTCTATAAACTTTACTGCTTTATCCTTATTTGTGTAATCTCGTTTACGCATTAAATTTTCGGCAATAACAACATGATAATTCACTAATATCCTAGTTATTAGAGCATCGCTTATTCCATAATTTTTCAAGGCGCTGATTTCTGCTTTCAGTTTCTTATCTTCAACATCAATCGCCTTTAATCTCCATAGTCTTAATTTAGTAACAGCAATATTATATTTGACACGTTTATCTTTGGGTGCTAATTTTTCAAGTTCCAGTAATTCATTATAAACAATTAAAACCTGAGGCTCTTCTAAAACATATTTATATGCAGCATTTTTATTTAAAAAAGTCATGTATTTTAACTGATTTGGCACTTGCATTTTATCCAATACGTCTGGAGACACTTCTTTATTTTTAAGCTTCTCAAACAAAGAGTTTTGAATTTTCAACGCTTCACCTAAATCATTAGATGCTATGGATGAATTAAATTTACTCAGAAGTTCTGTAGTATTCAAATCCTTGTAGACATCCTTCTTTTCTAGTTCTAAAGTAACTAATGCCTTTCTATGTTTCTTTAAAATAGGTTCCATTTCCGAAGACAATACGCCAACAAGCTTAGCTTTTATCTGGCCTTTACTCAACCTTTTTAAATCTTCATATTTTGTGTTTTCAATATCATTTAAAAACTCTACCCAGTTCTCTGAAGATGAAATCTCGTTTTTTATAGATGGTTTTTGAAAACTTTGAATTGCCTTTACAATACTTAAAGCTCTCTGTTCTTGAAGTTTGACGTTGCGCTCCAAACTTCCTTCTATAGACGAATACGCTTTTATATTAATTGATTTTATATTAAAATCTGTTAAACGCAAAGAATCATAAAGCGGTCTTATATCATCTTGAGAATACTCAGATTTGTTTTTTTTAAATGGAATTTTAAACTTCAGCGATTTGTTTTTTATTACATGACTGTCGCTTGAGGCTGTTTTTATTTGTTTCTCCTTATACGTAATTGAATCTAGATACATTCCCATATCCAATAAATCCCACGGGTAGGACTCCAAGTCATAAATCACATAATACTGACAGAGGTTTTTATTACTTAAAAACAATGTATTAAACTCAAGGTCTTTATTCAATAAATGAGCAGGAATACGTCCAACCAAAACACGATATAATGTGATATCTGATTTTTTAAGTCCTCCTTTAAGTCGTTTTGAATACACGGGTGGTAATAATAGACCTTTTATTTGAACACTTTCTATGTGTTCAACATTGCAAGCATAACGATCTTTAGCTACTATGTCAATAGCTATTCCATCATAAGCATCAACAAATAAACTATTAAACCAGTCTTCGTCGTTGGTTTCAAAAAATAAACTAGCGTTGACTCGTTTAATACCAAATTTAATCTCTTTTGGTCTATTAGAAAAGGCTTGATTAAACTTTTGACAAACTTGGCTGTCATATTTAGTGAAGTCAATTCCATATTGGTTTTGAGCAGTCATTATGTTAGAGAAGCAAAAGACTAAAAGTGCTATAAAAAAATATTTGAATTTCATGACTAGTTTTAGCTTTAAGAGTTTTTAAACGCACGCTTATTAAAGAAAATTAAAATCCCAATACCGGTACTAATCGCCATATCTGCGATATTAAATACAGGATCAAAAAAGGTGAAATATTCACCACCATAAAACGGGATCCACTCGGGCAGCACGCCACTCCACAATGGAAAGTGAAGCATATCTACCACTTTACCATGAAATATTGTATCGTAACCTTGTTCTGGGAGAAAGGTTGCAACTTGACTTAAACTTGAGTCAAAAATCAGCCCGTAGAAGACCGAATCAATGATATTACCTAAAGCTCCTGCAAATATTAATGAAATTGCAAAAATCAAGGTTTTAGAGCTTCTATCTGCTATTGATTTCTTTAACCAATACCCAATTCCAATGACTGCCACAATTCTAAAAATTGTTAGACTAACTTTTGCTGTTCTATCTGATATGAATGAGACAAAATCGCTAATTTTTGTTCCCCAAGCCATCCCTTCATTTTCAACAAAGGCAATTTGAAACCAACTAAAAACTTCTAATTTCTCGTTAAGTGTAAAGTGTGTTTTAATATAAAATTTACTTATTTGATCAATAAGGAGAATACTTAGAATTAGAATTGTAGCTTTTTTTAATGACATCATTAGAAATTTGTAAAACAAAAATAAGGTTATTATTGTAAATGAAGATGTAAAATCAAGTCTCTAGAAACAAAAAAACGCCTCAATTGAGACGCTTACTTTGAATAAAATAACTTTTAATAGAAATCTGTTACTACTGCATGTTTTTAGCTTCAATGCTTAATGTTGCATGAGGCACTAATTCTAAACGCTTTTTATTAATGAGTTTACCTGTAACTCGACAAACACCATAGCTTTTATTCTCAATACGGATCAACGCATTTTTAAGATCTCTAATAAATTTCTCTTGTCTAATTGCTAATTGCGAATTGGACTCCTTACTCATTACAGCACTACCTTCGTCGAAGGCTTTAAACGTTGGCGATGTGTCATCTGTACCATTGTTGCCATCATTCATATATGCACTTTTAATCAATTCTAGATCACGTTGTGCTTTTTTTATCTTTTCGTGGATAAGAATTTTAAATTCACTTAAGTCCTTATCTGAAAATCTTACAGTGTTTTCACTTGCCATATTTTATATTTTTTGAATAAATAATTTGGTATTTACATCATCAAAAGCAATTTCTATACCATTATTTAAATGTTCTACAATCTCTAATTTGTCGGTTAGAGTTTCTGTTTTGATATACTCTAAATTTGTTTCTATCGCATTTTTAATCTGTGCATCTCTTTGAAACTGAACACTGATTCTATCTGTCAATTCAAACCCTGAATCTTTTCGTAAGTTTTGAATTCTATTAACGAGCTCTCTTGCGATACCTTCTTTCTTTAATTCTTCTGTTAGCGTCACATCTAAAGCTACTGTCAATGCTCCAGAACTTGCTACGAGCCAACCCTCGATATCTTTTGATGTAATCTCTACATCTGACAGTTCTAAAGTAATACTTTTTCCGTTGATTTCCACATCTAAAGTACCGTTTTGCTCTATTTTTTTAATATCACTTGCGGCAAGACTGTTAACTGCCTGAGCCACAGCTTTCATGTCTTGTCCAAAACGAGGTCCTAAGACCTTAAAATTAGGTTTAATTTGTTTCACTAAAATACCACTTGCATCTTCTAAAACCTCAACTGCTTTGACATTAACCTCAGACTTGATTAACTCTGCAACTGCCATAATCTCATCCTTTTGCTCTTTTGAGTCTATAGGTATCATGATTTTTTGTAATGGCTGTCGCACTTTAATCTTTTCCTTAGCTCTTAAAGATAATACCAATGAAGAAATTGTTTGAGCACTCTCCATTTTATGTTCTAAACTCTTATCTACATAAGACGCATCAAATTTTGGAAAATCTGCTAAATGCACACTTTCAAATGATTCTTTATGGGTTACAGAGTTTAAATCCATATATAAACGATCCATAAAGAAAGGTGCAATAGGTGCTCCTAACTTAGCGATAGTTTCCATACAAGTGTACAATGTTTGGTAAGCTGAAATTTTATCGGTTTGGTAATCCCCTTTCCAAAAACGTCTTCTACTTAAACGCACGTACCAATTACTCAAATAATCTTGTGTAAATTCTGAGATCGCTCTTGCGGCTTTGGTAGGTTCATAATCCGCATAGTAATCGTCTACTTTTTGAATCAAAGTATGTAACTCAGACAACACCCAACGGTCAATTTCTGGACGTTCTGCTAAAGGGATATCGGTCTCACTATATGTGAATTTATCTAAATTAGTGTATAATGTAAAGAATGAATACGTATTGTATAATGTTCCAAAGAACTTACGCTTCACCTCTTCAATTCCCTCGAGATCAAATTTCAAATTATCCCAAGGATTCGCATTCATAATCATGTACCAACGCGTCGCATCTGCACCATAAGTATCTAAAGTTGTAAATGGATCTGTCGCATTACCTAAACGTTTAGACATCTTTTGTCCGTTTTTGTCTAAAACCAATCCGTTAGACACCACATTTTTGTAGGCTACAGAATCAAACACCATCGTTCCAATCGCATGTAAAGTATAGAACCATCCGCGAGTTTGGTCAACACCTTCTGCTATAAAATCTGCAGGAAATGATTTATTGTCATCAATAAGCTCCTTGTTTTCAAAAGGATAATGCCATTGAGCATACGGCATAGAACCAGAATCAAACCACACATCAATCAAATCGTTCTCACGCTGCATTGGTTGTCCGCTTGGAGACACCAACACAATCTCATCGACAATATTTTTATGTAAATCAATTTTAGCGTAGTTTTCTTCGGAAAAGTTGCCAACTTCAAAATCGTCAAAGATATCTTTAGCGAGTACACCAGCTGAAACTGCTTTCGCCATTTCAGATTTTAATTCCTCCACAGAACCGATACATATTTCTTCAGTTCCATCTTCAGTTCTCCAAATAGGCAATGGAATTCCCCAATATCTAGATCGTGATAAGTTCCAATCATTTGCGTTTGCTAGCCAATTCCCGAAGCGACCAGTACCCGTAGATTCTGGTTTCCAGTTAATGGTTTTATTAAGCTCGTGCATTCTATCCTTAACATCTGTCACTTTAATAAACCATGAATCCAAAGGGTAGTATAAAATAGGCTTATCTGTTCTCCAACAATTTGGATAACTGTGCTTATATTTCTCAACCTTAAAGGCTTTATTTTCATTTTTTAACTTAAGCGCTAAGCGTTCATCAACACTTAAATACGCTTTGAGATCAGAGATGACAGAACTCAAATATACTTTTTGCTTCTCAAATTCAGTAATTAATTCGTCATCACTCAAATATTCAGATTTCACATATTCTCCAGCGAAACCGTAAATATCATCTTTAATTTCCTTTCTAAAACGCCCTTGTAAATCAACAAGAGGCACTAAATTATCATTCTCATCTTTAACTAATAATGGCGGAATCTGTGGTGTTGCTTGTTTTGCAACTAAAGCATCATCTGCTCCAAAAGTCGGTGAGGTGTGTACAATTCCTGTACCATCTTCTGTAGTTACAAAATCTCCAGAAATAACTCTGAAAGCATCTTTCGGATTATCATTTGGCAGGGCATAAGGCAATAATTGCTCATAGGTAATCCCTACTAAATCAACGCCTTTAAATCCTTTAACAACGTAATATGGGATCTTCTTATCTCCAGATTTATACTCTAATAGTTCTGATTTTTCTTCTACCAAATTAAACTTTCCAGAGAACTGATTATTCACTAATTTTTTAGCCAAAACCACATTCATCGGTTGGAATGTATACTGATTGTATGTTTCTACTAACACATAATCAATCTTTGCTCCAACGGTCAACGCTGTGTTACTTGGCAATGTCCAAGGTGTTGTCGTCCAAGCTAAGAAATAGATATCCCCTTCATTTTGCAAAAAGCCTGGTAATGACTTTGCGTTGGCTTTAAACTGAGCAACAATAGTTGTATCTGTAACATCTTGATACGTTCCTGGTTGATTAAGCTCATGTGAACTTAACCCTGTTCCTGCTTTTGGGGAATAAGGCTGAATCGTGTAGCCTTTATACATTAATTTTTTAGTATAAATTTCTTTGAGTAACCACCAAACACTTTCCATATATTTTGGATCGTAAGTAATGTATGGGTCATCCATATTTACCCAATAGCCCATTTTTTGTGTGAGCTCATTCCAAACATCTGTATAACGCATGACTGCTTTACGACAAGCTGCATTATAATCTTCAACAGAAATGGTTTTACCAATATCTTCTTTAGTGATTCCTAATTCTTTTTCAACACCAAGCTCGATAGGTAAACCATGCGTATCCCAACCAGCTTTGCGCTTTACTTGGAACCCTTTCATGGTTTTATATCTTGGAAAGATATCTTTAATAGCACGTGCTAAAACGTGGTGTACTCCAGGTAATCCATTTGCAGAAGGAGGACCTTCAAAAAACACAAATGGCTCATTGCCTTCTCTAGTGGAAATACTTTTTTCAAAGATGTTGTTTTCCTCCCAATAGTTAAGAATTTCTTCTGCTACTTTTGGTAAGTCAAGTCCTTTATATTCAGGAAATTTAGCGCTCATGATATCTATATTGTAGTCGAGTCGCGAAATTAAGGAATTTTGGGAAAAATGTGGTAGTGGATTGCTTAAAAAAGGGACGTCGAAACTCTCATTGCTTTTTTAACCTGAAATTGTTGATTAAAAACACCAACAATGGCAATGGCTACTGAAGTTATTAGAGGTAAAGAATACATTGCTTCAGGAACAATTACATGTGTGTAATAGCTCTAGATTTAATTTGTGTTGTTCTAGCTCTTAAAACCGTTTAGAAAAACAGTATTTTTAGAACTATTATTAATACCACTAAGGCTACTATTCTTTTTGTGTTTTTCATTTTATGTTTAGGGAATAAATGTTCATTAACTAAGACACTATAAGGTCTAAAAAGTCACCTAACTATTTAGGTAATAAGGGCTGCTTTTTCTTTTCTCTAATCAAGAGCTGCGCGACAGTCATTGCAGTAATAGACCATGTCTATAATGTCTCCTCTTCTATATTTTCTTTCATTAAGGCGATCCACTATTTGCGTACAATTTTCAAAAGAAGCTATAGCCTCTTTTTTAAAATTGAATATTCCAAAAAGTTTGATAGCTTCCTTTTCACTTTCTTTTTTCAAAAAAAAGTATAGGATGTCTTGTAGTATAAGTTCTCATATCTAAATTTTCTGGTTTGTAATTAAATTCACCACCTGCTGACACCCAATTGGAACTTTCATCAACAAAAATGAATATTTCACCTAATTCTATCACTTCTAAAAGTTGCATCATTGAATGATTTTTTACATTGACATACAAGAAAGCAACATCATCAAGTGCACCATGAAAGGTTACTCTCTTAAGCATCAAATCAGTCCATACATCTGGTTTACTATAATCTTTCACCTTAATTTTAATTGAGGAGTTGAATGTTATTTTAGCATAACCTCTAATTGTAGTACCGTCGTTAAAATTAATAGTCGCCTCTTCATATGAATTAAATATATGTGGCACAAAAACGCTGAAGTCTTGAGCAGATAAACCTGTAGATATTAAGAAGGCTGCAAACAGTAAAAAACTTTTCGTGATTCAAAACTATGAAAAGGATATTGAAAAGAAATATTTTTGAGTAAATACCAGAGTAGGCGTTTCTTTATTAATTCATCTAGTCGTTATTTTGCTAAGATCTTTTTGGTTTTTATACCATTATCGGTTTTAAAATAGGCCACATAAGCACCTGTAGCTCATTTAGAAAGTTGTAAACCGGTATTCAACTCTTGATAATTTACATCTGTAAATTCTTGAACAGTTTGGCCCAGCATATTAATAACCAGAACTTGTTGTTGAATGTTCCAATTTCCGAAGAAAACTCATATCCATGACAACTTCTGAAATCAAAAACATTTCCAGTAAAATTATCTTTTAAATAGACGTCTTAATCGTCGTCATTATCTGTGTGTTGGGAAAAAGCACACTGAGGCACAGAAACAAGAATTACAAATGATACTATATATAGTAGTTTTCGCTTCATAGCGTAATGATTAATTTTAAAGACTAATGTCTTATTCAGATAGATTTTTAGAGGGGATATCTATTGGTTATATTACAAATTGGGAAACACAATTTATCTCATATCCAATATAATATTACGTATTAGTTATAGCTTTAAAAATTAGATAAAAGTTAATTTAGATGAAATGTCTAGGACATCAAACGAATAGCAAACTACCATAATTAAAAAGCAAAAAAACACTTTAGAAGACTCTATAAATTGGTCGTATTTAAACAAAAATATAATACAGAAAAAGCAATTTAAAAACTTCCTTTTTTGTGTTTCATCATATAATTAAATCAACCACATCTTCAATCTTAGAAATTAATTGAATCTTAATCACTGTGTTTTTTAAAGAAATCTTATTGTATTTAGATACAAAAATTGTAGAAAATCCTAATTTTTCGGCTTCCAAAATACGCTGCTCAACTCTTTGAACAGGGCGTACTTCTCCAGAAAGACCAACCTCAGCAGCAAAACAATAATCTTTCTGTAGCGCTACGTCTTCGTTAGAAGATAGGATTGCGGCTACAACCGCTAAATCTATTGCAGGATCATCAACTGTAATTCCTCCTGTAATATTTAAAAAGACATCCTTAGCACCTAATCTAAAACCTGCGCGCTTCTCTAAAACTGCCAATAACATATTCAGACGTTTTGCATTGAAGCCTGTCGCACTTCTTTGAGGAGTCCCATAAACTGCTGTACTAACTAAAGCTTGTACTTCTATCATCAATGGACGCATACCTTCTAAAGTGGCTGCTATGGCATTCCCAGATAAATCGTCATCTTTTTGAGAGATTAATATTTCTGATGGATTAGAAACTTCCCTTAAACCAGAACCTTGCATTTCATAGATTCCTAATTCATTTGTAGAGCCAAAACGATTTTTATTGGCGCGAAGGATTCTAAACACATGATTACGATCTCCTTCAAACTGTAAAACAGTATCCACCATATGCTCCAATATTTTTGGCCCAGCGATATTACCATCTTTTGTGATATGTCCAATTAAAATAACTGGTGTAGCAGTTTCTTTTGCAAATTTAATAAGTTCTGTTGTACACTCTTTTACTTGAGATATACTTCCAGATGATGATTCTATATAATCACTATGGAGCGTTTGAATAGAATCTATAACCACAATATCTGGCTCTAGTGATTCAATTTGTTTAAAAATATTTTGAGTTTTAGTTTCGGTAAGAATGTAACAGTTGCTTGAGCCAGGATTGATACGTTCAGCACGCATTTTTATTTGCTTTTGACTCTCTTCTCCAGAAACATACAAGGTTTTATACGGTAATTTAAGTGAGATTTGAAGTAGCAATGTACTTTTACCAATTCCTGGTTCTCCGCCTAGAAGTGTTAAAGATCCTGGAACTAACCCCCCTCCTAGCACACGATTAAACTCATTATCTTGTGTATCCAATCTAGCTTCTTGCGAGGTGTCTATTTCGTTTATCAGGAGTGGCTTCGAAGCTCTCTTAGCCGTGTTAGCTGGTGTTTTCCAATTACTTTTTTCAGGCTTTTCGATGACCTCCTCTGTAATCGTATTCCACTCTTTACAAGCGGAACACTGACCTTGCCATTTAGAATACTGACTGCCGCAATTTTGACAAAAAAATGTTGTTTTTAGTTTAGCCATATTTCTTTCTTCGGAAGAATTTTCCGCAGTTAAAATTTTAGCTAAATTAATATATTTTAATTGATATCCTTGAACAAACTTATTGCCGCTATAAATTTAAGCACCACCCTTTTCAAATTTAAATTGGATATAAAAAACTCTTTAAATTTGCGAAACAAATAGACAAAAACATAGTCTGTTGAGTAAATACTTAATTTAGTTTTCTTCATCATCTTCAGTTTCTGTGTCGTCTTCTACGAATTTTAAATCTTCCACGTGAGACATTATAAATTCCTTATTTATATGAGACATTTCATTTAAGTCAAGTGCAGATTGATATAATTTTACTGCCCTTTTAGTTTTACCTAATTTTTCAGCATGAAGGGCCATATAATAAGTTCCAAAGGAAGAACTTGGATTGAGCTTATTAGCTAATTTCCCGATTTTATAGACAGATTCTATGTCTTCCCGTTGATCTGCTAAAGTGATTAATCGTTGTAATTCTTCTTCGGAAATAGGCTTAAAAATTCCAAATAAATCATCAATCCGCTTATATCTATCTACAATGTAATCATCTAAGGTGCCTTCATATGGAAGTGCTTTCTCTCTTAATTCCTTATCATCAAGAGGTTTGTATAATTCAAAAATTCTGTCGAGTGCTTTAGATAAAGCTCCACTTACCAATGTATAGTGAGAGTCGCCAATGAGCTCATCAAAATAATAAGTCAAGTTTTGATTATCAAGCGTTTTTAAATTGTCATTTGTCGTTCTAATTCTGTCTCTTATAGATTTAATATCTCCATCTGCCGTTGCCAAATAATAAAAAACATCACTATCCAACCACTCCAGTCGAGTTTTAACGTTTTCACTCATGGTTCCCTTAAAATCAGGGCTTAAATTTATGTACGCTTGAAAAATCGGAGTATCATGGAATAAGAATGAATTGATAAAATTCCCCATTAAGTCATGACCAACGGCCACTTTAAATTTACTCGTATTATATTTAGAATCTATATACGGAATTAATTCTTGATCTATAAAGTTATAGAAACGATCACCAGATTCAAATGGAAGTCCAGTAACCTCATCAAAATAACTATCATAAAAACGTTCTTTGCCTTGAACAACTCCCACAATTATTGATTGTGGCATTTCATCAAAATAGGTTTGGTAACTGACTTGACCTGCTACGGGTTCAAATAGATATTCAGCATCAAAAACTATAATTACAGGATGTTTTAAATCTGAGTCGGGATTATAATCATCCGGAAGTCTAATTTTTAACTCTCTCGTAGCGTTGAGTTTTCGAGATTCAAACTTCTCATAAGTGACTTGTGCAAAAATTAATTCGCAAAATAATAATGAGAAGATAAAAAGAAGGGCATTCTTCATCTTAAGTAGGTTTTAATTTGGGGACTGTAAACATACCTAAAATTAGGTTTAACTACTAATTTATTCGATGAAATGCATAATTTAATTCAATTTTACTCTTGGAGATCATAGATTTTATCCAATAACATATCCTTATTAACGAACTCAGATTCTTCTAAAAGTAATCCAGATTGATACTCTATCAAAGCTTTTCTCGCATTACCATTCATCTCATGGTAAATCCCTGAATAATAAGAACTTATCATTGATTTTGGGTATTCTTTTTGAGCAAGCTTAGCTAAGCTTTTCATAGATTCTATATCATCTTTTTTATTCGTTGCCGCTAATATTGCTCTAAGGTCATTTTCAACTACTTTTTTTTCAAAGCCATAGAAAAACTCAATATCTTCATATTTTTTCATCAAATAGGCAAAAGGCCCCTCTTCATAAGTGAGTACTTTTTCGTTATATTCTTTTTTATTTATAGGTTTATATAAACCAAAAATTTCATTAATGGCTTTAGGTATTCCAAGCCCTACAAGAGAATAGTGGTCTGCATCTTTAAAATCATCAAATCGGTAATGTAACTTCTCATTCTCAATAGCACTTAATGCTGTGTTACAATCTAAAATACGCTCTCTTAATACCTTAACGTCATTATCTGCTGTAGCCAAGTAGTAAAATGTATCTTCAGTAGTAATCGATAATTTTTCTTGTAGACGATTTACCATTTCTGGGGATAAATCTGGACTAAAAGCAATATAACCTCTAAATAAAGGTTTATCCTTAAACAACCAATAGTTAATAAAATTTGCACTTTGGTCGTGGCCCACAACAATTCTAAAATTTGAAGTTAAATAGTTCTCATTTATATAGGGTATCAACTCCATTCCTATAAACTCAAAAAACTGAGAACCTCCTTCGTCTGACGGAAAATAAGTAGTCCCACTAAAAGATAAATCTACATCTCTTTTTTGGGCTTGATTAACACCTACAACTATAGATTTTGGCATATCTCCCCAATATGAGTGATAATCTGCATTACCAATTACAGGCTCAAATAAATAATCACCATCTAGTACGACGACTAAAGGGTATAAAATATCGCCTTCAGGATCATAATTTCTTGGTAATTGAATTTTAATTTCTCTTGTATCACCAAGTTTAGGCGATTCAATTGTCTCATAGGTGACTTGAGAGTTTGCTATGTGATACAAGAAACCAAATAATAGAAATAAGATAAATTTATTCATGATAAGCTCGGATTAATAATAAAGCAAGGTAAAAAATTATTTAATTCTATTGTAGATTGGTAAGTATATAAACGATAAACTTCCAGCAATGATAACCATAATTGTTTGTGAGGACCACATAATCCAACCAAAAGCGAAGCTTGGATCTTTAGCAATTCCAAAAACTGTAAATGCAGCCATAACTGCTACTGGATAAACAAAGATGCCTCCATTAGTCGCTGCTATTGTAAAACTTGCTGAAATAAAAGCTACTAATACTGCACCAATACTTACATTATTTAAATCAGGTAATGCAAAAGTTGTAACGTAAAACATCAAAACATACATTCCCCAAATAAATAAGGTATGCGCAATAAACGCCCATTTATGTTTCATCTTAAAAATACTTAACATCCCTTCCATTAAGCCTTTGAGAAATGTTTTGACTTTAATGGCAAATTTAGATTGGCCTCTATTTATAAATAAAAAAACGAGGATCAATATGAGGACTCCAACCGACCCAAATAATATCAGTTTTTTAGGTTGAAAGGCCCTTTGAAGAAGTTCCATTATGAAATCAAATTCCAAAATCAATGTAATTGTTATAATCCCTAACATGACTAACAGGTCTGCTATTCGCTCTGCTACTATCGTCCCGAAACTCTTTTCAAAAGGGACGTCCTCATAATTTGTTAGTACAGCAGCTCTCAAAACTTCCCCAGATCTTGGAATTCCGTAATTCGCTAAATAAGTAATAAAAACGGCCATGACACTATTTGGTAATTTTATTTGATACCCCATTGGCTCCAAAAGATATTTCCAACGATAAGCTCTTGATAAATGACTTAGTAATCCAAACAAAACACCTAAAGCAATCCACCAATAATTTGCTGATTTAATAAAAGGTATTATTGTTGAGACAGGTAATTTAGAAAATGTATACCACCCAAAGAATACGGCTAAAGCTAGCGGAATTATTAACCTTAAACGTTTTTTAATCTTAGGACTCAAAAGCTTATTTTAAGAGATTATTAGCTTCATTTGGGAATACTAGAGAAGGTTTAAATACTTTAGCATCTTCAATATCCATAAACGCATAAGTGATTAGAATAAGTGTATCCCCAACGGCTACTTTGCGAGCTGCTGCACCATTTAATGTGATTTCTCCACTATTTCGTGGCCCAGGAATACAATATGTTTCTAAACGTTCGCCATTATCATTATTAACGATTTGAACTTTCTCACCTTGAATTATATTTGCAGCTTCCATTAAATCCTCGTCAATAGTAATACTACCAATGTAATTTAACTCTGCACCTGTAACTTTTACTCGGTGAATTTTAGATTTTACTACTTGAATTTGCATGAGGTAAAGATAATTAATTTAGTGCGATATTGTCTATTAGTCTAATATCATCTGCATACACAGCAATAAATGCTCTATATGATTTTTGGTTTGTTTTTCGTTTAACGGTTTTTAGAGTACGAATATCTGCGATAATAAAATATTCTAGGGTCAATAAATCATGTCCGGCAAATTGTTTAGTCACCCACTCTGTCAATTTATCGGCACTTTTTATGCCAAATTTATCTTTAGCAGCTTTTAAAGTTTTATACACAAAAGGCGCAGCCTCACGATATTCTGGTTTTAATCTCAAATTACGAGAACTCATTGCCAAACCATCTTTGGCCCTATATATCTTACAACCAATAACCTTAACTGGTATATTATATTTCTCTACTAACTTCTTAATAATCATAAGCTGCTGAAAGTCTTTTTCTCCAAAGTAAGCCTTGTCAGGTCTCACTATTTCAAAAAGCCTCTTAACCACTGTACCAACACCATCAAAATGGCCCTCTCTAAAACGTCCTTCCATTTCATGTTCTAATCCATCATATGAAAAAGAAGTTGATATGACATTATTACCATAAATATCATCCACTGAAGGCGCATATACTATGACTTTCTCTTCGGAAATCGTCTCAAGTAACTCAACATCACTATCTAAAGTTCTTGGATATTTTACCAAATCTTCTTGATTATCAAATTGAGTAGGATTCACAAAAATACTTACGACTACAAAATCATTCTCATCCAAGCCTTTTCTAATTAATGAAGCGTGACCTTGGTGCAATGCTCCCATAGTAGGAAGAAATCCAAGTGTTTTCTTTTCACATTTTAGTGCATCGACATGCGCAATTAATTCTGTTTTATTTTCAAAAATATTCATATAGTAACAAAAGTTTAACAGCCTGCAAACTTAATATTTTACTGGCAATTTGCATAAATTTTTGTACTTTTGCCTGTTTTTTACTTTTAATTCCAAAAACGAAAGATTTATGAAAGATAAGAGAATATTGTATGTGTCATCTGAGGTTGTACCATATTTACCAGAAACAGAGATTTCTTCAATGTCATTTGAAGCTCCAAAAATGGTGAACAAACAAGGAGGGCAAATACGAATATTTATGCCTCGTTATGGAAACATTAATGAAAGAAGGCATCAGCTCCATGAAGTGATACGATTATCTGGTATTAATTTAGTAATAAACGACCTAGATATGCCTTTGATTATTAAAGTAGCTTCTATTCCGAAGGAAAGAATACAAGTATACTTTATAGACAACGAAGAGTACTTCAAAAGAAAAGCAACATTAACTGACGAAGAAGGAAAGCTGTTTAGCGACAATGACGAACGTGCAATCTTCTTTGCAAAAGGGGTTATTGAAACAGTAAAAAAATTAAATTGGTCTCCAGACATTATCCATGTTAATGGATGGTTAGCATCTTTATTACCGCTATACTTGAAAGAATTCTATAAAAACGAACCTTTATTTACTGAAAGTAAAATTGTAACGTCTGTATACAATCAAAGCTTTGAAGGAACGTTAGATAAGAACATGATTAGTAAAGTTAAATTTGATAACATAGACGATAGTAAGATTAAAGATTTAGAGAAACCAACCTTCAATAATCTCATGAAAATTGCGATTGATAATTCTGATGCTCTTATTAGAGGCTCAGATGAATTACCAAAAGAATTAAATGAGTATTTAGACGCATCGGAAAAACCTGTCTTAGATTATTTTCCAATTGAAGATTTCGCTGAACATTACACAGAATTCTACAAAACAAAAGTTTTAGATTAGTAAATAAATTTATGAAAAAAATAAAAATTGCCCTAAGAAATTTAACATTACTTACAATCTTGTTAAGCTCCTTTATTGCTTGTGACAAAGATTTTGCTAATATCGACTCAGATATTATCAATAATGATAATGCTACACACTTTGGTACAAGTTCAAGAGAATTTGATGTTATCGCCTACACTAAGGCTTTAGAACCTATTCAAACGAATGCTTTACCTCTAAACCTTTTAGGACTTTATACAGAAGATCCAGGTGGAAATTATGGTCGTAGTACAGCGAGTTTTGTATCACAAATACGTGGTAATATTACTGATCCAGATTTTGGTACTAACCCAGTTATTGATTCTGTAGTTCTTACAGTACCCTACTTTAGCACAGCAACAGGTGTTGGTTCTAATGGTCAAACAGAGTTTAACTTGGACTCTATATTTGGTAATTCATCTATAAATCTGTCAATCTATGAGAGCAACTATTTTTTAAGAAATTTTGATCCTAATGCACCAGAAATTGATAGTCCACAAAATTATTATGCTAATCAGTCTACAGGTTCAAACCTCATTAGCGATGAGCAATTAGAAGGTCAATTACTATATCAAAATTCAAATTTTCAAGCAAACCCACTGCAAATTATTCTTACAGAAGGTGAAGGTGAAGACAAAATAGAAACGTCTAGACTATCTCCGGCAATGAGAATAAAATTTGATGATGCTAGTCAGCTATTCTGGCAAGAAAAAATTATCGATATGGCTGGACAAACAGAATTAAGTAACATCAACAATTTTAACGATTATTTTAGAGGTATATACTTTAAAGCAGAACCAAACATCACTGACGGTCCTGGTCAACTAATACTTTTAAATATGTTGTCTAATTCATCAAATATCATTATATACTACACTAGAGACCCATTCACAGACGGTGCTGATAGAGTTCAAACGACTTATACATTCAACTTTACTGGAAACAGAGTGAATTTTATTTCAAACGATTTTACAATTCCTAATGGAAATGAAACAACTGGAGATGAAAATTTATTTTTAAAAGGTGGTCAAGGTTCTATCGCAGAAATAAAGCTGTTTGGTGGTGATGACCTCGATCCAGATAATTTGGCAGATAATACTTTTGAATTGTTTAAAAAAGAATTTGTAGAAACTGACGATAACGGAAATTTTGTTAGTTCAAAAAAACTAATTAATGAGGCTAACCTTGTTTTCTATGTTAATCAAAACGAGGTTAATGGTGGTGAACCAAATCGCATCTACCTATATGACATGAATAACAATATTGCTTTAACAGATTACTTCTTTGATACTGCAAATACATTATTTCCAGAATTCTCCAGAAGCAATCATCTAGTTCCATTAGAAAGAGAAAACAATGAAGCTTCGGGAGCTGGTGTTAAATATAAAATTAGAATAACAGAACATCTAAATAATTTAATTCTTAGGGACTCTACGAATGTTAAACTTGGTTTAGCGGTGTCTATAAACGTTAATCTTGAAGGAAGTTCAGTTCAATATGATTTACTCAGTGACAATGATGAGGATAAAGTTCCTGTAAGCTCAATATTAACGCCCAGGGGAACCGTTTTGTATGGTAATAATACCTTAGAAGAAGAAAAAAAATTATATTTAGAAATATTTTTCACCGAACCTAACAACTAAAAAATATGTGTGGAATAGTTGGCTATATTGGTCATAGAGAAGCTTACCCAATAATTCTAAAAGGATTAAAACGTCTAGAATATAGAGGTTATGACAGTGCAGGTATTGCTCTTTATGATGGTACTGACATTAAATTATCCAAGACTAAAGGCAAAGTTGCTGATTTAGAAGAAAGGCTTGAAAAAGAAATCCCTACTAAAGGCACTTTAGGAATCGGACACACACGATGGGCAACCCATGGTGTACCGAATGACGTTAATTCACATCCACACTTTTCAAACTCTGGAGATTTAGTAATTATTCATAATGGCATTATAGAAAACTATGACTCTCTAAAAAAAGAATTAATCAAACGAGGGTATACTTTTAAATCTGACACAGATACTGAGGTTCTAGTTAATTTAATTGAAGATGTTAAGAAAAAAGAAAATACTAAATTAGGTAAAGCAGTACAAATTGCGCTAAACCAAGTTGTTGGTGCCTACGCAATTGCTGTGTTTGACAAAAATAAGCCAAATGAAATTGTCGTTGCTAAACTTGGAAGCCCGCTTGCTATTGGTGTTGGGGAAGACGAGTTTTTTATTGCCAGCGATGCATCTCCTTTTATTGAGTTTACAAAAAATGCTATTTATCTGGAAGATGAAGAAATGGCAATTGTACGTCGACATAAAGGTGTCAAAATAAGAAAAATTAAAGATGATTCTTTAGTAGCTCCTTATATCCAAGAACTGCAATTAAATCTTGAGCAAATCGAAAAAGGTGGCTATGAACACTTTATGCTTAAAGAAATTTATGAACAACCCAGTGCTATTTTAGATACTTTTAGAGGGCGGTTATTATCAAACGAAGGGATCATAAAGATGGCCGGTATTGAAGATAACATGAAAAAATTTCTTAATGCCAATAGAATTATTGTAGTTGCTTGCGGTACATCTTGGCATGCTGGTTTAGTTTCAGAATATATATTTGAAAACTTAGCTCGAATTCCTGTTGAAGTTGAATACGCATCAGAGTTTAGATATAGAAACCCAATCATTAATGAAAATGATATAGTCATAGCCATTTCGCAATCAGGTGAGACAGCAGATACACTTGCCGCTATAAAACTTGCTAAATCTAAAGGCGCATTTGTCTTTGGTGTTTGTAATGTAGTTGGATCTTCAATTGCTAGGGAGACCCACGCAGGTGCATATACACATGCAGGGCCAGAAATTGGCGTTGCTTCCACTAAGGCATTTACAACTCAAATCACAGTATTAACATTAATTGCTCTGCGTTTAGCAAGAGCAAAAGGAACGCTATCTAGTTCAGATTATAGGCATCATTTAATAGAATTAGAGCTCATACCAAATAAAGTTAGAATTGCTCTTGAGTCTGATGCCTATGTTAAAACTATTGCAGACATATACAAAAATGCTAAAAACTTCTTATATCTTGGAAGAGGTTATAATTTCCCTGTAGCCCTTGAAGGCGCTTTAAAACTTAAAGAAATTTCTTATATTCATGCAGAAGGTTATCCTGCTGCAGAAATGAAGCATGGGCCTATTGCATTAATTGATGAAAACATGCCAATAGTCGTCATAGCCACAAAAAAAGGGCACTATGAGAAAGTAGTAAGTAATATTCAAGAAATAAAATCAAGATCAGGTAAAATTATTGGCATCGTTACTGCAGGAGATGAACAAGTAAAAAACCTAGCAGATCACGTTATTGAAGTTCCAGAGACTATAGAATCTTTAACCCCTTTATTAACTACAATACCGCTTCAACTTTTATCATATCATATAGCACTTATGCTAGGTAGAAATGTGGATCAACCTCGCAATTTAGCAAAAGCAGTTACCGTAGAATAGAGAAATTCTTAACTGTGTTAAAAATAAAGCTGAAAATGTGAATTACGCATTTTCAGCTTTTATTTTTTATCAATTACTCAAAAATTAAGTCTATTTTCTGTTAAAAATTACTATGCACGCATAATTTTTTCATTTTTTTTAATTAGGATGTCATAATTATATTTATATTGCTGTGATAAATTAAACTAATTCCCTAAAATGAAGACAATTTTCAAAATTATGATGCTGCTTTTTTGTGCTATAACTTTTGCGCAATCAACAACAGTGAAAGGTAAAGTCATCGACAACAATGGTATTCCATTACCAGGTGCAAATATTATTGTAGTAGGAACAACAACAGGAACAATTACAGATTTTGATGGCAATTACACCTTAGTTGTAAATCAAGCGCCTCCATTCAGTATAGCAGTGAGTAGCGTTGGTTTTGAAAGCATCAACAAAGATGTAACTACAAATCCACAAACCATAGATATCACGATGATGGAAGGAACATCTCTTGATGAAATCGTTATTTCTGCTTCTAGAACTCCGGAGCGTATTTTTGAATCTCCTGTTACAGTAGAGCGTTTTGGTATTAAAGAAATTCGAAACACGTCTTCACCATCGTTCTTTGATGGTATTGAAAATTTAAAGGGTGTGGATATGAACACGAGTAGTTTAACCTTCAAATCGGTTAATACTAGAGGTTTTGCCGCTTTTTCCAACACACGATTTATGCAATTGGTTGATGGTATGGACAACTCCTCTCCTGCCTTAAACTTTGCTTTAGGAAACTTATTAGGAATGTCTGAGCTAGATATCAACAGTGTTGAATTACTACCTGGTGCATCGTCTGCCTTATATGGTGCAAATGCATTTAACGGTATTATGTTTATGACGAGTAAAAATCCTTTTGATCATCAAGGTGTTAGTTTTTATGCAAAAACAGGAATTACATCTAGTGATAATGCAGGTGACAATAATTTCGTCGATGCAGGCATAAGAGTTGCCAAAGCATTCTCTGATAAATTTGCAGCTAAGGCTTCTGTATCTTTTCTTAACGGAACAGAGTGGTATGCTACAGACCAAACCGATTTTGCAAATCCTGGCCAAACAAGATTGGACCCGTCATACGACGGTTTAAATACTTACGGTGATGAAGTATCCACGTCTTTAGACTTCGATGAAATCTCAGCGGGCGTGTTACCTATTCCTGTATTGACTGATTATGGTGCTGAAACTATAAGCAGAACAGGATATGAGGAACGTGACTTAATGAATTATGAAGCAGAAAGCTTAAAGGCTGATTTCTCTTTACACTTTAAGCCTTGGGCTAACGACTTTGAAATTATTTTAAACTCTAAAATTGGTAGAGGAAATACAATATATCAAGGTGCAAATAGATATGCGATACAAGACTTTTTTATGCAACAACATAAATTAGAAATAAAAAATGATAATTTCTTTGCAAGAATTTATACCACAGCAGAAAAATCAGGTAACTCTTACGATACTCGATTTACTGGGATTAATATTAACAGAGCATGGAAAGGAGACACACAGTGGTTTAGAGACTATGCTGGTGGATTTATTGGTAATCTAGCTGGACAAGGCATTTTTGGAACTCCAACAGAAGCTCAAATAGATGCTGCACATTTAGCAGCTAGAGGCGCTGCAGATACAGGTCGTTTAATCCCTGGGACAGCGGCCTTTGATGAAACTTTAGAAAGAGTAACAGCTGATGGCAACGTAGCCACAGGTTCTAAATTTAACGATAACTCAAAACTTTATCATGCAGATGCTAATTATAATCTAGGACATTTAATAGATTTTGCAGAGATTCAAGTAGGAGGATCTTGGAGACAGTATTCATTGAACTCTGGAGGAACAATTTATACTGATTTTGATGGCCCTATTGAATACAGCGAATTTGGTGCTTATACACAAATACAGAAAAAATTAATGGACGACAGACTAAAACTTACAGGATCTGTAAGATATGACAAATCTGAATTTTTTGATGGCTTCGTATCCCCTAGAGTATCTTTTAACTATACTGCTGATAAAAACGATAACCATAACATTCGTGGATCTTTTCAAACAGGTTTTAGAAACCCAACGACACAGGATTTATTTATAGGTCTTAACTCAGGTCGTGCTATACTAGTTGGATCTTCTCCTGATAATTTAAACCGCTATACTGCAACAAGTTCAGAATTAAGTACCATAGGACAAAGTATTGTGGGATCAAACACGGTACAACTTAATGGTGGAGATGCCTATTCTAATGCATTTAGTTTAGCCTCAGTAAACGCTGGAGCTCCTGAATCTGCCGATGTTGCCTTGGTAAAACCAGAACAAGTTACAGCCTATGAGGTCGGATATAGAGGTAAAGTCAACAGATTTGTAATCGACATGAGTGTTTACTACAATGCGTATCAAGACTTTATCTCAAATAAAACGGTATTAACACCGCTTTATGGAGAAGTTGGAGATAACTCTTTGTCATTATTAGCATTACAAAATGGTGATTTTCAGGCGTATCAAACGTACACAAATAGCGACGCTGATATTAATTCTTATGGAGCATCTATAGGTGTTGAAACTAGAATCTTAAATGGTTTTGATATCGGTTTAAGTTATACCTATGCTAAATTAGATTTTGATCAAACCGAAGATCCTGATTTTGAAACGAGTTTTAACACGCCTGAGCATAAAGTAAAAGCCTCTTTTGGTAAAAACAATGTGGTAAAAAACTTTGGATTCAATATCAACTGGAGATGGAATGATACTTTTTTATGGCAATCTACATTTGCTGATGGTATTTTGCCTGCAAGAAATATTATAGACGCACAAATAAACTTAGCAGTACCATCAATTAAGTCAATTTTCAAAGTTGGTGGCGCAAATATTCTTTCACATGACTACGTCAGTGCACCAGGTGCCGGACAAGTAGGAGCACAGTACTTCGTATCATGGACTATAAATCAATAAAAAATACCACTATGAAATTAAATAATAATATATGGCTGTTAGCTCTAATTTTAATAGGCTTTACAGCATGTGAGAGTGATGATGATTCACTTTCAGACCCATTAATAGAAGACCCACAAACGGGACCAACGCCTGTTTACACAAGTGGAATAGCAGATTTCTCAACGTTTGTTGCCATAGGTAACTCTTTAACGGCAGGAGTATCTGATGGTACACTATTTAAAAGAGGACAAGACGTTTCGTTTCCTAATGTGTTATCTCAGCAATTTGCATTAGCAGGAGGAGGAACTTTTACGCAACCCTTAATTGGTGACGATATAGGAGGTCTTTTATTTGGAGGTACACAAATTGCAGGGCCAAGATTAATATTTAATCCTGCAGCTCAAGCACCTGAACCATTAAACGGTACGCCAACAACGGAGGTTACATCTATAACTCCTGGGCCATATAACAACATGGGAGTTCCATCTGCAAAAAGTTTTCATTTATTAGCACCTGGATATGGAAATATTGCTAATTTCCCAGCAGCAAACCCTTACTTTATTAGAATGGCATCTTCACCAAATGCAACAGTTTTAGAAGATGCATTAGCGCAAAACCCAACATTCTTTTCACTATGGATTGGTGCTAACGATGTTTTAGGATATGCAACTTCGGGTGCAGACGGAACAAACCCAATAACAGATCAGGCAACATTTGATGGCGCTATGACTGCAATAGTTTCTTCATTAGCAACAAGCAGTCCAAATGGTATCATTTCTAACATTCCAAATGTCACAGATGCACCTTATTTTACTACAATACCATTTGCCCCATTAGACCCAAGTGATCCAAATTTTGGATCACAAATTCCAACATTAAATGGGATATTTGGACAATTAAATCAAGTATTTGCCTTTTTAGGAGTACCTGAGCGTTCTATCGTATTCTCTCAAACTTCTGCGAGCGCAGTGGTTATAAAAGATGAAAGTTTAGTGGATTTATCTGCTCAAATTGCAGGTGTTTTAAACGCGAGTCCTACGTTCCCAGCATTTGTACAATCTTTTGGATTACCAGCTGCTGCTGCTCCTATTGTAGCTAATTTATTTGGAGTTGTCTATGGGCAAGCAAGACAAGCTAATGCTAACGATTTATTAGTACTGCCAAGTCGATCTGCGATTGGTACAGTTAACGAGGCACAATCTACTTTTCTACAAACTTCAGGGTTACCAGAAGCACTAGCAAATCAATTTTCAGTAGAGGGTGTATCATTACCTTTAGAAGATAAATGGGTTGTTATTCCTACTGAACTTGTTGAAATTCAAAATGCCACAGCTGCATTTAATCAAACCATAAGTAATTTGGCAACGCAATTTGATTTGGCCTTTTTTGATGTCAATACATTCTTTAATGGCGTAGCCACAAATGGATTCCAAGCGGGAAGTGCCTTCATGACTGCAGATTATGTCACTGGAGGGACATTTTCTTTAGATGGCTTTCATCCATCACCTAGAGGATACTCTGTAATTACAAATCAAATGATTGGTCTTATTAATGCAAAATACGGTTCAAACTTACCAACTGTAAACCCTGTTGATTATACGGGTGTATACTTAGACTAACGATCGTTTTAATTCCTACAAAACGCCAGCTTTATAAACTTAATAAAGGTGGCGTTTTTTTATACGGAAAAAAGCTAAAAAATAGACTTTAGTTTTAAATTAAAAAATATATCTTTGCAGCGCGAAAAACGTATGTTTTTTCCATTGAAATATCTAAACATTAAACACATAAGTAATGTCAAAAGTTACAGGTAAAGTTGCACAAATAGTAGGTCCAGTTATCGATGTTGCATTCGAAGCAGGTTCTGAACTTCCAAAAATCTACGATTCTTTAGAAATCAAAAAAGCAGATGGTACGCTTTTAGTACTTGAAGTACAGTCTCACATTGGTGAAGATACTGTGCGTACAATTGCTATGGATTCTTCTGATGGATTAAGTAGAGGGACTGAAGTCACTGCAACTGGTGCTCCTATTCAAATGCCAATTGGCGGCGATATCTACGGCCGTCTTTTCAATGTCATTGGAGACCCAATCGATGGTCTTGGAGATTTGCCAAAAGCTGGTAATCACGGACTACCAATTCACAGACAAGCACCTAAATTTGAAGATTTATCAACATCTACAGAAGTATTATTTACGGGTATCAAAGTTATAGATTTAATTGAGCCCTATGCAAAAGGTGGTAAAATTGGTTTATTTGGTGGTGCTGGTGTAGGTAAAACGGTACTCATCCAAGAGTTGATAAACAACATTGCAAAAGGACATGGTGGACTTTCTGTATTTGCTGGTGTAGGTGAGCGTACTCGTGAGGGTAATGATTTACTTCGTGAAATGTTAGAATCTGGAATTATCAAATATGGTGATGACTTTATGCATTCTATGGAAGAAGGCGGATGGGATTTATCCAAGGTTGATAAAGAAGTTATGAAAGACTCAAAAGCAACTTTCGTATTTGGACAAATGAATGAGCCTCCTGGAGCTCGTGCTCGTGTAGCACTTTCAGGATTAACTATAGCAGAATATTTTCGTGATGGCGCTGGTGAAGGACAAGGAAAAGATGTACTTTTCTTCGTAGATAATATCTTCCGTTTTACACAAGCTGGATCTGAGGTATCTGCATTATTAGGTCGTATGCCTTCTGCGGTAGGTTACCAACCTACATTAGCAACCGAGATGGGTGCTATGCAAGAACGTATTACATCAACTAAAAAAGGATCTATTACGTCTGTACAAGCGGTTTACGTGCCTGCAGATGATTTAACTGATCCTGCTCCTGCAACGACTTTTGCTCACTTAGATGCAACAACTGTATTGTCTCGTAAGATTGCTGAGTTAGGTATTTATCCTGCGGTAGATCCATTAGATTCTACCTCACGCATATTAGCAGCAGATATTTTAGGTGATGAGCATTACGATTGTGCAACTCGTGTTAAAGAGTTATTACAACGTTATAAAGAATTACAAGATATTATTGCCATCTTAGGTATGGAAGAATTATCTGAAGAAGATAAAATGGCAGTAAACCGTGCACGTCGTGTACAACGTTTCTTATCGCAACCTTTTCACGTCGCAGAGCAGTTTACGGGTCTTAAAGGTGTTTTAGTTGATATTAAAGAAACTATTAAAGGATTTAACATGATTATGGATGGTGAATTAGATCACTTACCAGAGGCAGCGTTTAACCTCAAAGGAACTATCGAAGAAGCTATTGAAGCTGGAGAAAAAATGTTAGCTGAGGCTTAAAAATTTTTAGTCGATAGTCGACAGTCTGCAGTTTGCAGTACTGAAAACTGAAGACTGCAAACTGAAGACTTAAAAGAAATGTACTTAGAAATTGTATCACCAGAAGCGACATTATTTAGCGGAGAAGTGACTAGCGTCATCCTTCCTGGTTTAGTAGGCGAATTTGAATTGTTAAACAATCACGCACCTGTAATCTCTTTATTAAAAGAAGGTAACGTTAAGATAAACGGTAACATTACCTTAGAGGAATCGGTTGAAAAATTATTCACTAAATCTGATAAAGGATTTTGGTTGCCAATAGTTTCTGGAACACTTGAAATGAAAGATAATAAAGTTATTGTATTAGCAGATTAAGTACTACTTAATTTATAAATAATAAAAAAACACCAAACTTAATTGTTTGGTGTTTTTTTGTTTTTAATCCGGATTTAAAACAGCTATTACATGCTATTTAATCCAACGAAAGCACTATTGAATACTTCTAATTGGAAAGTATTAAAAACAGTTATAATCGTTTTAACAAATAGGACAACAAAGACTACTAATAGAAAAAACGCAGTAATGTCTAAAGTTCTTAAAAACCGGAAATTTTTTTCAGTTGTTTCCATTTTTAGTTGTGTGGTTGGTTAATATCACCACTAAAATACTAAATTATTTTAACAAATTATTAACTTTCGTGATATTTAGATACTGATTATCAATTGTTTAGAATTTTCTTACATCTTTAAAATCAACTTTAAAATCCTTAAATAGACTAGGCTAGCCGCTGTGATTCGTCTTATTGTGAACTTCATAACGAGACGAGCCCCTAGAAAGGGAATGTTGCTTTAAGCTAAACTTTCTTAATTACATTGGTAACAATACCCCAAATTAAAAAGTTATTGTCTTCTGTGATATTTATAATTGGGTAGTTTGGGTTTTCCGGTTGTAACCATACCTCTCCATCTGATACACGTAAACGTTTTACGGTAAATTCTCCATCAAGAAAACATACTGCTATTTTATTATTAACAGGCTCAAGACTTCGGTCAATAACCAATAAGTCATTATCATCTAAACCTGCTCCAATCATAGACTGCCCACTTACGCGTGCATAAAAGGTGGTCTCTTTATTTTTAACGAGCTCTTTATCTAAAGATAAATGTTGCTCATGAAGAGCTTCTGCTGGTGATGGAAAACCTGCGGAAATTCCTGCATCAAATAATTGTGCTGCTGCACCTTCAATAATTTCTGGAGTGAAGAACATTAAACTTCCTGATTTGTCTGATGCCATTTTACTGTAATACTATTGGTGAATTTTTAAATTATATCTTAGTCCTATTCACATTAAAAGATGATGTTATTTATGCGATCACTAACGTGAATATACAACAAAAGTTCTAAATTTTAGAGTCTCTATTAGAGTTGAATTCTTAAAATTTATTCCTTAGTATACTCTAAAATATCTGCGGGCTGGCAATCTAGAGCATCACAAATGGCTTCAAGTGTAGAGAACCGAATCGCTTTAGCTTTACCAGATTTTAAGATAGAAAGATTGGCAGTTGTTATACCAATAATCTCTGCCAAGTCTTTGCTTTTCATTTTACGCTTGGTGAGCATAACATCGAGATTGACTATTATTGGCATACTTATATAGTTAGATCGTTTTCTTGTTTAATTTTTAAAGCTTTTTTAAATATTTCTGACAACGCAATAAAAAATAATCCAATAGCTATTAGAGAAATTGATGAGTCAAAACCAATAGGCAAAGAAAATCTCACGACACTTGGGTTTGAGAAAAGAGACGCTACAAATGGGGGAACTTTCCATAAAAACATTGAAACAATTAGATAGATTCCTATTTGATTTAAATATTCAGAAGTTTCTAAACCAAAAAAAACTTCATTATAAAATAATACTATAATCTTTCTAAAATTCCTTATTATTAATACATATAAAACTAGTGCAATTATTGAAAAGGGAGTTACAAAATAAACAAGCTGAATAGCACTCAAATTATTATATAAAATAAAAAGAACCAATATTAATAGTACACCAGATATACCTATGTAATATAATACATCTAAAATAGATTTTGAAAGTTTAAGAATGCTCATAATTATATCGTTAATTCGTTTTCTTGTTGAATTTCTGTAGCACGCTTAAATAAAGTGGCTACAATAAAAATAACCCCAGCCATAAATACATAAGCAGATGTACCTAAATCTATTTGTGTAAAAAAGACTTCAAACACTAACCAAGTAAAATATGATTTTGCAATAGCACCTATAATACCAATAGCTATGGCTACATAACTAATTTTAAAAATCAAGTTCACAACTGCAGAATGAAATGGTTTATTAAAATCCATCCTTTTAAAGATGTTGATAAGCAAATAAAAGAGATAAGCCTTTAAACTCGCTATGAGTATAAGGAGTACTACTACAATCGTATAATGGGTAATACTAAACTCAAAAAGTTTAGACAAATCATGTCCCATATATAAATTCTCGGTAGCCTTTCTATTTCCAAAAAGACTAATAATAGAGACGATGCATATCGCTCCTGCTTTAATACAATAGCCTACAAATACAATCCAAGAGACCACATTCATGATATTGAAAATTCGTTCCGACTTTATGTTTTTCATGATTATATAGTTAATTGATTTTCTTCTTTTGCTGTTTTAGCCACTTTAAAAACTTCGCTTAAAACCATAAAGAACAGTCCTAAACAAACCATAAATAAGTAAGGGCTTAGACCTAAATGAATCTCAAATTTCGATTCAAATACTAACTTGAAAACAAAAAACAATATACTGGCAGAGATACCAGAGAAGACCAGTAAATATCCAATTCTCTTATAGCTGTCTATAATAAAATCACTGAACGGGTTCTGTTGTTGAAAGTAGCGAAGCGTTTTTCTAAATAAGTAAAAACAATAAATACTTATTAAAATAATAACAAATAACATTAGCGTAGACATCTTTATTGACAAACCTAACTCCTCAATATTATTTTCATTTATTTTCAAAGGAATTTCCAAAATTGAAGGATCAATAAACATATAGACTGCTATAAATAGTAAAATAGGGATTACCGGTATACAGGTCACTATCCATATAAAGTCTACTAATGATTTCAAAATGAGGAGTTTTTTCATAATAAAACTTACTAATAATTATTGTTTAACAATAACAAATGTATAAAAATTATTGATAAACAACAATTTTTTATTCAAGACATGTATATTTAATGTCTCTTAAGTTTCATTGGATTACTCCATTCATTATCTATATTTGTAGTTATGGATGCTATTATTAGATATACAAGAAAAGTCCCTGTATGGAAAACTATTATAGGTTTTGCTGCAATACTTATTGGCCTTTTAGGTTTAATATCTCTAATATATTTAGCCTTAGTTCCTCTTCTCTTTGGGTTTATGATGTTAAAAACAGACGGTTCTGAAATTGATTTAGAATCAAAAACCTATAGAAAGACAGATTCATTACTAGGGTTTAGTATTGGAAAATGGCAAACTCTTCAAAACCCAGAATACATTTCTGTTTTTAATACAACCGAAAATATTACTGTAAGAGTCGTAACTGCCGAAACCACAAATAGCTTTCCCGTAATTGTACTGAACCTTTTTTATGAGAGAAACAAAAAAATAACTGTTTACAAAACAGAGAAGCTTAAAGACGCTTTTGACGTGGCATCACATATCGCAGATGCATTAGGCATTGACCTTTTAGATGCTACAGTGAAAAATGATTATAAATGGGTTGACAAAGACGCATTGAGAGAAAAAGGTGAAATTGTTTATACAGATTAAATCCAAACATGCTTCCTAAAAAACTACAAAACAAACTCAATTCTAGAATACAAGACAATGCATTTAGACATCTAGGACGACCAAATACCTTAGTTGATTTTTCTTCTAATGACTACCTGGGGTTTTCAAGGTCCAAAGCCATTTTTGAGAAGGCACATCAATATCTATTAAACCATAATCTCATACAAAATGGAGCAACAGGCTCAAGGTTATTGTCTGGAAATCATAGCTTATATACCACAGTAGAACAACACATAAGCACATTCCATAACACAGAAAGCGCACTTATTTTCAACTCTGGCTACGATGCTAACTTAGGCTTCTTTTCATGTGTACCGCAACGTAATGATAGTATTCTATATGACGAATTTTGCCATGCCTCTATTCGTGATGGTATCAAAATGAGTAACGCCAAAGCGTTTAAGTTTAAACATAATGATTTAAACGATCTTACTCACCAACTATCCCTTCGATCGGCGTCTAGAAACGAATTAAACGACGTGTATATCATCACAGAATCTGTGTTTTCAATGGATGGTGATTCTCCAGACCTAAAAACACTCGCCACTATCTGCAAAAAAAACAAAGCAAACCTCATCATTGACGAAGCACACGCCATTGGTATTTTTGGAGAAAAAGGCAGCGGATTAGTCAATGAACTACAACTCGAAGACTTCGTTTTTGCAAGAATCATAACTTTTGGTAAAGCACTAGGTTGTCATGGTGCAGCAATTTTAGGTAATCATGATCTTAAAAACTATCTCATCAATTTTTCGAGAGCTTTTATTTATACCACAGCTTTGCCTCCTCATAGCTTAGCGACTATCCAAGCTTCTTATGATGAGATGCTGAATCAGGTTCAGCATGATAAAATAGAACTTCAACAAAACATTAGTTTTTTCAAGGCTGAAATACAACGACTTCAACTTCAGCACTTATTCACAACTAGTAATGCTGCCATACAATGTTGCATGATCTCTGGGAATGATCTGGTCAAGCACATTTCCGAAGCATTAAAAAACAACGGTTTTGACGTTAAAGCGATCCTCTCTCCTACCGTTCCTAAGGCAAAAGAACGTTTACGCTTCTGTTTACATAGTTATAATACTCATAAAGAAATCACCAAAGTTTTAGAGTTACTCACTACCTTTACATCCTGACATTAAATTAAACTATTGTCCTCGGAAAAATGAGCGATACATTTATAACCATTGCAAGATTTCAATACACAACTGAAGCACAAATCATCAGAGGTCGCTTAGAAGCAGATGGTATAAAAGTCTTTCTAAAAGATCATTTAACAATAGATACAGATCCGTTGGTGAGTAACGCCATTGGAGGTGTAAAACTCCAAGTATTGGCAAAAGATGCCATGAAAGCAAAACATATATTAAGTACCATTAACCAATATTCTATAGATGATGATGGTAACCCAATTGAATGCCCAAATTGCAGTAGCGGAACCGTTGAATTATTCTCGACAATAACCGATTTTAAATCCTTCTTCGCTTTCTTGGTTGGATTTATATTTGGTACGCTTCCGTTTCATACACGATATAAATACCAGTGTGAAAATTGTAATACTCAATTTTCAAAAGAAGATATTAAACCCAATAGCAACAACGTTTAAATAAATTATGCAAACATATTTCATCACAGGTATTGGCACAGATGTCGGTAAAACAGTAGTTTCTGCAATTGTAACTGAAGCTTTAGAAGCCGACTATTGGAAACCTATTCAAGCAGGCGACTTAGATAATTGTGATACTAAAAAAGTGAAGCGCTTGGTATCCAATACAACAACAAAATTCTATGACAATAGCTATGCGTTGCATACACCTATGAGTCCGCATGCTGCTGCAGATATTGACAATATTACTATAGAATTGAAAAATATCAAACCGCCTAAAACTAAAAATAATTTAGTCATTGAAGGTGCTGGAGGTGTATTCGTTCCTATCAATACAAAGAACACTATTTTAGACCTTATCAAACCAAATTATAAAGTGATTGTGGTATCTCGACATTATTTAGGCAGTATTAACCATACCCTATTAACCCTTAATGTATTGAAAGAAAAAGGATTTGATATCGCTCTTATGTTCTCCGGAAATGAGCATAAAACATCAGAAGATATCATCATTAAAATGACGAACGTTAACGTTATTGGACGTATTGCCGAAGAGCCTTATTTTGATAAGAATGTGATTTTGGAATATGCTGATAAATTTAGAGATCAGTTAAAGTCACTTTAAAAGAAACAGACGTTTGGGTTCTCAGTAATTAAGTTGGATATTCAAACCCCAAATCAATGCTAAGCACTAACCCGTGAAATGCATCCTATAAAACCCCTCGTTTCAACTTGAATTTTTGGTTCGTTTATTCGTCTATTCTTATTTTATGGCCCTCAGGATATGCTCCACAGTTTGTTTCAAGACAAAAGGAATGAAAGAATAAAAAAGGAAGTAGGTTCCTGCCTTCGTAGGAATGACAAAAAACAATTAGTTTTGTTACAACAACATAAAAGCAAGCAGACCTCACCGGTTTCAAAACCTGTGAGGTTAAAAAAACAAGTTTAATAAAAAAGAGATTCCTGCCTTTGCAGGACATGTTATGACCCTAAAACAAAGAGATAAAAAACACCTGTGGCATCCACTAAAGCAACACCAGCTACATCCAGAAAGCCTTGCAATTATAAAAGCAAAAGGCTGTATCCTTACAGATGAAGATGGCAATGACTATATAGACGCTATTTCCTCATGGTACACCTCCATGTATGGGCATTGCAACGATTATATCATTGAAAAGACCTACAAGCAAATGCAACAACTCGATCAAATCATGTTTAGTGATTTCACACATGAGCCTGCAATAACCTTATCTGAAGATCTTATAAAAATACTGCCAGACGGTCAAAACAAGATTTTCTTTAATGATAACGGATCAACTGCTGTAGAAGCAGCCATTAAAATGGCATTGCAATTCCACTTTAATAGTGGTGACAAACGCACTGTGTTTATGGCGTTTGAAAACGGATTTCATGGTGATACTTTTGGAGCTATGAGCGTTTCGGGCTTATCGGTTTATAATGGTCCATTTGAAGAGTTTTTGATTGATGTTAAAAGGATTCCAACACCAGATGGAAACAATACTGAGCACCTATTAAACCTCATTAAAGATTACAGTACACAAGATCATCTAGCAGGATTTATCTACGAGCCGTTAGTCCAAGGTGCTGCAGGAATGAAAATTCATGATGCCCATGGCTTAAACGAGATCCTATCCTACTGTAAACAACAACAAATCTTAACTATTGCAGATGAAGTCATGACGGGTTTTGGTAAGACAGGACGTTATTTTGCATCAGATCATATCACGACCAAACCCGACATTATCTGTTTGAGTAAAGCGTTAACTGCAGGATTAATTCCAATGGCAATTACCTCTTGTACGCAAGCTATCTATGATGCTTTTTTAAGTAATGATATGGCTAAAGGTTTTTTTCATTGCCATACCTATTCGGCAAATCCAATAGCTTGCGCGACGGCTATTGCAGGAATTGAGCTTTTAACATCTTCGGAAATTCAACACAATATCAAACAGATCTCTAAAGCTCATGAAGCATTTGAACTAAAGATTAAAAACCATCCAAACGTAAAATCAACACGACATATAGGTGTTATTTTTGCATTGGATCTCCATACCAAAATGGAACGTTATGGTGATTTAAGGGACAAACTCCTTAAATTCTTTATGGATCGAGGGGTCTTTTTAAGACCATTAGGAAATACGATTTATATTCAAGTGCCTTATGTGATTTCAGATACGCAGCTCAAAAAAGTGTATCAAGTCATTGAAGAGGCTTTGGAAATAGTTTAATTTTGTAAACATAAATATATACTCTTGCAACACCCCATTTCTATAACTGCACTATCATCCATTTCTCCATTAGGAAAAACTCCTGAAAGCATTTGGTATAACTACTTGAATGCTTCTCATTGTTTCACGGAAAAAGACGGTGTTCTCGTAGCCACATTTCCGAAGGCATTAAAAGTAGATATTGAAGATTTAAGGCAGTCTAACTCAAAATACAGAGCATTAGACCATTCGGTCTTATACGCTATTTTTTCTGCTCGTAACGCTATTAAAAGTGCTGGATGGAAAGCGACAGATAATTTTGGAATCAATATTGGGTCCTCAAGAGGGGCAACAGCGCTTTTTGAAACGTATCATGAAGAATTTCTAAAAAACAACAAAGCAGAAACCTTAAGTTCACCAACGACAACCTTAGGAAATATCTCCTCTTGGGTTGCTCATGATTTACAAACCCAAGGTCCAGAAATTTCACATTCTATAACCTGTTCTACCGCGCTACATGCGATGCTCAACGGAATTGCTTGGATCAATTCTGGTATGTGTGACAAGTTTTTAGTAGGTGGTAGTGAAGCGCCTTTAACGGCGTTTACGATTGCACAAATGCAGGCTTTAAAAATTTATGCCAAGTGCGATGTCTCCTTGAGCGCAGTCGAAACGCTTTACCCAAACCAAGCCCTAAACCTTAATAAAACCGAAAACAGCATGATTCTTGGTGAAGGTGCAGCAATGGCTTGTCTAGAATCTGGAACAACCAAAAACGCTTTAGCACAAATTGTTGGTATTGGTTACGCCACTGAAATCCTTGAACATAACGCGTCATTATCAACAAACGCGATTTGTTTTCAACGGTCAATGAGAATGGCTTTAGGCGATATAAATTTAGAAGACATAGACGTTATCGTCACACACACTCCGGGAACGATTAAAGGTGATCAGGCAGAAATTAATGCAATTACAACTATTTTTTGTAACAAAATCCCTGCATTGACTACTAATAAATGGAAGATAGGTCACAGCCTTGGTGCCTCTGGACTTTTAAATATTGAAATGGCAGTTATGATGTTACAACATCAAAAATTCATCGCGATACCCTACTTAAAAGCCAAAACACCAAAACACATCAAATATGTTCTTGTAAATGCCGTAGGATTTGGTGGCAACGCAGTCTCTATTTTACTTTCAAAATAAAATTGTAAGACATTTTTAAACGTCTTACCTTTAAGTATTAATTTTTAACACTAACCGACTATGGAATGGTTTTCAGCTTTAGATGGATTCTCTAAATTCTTTTGGATTATTGCGCTCATCGGCTCTCTAATTTTCGTTTTTGTAATCATAACGACCTTTCTTGGAATGGATGGTGGTGACGACTTTGATGGTCTAGATTCTGAAATTGATGCTGATGGAGGTATCGGGTTTCAATTTATTACGTTTAAAAATCTTGTTGGCTTCCTTACCATTTTTGGATGGATCGGTATTGCTTGTATCAATGTAGGGTTTTCAAAACCTGTAAGTGTCATTGTTGCTTTAGGTTGCGGATTACTCATGATGGGTATCATGGGCGCTATGTTTTATGGCATGAAAAAACTAACAGATAGCGGAACGTTAGATTACAAAAATGCCATTAATGCCATAGGTGAGGTATATCTTACCATTGGCGCAAATCGCACAAGGATGGGAAAAGTAAGCGTAAGAGTTCAAGGGACTTTAAGAGAACTTGAAGCGCTTTCAGATTCATTGTCTGAACTAAAATCAGGAAGCATCATCCAAGTTGTAGATGTCACCAGCAATGGCATATTAATAGTAGAACACACCAAAAAGCCAATAGAACCAATTAAAACAATAGAACCAGTTAAAACAAAAACCTATGAACTACCTAGTGATACAACAAAGCTTTGATTTAGGCTTTCCTATTGCAGCAGTTGCTGCCTTACTTTTCGTCTTTGTCTTTCTAATCATTCTTATAAAACGCTACAAACGTTGTCCTTCTGACCGTATTTTGGTAGTGTATGGAAAAGTAGGTGGAGGTCAATCTGCCAAATGTATTCATGGTGGAGCAGCATTTATCATTCCTGTATTTCAGGATTATGAATTTCTAGAGTTAACACCAATATCTATTGAAGTAAATCTTGTAAATGCACTTTCTAAACAAAATATTCGTGTAAACGTACCATCACGATTTACTATTGGAGTTTCTACAGAACCTGGTGTCATGCAAAATGCTGCTGAGCGTTTATTAGGCCTAGGCCAAAATGAAATTCAAGAATTAGCTCAGGAAATTATTTTTGGACAGTTACGTTTAGTAGTGGCATCAATGGATATTGAAGAAATTAATAATGATCGTGACAAATTCTTAACTAATATTTCTCAAAGTGTTGAAACAGAACTAAAGAAAGTTGGTTTAAAATTAATCAACGTTAACATTACAGATATCGTTGATGAGTCTGGTTATATTGAGGCTTTAGGAAAAGAAGCTGCAGCACATGCTATTAACGCAGCTCGTAAATCGGTTGCTGAAAAAACTAGAGATGGATCTATTGGTGAAGCCAATGCGGTACAAGACGAAAGAACACAGGTTGCTGCAGCCAATGCAAAAGCTGTAGAAGGAGAAAACACAGCAAAAATAGCAGTTGCAAATTCAGATTCATTACGTCGTCAACGTGAGGCAGAAGCAGAACGTGTGGCTATAGCATCTGAAAAAGTTCAAACCGCAAAAGCACTAGAAGAGTCCTACTCTGCAGAACAACAAGCAGAAGTTGCTAGAGCAGAGCGTGAGCGTTCATCTCAAATGGCAGATATTATTGTTCCTGCGGAAATTGATAAACGCAAAGTAGAAATAGATGCAGAAGCAGAGGCTGAGCGTATTAGAAGACGTGCAAAAGGGGAAGCTGATGCGATACTATTTAAAGCACAAGCCGAAGCCCAAGGTCAGTATGAGATCTTAACAAAACAAGCTGCTGGTATGGAACAAATTGTAAAAGCTGCTGGAAATAGCACTAGAGATGCTGTCTTGTTATTGATTGCTGATAAATTACCAGAATTAGTAAGAACACAAGCAGAAGCTATCAAAAACATCAAAATTGATAAAGTGACTGTTTGGGATAGTGGTGCCACTAGTGAGAACGGAAAATCGTCTACAGCTAATTTCTTGTCAGGTATGTACAAATCGGTTCCGCCATTACAGGACATGTTTAATATGGCTGGTATGGATTTGCCTGAGTATTTAAAAGGTAAAGACAACGCAGCAGCAGACACGAAAACACTTCCTAATAAAAAAGAAGACAACGAGAGTTAATAGAGTATCTAATTATAAAAATCCGCTTCGTAGCGGATTTTTTTTGTTACGCTCTTTATAATTATATTTACAATAAACTCATCATTATGACCTCTACACTAAAAGTTTTATTTGTTTTTGCATGTTTTACTTTTTCAACAGTGTATTCACAAACAGATCCCAATATCTTTGAAAAGTTTGAATCTAAATTTTATGACATTGATGGTTATAACATTAATGTAGAAATTCTAGGCGAAGGCGACCCTATATTTTTTCTTCCTGGAGGCCCTGGGAATTCTCATGATTATATGCAAGGTGCTTTTGGGCAGTATTATAAAACCAATACCGTTGTCTTTTTTGACTGGCTGGGTCGCGGCATGAGTGATGATGCCAAAAATACTGATGAATACAGTGTAGAAGCAGACGTTGAACTCATTGAAAAACTGAGAACGCTTCTAAAGTTTGACAAGGTCTCACTCGTTGGACATTCTTATGGAACGGTCCCTGCTCAAGCCTATGCTATAAAATATAAAGACAATGTGAAAAATATGGTGCTCATAAATGGGTTTCATTCTGGGGCCATGTGGCAAGCCAACTGTGATAGCTATAACCATTATGCTAAAACACATTTCCCTGAGAAATGGATTGCTGTAGATTCTCTTCGGAAATTAGGATATGTATCTAGTCAAGACCCTCTAAAAACAGTTTATGGAGATTTCCCTACAAAATACATCTACTATCATAATACGGCGTTACGATCAAAAGTTCCGAAGAAAAAATACAGAGGCTGGGCTGGAGATGTCTACACTACAATCATTGGAAATGATGGTGATTTTAATGTCTCTGGGAGTATGATTAATCAAGACTATAGACAACAATTAAAAGATGTGAACGCTAAAACATTAATTGTTGCTGGACGTTATGACGGTGTATCAACACCAGAATTTGCAGTACAATATAAAACCTATATGCCTCAAGCTCAATTTGAAATGTTTGAACAAAGCGGTCATAACCCTTACCTAGAAGAACCTGAAAAATTTTATACGCTTTTTGATGAATTTATGGGTGTAAAATAAGTATTTTTGATTTTAATAAGACTAACCCATTACTATGAGCGAGATGAAACACAATTGGACAAAAGAAGACGTATTAGCGATTTACAACAAACCTCTAATGGATTTACTTTTTGATGCTGCCACAATTCACCGTGTGCATCACGATCCAAATACGGTTCAAGTGTCTACATTATTATCTATAAAAACTGGTGGTTGTCCTGAGGATTGTGGTTATTGTCCGCAAGCAGCAAGATATCATACCGATATTGAAGGTAATGATCTCATGACCGTTCAACAGGTAAAAGCTCAAGCATTGCGTGCAAAATCCTCGGGAAGCTCTCGAGTTTGTATGGGAGCAGCTTGGCGTAATGTGAAAGATGGCGAAGAGTTTGATCAAGTCTTAGAAATGGTGAGAACCATTAACAAACTAGAAATGGAAGTATGTTGTACACTTGGTATGATTACCGAAAATCAAGCACAGCGTTTGTCAGAAGCTGGTTTATATGCCTACAATCACAACTTAGATTCTAGTGAAGAATATTATAAAAAAGTAATTTCTACACGTGGTTATGAAGACCGTTTAGCAACCATTGATAATGTTAGAAAAACCAATGTAACGGTTTGCTCTGGCGGCATTATTGGTATGGGTGAAAATATTGAAGATAGAGCTGGCATGTTAGTGGCTCTAGCGACATTGAATCCCCAACCAGAATCAGTTCCAATCAATGCTTTAGTTGCTGTTGAAGGAACCCCTCTAGAAGATCAAATACCTGTTTCTATTTGGGATATGGTGCGTATGGTTGCTACTGCTAGAATTGTCATGCCAGAAACTCAAGTGCGATTAAGTGCAGGTCGGACTGAAATGTCTCGCGAAGGTCAAGCCATGTGTTTCTTTGCTGGTGCTAATTCAATTTTTGCTGGTGATAAACTATTAACCACGCCTAATCCAGATGTAGGTGAGGATATGGAAATGTTTAAACTATTAGGTTTAAATCCGCAAAAACCATTCGTCAAAAAAACGCAACCAGAAACTATTGAGGCCACTGATTCTCAATATCAAACGCTAGGTGAAAAACCAAAATGGACACGTCCTGCGCACACAATTGAGCGTAATGAAGAGGCCAAGCAAAAAGCTAAAATTTTGAAATAAATGAATATAATGGTTGCTATTATTTTTATAGTTCTTGGCCTATTGATAACCTATGGCAAACTCTATAGGCTTATTGCAGGTTATAATACCATGTCTAAAGAAGAACAGAAAAAAATAGACATTCAAGGTATTGCCAATGTGTTTAGAAATGGGATGTTTGGAATGGCTGCATTACTGCTTTTAGGTTCTGCTCTATCCCTATGGCTTGCAGATGATCGTATAGAATTATATCTATTTTTTATATCCATTGCCATTGGGCTTCCTTACATACTTATCGTCTCAAACTCAAATAAATATAAAATCAACAACGATTAATACCTGCTTTTGAGCTCTTTTTTCTTCGGAAATTAGCCCTTTCCAAAAACCATCATCTTGATTTAAACGTATAAATTTTTAGTAAACAATTAATTTCATTTGGTAACGTTTGCTTAACTTTGAAATCTAAATTTTTCCTCTTTTGAAACTCAATCTTCAGGATATCCCTCGTGTTAAAAACATTAGTAAAGAGGACTTTATACAGGATTACTTTAAACCACAAAAACCTGTGGTGATTGAGCAGTGTATAACAAACTGGCCTGCATATAATAAATGGAGTTTAGACTACATTAAAGATGTTGCGGGAGATCTTACCGTACCTTTGTATGATGATCGTCCTGTAGATTACAAAGATGGCTTTAATGAGCCTCATGCAACAATGAAAATGAGTGCATACGTTACCTTACTCCAATCTGAGCCCACAAAATACCGTATTTTTCTTTGGAATCTCTTAAAGGAAATCCCACAATTACAAAAAGATTATACGTTTCCTGATTTTGGTG
>NZ_JBLIET010000024.1:0-51026 GCF_047633235.1 Psychroserpens sp. | reverse complement strand
ATAATCAATAAAATTGGTATTTAGTTTTCAAGGAGTATTCTCAACCTTCTTCATGAATCCCATTATCTCTCAAGGTATCGGTCATAAAATGATGTAATTCGTGCATTTGTGTCATTCCGGTTTTTTTGCCTAAGCGACCACCAAAATAGAGTGCGAGCCATATTTCAATCATGAAAAGCGTGAAAAACAATGGTAAGGTATAACTGTCGCCTAAAGATCAGTTGACATAGGTCAAAATTCCACTTCCTATAAATAATCCAGCCACAACAAAATGAAAAAACATAAATAGTGTCCAGATGGTTGGATTGGGGCCAAAAAGGCCATAAATAATGCTGCCTTTGTTCTCGTTTTGGTTAATCTCTAAGTGCAACTGAGGTGACCAATAATGCTGTTGTTATTCTGGGATTTTAATAGATATATGATTATCAATACGGGATACAATAAAATCTTTTTGAGTCGTCTCAGTATCTTCAAAAAAATCTAAAATAGAGGTATTGTTTTCCTTTAGATGAAACTTAAAACGCGGTCTTAATATGATTTTATGGGTTGAGACATTGTAATTTCATAAGAACATTTTAAATTACTGTTTTTTGATTAAACTCTCAAAAGCTACGCATTCAAACTTTTAAAAAAAAGTGTTATTGAGTTCTTTCACTACTATTTAAGGCAAAAATAATAGTGCATCCAACATATTGTTTACCTTTGCACCCGCTTACAGGATATGTAACGCAAATAAAATAAAGAAGTTATGGGTAGTATAGTTGCAATAGTTGGTCGTCCAAATGTAGGGAAATCAACTTTATTTAATCGCTTAATTCAACGTAGAGAAGCCATTGTTGACGCAGTAAGTGGTGTAACAAGAGACAGACACTATGGTAAAAGTGACTGGAACGGAAAAGAATTTTCTTTAATAGATACTGGTGGATATGTCAAAGGAAGTGATGACGTATTTGAGGCAGAAATCGATAAACAAGTAGAATTGGCTATCGATGAAGCAGATGCTATCATTTTTATGGTAGATGTTGAGACCGGTGTTACAGGAATGGATGAAGATGTCGCCCGATTACTTCGTAAAGTTGACAAACCAATATTTTTAGTTGTAAATAAAGTTGATAACGGTAAACGTAATGAAGACGCAGTAGAATTCTACGCATTGGGTCTTGGAGAATATTTTACAATTGCCAGTATTAATGGAAGCGGAACAGGAGATTTACTAGACGCTCTAGTTAAAGCTTTACCAGAAATAGAAGAAGAGGAAGAAAAAGACGATTTGCCAAGATTTGCGGTCGTTGGTCGTCCTAATGCTGGAAAATCATCATTTATTAATGCGCTAATTGGTAAAGAGCGTTACATCGTAACAGATGTTGCAGGTACAACTAGGGATTCTATAGATACGACTTATAACCGCTTCGGTTTCGAATTTAATTTAGTAGATACAGCAGGAATTAGACGTAAATCTAAGGTAAAAGAAGATTTAGAGTTCTATTCTGTAATGCGAAGTGTACGAGCTATTGAGCATTGTGACGTATGTCTTGTTATTTTAGATGCCACTCGAGGATTTGATGGTCAAGTACAAAATATATTCTGGCTAGCACAACGTAATCGTAAAGGTATCGTAGTACTTGTCAATAAATGGGATTTGGTAGAAAAGGAAACCCAGACCATGAAGGAGTATGAAAAGGTGATCAGAAAAGAAATGGAACCTTTTACAGATGTCCCAATTGTGTTTATTTCAGTATTAACTAAACAGCGTATTTATAAAGCGATTGAAACAGCTGTTGAAGTATATCAAAATAGAACTAAAAAAATCAAAACAAGTAAGCTTAACGAAGTTTTATTACCGGTTATTGAGAATTATCCACCACCAGCATATAAAGGTAAATTCGTAAAGATTAAATACATCATGCAGTTGCCTACTCCACAGCCACAGTTTGCATTCTTTTGCAACTTGCCACAGTACGTGAGAGACCCATATAAACGTTTCTTAGAGAATAATCTAAGAGAGTTGTTTGACTTTAAAGGAGTTCCTATTAGCATTTACATGCGTAAAAAATAAATATTTATTTTTATTAAACTTATTGTCTTCGGAAATGTGCCACATCCAATAGTTTGACTATTGGATGTTTGCTTTTGTGAGTATAACAACCTGTTAAAACTGAACGCGTAAGACATAATCTTACACAAGAAGACTGAGCTCAAAGACTAGGAGTGAGTGGACAATAATCCATTAAGGCTATTGAAAAAACTAAGTTTGTGCTTTTAACAGTCTTGGCCATAAAAATGATTAAACTTCTTTATACAACTTGTCTAAGAATTCTCTTTTCTAAAAGAAGGAGAGTAGTTTTAAATTTTATGAAATAATTAAGAAATTTCATACGAAAACTAAAGTATATTCGTTTTGTAATAAAACAGCACTAATCATCAATCAATCAGCTAAATGAATAAATTATTTTATGTCTTCATACTCCTAAGTGTGTCCCTTTCATTCTCACAATCCAAGACATTTAAAATTTCTGGAAAAATACTTTCCCAAGACAATAAAGAGCCTTTAGAAGCGGCAACGGTTTATTTGGAGCGCTTAAAAGATAGTAGTCTAGTAACGTATACAATTTCTGACAAAGAAGGTTTGTTTGAAATCTCAGAGGAAACTTACGACGAAAAACTCAATTTATATATAGACTATGTAGGTTATAGAACCTATTTCAAGCAGATTACAATTAACAAAGGTATCATAGATATTGGCACTATAGCCTTAAGGATTAGTAATGCTTTAGATGAAGTCGTCATAAAATCAAGATCACCAATTACCTTTAAAAAAGACACACTGGAGTTCAACGTAAAATCTTTTAAAACCAAGAAGGATGCTAACGTTGAAGATTTATTAAAGCAGTTACCTGGAGTAGAGGTGGATGAAGCAGGTAAAATCACTGTAAATGGTAAAGATGTAAGTAAAATATTAGTTAATGGGAAGCCCTTTTTTGGTGACGATCCAACAATAACGACGCGTAACCTCACAAAGGATATTATAGAGAAAGTTCAAATCACAGATACCAAAACGAAGTCTGAGGCTTTCTCAGGAGAAGAAGGCGATACAGAGAATAAAACTATTAATCTTACTATTAAAGAAGAAAATAATAAAGGCGTTTTTGGTAGGGTTTCAGGAGGTGCAGGGACAGATGAGCGTTACGAACTCGCTGGTATGGTCAACGTTTTTGATAACGATAGACGTGTAAGTGTTCTCGCTGGTGGAAATAATACCAATTCCCCAGGATTTAGTTTTGGAGAAATTCAAGAAATGTTTGGAGGTGGTTATAGTATGAGTATGAATAGTAGTGGTGCATTTACAATTGACGGTAGATCATTTGGTAATGGAGAAGGCATAACGACATCCCAAAATGTAGGTGCTAACTATGCAGATGTTCTTAGTGATAAAGTAGAAATCAATGCCGATTATTTTTACTCTGGTAGTAACTCAGATAACGAAACCATGACAGCACGTGAAAATATCTTACCAGATTCGCGATTCTTTTCAGATTCGCGATCAAAATCTTTAAGTAATGGAGAAAACCATAGTGCTAATCTTGGTTTTGATATAGAAATTGATTCTACGTTTTTAATTAATATCAATCCTTCGTTAAAATGGTCAACATCTAATAGAACGTTTTCCGAAGATGAAGAAACACGTAATGAAGATAATGAATTGACCAATCAATCTACAACGGCATCATTTTCTGAAAGCGATGCAAAGAATTTTGATAACGAATTAGATATCACAAAACGATTTGGTAATAACGGTGCATTCTTAAAGTTTAAAATAGATACCGAATATAATACAAGCGTATCCAATGATTTTTTAACCTCAGAGACTAACTTTTTAAATTCTTCAAATGAGGATATTATTCGAGATCAATTCACCGATTCTGAAAATAATAACCGCAGTTTTAATGCATCAGCAACTTACAGATTACCTCTAATAGCAAAAGAGTTATTCTTAGATTTTGAATATAACTTTAGAGACGATAATCGTACTAATTTACGAAGTACGTTTGATCGTGATGAGGTGACTAATCAATTTACCGATTTTAATCTCGATTTAAGTACAGACTTTGAGTATCAAAATAAAGAAAATTCACCATCCTTGAAATTATCATATCGTAAAGAAAAATGGTCCACCAGTTTTACGACCAAATATGTATTTAGAACACTCGAAAATAAAGACTTTTTACGACCAGAATTAGATATAAAACGAAACTTTGAGGCTATAGAATTACGCTCTTATTTTAATTACCGCTTTAGCGAGAAAGCATCTATGTACACGGGTTACTCCCTAAATAATAGACCACCAAGCTTAACACAGTTGCAACCTTTTCAAAACGTTAACAATCCTTTAAATACGATTACTGGTAATCCAAATTTAGAACCCACAAATAGTCATCGTTTGTATATGGGTTATAATGCGTTTGATTTTCAGAAAAAAACAGGAATCTATAGCTATGCAAGTGTTAATTTTAATAATAATGCGGTTGTTTCTAGAACCATTGTAAATCCAGAAACCTTAAAGAGAACAACCACCTATGCCAATGTAAATGGTAATTATGATCTCTACGGAAACATCAACTACAGCAAAACGGTTAAAACAGACTCTATTAGATCCATCAAATTTGATGCTGGAATGTCAGCCAGTTTAAACCGTAATGTGAATTTTAATAATGAAGTTCAATATAAAAGCAACGTAACATCATTAACCCCTAGTGCTGGATTGCGGTTTACCTGGAAAAAGGTGTTAGAATTAAGACCTCGTTATCGATTAACATTTACAAAAAACACCTTTGATGTTGATGCCTTTGAAGATGTAGATTTTATTAGACACGATTTAGATTTAAATTTCACAACCTATCTTCCTAAAGCTTTTGAATGGACTAATAACATCGATTTTGCATACAACCCTAATGTTGCAGCAGGATTTCAAAAGAGCGCATGGTTTTGGAATTCTACGCTTGCCTATTCATTCTTAGATGATAAAGCACTCATGACTTTGAAAGTTTATGATTTGTTGAATCAAAATACGAACGCAAGACGTCAAGCAACTCAAAACTTTATTGAAGATAGCCAGAGTACAGTATTGGAGCAGTACTTTATGTTAAGCTTTAGCTGGAAATTTAATAGTCTAGGGTCAAAAGGAGAAACAGGTCAAGGTGATATATTCTTTATGGATTAGATTTTTAGTCAACAGTCAACAGCTACTTATTTATATTAAATAGAACTAGGTAATGCTCCTGCTTTTAAAGGAGAGCACGCGTTCTCACAGAAGAGGTCGTTATTTTTAATGTTTAGTTTTGAGATCTTGATAACGTTTTTAAGCTCTAAATATCCAGTCATCAATTTTTTTTAAAACTGAGTAAAATCTAGCGCTTTTCTTCTTAGCGAAGGGAAGACAAATTCAATTCTGCTGAATTAGGAGGGTTTTGAGCCCGTCAGTGAGAACGTTTTATATTTCCGAAGAAAATATTGTAAACATTTTGAGAAATTACAAGAGATTTGAATCCTTCCGGTTTTGATTTTTTACTGAAATCAAATGTGTCTTTCTTTGAATACAGGGAAGGAATTAATTTTTGTATTTAACCTTGAGATATATTTGAGTTTCAGCTAAAGACTAAAAACCTACCAACTTCCACCAGCACCACCTCCCGAGAATCCACCACCTCCAAAGCCGCCTCCAAAACCGCCTCCTCCAAAGCCACCTCCAGAAGAACTGCCGCCTCCAAAGAGACCTCCGCCAGATCTATTGCCATAACTTCCGCGACCCATATTGCTCAAAATGATAGCATCTAAAATGCTGGTACTATTCGTTCTTTTGCCACCGCTTCCGTTATTTCCACCTCCACGTCTATTTTTAGAGATGGCAATTATAAAAATTATAAAAATGATGAACATGACTATAAAAACTCCGACCGGAAAATCACCACCAGAATTATTGGATTGTCGTGTGCCTTGGTAAGTGCCCTTTAATATTTCAAAAATAGCATCAGAACCTTTGTTGAGGCCTTGGTAATAGTCTCCTCTTTTAAATTCAGGAATTATAATATTTCTCGTGACTTCTCCTGTAATACCAGCAGTTAATTTGTCTTCAACACCATAGCCAGGAGAAATCCATATTTTACGATCTTCGCGCGCTAGTAATATAAACACACCATTATCTTCTTTAGCTTGACCAATACCCCATTCTTGAGCCCATTTAGGCGCTAAGAGCCCAATATTTTCACCTTTAGTAGTGGCGATAATAGCGATAACAATTTGAGATGAGGTCGTGTCAGAATATCGAATAAGCTTTTGCTCTAGATTGTCTTTTTCTGAAGAAGATAAGAGTTTAACATAGTCATAGACACTCGTCTGCTTCTCTGGAATAGGAGGGATGTCAAATTGAGCAGAAACTGTTTGAGCACAACATAAAAATACGAATGAAAACATCAAAAGACTCTTCATTGAACCCATCAAGTGATATGTTCTTTTTTTACTGCTCATTGCATACTGCATATTGCTCACTGTTTTATCCTTTAGAAATCTCGTTTGGTAATTCGTTTGTATCGCCATGAATCCATGGGAAATGTTTTTTTAATTGCTCACCTGCTTGTAATACGCCTTCAATGAGACCTTGTTTGAACCTATTCGCTTTAAAATGCGATTGCATAACGTCTTTTGTACTGTCCCAAAAATGAGTAGGCACAACATCATTGATGCCTTTGTCACCATAAATCACAAAGGTTTTGGTATCAATAGCGACGTAAATTAAAACACCATTTTGTTGTTTGGTGTTATCCATTTTTAAGTAATGAAAAACCTCCATAGCACGCTCAAAGGCATCAAGTTGGGATGCTCGTTCTATGTGCACACGAATCTCACCAGACGTGCTCTCTTCTGCATCGCATATCGCACCAATGATTTCTTGTTCTTCTTCTGCTGTTAAAAAGGCTTCTACTTTAGACATAATTATTTACCAAAATCAAATTCTACGTCTACAGGTTTTTCAGCGCCAGCTTCTGCATCAAAATAGGGCTTAGCATCAAATCCGAAAATTCCTGCAAAAATACTATTGGGGAATTCTTTCACATGAATATTATAGGGCTTTATGGCTTCATTGTAACGTGTACGTGCGGTTTGAATTGTGTTCTCAGTGCTTGTTAATTCATCTTGAAGTTTCAAGAAGTTTTGATTCGATTTTAAATCAGGATAACGCTCAACAGTAACTAAAAGTCTTGATAGCGCACTACTTAATCCGCCTTGCGCTTCATTGAATTGTTTCAACTGCTCTGGTGTAATATTTGAGGGGTCAATAGTGGTTTGAGTTGCTTTAGAGCGCGCTTCAATCACATCGGTTAATGTATTGCGTTCAAAATCGGCAGCTCCTTTTACAGTGTTTACTAAATTACCAATAAGATCGTTACGACGTTGATAAGATGTTTGAACGTTTCCCCATGCCTCGCCTACATTTTCGTTGAGCTGAACTGCAGTATTGTTAAATCCTTTTCCCCAAGAGTAACCAGCAATTACTAAAAGGGCTATAATAATTAAAGGAACGAGTAATTTTTTCATGATAATACAGTTTTATAGTTGTGATTTTATTTTGTTAAGTTGTGCTTTGATACCTTCTAGTTTTTCTATAATTTCAAAAGTGTCAAGAGATTGTTTTTTACCTTCTTTAAGATGAGTTTTTGCGCCTTCTAATGTGAATCCGCGTTCTTTTACCAAGTGATAAATAAACTTCAGGTTCTTAATGTCTTCTGGCGTAAACTTACGATTGCCTTTAGCATTTTTTTTTGGTTTTAAAATATCAAACTCTTTTTCCCAAAACCGAATTAAAGAGGTGTTGACGTCAAAAGCTTTAGCGACTTCGCCAATACCATAATAGCGTTTTTCCGGAATATTTATGTACATAGCTTTAGTCTAAAGATTGATTTTCTAAGGATGCTTTTTGCAGTAAAAGCGCATATTCTTCGGCAGTTAAATTTCCGTAGTAAAAATTAATAGGATTGATACGTTCTTCGTCTTTAAAGATTTCATAGTGTAAATGCGGCGCTTCAGATCGTCCAGTACTACCAACGTAACCAATGAGATCACCACGTTTCACCTTTTGGTTAGAACGCACTTCATATTTATATAAATGGGCATAAAGTGACATGTAGCCATAGCCATGGTCTATTCTAATGTGATTACCATAACCTGTAGCATTATTGTCTGCTCGTATGACTACCCCGTCACCAGTGGCATACACAGGTGTGCCTCGAGGCGCAGTAAAATCCATACCAAAGTGAAATTTCCGCACCTTAGTAAACGGGTCTGTTCTATAGCCATAACCAGAAGCCATACGCTTAAGGTCTTTATTTCTTACAGGTTGAATCGCTGGAATTGAGGATAAGAATTTCTCTTTATCTTCTGCTAAAACTGCAATTTCATCTAAGGATCGCGATTGTACTACCACCGCTTTTTGAAGTTTATCTAATCGTTTGTTGCTTTCTATAATGAGTTCTGAGTTGTCATAACCCTCATATTTTTTATAACGGTTAACACCTCCAAAACCAGCGCGACGTTGTTCCTCTGGTATTGGATTAGCTTCAAAATATAATCTATAAATAGAGTTATCACGCTCTTCTACGCTCTCTAAAGCAGCAAACGCATTGTCAACACGTTTATTTAATAACTGGTATTGTAATTCCATATTAGAAAGCTCCCGTTTTAAAGCGCGTTCTCTTGGTGATTGTATGTATTGGCTCGCAATAAAAACGAATAGAAATCCGAAAAGAGAAGAGGCTAATAAAAAAATAAATCCATACGTCACGGTTTTCCCCTTCTTACGCTCTATTTTGCGGTAAGAAAGTGTTTCTGAATCGTAATGATATTTTACTTTAGCCATATCTTAAAAAATTCTATTTTTGCAAGACTAAATAGAACGTAACACAAATATATAAATTGTTTCTCATTTATCGAATATAATAGAAACACGTTTTAATCACAATAAATGAAATATCTAACGATAACTTTAATTAAAAAAAGTTCTTGTTTTTTTAGATGTTCTATGTGACAAATGAAAAAAATAATAACAAGCACATGAAGTCTCAAGACATTCGAAATACATTTTTAAACTTCTTTGAAGAAAAAAAGCATAGCATAGTACCATCTGCACCAATGGTTTTAAAAGACGATCCAACATTAATGTTTGTCAATTCTGGTATGGCACCGTTTAAAGAATTTTTCCTCGGAAATGCGCAACCCAAGAACAGTCGTCTCACAGATACCCAAAAATGTCTTCGCGTTTCTGGTAAGCATAATGATTTGGAAGAAGTGGGCTATGATACTTACCATCATACACTTTTTGAGATGCTCGGTAACTGGAGTTTTGGGGACTACTTTAAAAAAGAAGCTATTGCTTGGGCTTGGGAGCTATTGACTGATAAATTTGGTATCGATAAAGAGATGCTTTACGTTACTGTTTTTGAAGGTAGTGATGATGCTGATCAGTTACCCATGGATCAAGAAGCTTACGATTTTTGGAAAGGTCACATTTCCGAAGATAGAATCCTTATGGGAAACAAAAACGATAACTTTTGGGAAATGGGAGATCAAGGGCCTTGTGGACCTTGTAGTGAAATTCATGTGGATATACGCTCTGCGGAAGAAAAAGCTAAAGTGGATGGAAAAACTTTAATTAATAGGGATCATCCTCAGGTTGTAGAAATCTGGAACTTGGTCTTTATGCAGTATAACCGGAAAGCAAATAAGTCTTTAGAGAACTTACCAGATAAGCATATCGATACAGGAATGGGATTTGAACGTTTATGTATGGTGATGCAAGGTGTGCAGTCTAATTATGACACCGATGTATTTACACCTATCATTCGTGAAATTGAAACCATTACAGATAAAGACTACGGGAAAAATGAAAAGATAGATATCGCCATTCGTGTGATTTCAGATCATGTTCGGGCTGTTTCGTTTTCTATTGCTGATGGTCAATTACCAAGCAATACAGGAGCTGGTTACGTCATTCGTAGAATTTTGCGTCGTGCAGTGCGTTACGGGTTTACCTTTTTAGATAAAAAGGAACCCTTTATCTATAGATTAGTAGAAGTGCTTGTAAAACAAATGGGACAAACATTCCCTGAGTTGAAAGTACAACGTCAATTGATTGAAAATGTAATTAAAGAGGAAGAAGCTTCTTTTTTGAGAACTTTAGATCAAGGATTGATTTTATTAGACCGCATCATTGAGAACTCACAAACGAAAGAAATTTCGGGAACAAAGGTATTTGAACTTAAAGATACCTATGGGTTTCCAGAGGATTTAACGGATTTGATTCTTCGCGAAAATGGATATACCTACAATCATGGAGATTTTGATAAGAAGTTAAAAGAACAGCAAGGTAGAGGAAAGGAAGCATCACAACTAAAATCTGATGATTGGACTATCCTTATTGAAGATGAAGAACAAGAGTTTATTGGATATGATACTCTAGAAGCTCAAGTTAAAATCACTAAATATAGAAAGGTCACTTCTAAAAAAGATGGTGAGTTATATCAACTGATTTTTAATAGGACACCTTTTTATGCTGAAGGAGGAGGACAAGTTGGTGACAAAGGGTATTTAGAAAATGCTCAAGGAGATGTCGTTTACATTGTGGACACCAAAAAAGAAAATAATATAGCAGTTCATTTTGCTAAAAGTTTACCGAAAAATGTCAATGACACTCAAAAAGCTTCTGTAGATGTTAAACAACGTTATAGAACAGAATGTAATCATACAGCAACACATTTATTACATCAAGCACTTCGTGATATTTTAGGAATTCATGTGGAGCAAAAAGGATCTGCGGTACATTCTAAATATTTGCGATTTGATTTCTCACATTTCGCAAAATTGACTGTTGATGAATTAAGAGACGTAGAAGATTTTGTCAATAGACGTATCTACGGCCAATTGCCATTACAAGAAAAGCGTAACATACCAATGCAACAAGCAATTGACGATGGTGCTATGGCGTTATTTGGTGAGAAATATGGTGATACAGTACGCGCAGTTCGTTTTGGACAATCTATAGAACTATGTGGAGGAACGCATGTGAAAAATACAGGTGATATCTGGCACTTTAAAATTGTATCAGAAGGTGCGGTAGCTTCAGGTATTCGTCGTATTGAAGCGATTACAAGTGATGCTGTTAAAGAGTTCTACTTTGAAAATAACAGGACGTATTTTGAAATGAGAGATCTATTGAATAATGCAAAAGAACCTGTTAAAGCACTACAAAGTTTACAGGATGAAAACGTAACTCTCAAAAAACAGATTGATGGTTTATTAAAAGATAAAGCAAAAGCTATAAAAGGGGATCTTAAAAATGAAATCACCGAAGTTAATGGCATAAATTTCTTAGCTAAGAAATTAGACTTAGATGCCTCTGGAATTAAAGATGTGTGTTTTGAATTAGGCAGTCAATTTGATAATTTATTCTTGTTGTTTGGAGCAGAAAATGACGGTAAAGCTATTTTGTCATGTTACATTTCAAAAGAATTGGTAACCAGTAAAGATCTCAATGCAGGAACTATAGTTAGAGAACTAGGTAAGCATATCCAAGGTGGTGGTGGCGGACAACCATTCTTTGCAACTGCTGGTGGGAAAAAACCTGAAGGCATTGAGGAGGCTTTGACAGCTGCTGAAGTTTATTTGGTCTAGCTAATTTATCGCAAAGACGCATAGGTGCAAAGAGCAATTAGACTTGACTTATAGAGCCGCTTTAATTGTAGCAGATAACGTTATAATTGAAATTAAATTTGTTCAAGAAATTCATCCAGTTCATCTAACCAATTATTAACATATTTTAAACGTATCAATTTTAAACTCGGATTATCAATTAATTTTAACAATCCATTAATTTGAACACGAATCAATAGAACTGCAAATAATTTAGAGGTCTTTAATATTCAGTTATAGAGTAGAGATTAGTAAACACATAAGAGTGACTCTGCATCTCTGAGTCTTTGCGAGAAATAAAAGTCAATAGATATGAACCTACAAACCAAAATACCACTAATCGCTCAACATTTTAATCAAATAGATTATAACTCAAAAGTGCTTTTGTTAGGCTCATGTTTCTCTGAAAACATTGGTGTGAAGTTCGAGTATTTTAAATTTCAGAAACTACAAAATCCGTTTGGGATCTTGTTTCATCCTTTAGCGATTGAAACCTTGATTACAAATGCTATTAATAAAAAGAGTTATACTAAAGACGCTATTTTTTTCCATAACGAGCAATGGCATTGTTATGATGCACATTCTCGTTTGAGTAACGCGTCGCAAGACCAACTACTTCAAGATTTAAATGCTACTATTACAAGTACGCATCAGTTTTTAAAAGAGGCGTCTCATGTCGTAATTACTCTGGGAACTGCTTGGGCATATCGTTTTATTGAAACAGATACGTATGTCGCCAACTGTCATAAGATTCCGCAGAAAAAATTCTTGAAAGAACTGCTTTCTGTAGATGAAATCGCAGCATCGTTGAATGCTATTATAAGTTTAGTTAAAAGTGTAAACTCTAAGGCATCCTTTATTTTTACGGTGTCACCAGTGAGACATATTAAAGACGGATTTGTTGAGAATACCCAAAGTAAATCACATCTTATTACGGCGATACACAGCGTAATTAACGACGGTTCAATGCGTACTCCCGAAGCGTATTTTCCGTCTTATGAGATAATGATGGATGAACTTCGTGATTATAGATTCTATACCGAGGATATGTTGCATCCAAATACCACTGCTGTTAATTATATTTGGGAGCGTTTTGTGGAGGTCTGGATTTTGGAAGACACACAAAATACAATGAAAGCCATTGAGGAGATTCAAATGGGATTAGCACACCTACCGTTTAATCCAAATTCTGAAGCGCATCAGGTCTTTCTAAACCGCCTGGATGATAAGAAAACCGATATAGAATCAAAGTTCTCTCACATTGCATTTTAAGTCATTTGCTCTTAGTTTAACTATTTTATGAACTTAAGTTCAGTGATTTACGCTTCGTCTTTTTTAATGACCTCTTGTCGAAAAAGTCCTATGTAGCTTAGAATTAGTTATATATTCGTATTGCTATTAATCAATTGTAAGAGAGCGTCAGTTCATTTTGTAGTCCCCAAAAGGCCCAAACAAATCTGATGCTTTTTTTGTGTCTTTAAATGAAGATTTTTAAAACTAAAAATCACGTAATTTAGATGTTTTATACCCTAACACTATCTGGAACTAAAACCGTATAATCACCATTATTTCTAATGACATCTCTAACAATAGAGGATGAAATATATGACGTTCTAGCTGCTGTTAATAAAAATACAGTTTCAATTTTTGATAATTTCCTATTGGTATGTGCTATGGCTTTTTCAAATTCAAAATCTGCTGGGTTTCTTAACCCTCTAAGTATAAAATCTGCGTCAATTTCTTTACAAAAATCAATGGTTAAACCTCTGTAAGTAACAACTTTAACTTTTGGCTCATTTTTAAAAGCATCTTCTATATATCGTTGTCGTTGTTCTAAGGAGAACATGTACTTTTTTTCGGCATTAATACCAATTGCAATGACAACTTCATCAAAAAGCTTAATACCACGTTTAATAATGTCGTAGTGACCTAAAGTGATAGGATCAAATGATCCCGGGAAAATTGCTCGTTTCATAATTTATTTTCTGCTTTCAAAGATAATTATTATTTATTTGAGGGCTTCTTCTATAGCATTCTCAAACAATTCACTCACACTAATACCAGCTGCAGCAGCTTGCTGAGGCAAAATGCTAGCAGCAGTTAAACCAGGAACTGTATTGACTTCTAATAGATGAGGTTCTCCATTTTTAAAGATGTATTCACTTCTGCTAAACCCTTTAAGTTTTAGAACGTTATATACTTTCTTAGCAAGCGTTCTCACTAGTTCTGCTTTGTCTTCACTAATTCTTGCAGGTGTAATTTCTTGAGATTTCCCAAGATATTTAGCTTCATAATCAAAAAAGTCGTTTTCTGAAACAATTTCAGTAAGGGGTAGCACAACAGTGTCACCTTTATAAGTAATAACGCCTACAGATATTTCAATGCCATCTAAAAAAGATTCAATGATAACTTCATCATCTTCTTTAAAAGCAACATCAAGCGCCTGTTGTAAGTCTTCTTTTTTATATACTTTGGAAATTCCAAAACTACTTCCAGCACGATTTGCTTTCACAAAACAAGGTAAACCCACTTTGTTGACAATAGCGTCTTCATCAATAGGATCACCTAAGTTCACAAAGTAAGACGCTGCAGTTTTAATCCCGTAAGGTTTTAGAGCACTCAAGCAATCACGTTTATTAAACGTTAGTGCTGCTTGATACATGTTACAGCTTGTATGTGCAATATTTAACAACTCAAAATAGCCTTGCATAAAGCCATCCTCTCCTGGTGAACCATGAATCGCATTGAAAACACAGTCAAAAGTAATTCGGGTGTCATTGACTAACACAGAAAAGTCATTCTTATCTATTGGGAACTCTTCATCCATATCATTAACAAAGACCCATTTATTTTTAAAAATATGGACGCGATAGGCGTTATATTTCGATTTGTCAAGGGTTTTATAGACCACTTGTCCACTTTTAAGAGAGATGTCATATTCACTAGAATATCCACCCATGATGATGGCAATATTTTTTTTCATGCTTGCTAAACTTGCTTATGCTGAATTTGTTTCAGTATTTCAGTATTTGTATTTTTGAAAACTTCAATTTCTTAAGAGTCTCATCGATTAACATCCTCAAAACTAACAATAAATTATATCTATTATCAGTTAAGCTAAAATACCAAATAAACCATAGAACTCAACTCGACTTTATCTATTTCCTAAAAAATGGTCAAAACTCGCTCATATTTCCCTTATTTTATGTGCCAGAGCGATGCTATGACTTTAAAAAATATTCTCATTTCAGCGAATTTAGACACATTTTCGGTGAAACATAAAAAGTCAAGTTGAGTTCATAATAAAAACCCTTTCGTTTTTATATATTTGCCGAACAATAAATTAATACATGAGTTTCATACAGTTTCTTAAGAGTAAGACCTTTTTCAAACAATTAGGATTAGCAGTAATTGTTTTGTTTGTCATTGTCTTTTTAACGATACAATATTTGGACTGGACGACCAATCATGGAGAATTTATAAAAGTGCCTGAATTGAAAGGGAAATCCTTAAAAACGGTAAAAATAGAATTAAACGATAATGATTTGGTGATGGAAATTCAAGATTCAGCAAATTACAACCCTAAATACCCTAAGTTTTCTGTGATTGAGCAATACCCAAAAGCGGGGGCACAGGTTAAAGAAAATAGAAAAATTTACTTGACTTTAAATCCATCAGGATATCGTAAAGTATCAGTTCCAAATATTGTGCGACGCACATTTCGTCAGGCAAAACCTACATTAGAAACCTTAGGTTTTGAAGTTGGAAGCGTTACCTATATCGATGATATAGGTAAGGAAGAAGTGATTGCTATAAAGCACAAAGGAAAAACCGTAAAAGCGGGAGATATGCTTCCACTAACGTCAAAAATTGATGTTGTTTTAGGCAACGGAAATCGAGGATCCAACTAAAGATGACTACAGAATACACAGTACCAGAAGAGAATGATGATGAGTTATACGAACATCATTCGTTTACAGCAGATAAAGGCCAAGCACCACTTCGCATAGACAAATATTTGATGAATCGTATCGAGAATGCGACCCGAAATAAAATTCAGGCAGCAGCCAAAGATGGCAGTATTTATGTTAATGACGTCCAAGTAAAGCAGAATTATAAGGTGAAGCCTTTAGATACCATTCGTGTGCTCTTTGAGCATCCACCTTATGAGAATTTATTGACACCAGAGGATATTCCTTTAGATATTGTATATGAAGATGATGCCCTTTTAGTGCTTAATAAACCTCCAGGGATGGTCGTTCATCCAGGACATGGTAACTATTCAGGAACCTTGATTAACGCCTTGATTTTTCATTTTGACAATTTGCCTAATAATTCTAGTGAGCGTCCAGGATTAGTACATCGTATTGATAAAGATACGTCAGGATTACTAGTTGTTGCCAAAACGGAACACGCAATGACGCATCTCGCAAAACAGTTTTTTAATAAAACCAGTGAGCGAGAATATGTGGCGATTGTTTGGGGGAATATGGAGGATGACGAAGGTCGAATAGAAGGTCATATTGGTCGTCATCCAAAGAACAGATTACAGAATACCGTTTTTGAAGGTGAGGATGCAGATGAGAAAGGAAAACAAGCGGTGACGCACTATAAAGTTATTGAACGTTTAGGTTATGTCACTCTGGTCACTTGTAAATTAGAAACTGGTCGCACGCATCAAATTCGTGTCCATATGAAATATATTGGTCACACCCTTTTTAATGATGAACGTTATGGAGGTGAACGTATTTTAAAAGGAACTACATTTACAAAATATAAGCAGTTTGTGGACAACTGTTTCAAGATTTTACCAAGACAAGCATTACATGCTAAAACCTTAGGATTTGTGCATCCAACATCTGGTGAGCACATGAGTTTTGATTCGCCAGTTCCAGCAGATATGCAAGAGTGTATTGATAAGTGGAGACATTATGCAACACACATGCAGTAAAAGCAATGCCTGCGAAGACAGGAATCTTTAATTCGTAAAGGTAAGGGCCTTATGGTTTTTAGGGCGTTACCTTTTGCTCATGCCTACAAGGTTTGAAAGAAACCTCGCAGGATCGCAAAACGTCAGGCTCTCTCTACTCGCTTCCCGATAAAAATCGGGTGAGCTCAAACAGACTGTTCCATCCTTAACGCAAGTCTTAGCCTTTTCTATAACTTTTGGTTATTATCTCATAGAAACATTTAAAATAAATGAGTTGACAATTTTATTATTCTATTGTAACTTTACATTTGAGATGATGTTTAACACTTAATAACATACCTGCTTTTGTAGGTAACAACTATGAAACTCGTATTATCACCAGCAAAATCACTAGACTACGACAGTAAATTGCCAACGACAAAAACGACAGAGTCTTGCTTTCTAAATGAATCACAACGTATTAATAAACTGTTGAAAAAAGAGTCGCCAAAACAATTATCTAAGCTCATGAAGATTTCAGATAATTTGGCGCAACTTAATTACGATCGTAACCAACAATGGACAGTGCCTTTTACAAAAGAGAATGCCAGGCAAGCTATCTACGCCTTTAGTGGTGACGTATATCGAGGATTAGATGCTTATTCTATTGATAATAAGAAATTGGATAAAGTTCAAGATACGGTGCGAATCCTATCAGGACTCTACGGACTTTTAAAACCATTGGATCTTATCCAGCCGTATCGATTAGAAATGGGAACCAAATTTCCAGTTGGTAGAAATAAAAATCTATATGAATTCTGGAAACAACAAGTTACTCAAGCCTTAAACGATGAGTTAGAAGACGATGAGTTGTTTTTAAATTTGGCAAGTCAAGAGTATTTCAAGGCTATTGACACCAAAGTTCTAAAAGTGCCAGTTGTAGATATTAAGTTTCAAGAATTAAAAAATGGGCAATATAAAACCATTGCTATTTTTTCAAAATTAGCACGAGGTTTAATGACAAGATATGTGATTGATACGAACGCTAAGACTATAGAAGATATCAAAGGTTTTAATCATGATAACTATCGCTATACTGAGAATTTATCGAGCGACAAAGAACTTGTGTTTACAAGATAGTAAGGTGAGATTATAAGGTTTTTTTACCTGGCTTTATTTTGTCTTCGGTTTTAGGACGTTTTTTAATTCGACGTCGCTTAACTCCGAAGCTGCCAATATTTATTTTTCCTCGTTTTGATTTTTTGTCTCCTTTTCCCATCAAAAAGTGGTTTTTTGTTCCCGCGAAAACCAGAAACTATTTTATGTTTAATTTAAAACCTTAAGATAACTAAAATATTTTAGTAGTTAATTCTATAGTTAACAGATGTCTCAGGTATAGACTTAACAAAGAATTATTAAAACTTTTTCTTGAGTCTCTCCATCTAGAGTAGCCAATATATCAATTAGTAAGAATGTATTTTGCAAACAACTAAAAACAAGTGACCCAAGCTGTAATACATTTGACTCTAGAGTGGTGATTAGTTACATTTTTTTGAAGTACTCTTGTTTAAAAATATCTATAAATAAACACCAAGCGACTTAGGAAGTCTCGAATAATTATACTTCCTGCACTGTATTATACGATGGCTTTTCATTTTGAATTAAATCGTTAATGGCATCCCAAAGCTCAATTCTTTTTTCTAAAGATTTCTTGGCAGTAGTTAACACTTCATTCCATTTTACATCATCATCTCCGCATAGTATTGCAACCATTTTGAGTGAGAGAGGTCCATGTTCATCTCCATCTAGTTCAATATGACGCTCCAAGTAATATTTTAATTTGCTGTAAGACTTATTTTTAGAGTCCGAATTTTTAAGAATTTCTATAAACATGTCAGGAATGACATCTTCTCTCCCAAACGTAAATGCAGAAGCGATAAGATGCGGTTTATTTGTGTCAATAATTGAAAATGAAAATTTAACAAAATTAGCAACTCTTCTGTCAATATTGATTTCATTTAGCGAATATTCGATTGAATTTTCGGATTTTATAAGTTTTATAAACTTATTTATTTCATTAGTATCTGCATTAGTTTGCAACATGGCATCCAAGTACATTTCAAAATGACTTTTAGGTTCGCCTATTTCGTTAAGATCACTTTCTTCACCTTGAACGATTTCATTTATAAATCTTGATAATGTTGGGTTTTTTGGTGGTGTCCAAGGTGTTTTTACGGTTGTTAAATTTATTTGAAGATTTTTTAAAAGTGACATAAAATCCCATACTGCAAATACATGACTTTCCATAAAGGTTTTTATGTCCTCTATACTATTTAAATTTTCATAAAGTTTATGATTTTGCAATTGATTTCTTAATCCAGAAATCTCGTTTTCTATGTATTGTATTCTATTCATTCCGTTTTTTTAATGGCCTATAATGTGCTGAGATATCTGCGGTTTCAATGGTTGATATATAAGCTTTGCAAAGGTCAGTGTTTTATCGCAAATGTGATATATGTAAGGCCATATATTTTAATTATTTAACGTTTGCAGTCTTTTGTAATAGAGTAATTAGTTTCAAGTGATAATGTGAGTGCTCATTGATGTCATTGAGCCTACTAAAGTAGTTGTCGTATTTAACATCTTCAAAATCGCTCTAGATCACCTCTTCAGTCAAGAGAGCTATTTATTGTTCTAAAATTTGAGCATCATTTAAAATGGTATTTGGAGCGTTTTTTCAATCTACTTCTGGTTGGTTCTCGAGGTTTAAACAAGTCTAGTTATCACCAAAAAAAACAAAACTCGTATCGGCGCGGCTAAATGTTTTGAAATACTCATAGGGTAAAAAACACAAAATAAATATGACTATAAAGTTAGAATTCATACATTTATAAATGAAAGAAGATTTCTTACACTACTTATGGTTACATAAAAAGTTGGATGTACTCCACTTAAAAACAACACATCATGAGTGTTTAGAAATCCTAAGTGTAGGACAGCATAACCATAATTCTGGTCCAGACTTTTTTAATGGTCAAATTAGAATTGGGGAACAACTTTGGGCTGGTAATATTGAGATCCATATAAAATCTAGCGATTGGTTTGTGCATGGTCACGAACAAGACTCTGCTTATGATAATGTGATTTTGCATGTTGTTTATGAACACGATACAGATATTTTTAGACATGATAATTCTACAATCCCAACTTTAGAACTCAAAAATTTTATTGATAGTTCATTACTGGACAACTATTACAAGTTGTTTTCTTCAAAAAAGAAATGGATTAATTGTGAAAAAGATTTCCCTGATGTAGATGAATTCACACTCAAAAACTGGCAAGAACGGTTATATTTTGAACGATTAGAACGAAAATCTAAAACCATTGAAGGCTTATTAAAAGTATCAAAAAACGATTGGGAAGCTGTATTTTTTAAACTACTGGCTAAAAACTTTGGACTTAAAGTCAATGGTGCCTCTTTTGCTAGCATAGCTAATTCCATAGAGTTCTCTACAGTGAGAAAATCAAGTTCTAAATTAGAGCAATTGGAAGCCTTGGTTTTTGGTCAGGCTGGATTACTAGAAAAAGATAGTAATACGAGTTATTATGAGACGCTTCAGGAAGAATATAAATTTTTAAAACAAAAGTTTCAGTTGAACACTCAAGGTGTCGTCGACGTGCGATTTTTTAGATTGCGACCTCCAAACTTTCCGACGATACGTTTATCACAACTAGCAAATTTGTACCATAAGGAGCAGCAGTTGTTTTCAAAAGTGATTTCCGCAGAAAACCTGTCTGATATTTATACCCTTTTTGAAGTATGCCCCTCATCATTTTGGAAAACGCACTACACCTTTGATAAAGAATCTAAGCAGAGTAGTAAAAAAGTGACTAAAGCATTTGTGGACTTATTATTAATAAATACGATTTTACCTATCAAATTCTGCTATGCCAAACAAAATGGAGAAGCTATTGATGAAACGATATTGGAGATTATAAATGCAGTAGCTGCTGAGAAAAATTCTATAATAAATGGTTTTAACCAATTGAAACAAAAACCTAAATCTGCTTTAGAATCACAAGCCTTCGTCCAATTAAAAACAGAGTATTGCGACAAAAATAAATGTTTGCAATGTGCTGTTGGGAACGTATTGTTAACAAAATAAATTTTAACTTGCCGTGTGAAATTATTTTATCAAATACTTTACTATTTTCAAAAACGTGGTTACTACGTTTGTCAGCGTATTGCAGACCGTTTTGGAATTAGAGCAAAAATTGTAAGAACATCATTTATGTACCTCACGTTTGTTACTCTGGGGTTTGGTTTTGCCTTATACTTATTCTTCGCATTCTGGATAAAAATAAAAGATATTGTCTATACAAAACGCTCATCTGTTTTTGACCTGTAACCTATGAATCCATTAATTAAATTTTTTAGAAAGAAGATTTATACTGCAGTTTTTCTCTTAGTCTTCTTGCTTTTTATTGGTGTTTTAGGTTTTAAAATCATGTCCAATTATACTTGGGTTGATGCGATTTATATGACTGTAATTACTATTACCACTGTAGGTTTTGGAGAAGTACAGCCCTTAGATGATAATGCCAAAATATTTACGATATTCTTAATTTTGACTAGCGTTATAATCTTAGGGTATGCCATTACTGTCATTACCGAATATATTTTAAGCAAAAACAATTTTGAAGAACTAAAACAAAGAAAGATGCAAAAGAAAATTGACGGTTTTAAAGATCACATCATTATTTGTGGCTATGGAAGAAATGGGAAACAAGCCGCGAAAAAATTATTAGCTTATAATAAGTCTTTTGTTGTGGTTGAAAGGGACAAAGAAATCATAGAGAAGTTTCAAAATGAGATGGTACCTTTTGTTTTAGGAAATGCTAATGAGGATGAGGTTCTTTTACAAGCAGGTATTGAGCGTGCGAGTACTCTTATTTCTGCATTACCAAATGACGCAGATAATTTGTTTGTCGTGCTTTCTGCAAGACAAATTAATAGTAAATTAAATATCATAAGTCGCGCTTCTCAAGAAACGTCTTATAAAAAATTAAAATTGGCAGGAGCTAATAATGTTATTTTACCAGATAGAATTGGAGGTGATCACATGGCTTCCTTAGTTGTAGTTCCAGATTTAATTGAGTTTATTGATAATTTGTCTATCGTAGGGAAGTCTAACATCAATATTGAGCAAATCCCAGTTGAGAAATTGTATGATGCTACAAATGCTAAAACGATTAGGGACTTAGATCTTCGCAGAAAAACAGGATGTAATGTTATTGGTTATAAGAGCAGTAACGGTGAATACATCGTTAATCCTGAAGCTGATTTAGAATTAGCGCCTAATTCAAAAATAATTGTTCTGGGAAGACCTGAACAAATTCAGAAGCTTAATTCTGTTTACAATATCACGTAGTCAAATTTTGTTTTAACAGCAGATGTTTCAACAACTCGCTTTTTTTTAGCACCTTGCCCTATTGATTTAAAATATACTAACTAATATAATTTTTATGAAGAAAGGTCTACTTTCAATTTTCACACTTATTTTACCCATTTTAACATTCGCACAAGAATCAACCTCAAAGATTAGTATGGATGAGCGCATTGAAGCATGGTTTAAACCGGTTTCAGACGTCGTATCTTCTATTGTTTTTTACCCAATAAGTATTGTTGGTAGAGATGTTCCAATAGTTATAATTATTTTATTGTTAGGAGCCCTATATTTTACGATCTATAATAGATTTGCAAACTTTAGATTATTAGGAGTTGCTATAAGAGCAACTCGCGGGAAATACGACGAAATTGATCATCACGTTGCCGAAACAGTTGCTGGTGATTCAACGCCTAATGATGATGGAGATTCTTTTGAAACCATACAAAAAGAGGACGTCATTGGTGAAGTCACACATTTTCAAGCTTTAACCGCAGCCTTGTCCGCAACAGTTGGTTTAGGTAACATTGCTGGTGTGTCTGTAGCCATTGCAGTTGGAGGTCCAGGGGCAACAATTTGGATGATTCTGGCTGGATTGTTAGGTATGTCATCAAAATTAGTTGAAGCAACTTTAGGTGTTAAGTATCGTGAAGTGGGTGAAGATGGGAAAATTTATGGAGGTCCCATGTATTATTTAACAAAAGGACTTAAAGAAAAAGGACTTGGCGTTTTAGGTAAAATATTGGCTGTATTTTTTGCTATTATGGTAGTTGGTGGTTCATTTGGTGGGGGGAATATGTTCCAGGCAAATCAAGCTGCTGCACAATTTAAAATTTTAGCAAATACAACTTCGGGTTCTGCAGGATTTTGGTTTGGAGTAGTTTTGGCTGCTTTAGTAGGATTAGTCATCATAGGAGGTATAAAAAGGATTGGTAAAGTAACAGAAAAAGTAGTTCCTTTTATGGCTATCATTTTTGTAGGCGCTTCACTCGTTATTATATTTATGAATTTTTCATTAATTCCCGATGCTGTTTTAGAAATTTGGGATGGTGCTTTTAAGGCGGATTCGGCTTTAGGGGGTATAATTGGAGTTATGATTGTTGGGTTTCAACGAGCCGCATTTTCTAACGAAGCGGGAGTTGGATCAGCATCTATAGCTCATGCTGCTGTAAAAACAAGATTCCCAGCAAGTGAAGGTATTGTAGCATCTATTGGGCCTTTTATTGATACAGTTGTTATTTGCACCATGACAGCTTTGGTGATTATAATAGTAAATTTAAAGAACAGTTTATTCGCTTATGGTGATGTTGTTAGTAAAGAAGTATTATTAAATTCTAATGGAGAACGTATTGGAGGTGTCGATTTAACCTCATTGGCATTTGAGACAGCTATTCCAAATTTCTCTATAGTATTAACAGTTGCAGTTATTTTATTTGCCTTTTCAAGTATGTTATCTTGGTCCTATTATGGATTACAAGGTTGGACGTATTTATTTGGAAGAGGTAAGTTTGCTGATATAGTTTTTAAATCATTATTTTTAATTATGGCTGTTGTTGGAGCTTCTTCTAGTTTAGGTTCTGTTATCGATTTTTCTGATGCTATGATATTCGCTATGGTATTCCCAAATATTATCGGATTATTAATTTTAGCTCCAAAAGTGAAGAAAGAAATAAAACGCTATTTAATAGCTATAGGTCATACTAAAAAAGAATGATTTTAGTTAATCCTTTGTTGATTAGTTATCATGAAACGTTATAAATAGAACGTTACGTTTACTTAAAAAACCAACCTATATTATCCCGAAAAAGAATATTTTTTTTCGGGATAATATAGGTTGGTTTTTTGATGTTCTTTCTTGCGAAACGCCATTGGAATTAATTTTACTTGTAAGAGATGCTTTATTTTTTATATATTGCTCTACTAATTTTAAAAAATTAATTAATAAATAATCTTATGAAGAAAATTCTTCTTTCATTTGTTGCTTTCGCATTACCTATATTAATCGTTGCTCAAGATTCTGAAAAGGGTATTGACGAGGTTATTGATGAGAAATTTGGTGACGCTACAGGATGGTTTGTAGAACTTATATTTTATCAAATCCCATTTACAGACACTGTAAGTGTGTATTGGGTGTTGTTTCCGCTAATCTTAGGAGCCTTATATTTTACCGTCTATTTCAATTTTATCAATTTTAGAGGTTTTTTTACATCTGTAAATATTGTAAGGGGAAAGTATGATGAGTTAGATCATCATGAGTCTTTAATAGGTGCAGGAGATTCTACACCAGGGGGAGATGCTATAGAAACAATAGCTATAGAAGGGCACGAAGGAGAAGTTTCACATTTTCAAGCGTTGACAGCTGCTTTGTCAGCAACTGTGGGTTTAGGTAACATTGCAGGAGTTGCAATTGCAGTCTCTATTGGTGGGGCTGGGGCAACATTTTGGATGATTGTAGCAGGATTTCTTGGTATGGCATCTAAATTTGTAGAATGTACGCTTGGTGTAAAATATAGAGATATCGCAGAAGATGGAACCGTTTACGGCGGCCCCATGTATTACCTTACTAAAGGACTTAAAGAAAAAGGACTTGGTGGTCTAGGCAAAGTATTGGCAGTCTTATTCGCCATTTTTGTGATTGGTGGTTCATTTGGAGGGGGGAATATGTTCCAAGTAAATCAAGCATTCCAATTGGTTGAAAATATAACAGGTGGTGAGCAGTCCTTTTTACACGGATATGGTTGGGCATTTGGTTTAGTGATGGCAATACTTGTGGGTATTGTAATTATTGGAGGTATTAAAAAAATAGCCAAAGTAACAGATAAAATTGTACCATTTATGGTGGCAATTTATGTGGCAGCATCATTATTCGTAATCTTCGCAAAATACGATATGATAGGAAGTGCTTTTGCGGCAATCTGGAATGGTGCTTTTAGTCCAGAAGGAATTGCAGGTGGTGCTGTAGGAGTTTTAATTCAAGGATTTAGACGTGCTGCATTTTCAAACGAAGCAGGTATTGGTTCGGCTTCTATTGCGCATTCTGCGGTAAAAACAAAATATGCAGCAAGTGAGGGGATGGTGGCATTATTAGAACCATTTATTGATACGGTTGTGGTTTGTACTATGACAGCTTTAGTTTTGATTATTACGGGTTCTTTATCAGGAGCAGGTCCTTCAAATGATGCAGAAGCAATTTTAATGACTTCAGGAGCATTTGGAAGTGTAATAAGTTGGTTTCCTTATGTCTTAACGGTTGCAGTAGTGTTATTTGCTTTTAGTTCTATGATCTCTTGGTCTTACTACGGTTTTCAAGGATGGACTTACCTTTTTGGAAGAAGTAAAAAGACAGAATATACATATAAAGTAATTTTCTGCGTGTTCGTTATAATTGGAGCAGCTGCAAGTTTAGATTCGGTAATTGGATTCTCAGATGCAATGGTATTCGCGATGATGGTTCCCAATATGGTTGGTTTGATTCTCTTGGCTCCTAAAGTGAAAGAAGAACTAAACAGGTATATGGCAGTAATTAAAGCTAATAAGTCATAAATTAAAATAATGAATTTTAAATCCCACTTCTGGTTTACAAGAAAACAGAGAAGTGGGATTTTTTTGTTGTTACTCCTTATATTGGCAGTGCAATGCATCTATTATTTTGTTGATTTTTATTCGGAAGAGTTTGATGTTAATACACAGGATATCTTTAAATTTCAAGCAGAGATAGATTCTCTGCGTTTAGAGAAATTAGAAGCTTCAAAACCAGTGATATTTCCTTTTAATCCAAATTATATTACCGATTTTAAAGGCTATTCAATCGGAATGTCTAATGAAGAAATTGACCGACTTCACCTGTTTAGAGAGACCAATAAATGGGTCAATTCCTCGAAAGACTTTCAGAGAGTAACCAAAATATCAGATTCGCTTTTAGCTGAAATATCGCCTTACTTTAAATTTCCAGACTGGGTGACTAATCCTAAAACTAAAACAAACTATGTCAATAATTATTCAAATAATGCGACACCTAAGACCTTTGCTCAAAAACAAGACTTAAATACAGCAAGTGCAGCTCAACTCAAACGTATTTATGGTATAGGAGAAAAGCTATCTGAACGCATCGTTGCGTATAGAACAAAATATGGAGATTTTGTTGCAGATGTTCAGCTTCAAGAAGTGTATGGCTTATCAGCAGAAGTTATTGAACGTGCATTAAACGAGTTTACAGTTAAAACAGCAAAATCGATTGTAAAAATCAATATAAACAAGGCTACCCTCGATCAATTGGTGACTATAAAGTACATTGATTACGAGATTGCCCATAATATCATAGAGCAAAGAACACTTAGAGAGGGTTTCAAGACCTTAGACGAATTAACAAAAGTTAAAGGTTTTCCTATTAAAAAAAGTGAGATAATTAGGTTATATTTGACAATCGATTAGATATAAAAAAATAATAATTTATGAGTAGTAGATATTTCACTGAAGAACACGAATTATTTAGACAAAGTTTAAAAGATTTCCTGCAGAAGGAAGTTGTTCCCCATATTGAAAAATGGGAAAAAACGGGTCATATAGAACGTTTTATTTGGAAGAAATTTGGTGAAATGGGTTTCTTTGGTATTGCATATCCTGAGGAATATGGAGGAATGGATCTCGATTTATTTTATACAGTGATCTTACTTGAGGAATTACAGAAAGTGAATTCTGGTGGGTTCGCAGCTGCAATTTGGGCACATGCCTATTTAGCAATGACTCACCTTAATAAAGAAGGTGATGACGCTATCAAACAAAAATACCTAGCACCAAGTATCACTGGAGATAAAATAGGTTGTCTCTGTATTACAGAACCATTTGGTGGTAGTGACGTTGCAGGAATGAGAACAACTGCAGTTAAAAAAGGAGATACATATGTGATTAATGGTTCAAAAACATTTATTACAAATGGAGTGTATAGTGATTATCTAGTGGTTTGTGCAAAAACAAATCCTGAGCTTGGTAATAAAGGGATTAGCATATTTGTAATGGATCGCGAGACACCAGGAGTTTCCGCTACAAAACTTGATAAATTAGGTTGGAGAGCTTCAGATACGGGTGAGATTGCATTTGATAATGTAATCATTCCTGCGTCTAACTTAATGGGTGAGGAAAATAAGGGCTTCCCTTACATCATGCAACATTTCGCTTTAGAGCGATTAATCATGGGAATCAATGCGCACGCTCGTGCGGAATTTGCTTTAGATTATGCTCAAAAATATATGAGCGAACGTCAAGCGTTTGGGAAAACTATCGATAAATTCCAAGCCTTAAGACATACGTTTGCAGATTGCTACGCAGACATGTTGATGTGTAAAGAATTCAATTATGCTATCGCAGATCGTCTTAATAATGGTGAATATGTGGTTAAAGAAGCTACAATTTCTAAATTGCGTTCAACAAAAATGTCAGATGAGGTAATCTACCAGTGTCTTCAGTTTTTAGGAGGTTATGGCTATATGGAGGAGTATCCTCTTGCAAGATTGGCTCGTGATAGTAGATTGGGCCCAATTGGTGGTGGAACATCAGAGATTTTACGTGAAATAATAGCGAAGATGGTATTAGATAATAAAGATTATAAGCCTGCAACCTGATTTTATTCTTCGGAAAAATAACAACCAAACTGTTCCCTCGTAAATTAAAAGAACACTTAGTATGGTAATGAAATATATCAAAAATGGTTTAGGGGTAACGATATTACTTTTATCATTTGGCGCAGCATCACAAATTGAAATCACAAATAAAATTCTCGATTTCTCAATGCTTGCACCAATAGAGAGTGCCAGTATCTATGTTAAAAACACAACAATTGGTACGGTAAGTAATTCTGATGGTAAGTTTATATTACAAGTTCCTCAGGAATTTGCAAAAGATACTTTAATCATTTCCTCTATTGGTTATAAAAGTTATAAGATTCCTGTAATAGAATTTGATAACAGTTTAGATATTTATTTAGAAGAGGATGTAGCCTCACTTGATGAGATTATTCTAATTGCAGAAATACGTCCCAAAACAGGAAATGATATTGTGCTCAAAGCTATTGAGAAGTTAGCTATCAATTTGCCTGATTCTGCGTATATACAAAAAGGATTTTTACGCCATAAAGAACGAAACAAAGTCGAGTTTAAATGGCTTATAGAAAGTGCGATAACCGTATATGATTCTGGCTTCGCAGCCAACTCTAGTGACTATTTAAAAATCAATGTCGATCAGGTTAGAAAAAGTTACGACCTTAGAGATATAGATAGTATTTTTAATTATGTGGCTTATAATAACCAGAATGCAAAGCGCAGTAGACTAAAGGTTAAAGACGTAAAACGTAGTCAATTGTCAACAGCGCAATTAGAGAAAGCTATAAAGTGGAATGATACTAGAGTTAACGGACTTCAAAATATATTTCAAGGAAAATTAAACTTGCTGAGAAATTCAATAGATGCTAAGGCGCTTTTTGGTGAGGACATTTTAGAAAAACACCATTTTGATTTAGACACCATATTAGTTGATAATGATAGAAAGATTTATAAAATTAAAATTTCAGAAAGCACAAAATTAGTAGACTTAGAGACTAAAGGCATTTTTAACGCAGGATATGAGGCTAAAGGTTGGTTATACGTGTATTATGATAATTACGCAATTAAAAAGATAGAGTATGAACTCGTGGCGGCTTCTCAAGCACAAAAGGTACGAAGTAAACGTTTATTTGATACTCAGGTAAATCACAAATTAGTGATGACTTACATAGAATACCAAGATAAGATGTATCCCAATTATATCTATTACGAAACTCCAAAACTCGTCAATGTTGGTTTTAAAACGGATCAAAAAGTAAGTGATGAAGAAAAGGAACGTTACAATAAAGAAGAACGTTATTACTACACAGTTCAAGAAATTCTATTTTCTGAAATAATTCTAGATAAAGAGATCATCAAAATGAAACTCGATGGTGAATGGGATATGGATATCTTCTCTCCCAAGCCCTATAATAAAGCATTCTGGAAAAATTATAATGTGCTTTTAGAAAGTGAAGAGGACGAAAAATTGATTCAGGATCTAAGCCAAAGGGCTTCTTTATTTAGAGACTAGATTAAAACTTTAAAAAAAGAAGTTGGGTATTTTAAATTACTTTTTATATTTGCAGCCTTAAAAAATCTAAAAGAGAGGAGGTTAAGGACTATGTTAATAATTCCAATACAATCAGGAGAGAATATAGATAGAGCGTTAAACCGCTATAAACGCAAGTTTGTGAAGACGACGGTTAAAAGCCAGTTGCTAGAACGTAAACAATTTACAAAACGGTCTATAGCACGCAGAGCGCAAGTTAAAAAAGCTCAATATGCTCAAGATCTTAGAGATCAAGAAGCCGTATAAGTATTGCTTTTCTTAATTATTAATCCTGCTTATTCAAGTAGGATTTTTTTTGCTCGATACTCAAGTCGCTATTGAAAAAGGTTGTACTTTTAAATTTACACTAAACTCAAGTAATAAATAAAATCTTACTTCGGAAATTATATCACATGTCTTTTAGAGCGTTCTCAGATTATCTCTTGCTAGAGAAAAACTATTCACCACTAACGCTAAAGGCGTACTTAGCGGATTTACAGGCATTTCAAAAATTTATAGTTTTAGAATTTCAAGAGAACACTATAAACGATGTGAACTACCAGCAAATAAGAAATTGGATTGTAAGTCTCGTTGAAAGTGGTGTCTCCAACCGAAGCATCAACAGAAAAACATCTTCTCTTAATACCTATTATAAATTTCTTCTAAAAATTAATACAATTACGGTAAACCCTTTGAATAAGCATAAAGCTTTAAAAGTCAGCAAGAAAATTCAAGTGCCATTTTCCGAAGGAGAATTGCACCAAGTTTTAGATGAACTTAATTCGGTAACAGATTTTGAAGGCTTAAGAAACCGTTTGATTATTGAATTGTTTTATGCAACGGGAATACGCAGAATAGAACTAGTGGAGCTCAGGCTTTCGGATGTTGATATGTCCAATAGAACATTGAAAGTTTTGGGTAAGCGAAATAAAGAAAGACTAATCCCTTTGTTAGATTCTGTTATAAAAACAATAGAGACATATTTAGGGCAAAGAAATAACTTAGAAATTATTATAGATGATTCTTGTTTGTTTTTAACTAAAAAAGGGGTTAAAATTTATGAAACTCTTGTTTACAGAATTATAAATGACTACTTTAGTAAGGTATCTACGAAAGTAAAAAGAAGTCCGCATATATTGAGGCACTCATTTGCGACTCACTTACTTAATCAAGGTGCAAATTTAAACGCTGTAAAAGAACTTCTCGGACACTCAAGTTTAGCAGCAACTCAAATCTATACACATAATAGTATAGCAGAACTGAAAAAAGTGTACACAAATACACATCCAAGAAGTAAAAAGTAATATTGTCTAACCTATAAAAGATCGAATATGAAGGTAAACACTCAAGCTGTGAATTTTAACGCAGATAAAAAGCTAATTGACTTTATTCAAAATCGTATGGATAAATTAGATATGTTTTATGACAAGGTCATACAATCTGATGTGTTTTTGAAAGTTGAAAACACTAGTGATAAGGAAAATAAAATTTTTGAGGCGCGCGTAGAAGTACCTGGAGATAGTTTTATTGTAAAAAAACAATGTAAAACATTTGAAGAAGGGGCAGATATGGCAGTTTCATCGTTAGAAAGGCAGTTAAAACGTAGAAAAGAAAAATTAAGAACACATATGTGATAATTTTTTTGAAAAAATGTTTTGAATAAATAAATAAATCTTTACATTTGCAGTCCGTTAGAAATAGCGGACTTTTTTTATAGCCTAAAAGTTATATAAAAGCCGATGTAGCTCAGCTGGCTAGAGCAGCTGATTTGTAATCAGCAGGTCGTGGGTTCGAGTCCCTCCATCGGCTCTTAAAAAGTCTAAGAAAAACGAAAGTTGTTTTTAGCAAAAGTTCTTTAAAATTGGGGAGATACTCAAGCGGCCAACGAGGGCAGACTGTAAATCTGCTGACTACGTCTTCGCAGGTTCGAATCCTGCTCTCCCCACAATTTATTTTTAATATGCAGCAGTTAAGAGTTCGCTTTTGTCATATTGCTTTTAAAAATTAATTGGATTGGATTTCCAATCCAAGATTGCCGAGTAAAGCGAGGTAATTCATATCAATAAAATAATTTGAAAGAGGTTTAATTCAAGTTTGTGTTAATATGAACTTAGCTAATCGGGATCATTTGAAATATTGAAACCTTTAATTCGTAAAACAGTTAAAAAATGCGAGAGTAGCTCAGTTGGTAGAGCGTCAGCCTTCCAAGCTGAATGTCGCCAGTTCGAACCTGGTCTCTCGCTCTAACTAAGTTAGCTTTTTGTTGATTTAGTTTTAAGTAGACGTTTCTGTTTAGCTTACCAAATTTAAAGCCGGTGTAGCTCAGGGGTAGAGCGTTTCCTTGGTAAGGAAGAGGTCACGAGTTCAATTCTCGTCATTGGCTCTTTTTTCTAATAAATAATTAAATTGAATACTAATATAAATAAGATTAAATAAATTAAACATGGCAAAGGCAACTTTCGATCGTTCAAAACCACACCTTAACATAGGTACAATTGGACATGTAGATCACGGTAAAACAACTTTAACTGCTGCTATTACTAAAGTATTAGCTGATGCAGGTTTTTCAGAAGCAAGATCATTCGATCAGATTGATAACGCTCCAGAAGAAAAAGAAAGAGGTATAACAATTAATACTTCACATGTTGAATATGCAACAGCAAATCGTCATTACGCTCACGTTGACTGTCCAGGTCACGCCGATTACGTAAAGAACATGGTTACTGGTGCTGCTCAAATGGATGGTGCTATTTTAGTTGTTGCTGCAACTGATGGTCCTATGCCACAAACTCGCGAGCACATCTTACTTGGTCGCCAGGTAGGTATTCCTCGTATGGTTGTATTCATGAATAAAGTGGATATGGTAGATGATGAAGAGTTATTAGAATTAGTAGAAATGGAAATTAGAGAGTTGTTATCATTCTATGAATATGATGGTGATAATGGTCCTGTAATTGCTGGTTCTGCTTTAGGTGCGCTTAATGGTGAACAAAAATGGGTAGATACAGTATTGGAATTAATGGAGTCTGTTGATTCTTGGATTGAAGAGCCGGTACGTGATATGGATAAGCCATTCTTAATGCCAATTGAGGATGTGTTTTCAATTACAGGTCGTGGAACTGTTGCTACAGGACGTATTGAGACAGGAGTAGGTAATACAGGTGATCCAGTTGAGATTATTGGTATGGGTGCTGAGAAATTAACATCTACTATTACTGGTATTGAAATGTTCCGTCAAATCCTTAATAGGGGTGAGGCTGGAGATAATGCTGGTATCTTATTAAGAGGTATTGAGAAGAGTCAAATCTCAAGAGGTATGGTTATTACTAAGCCAGGATCTGTTACTCCACACGCTAAATTTAAAGCTGAGGTATATGTACTTAAGAAAGAAGAAGGTGGACGTCATACTCCATTCCATAATAACTATCGTCCACAGTTCTACGTTCGTACAACTGATGTAACTGGAAACATTATGCTTCCTGACGGAGTTGAGATGGTAATGCCTGGAGATAACCTTACAATTACTGTTGATCTAATTCAAGCAATTGCAATGAACGTCGGTTTACGTTTCGCAATTAGAGAAGGTGGTAGAACAGTAGGAGCAGGTCAGGTTACTGAAATTTTAGACTAAATATTTATTAAATAAATAGTAATTAAGGTGTCTTGTTTTTGCAAGATGCCTTGATTAATATTTACGGGTTTAGCTCAGTTGGTAGAGCACTGGTCTCCAAAACCAGGTGTCGGGAGTTCGAGTCTCTCAACCCGTGCAAACAAGAAATCAGATGGCAGGAATTGTAAATTATATAAAAGAATCTTTTGGCGAGTTAAAGAATAACGTATCATGGCCAACATGGTCTGAAGCTCAAAGTTTAACCGTGTTAGTAGCTGTATTCTCAATCATTTTCTCTTTAGCTATTTGGGGAGTTGATACTGTTTTTAGTAAGGTTATTAAGGCATACTTTAATTTAATATAACTAATAATATAACAGAGAGTATGTCTGAGACTAGCGTAAATAAAAAGTGGTATGTTGTTAGAGCTGTAAGTGGTCAGGAAAACAAAATCAAGGCTTATATAGAAAATGAAATTTCTAGATTAGGTTTAGAGGATTTTGTTGATCAAGTCTTAGTTCCAACAGAGAAAGTTATCCAAATTCGTAATGGTAAGAAAATAAATAAAGAACGTGTTTATTTTCCGGGTTATATTATGATTCAGGCTAACTTAAGTGGAGAGGTTCCTCATATTATTAAATCCATTACTAATGTAATTGGTTTTTTAGGGGAGACTAAAGGGGGAGATCCTGTGCCACTAAGACAAACTGAGGTTAATAGAATGCTAGGTAAGGTAGATGAGTTATCTGTTGAAGCAGATTCCAATATGGCAATACCTTATACTATAGGAGAGACAGTTAAGGTAATTGATGGTCCATTTAATGGGTTTGATGGTACTGTTGAAAAGATAAATGAAGAAAAGCGTAAACTTGAGGTAATGGTGAAAATTTTCGGAAGAAAAACGCCGTTAGAATTAAGTTATATGCAAGTAGATAAAGTATAATAATCGTTACACACATAGAAAGTATTTCTTTTTTGCTTCCACAATAAAGATGTACAAAATTAAAATTTTCAAAATGGCAAAAGAATTAGGTAAAGTAGTTAAATTACAAGTTCGGGGAGGTGCTGCGAATCCGTCGCCACCGGTTGGACCCGCTTTAGGAGCTGCTGGAGTTAATATTATGGAATTTTGTAAGCAATTCAACGCTAGAACTCAGGACAAACCTGGTAAAGTTCTTCCTGTTGTGATTTCAGTTTACAAAGACAAGTCTTTCGACTTTGTTATCAAAACTCCTCCAGCTGCGGTACAATTAATGGAAGCGGCCAAAGTAAAAAAAGGATCTGGTGAACCGAACAGAAAGAAAGTAGCGAAAGTAACTTGGGATCAAGTTAAAGCTATAGCAGAAGATAAAATGCAAGATTTAAATGCATTTAATATTGGATCTGCAATGAAGATGGTTGCAGGAACTGCAAGATCAATGGGAATCACAGTTAAAGGTGGTGAGTCACCTAACTAAAAATTTTTGAAATGGCAATTACAAAAAAACAAAAAGAGTCTAGAGCTAAAGTTGAGAAGAATAAATTATATTCTGTCAAAGAAGCGACAGTTCTATTAAAAGAGATTACGTATACAAAATTTGACGCCTCTGTAGATTTAGCAGTACGACTTGGAGTAGATCCACGTAAAGCTAATCAGATGGTAAGAGGAGTTGTTTCTCTTCCACATGGAACAGGTAAAGATATGAAAGTCCTTGCCTTAGTTACTCCAGATAAAGAAGAGGAAGCTAGAGCAGCAGGAGCTGACTACGTAGGATTAGATGAGTACCTAGAAAAAATCAAAAATGGCTGGACAGATGTTGACGTTATTGTTACTATGCCAGCTATCATGGGGAAATTAGGTCCATTAGGTAGAGTATTAGGTCCAAGAGGGCTAATGCCAAACCCAAAGACAGGAACAGTTACTATGGATGTTGCGAAAGCAGTAGCAGAAGTTAAAGCTGGTAAAATTGATTTCAAAGTTGATAAAACAGGAATTGTACATGCTCCAATAGGAAAAGCATCATTTAGTGCTGATAAATTAGAGGAGAATGCTATGGAATTGTTAACCACTTTGAATAAATTGAAACCAACTGCTTCAAAAGGTGTTTACATGAAAAGTGTTTTCATGTCTAGTACAATGAGTCCTAGTATAGCAATTGATGTTAAATTCGCATAAGTAGTTAAATCTTTATTATTATGACAAGAGAAGAAAAATCACAAGTAATTGAAGAGTTAACTGCTCAATTAGCAGATAATGCAAATATTTATTTAGCAGATATCTCAGGATTAAACGCAGGTAATACTTCAGACTTACGTCGTGCTTGTTACAAAGCAAACGTACAATTAAGCGTAGTAAAAAATACATTATTAATTAAAGCGATGGAGGCTTCTGATAGAGATTTCGGAGAACTTCCAACGGTTTTAAAAGGTAATACTTCAGTAATGTATTCTGAAACTGGTAATGCTCCAGCTAAAGTAATTAAGAACTTCCGTAAAAAATCTGATAAGCCTTTGCTTAAAGGTGCTTTTATTGAAGAAGCTGTATACATTGGCGATGATCAATTAGACATGTTAGTAGATATCAAGTCTAAAGAAGAATTGATTGGAGATATCATTGGATTATTACAATCACCAGCTAAGAATGTTATTGCAGCACTTAAATCAGGTGGTGGAACATTAGCGGGTATTATCAAAACATTATCTGAAAGAGAAGGATAATCAAGCAAGTACGCACTTAAACAAATTATATTTTATTAAAATTATTAAAATTATTAAAACGGTAGAAAAATGGCAGATTTAAAAGATTTCGCAGAGCAATTAGTTAACTTAACAGTAAAAGAAGTTAATGAATTAGCTACAATATTAAAAGACGAGTACGGTATCGAACCAGCAGCAGCTGCAGCAGTAATGCAAGCAGGTCCTGGAGCAGCAGATGCAGTAGAAGAGCAAACTGAATTTGATGTAATCCTTAAGGCCGCAGGTGGTTCTAAATTAGCAGTTGTAAAGTTAGTTAAAGAATTAACTGGTTTGGGATTAAAAGAAGCTAAAGGTTTAGTTGATGATGCACCAAGTGCAATCAAAGAAGGTGTTGCTAAAGACGAAGCTGAAGCTTTAAGAGCTCAGTTAGAAGAAGCAGGAGCAGAGGTTGAAGTTAAGTAAACTTAGCAAACCTACAAATTACGGTTTAGGTCTTTCGATATAGTCGAAATGATCTAAACCCTTTTGTGTATTAAAAAAACACATAAATAAACTAGTTAATTTTTTAATCAAAAAAGCGTTCATCGATGTTAGCAAATACAGCTGAAAGATTAAATTTCTCTTCCATAGTAAACAGAACTGAGTATCCAGATTTCTTGGATATTCAAATTAAATCCTTCCAGGATTTTTTCCAGTTAGAGACAAAATCAGAGCAAAGAGGAAATGAAGGGTTGTATAACACCTTTATGGAAAACTTTCCAATTACGGATACACGTAATCAATTCGTTCTAGAATTTTTGGATTATTTTATTGATCCACCTAGATATTCAATTGAAGAATGTATAGAAAGAGGGCTTACGTATAGTGTGCCTTTAAAAGCACGTCTAAAGTTGTATTGTACAGATCCTGAGCATGAGGATTTTGAGACAATTGTTCAAGATGTTTACTTAGGGACTATACCTTATATGACACCAAGTGGTACGTTTTGTATCAATGGTGCAGAACGTGTAGTTGTTTCTCAGTTACATAGATCTCCAGGTGTATTCTTTAGTCAATCATTTCACGCAAATGGTACTAAGTTGTACTCTGCTAGAGTTATTCCTTTCAAAGGTTCTTGGATAGAATTTGCTACTGATATTAATCAGGTAATGTATGCTTACATTGATAGAAAGAAAAAGTTACCAGTCACAACATTATTCAGAGCTATTGGTTTTGAACGTGATAAAGATATATTAGAGATTTTTGATCTTGCAGAAGAAGTTAAAGTGTCTAAATCTGGACTTAAAAAAGTTATCGATCGCAAACTTGCCGCTCGTGTATTGAATACATGGCATGAAGATTTCGTTGATGAAGATACAGGAGAAGTGGTCTCTATCGAGCGTAACGAAATTGTATTAGACCGTGATACCGTTATAGATAAGGATAATATTGAAGAAATTCTTGAAGCAGGTGTAAAAACAATTTTATTACACAAAGAAACATCTCAACAAGGAGATTACGCTATTATTCATAATACATTACAAAAAGATCCAACAAATTCTGAAAAAGAAGCTGTTGAACATATTTATCGTCAACTACGTAATGCTGAGCCGCCAGATGAGGAAACAGCACGTGGTATTATTGACAAATTATTCTTCTCAGACCAGCGTTACTCTTTAGGTGAGGTAGGTCGTTATAGAATGAATAAAAAATTACAGTTAGATATCGGTATGGATAAGCAAGTGCTTACCAAAGAAGATATCATAACAATTATCAAATATTTAATTGAGTTAATCAATTCTAAAGCAGAGATTGATGATATTGATCACTTATCTAACCGTCGTGTACGTACAGTTGGTGAGCAATTATCTTCTCAGTTTGGTGTTGGTTTAGCGCGTATGGCACGAACGATTCGTGAGCGTATGAACGTTCGTGATAACGAGGTGTTTACACCAATTGATTTAATTAATGCTAAGACATTATCTTCAGTTATTAATTCGTTTTTTGGTACAAATCAATTATCGCAGTTCATGGATCAAACCAATCCATTGGCAGAGATTACACACAAACGTCGCCTATCGGCTCTAGGACCTGGAGGTTTATCGAGAGAAAGAGCAGGTTTTGAGGTTCGTGATGTTCACTATACACACTACGGAAGACTTTGTCCAATTGAAACTCCTGAGGGACCAAACATTGGATTGATATCTTCGCTATCTGTTTATGCTAAAGTTAATTCAATGGGATTCATTGAAACACCTTATAGAAAATCGGAAAATGGCGTGGTTGATATTAAGAACGCACCAGTTTATTTAAGTGCAGAAGAAGAGGAAGACATGTTAATCGCCCAGGCGAATATTCGTGTTGATGAAAACGGAAAAATTCTTGAAGACAAGATTATTGCGCGTCAGGAAGGTGACTTTCCAGTTATTGATCCGATAAATGTAAATTATACAGATGTTGCACCAAACCAGATTGCATCTATTTCGGCGTCGTTGATTCCGTTCTTAGAGCATGATGATGCCAATCGTGCATTGATGGGTTCTAACATGATGCGTCAAGCGGTACCTTTATTGCGTCCCCAAGCACCTATTGTAGGAACAGGGTTAGAGCGTCAGGTTGCTCAAGATTCTAGAGTCTTGATTAATGCTGAAGGTAATGGAGTTGTGGAGTATGTCGATGCTAATGAAATTACCATAAAGTACGAGCGTTCTGAAGAAGCTGCAATGGTGAGTTTTGAAAGTGATACCAAAACATATCCATTGGTTAAGTTTAGAAAAACTAACCAAGGTACCTCTATTAACTTAAAGCCGATTGTTGAGAAAGGGGATATGGTTAAAAAAGGTCAAGTACTATGCCAAGGCTATGCTACTGAAAAAGGCGAATTAGCATTAGGTCGTAACATGAAAGTGGCATTTATGCCTTGGAAGGGTTACAACTTTGAGGATGCAATTGTAATTTCAGAAAAAGTAGTTCGTGATGATATATTCACATCTATTCATATTGATGAGTATTCATTGGATGTTAGAGATACTAAATTAGGTAACGAAGAATTAACTAACGATATTCCTAACGTTTCAGAAGAGGCTACTAAAGACCTTGATGAAAACGGTATGATTAGAATTGGTGCAGAGATTAAGCCAGGTGATATCCTTATTGGTAAGATTACACCAAAGGGAGAATCTGATCCTACACCTGAAGAAAAGTTATTACGTGCCATTTTTGGTGATAAAGCTGGTGATGTAAAAGATGCATCTTTAAAAGCATCTCCTTCATTACATGGTGTTGTTATTGAGAAAAAATTATTTTCAAGAGCAATTAAAGATAAACGTAAGAGAGCAAAAGATAAAGAGGATATTGAAGCATTAGAAAATATCTATTACAAAAAGTTTGATGATTTACAAGTCGTTCTAGTTGAAAAATTATTCGCACTTGTCAATGGTAAAACTGCTCAAGGTATTTATAATGACTTAAGTGAAGAAATCATTCCGAAGGGAAAGAAATATACCCTTAAGATGTTAAATTCAGTTGATGACTATGCGCATTTAACTTCGGGAGTTTGGACTACAGACAATCACTTAAATTCGTTAGTTGCAGATTTAATTCACAACTATAAGATTAAGGAAAATGATCTTCAAGGATCATTACGACGTGAAAAGTTTACAATTTCTGTAGGTGATGAGTTACCAGCAGGTATTATCAAATTAGCTAAAGTTTATGTTGCTAAAAAACGTAAATTAAAAGTCGGTGATAAAATGGCAGGACGTCACGGTAACAAAGGTATTGTTGCTCGTATCGTTCGTCAAGAGGATATGCCATTCTTAGAGGATGGAACGCCTGTTGATATTGTATTAAATCCTTTAGGTGTACCATCTCGTATGAACATCGGTCAGATTTATGAAACTGTTCTTGGTTGGGCTGGACAAAAATTAGGGCGTACGTATGCGACTCCAATTTTTGATGGTGCAACATTAGATCAAATCAACGAGTTTACAGATGAAGCAGGTGTGCCAAGATTTGGTCATACATACTTATATGATGGTGGAACAGGAGACCGTTTTGATCAACCAGCAACCGTAGGTGTTATTTATATGATTAAGTTAGGTCACATGATTGATGACAAAATGCACGCACGTTCAATTGGACCATACTCACTAATTACGCAACAACCATTAGGTGGTAAAGCACAATTTGGTGGTCAACGTTTTGGAGAGATGGAAGTTTGGGCACTTGAGGCTTATGGAGCGTCAGCTACATTGCGTGAGATCTTAACAGTAAAATCTGATGATGTTGTTGGTAGAGCTAAAACTTACGAGGCTATCGTAAAGGGAGAGCCAATGCCAGAACCAGGACTACCTGAATCTTTCAACGTACTTATGCACGAATTGAAGGGATTAGGATTAGATATTAGATTGGAGGAATAATTTCGAAGAAAATGTTCGATTTACGTTGAACAGTTTTTGGGTTGTTCAACGTAAAAAAACCAATTAAAAAATAAATTAAATAATTGTTAGTACCATAAAAAATGGCAAGAAGACAAGATAAGAATACAATTCAGAAATTTAGCAAAATTTCTATTGGTTTAGCATCTCCAGAGTCTGTTTTAGGAGCATCTCGTGGTGAAGTTTTAAAACCAGAAACTATTAATTATCGAACACACAAACCAGAACGTGATGGTTTATTCTGTGAGCGTATTTTTGGCCCTGTAAAGGATTTTGAATGTGCTTGTGGTAAATATAAAAGAATACGTTATAAAGGCATTGTTTGTGACCGTTGTGGTGTTGAAGTAACAGAAAAGAAAGTACGTCGTGATAGAGTAGGACACATCAACCTTGTTGTGCCAGTTGCTCATATCTGGTACTTCCGTTCGTTACCAAATAAAATTGGTTACTTACTCGGTCTACCATCTAAGCGTTTAGATATGATTATCTACTACGAACGTTATGTGGTTATTCAACCAGGTGAAGCCAAAAATGTTGAGGGAGAGCCTTTACAGAAGCTAGATTTCCTTACAGAAGAAGAGTATCTAAATATAATGGAAGGTATTCCTCAGGAAAACAGACATTTAGACGATAAAGATCCTAGTAAGTTTATTGCAAAAATGGGAGCTGAGTGTTTAATCGATTTATTATCAAGAATCGACTTAAATGAATTATCATTTGAATTACGTCACAAAGCAAATACAGAAACTTCTAAACAACGTAAGACTGAAGCGTTAAAGCGTTTACAAGTTGTTGAAGCATTTAGAGATTCTAATAAAAATAGAGAGAATAGACCAGAGTGGATGATCATGAAGGCCATTCCAATTATCCCACCAGAATTAAGACCTTTAGTGCCTTTAGATGGTGGACGTTTTGCAACTTCAGATTTAAATGATCTTTATCGTCGTGTTATTATTCGTAATAACCGTTTAAAGCGTTTGGTTGAAATCAAGGCTCCAGAAGTTATTTTACGTAACGAGAAACGTATGTTACAAGAATCTGTAGATTCATTATTTGATAACACACGTAAAGCTTCTGCAGTTAAAACAGATTCTAACAGGCCATTAAAATCATTATCAGATTCACTTAAAGGTAAGCAAGGACGTTTTCGTCAAAACTTACTAGGTAAGCGTGTTGATTATTCTGCGCGTTCTGTAATTGTTGTTGGACCAGAATTAAAATTATTTGAATGTGGTTTGCCAAAAGATATGGCAGCAGAACTTTACAAACCGTTCGTTATTAGAAAACTAATAGAAAGAGGTATTGTAAAAACTGTAAAATCTGCAAAGAAAATTATAGATAGAAAAGAGCCTGTTGTTTGGGATATTTTAGAGAATGTCCTTAAAGGGCATCCAGTATTACTAAACCGTGCACCTACATTACACAGACTTGGTATTCAAGCATTCCAACCAAAGTTAATTGAGGGGAAAGCAATTCAGTTACACCCATTAGTGTGTACTGCATTTAATGCCGATTTTGATGGTGATCAAATGGCGGTTCACTTGCCATTGGGACCTGAAGCTATTTTGGAGTGTCAATTATTAATGTTGGCATCTCATAATATCTTAAATCCAGCAAATGGTTCTCCAGTAACTGTACCATCACAGGATATGGTACTTGGTCTTTATTATATGACTAAGCACAGAATATCTACAGATGATTATAAAGTTATAGGTGAAGGCTTAACATTCTATTCTCCAAAGGAAGTAATTATTGCTTACAATGAGAAGAAAGTAGAATTGAATGCAGGTATCAAGGTAAGAACCCAAGATTTTAATGAATTAGGAGAGTTAACTTCTCAAATTATAGAAACAACTGTAGGTCGTGTGCTTTTTAACGAAAAAGTTCCAGCAGCAGCAGGTTATATTAATGAGGTATTAACTAAGAAATCATTAAGAGAAATTATTCATGGTATTCTTAAAAAGACGAGTGTGCCGGAAACAGCTGCGTTTCTAGATGAAATTAAAACTCAAGGATATAAGTTTGCATTCCAAGGTGGTTTATCATTTAGTTTAGGTGATATTATTATTCCTTCGGAGAAGCAAGGAATGATTGACAAGGCTAATACTTTAGTTGATGGTATTAAGAGTAATTATAACATGGGTTTAATTACTAATAACGAACGTTATAACCAAGTTATTGATATCTGGACATCAACAAATGCTGAATTGACTGAATTGTCTATGAAGCGTATTCGTGAAGATCAACAAGGTTTCAACTCGGTGTTTATGATGCTTGATTCTGGAGCTCGTGGATCTAAGGAACAAATACGTCAGTTAACCGGTATGCGTGGATTAATGGCTAAACCTAAGAAGTCTAATGCAGGTGGTGGTGAAATTATTGAAAATCCAATTCTTTCTAACTTTAAGGAAGGTCTTTCAATTTTGGATTACTTTATCTCTACTCACGGTGCACGTAAAGGTCTTGCCGATACAGCACTTAAAACTGCCGATGCGGGTTATTTAACACGTCGTTTAGTTGATGTGTCTCAAGATGTTATTATCTATACTGAAGATTGTGGAACATTAAGAGGTATTGAAGTTAAGCCATTAAAGAAGAATGAAGAAGTAATAGAAACTCTTGAGGCTAGAATTGTAGGTCGTACTTCATTAAATGATGTGTTTGATCCAATTACTGAAGAGTTATTAGTTGAAGCAGGTGGTCATATTCATGACGATATAGCTAAACGTATTCAAGCATCTCCTTTGGATGCAGTAGAAGTACGTTCAGCATTAACTTGTGAGGCTAAAAAAGGTATTTGTTCAAAATGTTACGGTCGTAATTTAGCGACAGGTAAAATGGTACAAAGGGGAGAAGCTGTTGGTGTAGTTGCTGCACAATCAATTGGTGAGCCTGGTACACAGCTTACACTTCGTACATTCCACGTAGGTGGTGTTGCGGGTAACATTTCCGAAGAAAATAAATTAGCAATTAAGTTTGATGGTATCGCAGAGATCGACGAACTTAAAACTGTTAAGAGTACTGATAAAGAAGGGAAAGATACGAGTGTTGTTATATCTAGAACTTCAGAATTAAGATTAGTAGATGCTAAAACAGGAATCACATTAAGTACAAACAACATCCCTTACGGATCTTTCATCTATGTTAAACCAGGGGATAAAGTGAAAGCAGGTGCTGTAATTTGCGAATGGGATCCATATAACGGTGTGATTATTTCAGAATTTGCTGGTAAAGTAAGGTATGAAAATATCGAGCAAGGTATCACTTATCAAGTGGAAATTGATGAACAGACTGGATTTCAAGAGAAAGTAATTTCAGAGTCTAGAAACAAGAAATTGATTCCTACGCTTATTGTTGAGGATGGTAAAGGCGAAGCAATTCGTTCGTACAACTTACCAGTAGGTGCACACATAATGATTGATGATGGAGAGAAAATTAAGATTGGTAAAGTCTTAGTTAAGATTCCTCGTAAGTCTTCTAAAGCTGGTGATATTACAGGTGGTTTACCTCGTGTAACAGAATTATTTGAAGCGCGTAACCCTTCTAATCCTGCTGTAGTAAGTGCGATTGACGGTGTTGTTTCCTTCGGAAAAATTAAAAGAGGTAACCGTGAGATTATCATTGAGTCTAAACTTGGTGAGGTGAAGAAATACTTAGTAAAATTATCTAATCAAATTCTTGTTCAAGAAAATGATTATGTAAAAGCTTGTATGCCTTTGTCCGACGGTTCTATCACGCCTAATGATATTTTAAATATTAAAGGTCCTGCTGCAGTTCAGCAGTATTTAGTAAATGAAGTACAAGAAGTATATCGTTTACAAGGTGTGAAGATTAATGATAAGCATTTTGAGGTTGTTGTAAGACAGATGATGCGTAAAGTAAGAATCATCGATTCTGGAGATACTATCTTCTTAGAAGATCAATTGGTGCACAAAGCAGATTTCATTGAAGAGAATGATAAAATTTTCGGATTGAAAGTTGTTGAAGAAGTTGGAGATTCTCAAAACTTGAAATTAGGTCAAGTATTGACGTCAAGAGAGTTAAGAGATGAAAACTCAATACTTCGTAGAGAGGATAAGGCATTGGTGACTGCTCGCGAAGCGCAACCAGCAACAGCAACTCCAATTTTACAAGGTATTACAAGAGCATCGTTACAGACCAAATCATTTATATCTGCAGCATCGTTCCAAGAGACTACAAAAGTTCTTAACGAAGCCGCGGTAAATGGTAAGATTGATGATCTTGAAGGATTGAAAGAAAATGTAATTGTTGGTCATAGAATACCAGCAGGAACAGGTGTTAGAAAGTTTGATAACATCATTGTAGGTTCTAAAGCAGAATTCAATGAAATGATGAAAGCTAAAGAAGAGATGAATTATAATTAAATGAGACTTGTATGTCATAAGCCGAAGGTGAACTGAAATACAATAGTCGAATTTATTTCAATGAATGTTGGGATCTCATTAGAGAATTAGAAACCTATTTGGTAAATCTCTTGAAATAAAATAAAAGCCTTCTTGTAATTACTACTAGAGGGCTTTTTTAATAAAATGAAATAAATCATATTTCCGTTTCTACGGAAATATCTAATAAAGAATTTCCTGCAATGCTTTAAAAATCTTGTAGGTATTTAAAACGTGTAATAAGACTTCCAACCAAGTTGGAAGCGTAAATAACTTTACGATGGCAGAAGAAAATAAAAATAAAAAACCAGGAATAAATATTGAGCTAGATGAAAAAATAGCAGAAGGTATGTATTCCAATCTGGCTATAATAAATCATTCAGTTTCAGAGTTTGTAGTGGATTTTGTGAGCATTATGCCAGGAACTCCAAAGAGCAAAGTGAAGTCAAGAATTATCTTGACGCCACAACACGCTAAACGGTTATTAAAAGCATTAGGTGATAATGTTAGCCGATTTGAAAAGGCACACGGTGAAATTAAAGACTACGAGCAACCACCAATTCCATTAAATTTTGGACCAACAGGTCAGGCTTAAATAAAAATCCCTTTGAAGAATTCAAGGGGATTTTTGTTTGTGTTCTATCCCACAGTAATTCTGGAATACATTAAATTCATGTTTTAAAAAAAAACGGTATTATAAATACCTCTTTAATACAAAATGAAAATTGTTCAATACGAATTACGGTATCACCTTTTAATAGGTCTAATTTTTTTTTAGTTTTTTTACAAATATCAATAGCACATTGTGAATATAAATTTACTATTTCAACTGAAATATGCTATTTAAGCAACTTCTTTATTGACGTGAAATTGTAATGCACCAGAAGGACATTTTTTCACTTGTGCGATGATTTTCTTTGTTGAAGCACCTTCTAAGTCTATCCATGGTATAACAGTTTGACGAAATACATTGGAAAGTTCTTTCGCACAGCGCTCAGCGTTAATGCATTCACAAGGGTTGTAGGTAACAGTAATATCATTATTACTGAAAACATTGGGAGTAGTTTTCATAAGTAGATCAATTTTGGGGTTTAATCTGATTTAATTTATAAAGTAATGGCATTAATAAAACTATTTAAACGTTTAAATGTATGAAAACATCGATTAAAAACAAAATTTATTAAGATTATTAGATGAACAGTATTATATTATTAATCAAATTCTGAAGTAGAATGGAATTTTATACTCTTATACTTCTGTTGTGTCATTTGCAATGAAAATGGCGAATCTGCTAAAAACACAAGTTGTCCTCGTTTATCTTTGGCCAAAAAACGTTGCTTAACTCTCAAGAACTCTTTGTATTCTTCGCTCTTTTTGTCATCGGTTTCAATCCAACTAGCTTTGTGAACATTAAGGTTCTCATAAATGCATTTTGCGCCATATTCGTGTTCTAAACGGTATTGAATTACTTCATACTGCAGTGCACCAACGGTTCCAATAACCTTTCTTCCATTGAGTTCTAATGTAAATAACTGAGCAACACCTTCATCCATTAATTGATCGATACCTTTATTTAATTGTTTAGATTTTAATGGATCTGCATTATTGATGTATCTAAAATGTTCTGGTGAAAAACTAGGGACTCCTTTATAGTTGAGAATTTCACCTTCAGTAAGTGTATCTCCAATTTTAAAGTTTCCGGTGTCTTGCAACCCTACAATATCTCCTGGATATGAGATGTCCACAATTTCCTTCTTTTCTGCAAAAAAAGCATTCGGACTTGAGAATTTTAGTTTTTTATTGTGCCTAACATGGAGATACTGCGTATTTCTTTTAAATTCTCCCGAGACTACTTTTATAAAAGCTAACCTGTTTCTGTGATTAGGATCCATATTAGCATGAATTTTAAATACAAATCCAGTAAATTTATCTTCATCTGGTCTTACTAAGCGTTCTTCACTATTTTTTGGTCTTGGTTTAGGAGCTATCTCTACAAAACAGTCTAATAATTCCCGTACACCAAAATTATTTAAAGCAGATCCAAAAAATACAGGTTGTAATTCACCATTCAAGTACTCCTCTTTATTAAATTGAGGATAAATACCATCAACCAATTCTATTTCATCTCTTAGCGTTTGTGCGGCTTTCTCTCCTATTAATTTATCGAGTTCAGGGGATATTAAATCATTGATTTCGATGGTTTCTTCAATATCTTTTCTGCTATCTCCACTAAATAGGTTGAGATTTTTTTCCCAGATATTATAAATTCCTTTAAAGTCATAACCCATCCCAATAGGAAAACTTAGTGGAACAACACGTAAACCTAGTTTTTGTTCAATTTCATCTAGGAGGTCAAAGGCATCTTTACCTTCACGGTCCATTTTATTAATGAAAATAATCATTGGGATGTTTCGCATTCTACAAACTTCAACAAGTTTTTCGGTCTGTTCCTCAACACCTTTAGCCACATCAATAACTACAATAACACTGTCGACAGCGGTAAGTGTTCTAAACGTATCCTCAGCAAAATCCTTGTGACCAGGAGTATCAAGAATATTAATTTTTATGCCATTATATTCAAATGCAAGCACAGATGTTGCTACAGAGATTCCACGCTGACGTTCAATTTCCATAAAATCACTCGTTGCACCTTTCTTTATTTTGTTGCTTTTTACAGCGCCAGCTTCTTGAATTGCACCCCCAAAAAGTAGCAGTTTTTCAGTCAAGGTGGTTTTTCCAGCATCGGGATGAGAGATAATTCCGAAGGTGCGGCGCCTGTTGATTTCTTTAATAAAATTCATAGTCTATTTTCGTGAATACAAATATAATTTTTATTAATACATTTATAATTAAAACCCAATTTATAATTGTTGTGTTTATAGAATTGAATGTGACGTCTGCGTAAGACAAGTGTCTTACGTTATATGGCGTAAGTTTTTTATGACTGTATGTTTATTATAATCAAAATCTTACATGATTTATTTCGTATAAAACTCTTTGAATCTAAAATAATAGTGTAGATTAGTACTTAATCGATTATAGCAAGCATTTGGTCGATTAAAAATATGTTAATAAGATTTGATACTTCTAATTAATAAGTATTATTTTTGAACTAAGATTAATAGCAATATTTGTGATTGACCCAAATTATAGCCTCTACGTGTACTCTAATTCTATAGATTAGAGCTTTTGTTGTAGTAAGCGTTTTTTGGTAGAATTTATTGCGTTGTGTGTTATTAATTTATGTGGATAATAATTTAGACGATATAAATAATTTTACCTTAATATAATATGGAAATCTTTACTCGATTCTCTTTTAAAAAGAAGTTTTCATTTGCATTGCTTGTAATGACAACTTGTCAAACTTTTTTGTTTGCTCAATGCCCCGTTCCCGAGGCAGATGGTACTTATAATCCTAAAGATGATATAATCATCACATCGTATCACCAAAGTATTGCGAAAACTCCAGATGGATTAATTACCTGGGGGGAGAATATGGATTTTGATGGTGGAAATGTTGACGTTATTCAAGAAATTTCAGTTGCAAATGGATACAATTTTACAGGATCAATTGTGCAATATGCCGTTTCTGGAAACTCTGGAGGGCAAGCTTTCTTATTAACCACTACAAATTTATATGTTTGGGGGCAAGTTGATGAAGTTGTTAATTCTGATTTTGTGAGTGGCACAACATTTGCTCCAATGGCTTTGCCAGTAGGTGTTCTTCCAACTGATGTATCCGATTTATACGCGACCTCAAATGTTTTTGCTATAAATACAACTGCAGGAGAAGTATGGGTAGCGTCTAGAGAAACTAGGGTAAACGGTAATACATCTACAGATGCAACTATTTGGCAACAAGTACAAACATCTGCAGGAGTTCCCATAACAGATGTTTTTCATGTTACGGGTAGTGATGTTGCTTTGTATGCAATTCAAAATGATGGAGATATATATGCATGGGGAGAAAATGTACATTTAGCTGATGGTAATGCTTCATCAGACTACGATTATGCCACTTTAGTTACAGCGCCAGTTTCAACTCCAACGTATATTACTGCGTTTTATAATGATCAATTAGACGAGCATGGTGTTTTAGCTTTAGGTACTGACAGAAGAATGTACGGTGTAGGATATAATACATCTCAAAAATTAATTAATGAAACCACAACTGCTGTTTTAAATTGGGTGACAATTGATGATTCTTTAGGCAATCCTATTGAAAAAGTATTACAAATATCATCTAATCAATCTTCTGAACAGTGGGCAAGTGCTGGTGCAATTACCGAAGGTGCTACACCAGCATCAAAAAGAATACTGCTTACTTGGGGTTCAAACGATCAAGGGGCTATTGGTCAAGGAGCGGATGCCACAACGGAGTATCCTGCAATTCCTGGTGGTTATACGGTTGATGATGATGACGCCGTTTATGTAAGTACAGGAGGTCATGCTACAACGATATATAATAGAGATACGAAAACGATTTGTTTTACAGGACATGTTATTGATGGAAGTACAGGAGGGCTCACAGGGTCAACTGCGACAGCTTTTGAGTGTATAACAATAGTTAATTTTGATGTCTGTGGGGTAAATACGTGTTCGGTCGATTCTATAGTGTCATCTAATGAATCGGTTTGTAATGATAATGGAACATCTTTAAATTCAACAGATGATTTTTTTACTGCGGATATTACAGTAGAATTTTTAGATATACCTCCTACGGGTACCTTAGAATTAACGGGAGACGGAACAGGTTCTATTTCAGTTTCAGGATTAATATCACCTTATACTTTTAATAGTGTTGTATTGCCTGCGAATGGAAGTGCTATTTCAATTACAGCAACATTCTCAGATGATTTTGCATGTGTCTTTACCAATTCAAATATTTTCACAGCTCCAGTCTCTTGTAGTTTTGATATCTCCGCAGAAGATGATGATTTCAGCGCAATACCAATTGATTCAGCATCAGGCGGAACAACGGCCAGCGTGTTTAATAATAATGGTAATGGAACCGATACGGTAGATGGTGTAGACGCTACTGATAGCAACATTTCAGACAATATAAGTATTACCAATGACGGAGGATTAACTGGAGCCTCAATTAGTACAGACGGAACAATTAATATTCCAATGGGAACGGCAACAGGACCGTATACTGTTGAGTATACGATCTGTTTAGATAGAGCTTCAACAATTTGTGAAACTGCAAATGTGACTATAACAGTTATAAATTCTTGTACCGATGGTGCAATTTTAGGCACAGCAACAGCGAATGATCCAGATGCAGATGGGATTAATAATGTGTGTGATCTTGATGATGATAATGATGGTATTTTAGATATTTCAGAGTGTACGGTTACACCAGCTTCCGACGCGGATTCTGTTGATGCGTCATCATCAGGTCTTTTAAACCAAAATTTTGCCATTGGATCAGATAACATATATGGAAGTATAGATAGTGTAACGGATCAACTTATCATTGATTTAGGAGTCATAGTAGATCCTGACGTGATCATTGAAATAGAATCGCTTGTAACAGTTAATTTACATGTTATGGGTGTAGAGCAATCACTTGATAATACAGTTTATAATAATTTGGAAACTTTTAATTTTTCCAATATTTCTACTGAAATAATACAAAACTATACGGTAACAAGCTCAACGCGATACATTAGGATTACAATGGCGACTGACGCTGGGTCTGGTAGGTTACAAATTGATAATGTAAGTTATCAAGCATTTTGTGGCGGAGATACTGATGGAGATGGTACACCAGATTATTTAGACACAGATAGTGATAATGATGGTTGTAGTGATGTAGTGGAAGCAGGGCATATAGATGACGGTACGGGACAAGTAGACGGTACTGGTTTTGATGGCAATGGTCAAGTAACGGGAGCAGCGACTGCTTACACAGGAAATAATACTAATGTAACGACCGCTACTCAAGTCAATGTGGACGCAACAGCATTAATCACCCAGACAGTTACAGAGGGTAATAGTACAACATTTACAATTACATCTGCTACAGCTGTAAATACAACAACATTTTCAGCAGGTGTTCCAGATTATACATTGACTCCAGGTCCAGCATCAGATTCTTCAGTTGATATAGACTACCAATGGCAAGAGAATGGAGTAGATTTAACAGATACAGGTGTTTATTCAGGAACTAATACAATTACACTCGCAATATCTAACGTAACAGGATTAGATGGTAATGTATATAACTTAGTGATCACTCACCGTGATAATGATTGTCTTATCATACAAAATAGTGCTACATTAAATGTAGTTGCACCATCAGCCGATGTTTCAATCACGAAGACCTTAATAGATAGTAGTCCATATGCACCAGGAGATACAGTAACCTATACCTTAGTTGTATCTAATTTAGGTCCAGACACAGCAACGAATGTAGAAGTGACAGATGTACCGAGTAACTTAACAATTACAGGAGTCACAGGAGCAGGATGTACATCATTCCCTTGCACCATAGGCAGCATTGCATCAGGAGCAGCGAACGCTGTCACGATTACCGTAACAGCAACTATAGATGCCTCAGGAAACTTTAGTAATACAGCTAGTGTAAGTGCCGATGAGATAGACCCTGTATCAACTAATAATATAGATGACGGAACAGATGGAAATAATGATGGCACAGCAGCACCAGTAGCCGATGTTTCAATCACGAAGACCTTAA
>NZ_JBLIET010000023.1:0-53660 GCF_047633235.1 Psychroserpens sp. | reverse complement strand
TCAGAATTCATGTTTTGTAATACACCTAAATCATCTAATATCCAGAATCCACGTCCAGACGTTGCAGCAACCAAATCATTATCTTGAATGATTAAATCATTGATAGGAACAACGGGTAAGTTTAATTTTAGACGTTGCCAATGAGCACCATCATCATTTGAAACGTATAAACCAATCTCGGTACCAGCATACAACAATCCTTCTCTTTTTTTATCTGCCCTAACGACTCTTACAAATCCGTTTGGATCCTCTAGACCATTTACAATTTTTGTCCAAGTTTGTCCATAATTGGTTGTTTTAAAAACATACGAGTTCAAGTCCATAGATTTGTATCGCATGATAACTGCATAGGCTGTTGCTGGATCATGTGGAGAGATATCAATACTATTTATAATACCATCTTCAATTCCTTTTGGAGTAATGTTCTCCCATGCTTGACCACCATTTTTAGTAATATGAAGTAAACCGTCATCACTACCTGCATATAAAACACCTTTCTCATGTGCTGACTCTACTAAAGCCGTAAGCGTATTGTAATTTTCACCACCTGCCGCTTCATTGGTATAGGGACCTCCACCAGGACCATGTTTTTCGGTTTCATTCTTAGTAAGATCTGGACTAATAGTAGTCCAGCTTGTGCCACCATCTGTTGTTTTAAAAACAACATTACCAGCATGATAAATGGTAGTTCTGTCGTGCGGTGAGCTTATAATTGGTGCATTCCAATTATAACGATACCGAGCGTCTTTTGGTGCAATACTTAATCCTAGTTCTGGGTATTCTTTAATTGATTTTTGTTCTTTAGATGTTTTGGTCCATTTGCTGATGTTACCTTGATAGGTACCACCATACACTGTTTCTGGATTGTTGGGATCGAAAGCAATAAAAGCACTTTCACCACCTGCTACAGAATACCAGTCTTTCCAATCTATTCCTCGATCGTTTGTTCGGCTTGCAATGGCAATGGCAGAGTTGTCCTGCTGACCACCATATACGTTATAAGGCACCAAATTATCAGTTATAACACGATAAAATTGAGCAGTTGGTTGGTTTTGTTGAGAGCTCCAACTTTCTCCTCCATTAAAAGATATATTAGCGCCTCCATCATTCGAGTTTATTAGATTGGTATTATCATTTGGATTGATCCATAAATGATGATTATCTCCATGAGGAACAGGAATATTAAAAAAACTATTACCTCCATCAATAGATTTCATAACCGGTGCATTTAAAACATAGACTATATTTTCATTTTGAGGATCAGCAAAAATCTCCATATAATACCAAGACCGTGCAATATTAACACGGTTGCTATTTACTTGTTTCCAAATTTTTCCTGCGTCGTCTGATCGGTATACACCTCCTTTTTCATCCTCAGCTTCAATAACTGCAAACACACGTTCTGGGTTTGCTCTAGAAACAGAAATGCCTGATTTACCAAAAGCTTCAGGCAATCCTTCTTTCATGTTTCCCCAAGTATCTCCACCATCATTAGACTTATATAAACCGGAATCTTTACCACCAGATTCCATAAACCAAGGATATCTGTGATGTTGCCACATTGAAGCATATAAAATACGAGGATTGGTCATATCCATAGACAAGGACGAAGCTCCTGTAGTATCATTTACTGACAATATGTTCTCCCAAGTAATACCACCATCTTGAGTTCTATAAATACCTCGCTCTGCGGATGGAGCATATTGTGCACCTTGTGCAGTCACATAAATAATATCAGGGTTTGTGGGATGTATGACAACATCTGAAATATGCCGGGTTTTTTCTAATCCTAAATGCGTCCATGTTTTCCCAGCATCCATAGATTTGTATACACCATCGCCCATCGAAGTCATAACACCACGTGCAGCATGTTCGCCCATACCAACAACGACTATGTTTGAATCACTTTCAGATACAGTAATAGCACCGACAGATCCTGTTTTAAAAAAATTATCAGAGATATTTTCCCATGTGATTCCATCATCAATAGTCTTAAATACACCACCTCCTGTAGAGCCCATATAGTAGGTGTGAGGCTGTCCTATTACTCCAGTAGATGTAACGCTTCGACCTCCTCTAAACGGACCAATATTACGCCATTTTAAACCATGAAATAAAGAGTCTGTTAGCTTTATAGTAGGCTCTGAAGACTTGTTTTTTCTTTTTTGGGTATTAACAGTTAGTGGCAGCATAAGCATGCAAATAATTAATAGTTTTAGTGATTTCATGTTATTGCTTTTGGTTAATAGATGTACATGTTGATAGACTTTTATCATATTTACTTTTCAAGAAATTGGGAATCTTAATGGTTGTTTTGTATGAAGCACAACTTTGTTGTTTGTGATTAATCGTTTTAGTGAGAACTAAGGTAGTAAATAGAAAACGAACCAGAGGAAAACCTTTGGGGTTTTCTGAGCATGAGTAGATTATGAATGTAATGATACATGGCAGTGTGTGTGGTTTTTTAATTCTCATTTTTTAATATATACATCCATCTACGGATGAAAGGAATAAAAGATTTAGCCACAGCACTTTAAAATGAACACCGCTAAAAATAGAGTAAATTCGGGCGAATAGTTTTGAGAAATCTGGCCTCATTTCGTTAACAAGTTCCATTTTAGTTACAATCAGTGATGCTCTATAAAAACTATCAATCCCTTTTAATTCAATAATATAAGGATATTCTAAAATTCCAATGTCTATCGAGAAAATCAAAAGACATTTTTATTTTTTTTAATGTTATAAAATTTTGCCTTTTCTTTCCAAGAATTATTCAATACTCATATTAAATAAATATCCATCTATTGCTGTTAGTCCCATTGCGAGAGTTCCCCAGAATTATAAGAAAAAATATTGCAAAACATAAAGTGAATATTCCATACTTTTTAAAGGAAGTATTCCTTCTACCGTATAAGCTAATGCAGATTGCATGGGTTTATTAACGTATTTCAATCCCTAATTCGTCCCTAACATGAGCACCCAAGGCATCGTGCGCTGTTAATTCTTTAGTGACTATTAAGGAAGTTTTCTTTTGAGGCCTCTTTTTTCATAAATTTCTGCGAGCCTTTCTAATTCGATTTTGGGCATTTGATTCAGTTCTTGCTTTTTACGTTCGATATCAGCTTTTTCCAAATCTGTTTGAGAGCTTACCAAAACATCTTCTCGAGCTACCATTGATAAAGCACCAGCAACTAGTCCAGCTAAAGTTTCCAAAACAATAGGCTAGAGTATCACTGGCAAAAGCAACACCAATCGCCATACTCGCAACTGATAAAATACCGTCATTAGCTCCAAGTACGACCGCTCCCAACCAATTACTTCTGTGTAGGTAATGATTATTTAAATAATCGTCTATACCGTCTGTTTTTTCTGTCATTTATTTTGTTTGGTCAAATTAGACATAACGATTTTTAAGAATCGTTACATAGTTGACTACTAATTTAGAGGAAATTGGGACGAACTAGAGGTAAACTATTGGATTTTTAAGTAGTATAGTACGAAGCAATTATTTTTACACGATGTGACTAGACTTCTTTTCTTTTGTGAAATAGTACTGTTGAGAATAAAACTAAGAAAATATAAACTTAAGAGTTTTAAAATAATTTAGATGAATTGTTTTTAGGAATTATAAAATTCAAATTAGGTAGATAACAAATTGTGATGTCTCTTTACCAATCAATAGTTATTTTTAATATTTGAACTAAACTCCTTTTTGTGTTTTTGCGGAGTTGGCACACATATTTGATGATTTTTAAATTTTACTGACAGATTTGCTGATTTGATTATTTTTTTTGTGTTTATTTTTTAATTTAATTCTAAAGTTGTGCTTTCCTGCCATTAAAGGGATACAATACGATTTTCATGTATTAAGTTTAATGATTTATAGGTTAATAACTTTTCATTGTAGTTTTTTGGAGTTTTGGCTTGATTTTGGCGGCTGGTGGTGTAATAAGTTTAAACTAAAATGTTTGCTGCATAAAAATTATGCAAAGAATATTTTTAAAATCAATAATATAGTATGAATCAAGTTAAAGAGAATAACACGGTAAAAGTAAATTACACAGGTAAGTTATCTGATGGACAGGTTTTTGATAGTTCTGAAGGAAAAGAACCGTTAGAGTTTACTTTAGGTCAAGGACAATTAATACCTGGTTTTGAAAAAGGATTAATCGACATGAAGTTAAATGAAAAGAAAACCATTACTATTTCTAAAGAGGAAGCGTATGGAGAAATCAATGAAGATTTAAAACAAGAAGTCAAAAAAACAGAACTTCCCCAAGATATTACGCCAGAAGTTGGTATGGGACTAGTTTCTAAATCTCCAGATGGACAAGAAACGAATTTACTAGTGGTTGAGGTTAAAGAGGAAAGTATCGTTATAGACGGAAATCATCCTTTAGCTGGTAAAGACCTAATTTTTGATCTTGAAGTAGTAGCAATTAAAGAGACAGAGGTTACCAAATAAATTAAGTTACTTAATTTTGAAATACCTGACAGCCGTTGTTACAACTTTTTCAGCAAAGGTTGTCAGGATTTATTGTTAGATTAATTTGCTGTATCGGTTTTGAGTTTATAATTACAAATTTACTTGAGCATTCAAATAGAGATGATTTTAAAGAATAGTTTTTTTAATCGCGAGCTTTATAGGTTGAGGTAAGTGTTTTGAATTTTTATTAATCCTACTGAAACAGATTAAATGAACATTATATATACCCTAATCGGAATTGCATTTCTCATTTTTATAGTGGTTACATTTTATATGATTTTATTTCAACCATTTCTAGACTCCTTTAAAAAATAAAAATTATATCCTCATTTGGATTTTGTAAACATATAATGAGGCTTTCTTTCGCTTAAAATGTTCGCTTAAAATGTTCGCTAATTATGTTTGTAAATGACTAGTTATGCAGCAGCAACTAAGAACAAACTGCTTCAAAAGCAATTGCTATCAATTCCGCTAAGCCAAGATTTTTATTTCTTTTTCTATGTTGTTTCATTTCTTCAAATTGGGCGTAACATGCGCTATATTGTTATTCGTTTGTGTAAGAATCTAATTTAACAAAAAACGCATAGATAGAAAATTCTAAAAAAATTTTAGTAAGTAAGCGATTACCAGCCATTAATTATACATGATGTGATGTTTTCGTTAAGTCTTCTTTTTTAGTCTTATTATGATCAGCAATATCATTTTTTTTAATTCCTCATTACGGTTACTCTATCTCTTCTGGTAAAGGTGAAATCATAATGTGCGCTCTATGTGTTCCAGGATTCATAATCCAAGGATGATTTGGTGCCATTGGAGCTGCTGGCAAACCAGTCGATTCTGCTGTAGCCCAAGGCATATATACCACGTAGCGGAGTTGAGCACCTTCAACTTTTGAAGTTTCAGGATCATACATTGTTTTTGCTCCGTAGTAGATATGTAAAGTCAATCCCGGAGATATTTTAAGTTGACCTGATTTTATTTCTGCTTCACGCAAAGCAAAAATTTCTTGTCCTGTCTTTCCCTCTGCTCTTAAAGCTCTTCCTCTAGCCATAAAGGGTTCAAGGTCTTTATGATAACATGCGGCATTAAATCCATCTTGATTAGGATTATCTGCAAGAACAATAAATTCATTATCTCCTTCTCTTAAAGTTACAAATTCACCTGCCATATTATATCCAATAATTTTACATTTTGATCTGCTTTCTTCCGGAGCAGCCATTAATGATGTTGCCATTAAAGATTCATTACTATCAATAGTCTTTAATTGTTTATCATTAGACGTGCTTTCTGTTGCAGTTTTCGTTTCAGAGGATTCCTGTGTTGATATTTTTGTATTGTCTGAGGAATTACAAGAAATCAAAATTCCTATAAAAATAAATGCTGTAATAATACGTTTCATTTTTTATAAATTTTTAGCAGCGTCATATGGAAGTATAACGCCTTTATTATTTGTAGTAGAGAATTTAGGAGTACTACTTGTCAAAAAGTAATTTACAAAATAAAAAAGAATAGTGATTTGAATTAGAACTAAAATCGCTGTTCCTTAAACTCAGCGTGGTGACAATGTTTTTAGTTTCATTTTGCTTAGGGCAGTTGTACGAAGTCATTATGGGTTGCAATAGTCACAATACATAGGGTCTTCGCTTGTTTTTGTGTGGGGATACATTTCTTCTGTTGTGTAATTACAATGTTGGCAAACGTAAATGTGGCTTAATATAGAATTTGTTGGCGATCCACATAAGTCACATTCTAATCCTTTTTTTGAGTCTGTAATTCCAAAGCCGGGTTTACTACATTGGTGACACGAAGAGTTTATTTTGATAATCAATTTTTGGGTTGCTGCTTCAATTACTTTCATTCGAGAAGGGTTATATAATGCTCTCATGTCTGTTTCAGAATAAATAGTATTTGACTTTTTAAGAAGTTTTTTGAATGCTTTTTGTAATTGAATTAGATCTGTAATACCTTTAATTATTTCGCTATTGTCGTTTTTTGATCTACGAAGTATTAGTCCGTGAGAAGGGAATTTTACAGATTCAGCAAAGTCAAACAAGTCTTTCTCTGTCTCAATCTCTTTTCCATTAAAATTGGTTTCCATACTCAGTTCTCTGACAATTATTTCCAAGTTATTTTTCTTGTCAATAAATATTAAAAACTCATCATCTGCGCTAGCAAAAAATATTGAGGGATGAGCACCAAAAGAGCCTTCACTTGCAACACCTAAATCACAGTCGCTTGCGTCCATAGCGAGAAGACATTTTTTTCTAGCAGTTGCTATTGGGTCAAACTCTCTTTCAATTTCTCCTGAAAAAGTTCCTAAAGTATCCGTGTCGAAATTTTTATTAGTAAAACAGGTTACACCAAGATTTTTTTCTAATATAGGAGCTATTACTTTTTCCTTTTCGTGCTTGGTAGCGATTAAGAGTCTTCTGTTTTTAAATAATGAGATGCTCATATAATTGGGAGTAATTATTTTATTTTGTTGCTCTTTCTAATCGGTCATTAATAGATTTTCCTAACCCAAAGTCTGGAAATATTTCTGCTACAATCAGATCTAAATTTAAATTATCCAATTTGTGTAATGTATTGTACAATTTTGAGGCAGCTTCTTTTAAGTCCCCTGATTTTGATAAAACCTCTAGGTGTTCTATATGTGAGCATTTTATCTCTACTGAGAACTTTATCACACCAATTCTTTTGTTTTTGAAATTCTTAATAAAAGTTTCAACATCGTCTACGAGGTATGTTTTAGTCCTAGGCGCATAGTGTCTTGTTAGCATTCCGGGAGCACTTGGAGCCTTCTCATTCTTGTTTTTAACTTTAATTTCTCCAATTACATTTTCAATTTCTTCTATAGAGATAGCTCCCAATCTGTAGAGTACAGGCTCGTTGTTTTCAAATCCAATAATGGTAGATTCTATTCCGTTTTCACATTCTCCACCCTCGAGTATCATGGGTATGGTCTCCTTAAAATAGTGTTCAACATGCAACGAACTGGTGGGACTAATTCTATTAAACGGATTTGCACTAGGTGCTGCCACTGGAAAAGATAATTCTTTTAATAAACTTAAGGTAACAGGATGATTTGGAATTCTAATTGCTACAGCATCTTTACCTGCGGTTATTAAATCTGGAATGTTCGATTTTTTCTTTAGAATTAAGGTTAGTGAACCAGGCCAAAAAGTAGCAGCAAGTTTTCGAGCTTTAGCAGGAAATTCACTTACTAGTTCTTCTATTTGCTCAATAGTATGAATATGAACTATCAAAGGGTTGAAGAAGGGTCTTTGTTTGACTTCAAAAATTTTACGAATTGCTTTTTCACTGTAGATATTTCCTGCTAATCCATAAACAGTCTCTGTAGGTATTGCAACGACATCTTCGTTATTTAGGATTTCAATTGCTTTAGCAATATCATTTGAAATAATAGTCATATTTAAAGCTATTTATTGCTAAACTCTATAGGCATTCCAAAACTATTTTCTTGAAAGACACCATGATCATATATTAGTTTTCCATTTACGAAGGTCTGTATAATTTTTGTTTGAAAAGTAGTGCCTTCTAATGGCGACCAAGCACATTTATAAAGCAGATTATCTTTAGCGACTGTCCATTGGTTATTTAAGTCCACTAAGGTCAAGTCTGCATAATATCCTTTTCGAATAAATCCTCTGTTTGTAATGTTATACAGAATGGCTGGGTTGTGACACATTTTTTCAACTATTTTTTCCAATGAAATTAGGTCTTGTTTATAAAACTCCAACATACAATTTAGTGAGTGCTGCACCATTGGTGCTCCTGACATAGATTGAAAATAGGGTTGTTGTTTTTCTTCCAAGGTGTGAGGTGCATGGTCCGTAGTTATGATATCTATTTTGTCATCAAGTAATGCCTTTAATAAACCTTCTCTATCCTCTTCTGTCTTTATAGCCGGATTCCATTTAATAAGCATTCCTAACCGTTCATAGTCTTTGTCTGAAAACCATAGGTGATGAACAGAAACTTCAGTCGTTATTTTTTTCTCTTGTAGCGGAATGTCGTTTTGAAATAAGTGAGTTTCTGCTTCAGTAGTTAAATGCAGAATATGAAGTCTGGCATTGTGTTTTTTGGCTAGCTCAATAGCGCGTTTGGTCGCTTCGTAGCAGCCTTCAGTACTTCTAATAATTGGATGAAATTTCGCAGGAATATGATCGCCATATTTTTCTCTAAAAGCTTTTTCATTGTGTCCTATGATCTCTTCTTTTTCTGAATGTATAGCGATTATGGATTTGCAATTAGCAAATAGTTTTTCCATTGTCTCTGGGTTGTCTGCAAGTAGATTTCCTTTTTTTGTAAAATACAAACCGTCATCTGACACTCCAATAAATTGGCTTGTGTCTGTTTTTATTATAGCATCAATATTATCTCCATTTACACCAAGGAAAAACGAATAGTTGGCTAAAGATTTTTTTGAAGCAATTTCATACTTTTCTTTTAGGCTTTCAACGGTCAAAATATTAGGAACCGTATTCGGCATATCAATAAAAGAAGTAACTCCTCCTGCTATAGCTGCTTTACTTTCGGTATATAAATCTCCTTTGTGCGTAAGTCCTGGGTCTCTAAAATGGACTTGACCGTCAATTATTCCAGGGAATAGGTGTTTGCCTGATCCATCAATTACTTTGTAATTCGGTTCAATATTAATAGTTCCGATTTGTTGAATAAACCCATCCGAAAGCAGCACGTCTGCTAAAACTGATTTTCCCTCATTTACAACTGTTGTATTCTTGATTAAAATTATTTGCTTCATTGTTTGTTTTCTGTCTTTGAGTTCGATTGCTACTTAGTCCATTGGTCACGATTACTAGTGAATATAAGAACACAACTATTTAAAAAGTAATTTGGAAAAATAATAAAGACTAGCGAACTGAATTCGCTAGTCTTATATAAGGTATTTGCGAAAGTCTTTTTTGCTCTTTTTGTAAACGAGTTAAATATTTATTTGTCTAATTTCCTTCAGTTAAAGTAACGCTTCCGTCACCATTAAAATTAGTAACGTTGATTGTTACGGTCCAGTTTCCTGGCTCACCAGCAGATGTTACGCCAGAAAAAGAATCTGGCTCGATAGCACCATTCAATGACCTGTCTAAAACGGTGTTCCCTTCAGAATCTTCAACTATCATTTGGAATAATCCAGTTGTTGAGGCTGTAATATCTGCGTTGTAGTCAGCCGTAGAAAGGTTGTTTTGCCAGTTGAAAGTTTCGGATGTATTGCCTCCACTCCCCGTAAAATCTCCTCCAATGTCACCATTGACACCTTCAGTTAAAGTGATATTTGCTATTAAATTATCATCATCATCAGAACAACTATAGAAAAAGAATACCGTAGCGATAATTGTTAGAATAATTGTCGGTTTTAAAATTTTCATGAAACATATGGTTTAATGCAAAAATAAATATTAATACTATTAATTAATATTTATATTATTAATAGTATACATAAATAATGTTTATGTATACTATGCTTTGAAAAGAGCTTATTTATTTAAAGACCTAAAAGCATAATATATTATTAGGGATAATAAGGCTGCCGGTTTTCTGTATGGTGTTTTGATTGTTTTTAAACATAATATGCTCTTATTGAAATCTAGGATTCGAAAAACAGAGAGATTCTGGTTCTAATAGCTAATACGATTCTGAGTATTTCTCTTTAAGCTATACGTTCAATAAACTAATAATCAGGGATAAATAAAAGTCGGCGAAACGTTATGGACACAACTGTAAGTAAATCCTAACGTAAGCTTTTTAATTGCTTAACCTTAACTTTAAGTGTAAGGATCATATTTGTAATTAATTATAAAAAAACCAAATATGAAATACTTTAGTAAGTTAATTATGGCATTTTGCCTAGTTTTAGTAGTGAGTTGTAATAAAAATGATGACTCAATTTCAAGTTTAATTGTAGATACAACTGTTAATTTTCAGTTTAAAACGTCAATTAATATTGGAGGTGAAGGTGCTTCGGAAATTTCAGCTTATGACCCAGTTTCTAAAAAACTATTTACCGTTAATGTAGAGTCTAATCAAATATCTGTGACCAATATTTCGAATATAAGTTCACCTATTCAAGAAACGCCAATTAATTTAAATGCCTTTGGAGCACCAAACAGTGTTGCTATTAATAATGGTAGATTAGCAGTTGCCGTTGAGGCTGATCCCAAGCAAAACCCTGGAAAAATACTAGTCTATAACACAACAGATAACTCTTTACTCAAACAATTTACAGTGGGCGCTCTACCAGATATGGTTACATTTTCAAAGGATGGTAATTTAATTATCTCAGCTAATGAAGGAGAGCCTAATGACGATTATACTAATGATCCTGATGGAACAATAAGTATAATTAATTTAACTGATGACTCTGTCATTACTCTTGACTTTTCGTCGTTCAATAGTCAAGAAAGCGCATTAGAAAGTCAAGGGTTTAGAGTCTTTGGACCGAATGCAAATTTAGCGGCAGATGTTGAACCAGAATATATAGCAGTTTCAGAAGATTCTAATACTGCTTGGGTATCATTGCAAGAGAATAATGGTATCGCCGAAATTAATTTAGTTACCAAAACAATAACTAATATTTATCCTTTAGGTTATAAAGATTATAGTTTGTCAGGCAATGAAATTGATGCAAGTGATCGAGATAATAATAAAGAGATAAAAAATTGGCCAGTATATGGCATGTATCAGCCAGATGCCATTGTAACTGTTAGCATAAACGGTACTGACTATATCATTTCTGCAAATGAGGGAGATGCTAGAGATTATGACGGTTTTAGTGAAGAAGTTCGTGTAGAAGATGTAGTGTTAGATCCAACTGTATTCCCAGTTTCTCAAGATTATCAAAACGAAATTTATTTGGGACGTTTAAAAACAACAACATCTCTAGGAGATGTCGATAATGATGGCGACCAAGATATTATTTATAGTTATGGAGCACGTTCTTTTAGTATCTGGTCAACTGGTGGAAGTTTAATTTATGATAGCGGTAATAGTATTGCTATTGAAACCTTAAATGCAACTCCAGATAGATTTAATGATGACGATGGAAGAAGTGATGATAAAGGAGCAGAACCTGAAAGTGTTGAAATTTTAAATATTGGAAATGAGCGCTATATACTTTTTGTTGGCTTAGAGCGAAATGACCAAGTTTTGGTGTACGATATTACAAATCCAACAGCGCCACAATTCTTAAGTATTTTATCTCATCCAGGAGACCAAGCTCCTGAAGGGTTGTTAGCGATTACATCTGAAGATAGTCCAAGTGGAAATGCTCTATTAGTAGTTTCGAATGAAGATAGTGGAACGGTTACTATTTATGAGAATATGCAATAATTTTATTTAATTTTTTTTATTAGCCTGAAGCCTTGATACATTTTTATTGAGGCTTTTTGTTTTATACTAGTCGTACTTATATTTAAAATAGTCATAGAAATTATACAGTCAGATGTACAGAATGGACACCCGCGAGTATGTTAAATTATATAGTCTTTATGATAATTAATAACTTCATTGTTCGTCCATAATTCAATTTCATTAACGTGTTTTATATATAAAATTTTTTTTCTGAATTTTCATTGGTGTTATAAAAGACCCATAAAAGTTGGTTTTTTTGCCCGTGATTTCTCCGCCTAACTTTAAGACTATTTCAACGGTTATATCTCTAGCGTCGATTATTACTTTTTCTATTCCTATTTGAAATAATTCGTCTAAGGATTTTATTGCAATTCTTTTTCCTAGACCTAGACCTCTTAGCTTTTTATGAATTGCGAATCGTCCCCAATGCCATTCAGATTTAATTTTCCAAGCGGCAACTGTTCCAACAATCTCATCACTATTTCTAATGCACCACCATTTTTGATGATCATTTTCAAGAAGTAACAGTTCTTTTGGAATATTTTGCTCATTGTAAAATACAGTCTCAATAAATAATATAGCCGCGTCATAGAATTCTTGATTCAATTGTTCTACTTCGTATGAAATTGAGTTTTGTTTATTGTTCAATTTTGACTTTTTAAAACTAGATTTAAAAGTTTTGAATAGAATTGACTAGATTGTTTAATACTTAAATGTAGTAAATATAAAACGAATATAAAAACTGCTAGGATTTTCTTAAAGGGACTAGAACTTACAATAAATTAGGTCCGGTGTTATTTCACGTGTTTTTATCCTGCCATCAATTCTTTCCATTTGTTAGATTCTTCAAACTCTTTTACAATTGGATTCCAATCAATTAGTAATTGAGTCATATGCTTTTGAAAGAACAATTTGTCTGCTAGATTCCATAAAACACCAAATAGATACATTAAATTTTGAAAAGTGATGTTCGTGTTTGAATTGCTTACAAAAGGCATCACAGTTTTGAAACACATTTATTAGAACAGATTTTTTCTATTAGAGTTATTCAACAACTATGAGATCATAAGGACATGAAAACAACTCAAATATACACTTAGGTATTTACCTTATAAATCTCCAACGTTGTGAACTCTTTAGACCATCTCTAAATATTACTCTTTATCATATCCCAAAAGCATATCAATAGTATTGACAGTCACGCTGTGATAATTAGGTCTAGACTGTTCATAAATAGCCAAGGCCTTGTCAACCTTATCTGCTTTTTTAAATGCCTTAAATAGAGTAGAAACATACCAACGTCTGCCAACTCTAATTAAAAAGTCTTCTATCTTTTGGTCCACGTCATTACCATGATAATCATGATTAATTGCCTGCTCATACCAAACCATGGCAATATGAGAATTTGTTGCATTGGTGAAGTCAAAAGCGTTGTCTAATCGCAATAGGTCGTCGGTTGTTACTGTTTCAGGGAAATTTCTAATAAAATGAACCCATTCTTGTGTTGTCCAATCTTGAGTTTTAGAAATATCAACAGCTTTTGTATCCAAATAGTATTGCAACGTTTTTTCTGCGTTCTCAAATTTATTAGAAATAATTATAGATTGGTTGTCAGGGATTCCCGGCTGATAAATCCATTCTTTGGTATTAAATGTAATACCATTAGGTTCTAATAAATTACTATTCAAATAGTCTATAAAACTTTCGGTAGTTACCGCAGAAAAGGCATTAGTCTTAAAATAGTTTTTAAGAAAGGCATCAAAGGTGTCTCGACCTACTTTTTCTTCTAATGTTCGCAAAAATAAATAGCCCTTATCATAAGCAATACTGTTCATGCCATCATCAGGATTTTTGTTGCTTAAATCTAATTTGAGTTTTGTCATTTCTGGTTCATCTTTAAAACCTTCTACTGCCTCTTCCAAATCTTGCCTGCCAATTAACGCAATCATGTTTGCACGATCTTTTCCGTAGAGAGCTTCCATAATTCTAATTTCAAAATACACTGTAAAACCTTCGTTAAGCCAAAAGTCATTCCATGTGGCATTAGTCACTAAATTACCAGACCACGAGTGTGCTAGTTCATGAGCAATTAGAGAGGTTAAGCTTTTATCCCCAGCAATGACAGTAGGTGTAGCAAAGGTAAGTCGCGGATTTTCCATACCACCAAACGGAAAACTAGGAGGTAAAACAATCACATCAAACTGATCCCAATCATAGTCGCCGTACAAATGCTCTGCAGCCACAACCATTTTTTCCATGTCTATAAATTCTGCTTGAGCTTTATCAACCATAGATTTTTCCGCATAAATACCTGTGCGATTACTGACCGCTTTATACTCGAGATCTCCAATTGCTAATGCAATAAGATAGGGAGAGATCGGTTGCTTCATTTTAAAATTATAAACACCATCAACTGTTTTTTGCTTTGGGTTTTCAGCACTCATAACTGCCATTAATTCTTTAGGCACAACCACTTTTGCATCGTAGGTGATGCGAATTTGCGGACTATCCTGAATAGGAATCCAACTACGTGTTAAAATAGCCTGACCTTGTGTAAATAAAAACGGATGCTTTTTATCTGCTGTTTGTTGTGGACTCAACCATTGCAGAGCTTCGGTTTTATCTGTAGTTTTGTAGTGTACTGTGACTTGTTTTGTGTCTTTGGAAATTGGAATACGCAAAGCTTGTCCCAATTGTTCATCAAATGATCCTAATTCAAAATTATTTGGTCTTCCATCAACTTCTGTACTTATAATATCTAAAAACTTTGAATCTAAGACGATTTCGGAAGCCTCATAGTTTTCAATAGCGTAGGACGCTGTGCCAGTAATAACTTCAGTTTCAAAATCAACAACAATGTCCAAATCTAAGTGCTTAATTACAGCTTCATTTGGTTTTGCATAAGAGTGTGATTCTTTAACATATATTGCCGTTATAGATGCTTCCTTTTTTTTATTAGTGCAATTAAAAGCAAGAATAAAGAGAGTGTACAAAAGGGTTTGTTTTTTCATGTATGTGTGTCTGTTTTACGGTCATATGTTGCTCGCTATTAATCATTGTTTTGAGTTCTAACGATTTTAATACGCTCGTTTAATAATGTATGTTTTGAAAGTCGCTACATTTTATAATGTAGCGAAAATCAGATATTTTATCTGTAAAAAAAAGACAATGTCCTTGCGAATTCAAACTTACTCTTGATACAATGTACCACGATGCGGTTTTAAAGCATCTCTAATAGGCTTCATTTCGTCGTCTGTAACTACCATAAATGCAGTACTATGCAAATCACTAAGTTGTTCAAAACCCGTAATGTTGAGGCTTGTGTTTTTAATGGCTATAAATTCTTTGAGATGTTTGACATGGTGCTCAGCAATTTTATGAGCGTCGGGACCTTTAAAGTCCCAAATGAGTTTTAATTTACGCATTGGCAATAGAGGTTCCTTTTTCGGCAAAACTTTTAAAATTTTGCATATAGATTAGTGATTGTTTTTTAAAGGCTCTAGGTATAAAAAAGAGCATAAGTCTCATTTTTAAATTTAAAGGTACAAATTCTGTAATAGAGGTCCATTTTGTAAACCCATTATTGGTGTTTTTAAAATAGTTTTGTTGCACATTTTGCATGGCTTTCATGGTATAGTTAGCATGAAATTCGTTAGGGAAATTGCGTTTTGTTATGGTTTCAATAATTTCCATTTTACGTTTTCCAAAACGATATTTGAGTTTCATTTTAGCGCCTAATTGTCCTAAATCTCCAGAGATATGCTCTGCAGACACAAATCCATGTTGCCAATGTTTCATATTGTCAACATTATCCATTTTTTTTATAAACTCGTCTAAAGTGACATTGACTTTTATCTCTGTAGTATATTTCATTTTGAATGTAGAGGAATTATTCAAATTTAAAGGTAAGTAATTTTCAATATAAATAAAGGATTGAAAGCCCAACAACCATAATATTAGACAAGCGGTTCAAGTTGTGTTTCTAACCGGTAATTAGACATACTAAAGACAATGGACTTAACGTTTGTTGAATGCGACTTGTTTTATATGACAATTGTTTTATTTTTGCTGAACTTGGATATACTAATCCAATTTGATAAATACATTAAAAAAGTCATCATTAAACATGTTTTTGTATCATGGATGAACCACAACTGCTAAATTAAATAGTAACACATGAAATTATTAGTAACCACAGTTTGTTTTTGTTTCACTTTCTTGGCTCAGGCACAAGTAAAAAAAGATGACGTATTATTTACGGTTGAAGGAGATGCTATAATGGCTTCAGAATTTGTAAGAGTGTACAATAAAAACTTAGATTTAGTTAAAGATGAGAGTCAAAAAGATATTGATGCTTATCTAGAGTTGTTTGTTAATTATCAACTCAAAGTAAAAGAAGCCCGTCGTTTAGGCTTGGATGAAGATGCTAAATATATTAGAGAGTTTAATAATTATAAAACACAGCTTACTAAAAACTTTATGTCAGATAATAAAGTGACTGATGCTTTAGTAAAAGAAGCTTATGATCGTACAATTAGCGATGTCAAAGTATCTCATATCTTAGTGCGTTTAGATGAATCTGTATCTGACACGTTGGCCGTGTACAATAAAGTGCTCAAATTGCGTGAGCGTCTCATTAATGAGGGGTTTGAAGTGGTGAAAGAAGATGTCCATGATGGTGAAACTATTTTTGCTGAAGATTTAGGTTATTTTGGGGGCTTTAAAATGGTATATCCTTTTGAGACAGCTGCGTTTAATACATCAGTAGGTGAAGTCTCTATGCCTTTTAGAACTCGTTTTGGATATCACGTTGTTAAAGTGTTTGAAAAACGTCAATCTTTAGGTGAAGTTACGGTGGCTCATATTATGATATCTATAAAACAAAATGATAGTACTGTAGATCCAGAAGCTCGCATTAATCAAATTTATAAGAAATTAGAACAAGGTGAGAAATTCGAGTCTTTAGCTAAGCAGTTTTCAGAGGATAAGAGCTCTTCTAAAAAAGGAGGTGTTTTAACGCCTATCGTTGGTGGTCAATTACGTGCCAAAGAATTTGAGGATGTGGCATTTTCGTTAGAAAATAAAGACGATATTTCTAGGCCTTTTAAAACAGACTACGGTTGGCATATTGTTAAGTTGATAACTAAGAAAGGGATTCAACCTTTTGACGAGGTTAAAAATGAACTTGAAAATAAAGTGAAACGTGATTCTAGGTCAGCACTTATAAATTCGGCATTAGTAAAAAAACTAATGACGAAATATAAAGTTAAAGTATTCAAGGATGAAGGTTTGGCTTTCATGGAAACAATTCTTAATGATGGATTTTTTAAGCAGTCATGGGAAACTCCAAAAGATATAAAAGAAGGTGCGCTCATCACAATTCGTGACACACAAGTATCTTACAAGGATTTTGCAGATTATTTAATGTCTAACCAACGTAAATACAATAACCAATTAGTAGATTACAAAGCGCTTCTAACTATCGAGTTCGATGCGTTTTTAGAACAACAAGTTTTGAAGTATCATGAAGATAACTTAGAATTTGAGAATGAGGATTTTGCTTTTGTATTGAAAGAATATAGAGATGGACTTTTATTGTTTGATCTTATGGAAAAGGAAGTTTGGAATGCGGCGGTAAAAGATTCTGTAGGTCTTGAGAAGTTTTATAATGATAATACGTCAAATTATGTTTGGCGTGATAGAGTAGATGCAGTGATTTTCTCATCGGCTTCTAAAACAACAATAGAAACGGTGAAAACGGAATTGCAAAAAGATATTTCCGCAGAAAACATTCTGGCAATGATAAATAAAGATGAAAATCTAAATGTCATTTCAACTGCAAATACCTTTGAGGAAAGTGATCAAGAATTACCTCAGGATTTTGAGTTTAAAGAAGGTGTGTCTAAAGTTTATGAGCACAATGAATCATATCATGTGATACTTGTGAATAATGTATTGCCAGCAAAGAAAAAAACACTTGAAGAGGCAAGAGGAAAAGTTATTAGCGATTACCAAAACTATATTGAAACTAATTGGGTGAAATTATTACGTGAACGCTTTGGAGTTGAGGTTAATAAGAGAACTCTAAAACGCGTTAAAAAACAAATTTTAAAGAACAACTAGTTTGAGACAATTATTTGCTATTATTCTACTTGCTTTTACTGTAATGTCGTGTGATTTTTTTAAAGAAACTGACGATAGAATCCCTATTGCTAGAGTTGATGAAATGTATCTCTATGAAGAAGATATTAAAGATTTGGTGGCAAAAGGAACGCCTCCAAATGATAGCTTACAAATGGTTAATAGTTTTATAAATCGTTGGGCAACTCAACAATTATTATTGGATGGCGCAGAGCGTAATCTATCTGAGGACAAGCAAATCGATTTTAATAAACTCATTCAACAGTATAAAAATGACTTATACACAAAAACCTATCTAGAAGCTTTAGTTAAAAAAAGTATTGATACGTTTGTAAATAATGCTCAAGCAACTGCTGTTTATGAGGCTAATCAAGAAACCTTTAAACTTAACGAAGAGTTAGTGAAGTTTAGATACATAACGATTTCTCAAAATGCAATTAACGAAGACGATATTAAAAAACGTTTTAAACGTTTTAATACAGCAGATAAATTTTTTCTAGATTCAATATCTGTTCAGTTTAAAAGTTATTCGCTAAATGATTCCATGTGGATTAAAGCGTCTCAGATTACCGAAAAAATTAGAGTTCTAAATTCTGAAAACAAAAAAGAACTGTTAAAAAAATCTAATTTTGTACAACTCAAAGATTCATTAGACCTATATTTGATGCAAATTGAAGACGTTCTATATCAAAACGATTTGGCACCTCAAGAGTACGTAAAACCTACAATTAAACAAATTGTAATTAATAAAAGAAAACTAGAGTTGATTAAACAACTTGAAAAAGATATTACTAAAGATGCAATTAAAAATAAACAATTTGAAGTCTATAAATAAATCAGTAATTACAGCATTTATTGTTGCCCTTTTCGGTGTAAATATGTCAGTTTCCCAAGAGATTATAGAAGATGTGGTTGACGCATCAAAAAAACAAAGAGATACGACCAAGACTTCTGGACGTCAAAAAGTTGACGGTGTTGCTGCTGTAGTGGGAGATTTTGTGGTTTTAGACTCAGATATAGATAAAGAGTATATCCAATTACAAGCAAGAGGAGTTTCTATAAAACAGATTTCTAGATGTCAGTTATTTGGTAAGCTATTAGAAGATAAGTTGTATGCTCATCATGCTATTCAAGATAGTATTGTGGTAAACGAATTGGAGGTTAGATCTAATATAGAGCAACAAATTAATGCGTTTTTAGAACAAAAAGGGGGTTCTATGACTGAGCTTTTAGAATTTTATAATAAAGACAGTGAGCAAAGCTTGCGCGAAGAAATGTTTGAGATCAATAAGAACGCGAAGTTGGCAGGTGATATGCAGCGCAAAATTATTGAAGAAGTTGAAGTGACTCCAGAAGAGGTAAGAGAATATTATAATAGTATCCCAAAAGATTCTTTACCAATATTTGGTACAGAACTTAAGGTTGCACAAATTGTTGTGATTCCAGAGGTGTCAGAGGAAGCAAAGCAAGAAGTTATTGATCGACTTAAGGGGTATAAAGCCGATGTTGTAGAAAATGGAGCGAGTTTTACGACTAAGGCTGTTTTTTATTCAGACGATACTGCTGCTCGAGCTAAAGGAGGAATGTACACGCTCAACAGAAAACGTCCTCAAATGGTGAAAGAGTTTCGTGATGTTGCCTTCTCATTACTTGAAGGTGAAATTTCAGATCCTTTTGAAACTGATTTTGGATTTCACATTATTTTGTTAGAAAAAATTAGAGGTCAAGAATATGATGTAAGACACATTTTACTACGTCCAGAAATCACAGATGCTTCTGTATTAGCGGCCAAAGAAAAGATTACTAAAGTAAAAGAGCGTATTGAGTCGGGCGATTTAAAATTCGCAGACGCTGCTCGTGAGTTTAGTGATGAAGAGGAAACGAAATTTGAAGGCGGACAATTGATTAATCCATACACACAAGATTCTAGTTTAGAATTAACAAAAATGGATCCAGAATTATATGGTCAAATTCAAGATCTGAAAGAGGACGAAATTAGCTTGGTATTACAAGATCAGGATAGAGTTAATCCAATCAAATTTAAAATATTAACCGTTACAGATAGAACAGAAGACCATCAAGCAAATTTTGCTCGTGACTATCTTAAAATTAAAGACCTTGCTCTCCAAGAGAAGCAATTTAAGGCGATTCAGAAGTGGCAAGAAGAAAAGATTTTTGATACGTATGTAAAAATTGACGATGATTACAAGGGCTGCGAATTTGAGAGTAATTGGTTAAAAAATGAAAAAGAATAGTATGTCTGACGTTGCTGCAATAGAACAGTTTGTAAAAAAATATAATGACCTAAAAACCGAAGTTGCCAAAGTTATAGTTGGCCAAGACGAGGTTGTAAATCAAATACTTATTTCGATATTTTCTGGTGGTCACTCGTTATTAATAGGTGTTCCTGGGTTGGCAAAAACCTTAATGGTCAATACCATTGCACAAGCGCTAGGTTTAGATTTTAAGCGTATCCAATTTACACCAGATTTAATGCCTAGTGATATTTTAGGAAGTGAAATCTTAGACGAGAACAGGCAATTCAAATTTATTAAAGGTCCAATTTTTGCCAATATTATTTTGGCAGATGAGATTAATCGTACTCCCCCAAAAACTCAAGCAGCTTTATTAGAAGCTATGCAAGAACGTTCTGTGACGGTTTCTGGACATAATTATAAATTAGATTTACCTTATTTTGTGTTGGCAACACAAAACCCTATTGAGCAAGAAGGAACATATCCTTTGCCAGAAGCCCAATTAGATCGTTTTATGTTTGCTATTAATTTGGAATATCCCTCTTTTGAGGAGGAAGTTCAAGTCGTAAAGTCGACTACTTCAGATCATAAAGCGACTGTAAATGCATTGTTCACTTCTCAAGAAATTATAGATTTTCAAAATGTAATACGTCGCATTCCTGTCGCAGATAATGTTATTGAATATGCTGTAAAAATGGTTAGTAAAACAAGACCAAAAACATCAACTGCTTCAGACCTCGTTACAGAGTTTGTAGATTGGGGAGCAGGACCAAGAGCTTCACAAAATTTAATCTTGGCAGCCAAAACACATGCTGCAATTAATGGTAAATTTTCTCCAGATATTGAGAATGTACAAGCAGTAGCTTCTGGGATTCTACGTCATAGAATTATTAAAAATTATAAGGCAGAAGCTGAAGGTATTACGGATGCTCAAATTATTAAGAGTTTGTTTTAAATGAATTTAAAAAGGCTACTACCTGCGGCAATTATACTTCTTTTGGGTATCGGTGCAACTATCTTGGGTGCGCTTTTTAAAATTCAACATTGGACGTATGGACCAATGCTTCTAACAATTGGAACGTTTCTAGAACTGTTAGCTATATTTATGGCGATCGTTGCATTGATCAAAATGCGTAGAAGGAAGTGAATTTTTGTCTAATAAAACAGGATAGAATCCAGGTTTACACCGCTCTACATTATGATATTCAAAATTAGTCTCACATAAAAGTATTATATATTTTTAGTTGGTCATGTGAAAAAATAGTCATCGTTTTAATCGATGTTGTCTGCAATAAACATGTCTTTACTAGTGAACTGTTTTTAGACTCTATAGATTTTTAAATGTTGTTTATTACATAAGTTAGTACAAGTGAAGGTCGTACGATTATCACTTAGATTTTTTTTACTTAAGGATTATGGAGTTGGAATTTCATCATCTCCTTTTTAGTTGATGCTACATTAACTAGAGTCAGGTCTTACGTACTTTATATGTTTTTTGAAAGCCCTATGGCTAATCTTCGTGATACCGCTAAAATTAAGAATCGTTTTAAATAACATATAGTTGTTAATTTTATAATTTTCACCTATTTTAATTGTTAAATCATCAAAATAATGATATATATTGTCTTTTTTATTGATGAATCTGCACAGTTTTTCACATTTTGTTACATATTTTAAAATCTGCTTTAAAATTCGTAAATTTGCTATACTAAAAAATAAAAATCAACCTTATAAATAAGACTTATGGCATTTGATATTAACATGATTAAAAAGGTGTATTCTAATATGGCAGAGCGTGTAGATGCCGCTCGTGACTTTGTTGGAAAACCATTAACACTTTCAGAAAAAATATTATACTCTCATCTTTGGGATGGAAATTCTACCAAAGTGTTTACTAGAGGTAAAGATTATGTTGATTTTGCGCCAGATAGAGTTGCATGTCAAGATGCTACAGCGCAAATGGCATTGTTGCAATTTATGCAAGCAGGAAAAACTAAAGTTGCTGTGCCTACAACAGTTCATTGCGATCACCTTATCCAAGCAAAAGATGGTGCAACAACAGATTTGCAACATGCCATAAATACAAGTAATGAAGTATTTAACTTCTTAGAGTCTGTATCTAATAAATACGGTATTGGTTTCTGGAAACCAGGAGCTGGTATCATACACCAAGTGGTTTTAGAAAATTATGCATTTCCTGGAGGAATGATGATTGGGACAGATTCTCATACTGTAAATGCAGGAGGATTAGGAATGGTAGCTATTGGAGTTGGTGGAGCAGATGCTGTTGATGTCATGGCTGGTATGGCTTGGGAGTTGAAATTTCCGAAGTTAATAGGCGTTAGATTAACAGGTAAATTGTCTGGATGGACAGCACCAAAAGATGTTATTTTAAGAGTAGCAGATATTCTTACCGCTAAAGGTGGCACAGGAGCTATCGTTGAATATTTTGGACCTGGAGCAACAGGAATGTCATGTACAGGAAAAGGAACAATTTGTAATATGGGTGCTGAAATTGGAGCAACCACATCAACCTTTGGATATGATGAATCTATGGAACGTTATTTACGAGCTACAGATAGAGCAGATGTTGCGGATGCGGCAAATAAAGTTAAAGAGCATTTAACTGGAGATGCAGAAGTTTACGCTAACCCGGAGCAATACTTTGATCAATTAATAGATATCAATTTATCTGAGTTAGGTCCATTATTAAACGGTCCTTTTACTCCAGATTTGTCAACACCAGTGGGTTCTTCAATGACCGAAAAAGCAACCGCTAATGAGTGGCCATTAAAAGTCGAATGGGGTTTAATTGGATCATGTACCAATTCTTCTTATGAGGATTTATCTCGTGCTTCTTCTATTGCACAACAGGCTTTAGATAAAGGCTTAAAAATGAAAGCAGAACTAGGAATTAATCCAGGTTCTGAACAAGTTCGTTTTACTGCAGCACGTGACGGAATTATTCAAATTTTCGAAAAATTAGATGCTAAGATTTTTACAAACGCTTGCGGTCCATGTATTGGGCAGTGGGCTCGATATGAAGATCCTAAAAATGCACCTAAAAATAGTATCGTGCATTCATTTAATAGAAACTTTGCAAAACGTGCAGATGGAAATCCAAACACGCATGCCTTTGTTGCATCGCCAGAACTAACAGCTGCAATTGCAATTGCAGGTCGTTTAGATTTCAACCCATTGACAGATAAGTTAATCAATGAAAATGGTGAAGAAGTGATGTTTGAGGAACCAACAGGATGGGAATTACCTCCAAAAGGTTTTGCTGTTGATGATAATGGGTATTTGGAACCAATGGAAGATGGAAGAGGTGTCAAAGTAACGGTTAATCCAGAGTCTGAAAGAATACAACTGCTAACACCATTTACGCCATTAGGAGATTCTATAACAGGTGCTAAATTATTAATCAAGGCCTTTGGGAAATGTACAACAGACCATATTTCTATGGCTGGACCATGGTTACGTTTCCGCGGACATTTAGATAATATTGCAAACAATACCTTAATTGGTGCTGTGAATGCGTTCGGTAAAAAAACAAACTTTGTTAAGAACCAATTATCAGGTGAGTTTGGTGGTGTGCCAGATACAGCAAGAGCGTATAAAGCTGCAGGTGTCAAGTCTATAGTTGTTGGAGATCACAACTATGGTGAAGGATCTTCTAGAGAGCATGCAGCAATGCAACCACGTTTTTTAGGAGTAGCTGCTGTGATTGTAAAATCATTTGCGCGTATCCATGAGACAAACCTTAAAAAACAAGGGATGTTAGGATTGACATTTGCTAACGAAGCAGATTACGATTTAATCCAGGAGGATGACACCTTCAACTTCTTAGATTTAAATGAATTTGCACCAGAAAAGCAATTGACACTAGAAGTTGTACATGCAGATGGAAGTAAAGATACAGTGATGCTAAACCATACATACAACCAACCTCAAATTGATTGGTATAATGAAGGTTCTGCTTTGAATTTAATCAAAAAAGAAAATGCTGCATAGCATAATATTAATATGATAGAAATGAGCCTTTGAGAAATCAAAGGCTTTTTTATTGTTAGATTTGAGGAGTATTACCGACTATCGTAATGCGTTTATTAATTTATATAACTTATGGCACAACCTAAACGATTTAAAACATCTCGCATTATTTTTGTAGTTGTTATTGCATTGATGATTATACCTCAAACAAGACAGCCCATTCAAATATTGCTTCAAAAAGGAATAGCAATGATTGTAAAACCGAGTGTTGTGAATGCTTCTGAAAGAGTAAAACTTTCAGGATATGACTGGAAATTAAAAGATATTGAAGGAAATAATTTTGACTTTTCTTCTGCCGAAGGAAAAGTGATTGTGATTAATTTTTGGGCTACTTGGTGTCCGCCTTGTATTGCTGAAATGCCCAGCTTAGATCAGCTCTATCGACATTATGAAGCTAATGATGATGTGGTGTTTTTGTTTGTGTCTAATGAGGAAGTAGCTGTAATTCGTGATTTCATTAATAAAAAAGGATATGGTTTCAACGTCTACCAATCAGCGACGCAGTATCTTCAAGAATTTGATGTGTCTTCAATACCCAGAACATTTATCATAAGTAAGCAAGGGGAGATTGTTATTGATAAATCTGGAGTTGCAGATTGGAGTAGTGAACGAGTTACTAATACTATAGATGAACTACTTAAAGTGTTTTAAAAAAAGCCTTTATAAAACTCCACGAGAATAGCGAGATCATAATTTTGAGTTCTTCAGCAAAGGTAGATTCTTCATCCAAAAAACGGAACATCGTTTGTACGGAGTTTTTTGCATAAAAACTTTCAAAAATCCATTCTCCTTTATGATTCTCGTCTTTAAGTACTTTTAAAAAAACCGTATCGTAAAACTTATATTTTCTTCTGAATAAACCATGGGATGGTATACGTCCTGATTTTAGGTTGTCAATAATTATGGCAACCTTCTTTTCGGTATGTTTAAATGAATAGCCTGTAGAGCCTTTTACCCATCCACCTCCTGTTCCTATTTTGGTAATCTTACTGGTGTTAAATTGTTCAAAGTTGTAATTGGTCATAGGGATTTGACCAGCCTCTGTCTCTATAATAGAGTAGGACTCTATTTTTAAATAGTCTTTGATGTAGGTTTTGATGTAATCGTCGTAAACGCTATCTTTTACTGTGTTTTTTGTGAAATAGGTGAACTCCACTAAGGCTTCTGTTTTTGAAAAGGGTAAGACGTAAGTGAATGTTGTTTGATGTCCGTCTTTAAGACGATAATCCATCATGATAACTTTATTTTCGTCAAAAATATCTCTTTCAGTTTTAATAACCCAACCTTTAAAATGTTGAATAATAGAAATACTGTTCTTAGGTTCTATGATGAACTCTTCAGGCACGCGACTATCAAAAGCGTGAGTGGTAGTAAATGTTTTAGTACTTGTTTTTACGGTGACTTGTGAATTTTCTGTGACAGAAGTCACGTGTTCTTCAATGAAGTAAATATTGTCTTTCTGTTTCAGTTGTGCTTTAGCTTCCGTATAAAAATCTATTGCTCGTATCGTTTTGTAAGTATACGGATCAAGGTTTAGATGTATTTCTTTGTTTGAAGTTATAATTGACGCTTTGCTCCACGTTTTATGAGTGAGTGCCTTCCATTGTGAAGGTTCCGTTTCCCAAAAACTCCATGTTTTGTCATTAGTGGTTTTTTTAGAAGGGTCAATTAGAGCTATTGTTTTCTCATGAAAAGATATTTCAGTAGATAACTTAAGAGCCAATTGGAGTCCCGCTAATCCATTTCCTATAATGATAAAATCGAAATGGGAAGACCTGTGCATAAATGAATTTAACTACTATTTTTTGAAGTATTTGAAAGGTACGAAAAGCATTCCAAAATTCTCACTATCTCCTTTGCCTAAAGATTTATGATGAATTTTGTGGGCACGTCTAACGCCTTTTGCATACCAGTTACTAGCTTTCTTAAACATTTTGAAGCGTTGGTGTATAAAAATGTCATGAACTATAAAATAGGCTAGTCCATAAGCCATAATACCTAGTCCAATAGGTAGGCAGTACCATAAAATTTCATAGCTCCAAAGGTAGAAACAGGACATGCTTACTATGGCATAAAATATAAAAAATGCATCATTGCGTTCAAACCAATTATCATGATCTTTATGGTGATGGTCTTTATGTAAACTCCACAGAAAGCCATGCATGACATACTTGTGAGTAAACCAAGCCATGAATTCCATGGTGCTAAAAACACCTAAAAATATTAATATCCAGTATATAGTTTGCATTAGGTTATATTAGGTTTAATTGATATTTAACATAGCTTCTTGTGAGTATCTCAATCTTTTTGTAATTAGGCACTCGAATTCTTGTAGATTTTATTTCTAATGCTGGAGTTTTCTTCAGTTTTTTTAGCAATTGGTTATAATAGCGATATGCCATAAAAACCCCAAATTTTGCTTCTATTGGAAGTCGTTTTATACCTTGGAGACCTAAAGCGAAATCATTTTCTATGTCTGCTATAATCGCTTGCTTAGAGATTTCATCCAGATGGTTTAAATCTGTATTTGGGAAATAGGTTCTACTTAAATCTTCGAAATCTGCTTTTAAATCTCTCAAGAAATTAACTTTTTGAAATGCAGATCCTAAACTCATGGCAGAGTCTTTTAACGACTCGTACGTTTCGTTATCACCTTTTACAAAGACTTTTAAACACATTAGACCAACAACGTCTGCAGATCCATAAATGTACTGTTTGTACTCTTCGTCTGTTAAATACGTATTTTTATGTAAATCTGTTCTCATACTTTTCATGAAAGCATCGACTTGTTTTTTATCAATATTGTACTTGTGATACGTTTCTTGAAATGAATTTAATATTGGATTTAAACTTATTTTTTGTTCTAATGCGAGCTCTAAATCATTAGTGAAATTTTTAAAGAGCAAATGCTTATCATAATCGTGAAAGGTATCTACAATTTCATCTGCGAACCTTACGAATCCATAGATATTGTAGATGTCTTGACGTATTGAGTCAGACAACATTTTTGTTGCTAATGAAAAAGAAGTGCTGTAAGATTTTGTTACAGTCTTACTGCACTCGTGGGAAACAGAATCAAAAATTGACTTCATACTTAGTTACTATGGTGTTTCTTAATGAGCTCAGCTACTAATTTACCTGAGATTAGAGCAGGAGGAACTCCTGGTCCTGGAACCGTTAGTTGTCCTGTGAAATAGAGATTATTTACTTTTTTACTTTTTAATTTGGGTCTTAAAAATGCAGTTTGGGATAGCGTATTTGCCATACCGTAAGCATTACCTTTATAAGAATTATAATCCTTTATAAAGTCTTTGACACAAAAGGATTCCTTAAATATAATATTATTTTTAACATCTTGATGTGTTAAGTTTTCAAATCTTGATATAATCAAATCAAAATATTGTAATCTTAATTCCTCTGTATCTTCAATTCCTGGAGCTATAGGTATTAAAAAAAAGCCTGTTTCACAATTCGCTGGTGCCATAGATTCATCTGTAACGGAAGGAAAGTTCACATAAAATAAAGGATCACTTGGCCATTTAGGATTATCATATATTTCTTCTGCATGCGTTTCAAAGCTAGTATCAAAAAATAAATTGTGATGAAGTATATTTTTTAATTTTTTATCAAAGCCTACATAGAATAGGAGTGAGGATGGTGCAAATGTCTTTTTATTCCAATAGTCCTCAGAATATTGACGATACTTTTCGTCTAATAAGGTCTCTGAGTGGTGATAATCTGCTCCACTTAACACAATGTCGCTTTTGTACTCAATACCATTGGAAACAATAGATGTAGCAGTACCATTATCTACATTGATTTTATCAATGGAGTGTTCTGTGAGAATCTTTACACCTAAATCTACTGCTACAGTTTTCATGGCCTTTATGATTTCATACATGCCTCCTTTTGGATGCCATGTGCCGAGACCGAAATCGGCAAAATTCATAAAATTATAAAATGACGGTGTTTTGCTAGGTTTTGCTCCTAAAAACAAAACAGGGAATTCTAATGTTGATATAAGTTTAGAATTTTTGAAGTTCTTTCGGACCTCTCCACTTATCGTTTTGAAAAATTGATCAACGCGCATAGCTGTGTCAGGAGTGACCAATTCAAAAGGAGAAATTCCTGGCTTTAAAACAACTTTATTAATTGCTATATCATAGTTTGTGGCGGCCTTATCGATAAACTTTTTGAGTGCGACAGAACTCCCCGGTTCTATACGGTCAAACTCTTTACCTATTTTTTCTAAAGTATCACCAATTGTGATTATTTCATCTTTAAAGAATATCTGATATGCAGGATCAAGTTTATGAAGTGCGTAAAAGTCTGAAGTTTTTTTGCCGAAATCAGCAAAAAATTTATCAAAAATATCAGGCATCCAATACCAACTAGGTCCTATATCAAAAGTAAAGCCCTCTTTTTTGAATTGTCGGCATCGACCGCCAATAGTTCCGTTCTTTTCGAAAATGGTTACATCATAGCCCTCTTTTGCAAGATAACAAGATGCTGAAAGAGCTGAAAAGCCAGAACCAATTATAGAAATGTGTTTTGTCATTGTTTAACAAAGTTAGCTTAAAGTTAAACAGAATTAACTTTTAAGAGCGTTTTTTTATAGTTTTTTAACTAAATTTTCAATAGAGTTAAAAGCTGTGATTTGTTTGGGTAGTTTATTTAGGTCCAGTTCCTGTAACATTCTTCCTAAAACCCAAAGTTTAATAGATTTTTTTGTTAGAATTTCCTTAGAAAACTCATTGATATAATCAACAATATTTTCTTTATCAGGCATTACCGTGAAATAAGATAGAAATGTAATGTCATCGTAGTATTTAAGAAGATCTTTTAAACTATCAAGGGGAACACTTTGTCCCAAAAATATGGATTTATGACCCTTTGCTATTATTTGATAATTTATAATCATAAGTCCTAATTCGTGGACTTCATTGTCTGGAAGATATAGAACAAATACTTTATCAGTTTTCTCCTGATTTTGAGATTGAATTATTTCAGTGTTTATGAGTATCTTCTGTCTAATTAAAGAGGTTAGAAAGTGTTCATGGGCAGGTGTAATCGTATCGGTTTGCCAAAGCATACCAATCTCAGAAAGTAGAGGTATAAAATCTTGATAGAACATCTCAATAAATGATTTCTCTTTTATCAAACTTTCATAAGTATCATAGAAGAGTTTTTGATCAAAATTTAACATTGATAATTTGAACGTGTCAATAGCGTGGTTATTTGTATGATCATTTTTGGATACTTCTTTAACTAATTCAGGAATGTCGTCACTTTTAAGCAAAGCAATTTTAGATATTTTGTATCCATTATTATTTAAATAACTAATATTTAAAAGTTTTTGGAGGTTAGCTAAGCTGTAGTACCTAATGTTAGTTTCTGTCCGTTCTGGTTCAAGTAGGTTATAACGTTTCTCCCAAATTCGTATGGTATGTGCTTTTATGCCTGTTAGATTTTCAAGATCTTTAATGCTAAAAGTGCTCTTTACGTTGTTCATTATTTATTTAAAAAAGTTAAACAAAAGTAATGTTTTTTTGTAATGGTACTAAATTTTAAGATTTATTTAATAGTAAAACTATTGAAAACGTTATCGTGATATTGAAAGGTGAGTACTCTATTAAAGGTAATCACTAAAAATCGCCTGATTTCCATAGGATTACTTTTATTTATTGTTGTTATAAAGGAAGGTAGTTAAAAGTGCGCACGAGAAGACTCGAACTTCCACGGACTAATGTCCACCAACCCCTCAAGCTGGCGCGTCTACCAATTCCGCCACGTGCGCTTTATTTCAATAAAGATAAAAAAAAAGTTAAGCAAATGCTTAACTTTTTTTTATTGTGACCAGTCTGGGGCTCGAACCCAGGACCCTCTCCTTAAAAGGGAGATGCTCTGCCAACTGAGCTAACTGGTCATTAAGTTTCTCTAACGAGGGTGCAAATATAAAACGAATAATTAATTAACCAAACCTATTTTTGGATATTTTTTTGTTTTTTTGTTTAAATATTAATTATGATTTTAATAATCAATTTATAATGACAATATGACGCTTTTTTTAGTTGGGTATATGGGATCGGGTAAGTCTGTAATTGGCAGTAAATTAGCAGATATTTTGAAATATAATTATCTAGATTTAGATGGTTATATTGAGGAAAAAGAGGGTGCAACCATAAAAATAATATTTAAGACGAAGGGTGAAATTTATTTTAGAAAACTTGAAAGTTCCTATCTTAAAGAGTTAATTGGTCTAAATAATACGGTTATATCTCTAGGAGGTGGTACTCCGTGTTATGGAAATAACCTGAATCTAATTTTAGAGTCTGAAAATTCATTAAGTATCTATTTAAAAGCTTCAATTAAAACGCTGGTAGGAAGATTGTATCAAGAGAGATATAAAAGACCTTTAATAGCTCATCTAGAAGATATAAGTGCACTTAATGAATTTATAGGTAAGCATATATTTGAGCGTGCTCCTTTTTATGAACAATCTAGTCTTAGTATTAAAACTGATGGTTTAGATATAAATGAGGTAGTTGATAATCTCGTTTTAAAATTATTTTAGAAAAGCTTGATGCACTTTACCAGTTAAAATAATTTCAATATGTTCATGTAGTGATGTTGATAAAGAAATTCCTTTGAAGTCTGCTTTCACTGGGTATTTCTTGTGATTTCTATTGACTAATACGGCGGTCTTAAATTGTTTTAAAGGCACATCTAGAAAATGTTTTACTCCATATATTAAAGTGCTTCCAGAGTTTAGAACGTCATCAATTAATACGATTGATTTATTGGCGTATGCTTCTTTACTTAAGGAGGTTTTTACTTCAATAAGGGGATTCTTTTTATCAATAATAACTTTGCAAATTACTGGTTTTATGTCAGAAATTTTTTCGAGAGTTTGTTTTAATTTTTGCGCGAGAATGAAACCATTATGTTCTATGCCAGCTAGTATAATGACCTTCTCCTCCACATTACATTCATAAATCTGATAAGCAATACGTTTTATTTTATGCTGTATTTCCTGATGATTTAATATAATATTTTTAGTAATGCTCATAGGTGCTTTCTGTTTCTTCAAAGATAAAAAAGAGTTTTCTTAATTGTTGTTTAAAAGTTAGATATCTTCTTCTGGTGTATCGTAAAAATCATCAATATCCCTTCTATCTTTTTTCGTTGGTCGACCTACTCCTTTTTTTCTATAATACTCTTTGGAGTATTTGAGTAATTCTTTAGCGTCAAACGCGTCTTTGGGAGTAACGTCTGTTACGTACAAATTAACTAGCTTGGCACCAACACGACTTTCAGGTAAATCATTGACTTGTAATTGATATTTTACTTGGTCTTTTCTAAATTCAATTTTATCAGTTGCATAAACATCTCTACTAGGTTTAACAACTTGATTATTTATTTTCACATGACCTTTTTTGCATGCATTAGTTGCAATACTTCTTGTTTTGCAATATCTAGTGCACCAAAGATATTTGTCTATTCGCATATTAAAACTGTAAAATTGGCGTTAATTGTATTGTGCAAAAGTATTATATTATTGTATCTTGCGCCTTAAAAATAAGCAATATTGAACAATTCAAATTTTTTTGAATTAAAGCAAATTTAATCACTATGAATTCTAAATACATTACAATCTTAATTGTTTTTTTAATTGCGACATTTTGGGCATGTACTCCAGATGAAACAGAGATTACAATAGTGCCCGCTCGTGATAGGGGAGAGCAGCAGATTATAGACAATGACTCATTGATAGAATATTTACAAACACATTATTATAACAAATCTTTCTTTAGTGACACGTCTGCAAATTATTCTAAAGATGATATAATAATATCGGAAGAATCAACGGATAGTGAAGGGAATCCCTATGAATTATTATTTAATGATGTTATTATGTACTCCTCATCATTTTTAAGCCAAGATTATGACTACTATGTCCTTGATTTGAATCCCGGAACAGGAGGTCCTCAGCCAAATTTTACTGACAATGTAAGTATAAGTTACACAGGTTTTTTACAAGATGACGATATTTTTGATAGTACTGTAAATCCGACGACTTTAGATTTAATAGGTGTGATTCCTGGTTGGAGAGACGTGTTGCAAGATGTTAAAACTGCTGAGAGTGGGCCATTTGAAAACGCTGACGGAACTTTTAGCTATGATAACTATGGACTTGGTGTTATGTTTTTACCATCTGGTTTAGCCTATTTTAACACGCCTCCATTTGGAATTCCACTTTACTCAAATTTAATATTTAAGTTTGAATTATACGCTTCGGAAGCAAATGATCATGATAGTGATGGTGTTTTTAGTCATTTAGAAGATATTAATGGGAATGAAAATATTACCGATGACGATAGTGATGGTGATTTAGTGCCAAATTTCTTTGATGTAGATGATGATGGTGATGGTGTATTAACCAGAAATGAAGATATAGATAATGATGGTGATCCAACTAATGATGATTCTGATATGGATGGAATCCCCAATTATTTAGATGTAGATTCCACTGAATCTAATCAAACAGATAGTTAAAAATAAAATTTATTTTCTTAGGATGATAGAATAAAAAAAAGACGCTAGAAGCGTCTTTTTTTTGTTTTTTACTCTTTCCGAATTAAATTATAAGGCAATAGACAAACTCAAAATTAATTGATCTGGTCTTGTGTCAATTCTGCTTATTGCACCTTCACCAATATTGTTATCAATAAAAGTAGCTTCGTTTTTGCTAAAACCTCTTTCGTACCTTAAGTCAATACCAATTTTATTAAAGCTTAATCCGATACCAAAGTTTAATCCAACAGAGAAGTCATCTTCTACATTTTCTATATTGATTCCATTGAATTCGGTATCAAGAATATATTGAAATGAAGGTCCAGCAAACACGCTAATTGGCCCAATAATAGTTATACCAACAAGTATAGGCGCATCAATTTTTTTTATTGAAAACTCACTACTATCGTATTCGCTTTTTGTAGCTGTATATATGAGTTCTGGTCTTAGGTACAAATCGTCACCAAATTTCCCAAAAACACCAAGATGATATCCGATATTTCGATCAGGGTTTTTAGAATTCTCACTGATAGATTCAAAGTAATCACCATTGGAACTGTAGTTTAATCCTCCTTTAAGTCCAAATGCACTCCCTTCTTGGGCATTAACATTCAAACAAAATAACGTTAGTAAAAACGTACTCATAATTAATTTTTGCATAATATTCTTTTTTTGTAATTTGGATTTATAACATCATAAACGTTACCAAAACAGAATTATTTCTTTTTTGTCTCAAAATAATAGGATGCTACAATGTGTTTAACATAAAAAATCTAGCTGATGAAAGCTAGATTTTTGAATTGATATTTTATAAAAGTTTTATTTTCTTTTTATAACCTTTTCAGAGGCATTTATAATAGCATTTGCATTCAACCCGTATTTTTCCATTAATTGAGCTGGAGTTCCAGACTCTCCAAAGGTGTCTTGAGTAGCAACAAACTCTTGAGGTGCAGGCCGGTGTAGGGATAATACTCTTGCAATACTTTCTCCTAAACCTCCTAAAATATTATGTTCTTCAGCAGTAACAATGCATCCAGTTTTTATCACAGAGTCTATAATAGCTTTGTCATCCAGAGGTTTGATGGTATGAATATTAATGACTTCTGCCGAAATACCTTTTTCATTTAGCGATTTAGCAGCTTCAAGTGCTTCCCAAACCAGATGACCAGTAGCAACGATAGTAACATCAGTACCTTCAGTTAATTTTAGTGCTTTACCAATTTCAAATGTTTGATCTACTGGAGTAAAGTTAGCTACTTTTGGTCTTCCAAAACGCAAATAAACAGGTCCTTGATGTTTTGCTATGGCAATAGTAGCGGCTTTAGTTTGATTATAATCACAGGTATTAATTACAGTCATTCCAGGTAACATCTTCATCAAACCAATATCTTCGAGGATTTGGTGCGTTGCTCCATCTTCTCCAAGTGTTAATCCTGCATGAGATGCACAGATTTTTACATTTTTATCAGAGTATGCAATACTTTGTCTAATTTGATCATAAACACGACCTGTAGAAAAATTAGCAAATGTACCTGTAAATGGAATCTTACCACCAATGGTCATACCTGCTGCAAGACCAATCATATTGGCTTCTGCAATTCCTACTTGAAAAAAACGTTCTGGATGGTTTGCCTTAAAATCATCCATTTTAAGGGAGCCAATCAAATCTGCACAAAGTGCAACTACATTCTCATTGGTTTTTCCTAATTCTGTCAATCCTGCTCCAAATCCTGAGCGAGTATCTTTATTTCCTTGGTTTTCGTATGTTTTCATCTTTTATCTCTTAATTTGAAGGATTAATAATCGCCTAAAGTTTCAGGGTTCTGTCTTAAACCAATAGCTAATTGATCGTCATTAGGTGCTTTACCATGCCAAGCATGCGTGTGCATCATAAAATCTACACCGTTGCCCATTACTGTATGCAGTAAAATACAAACGGGTTTACCTTGTCCCGTAAGTGATTTAGCTTTGGCCATTCCTTCTAAAATAGCATCTATATTGTTTCCGTTTTCAATATCTAAAACAGTCCAACCAAAAGCTTCAAACTTTCCTCTTATGCTACCCATAGGTAAAACATCGTCTGTAGAGCCATCAATTTGTTGTCCGTTTAAATCAATAGTAGAAATTATGTTATCCATATTATTTGCCGCAGCATACATAATACCTTCCCAGTTTTGACCTTCTTGTAATTCACCATCACCATGTAAACTGTAGACTAAATGAGTATCTCCATTTAATTTTTTTGTTTGGGCAGCACCTAAAGCAACACTAAAACCTTGACCTAATGATCCTGAGGCAATACGAATTCCTGGCAAACCTTCATGAGTTGTTGGGTGACCTTGAAGTCTTGAGTTAATTAATCTAAAAGTATTTAGTTCATCAACAGGGAAATATCCTGATCTCGCCAAAACACTATAAAATACTGGTGAGATATGACCGTTTGATAGAAAGAAAAGGTCTTCATCTTTCCCATCCATATCAAAAGTATCTTTTCTATCCATAATGTCCTGATAGAGTGCTACAAAGAATTCGGCACATCCTAATGAACCTCCTGGATGACCAGAATTTACCTTGTGAACCATTCGAAGAATATCTCTACGAACTTGGGTTGTTAAGTCTTGTAATTGTTGTGTGTTTGGCATATAAAGAGTGTGAATATTTAAGCCTCAAAAATAAAGTTTTCGTAAGGCTAATCAAAAATAGAGGCAATGCACTTATTAACGATTTTAGTCAGTTGCTAACAATTTTTATTCAAATGGAATATGAAAACTAGTTTTTAAGTTTCCGAAGACATAATTTTATTAAATGTTTAAGACCATAATACGTCTAGATAATTATCTTTGCTCACTTACGAATACGTTTTATGAAATTTGAATTAAAAGCAAGTGATCCTCAAAGTAAGGCCAGAGCTGGTTTAATAACAACAGATCATGGTCAAATTGAGACTCCTATATTTATGCCTGTTGGCACCGTTGCCTCTGTAAAAGGGGTTCATCAACGCGAACTTAAGAATGATATCAATCCAGATGTTATTTTAGCTAATACCTATCACTTATTTTTAAGACCTCAAACGCCTATTTTAGAAAAAGCAGGAGGTTTGCACAAGTTTATGAATTGGGATAGAAATATCTTAACCGATTCTGGAGGTTATCAAGTGTATTCTCTATCTGATAACCGAAAGATAAAAGAAGAAGGCGTAAAGTTTAAATCTCATATTGATGGGAGTTACCATGTCTTTACTCCAGAGAATGTGATGGAAGTTCAGCGTAGTATTGGTGCTGATATCATTATGGCATTTGATGAATGTACACCTTATCCATGCGATTATAATTATGCGAAACGTTCAATGCATATGACGCATCGTTGGTTAGAGCGTTGTTTAACACATTTGGATAAAACACCTTTTAAATATGATTACGAACAAACATTTTTTCCAATAGTTCAAGGAAGTTGTTATAAAGATTTACGTCAACAATCAGCAGAGTATATTGCCAATGCAGGAGCCCAAGGAAATGCCATTGGAGGCTTATCTGTTGGAGAACCAGCAGAAGAAATGTATGCCATGACAGATGTTGTTTGTGAGATTCTGCCTTGGGACAAACCACGTTACCTAATGGGAGTAGGTACACCTATAAATATTTTAGAGAATATTGCTTTGGGTGTGGACATGTTTGATTGTGTGATGCCAACGCGTAATGCAAGAAACGGGATGTTATTTACTGCTCACGGTTCTATAAATATTAAAAACTTAAAATGGGCAGATGATTTTTCTCCTGTTGATGAGATGGGAATTACTTTTGTTGATACAGAATATAGTAAAGCATACCTTAGACATCTATTTACAGTGAATGAATTACTGGGTAAGCAAATTGCTACAATTCACAACCTCGGATTTTATTTATGGTTAACTCGAGAAGCTAGAAAGCATATAATAGCTGGGGATTTTAGAGCTTGGAAAGACAAAATGGTGAAACAAATGGATAAAAGATTATAGGTGAAAATTCTCGATTGGTACATATTAAAACGCTATCTGCTTACATTTTTAATGATGTTGTTATTGTTTATTCCTATTGGGATTACAATAAACCTCGCTGAGAAAATTGGTAAGATTTTAGAACGTAATGTTCCTTTTGGAGCAGTCGCTCAGTACTATTTAGATTTTACGATTTATTTTGCAAATTTATTATATCCAATATTTTTATTTATCTCAGTAATTTGGTTTACATCTAAGCTTGCAAATAATACAGAAATCGTAGCTTTTTTAAGCTCGGGAGTTTCATTTTGGAGATTTTTAAGACCTTATATGATTGGCGCTACTATAATAGCGAGTCTTGCCTTAGTTATGGGTTTATATCTTGCTCCAGAAGCTAGCAAGGGGTTTAATGAGTTTAAATATAAATATTTAAAAAACAACTCTAGCGTTACTAAAACCACGAATATTTACCGGCAAATTAATGATAATGATTATATTTATGTAAGTAATTTTAACCCAGTAACGAAACGAGGGACTAATTTTACGCTAGAGCATTTTGTAGGTAATAAACTGACATACAAAATTACCGCAAATTCTATCATTGATAATGATTCGACATACCGACTTATCAATTATACAAAAAGAACGTTTGGTCCAGAAAATGACCTTATTGAAAACTCAAGTAGAAAGGATATTGAGTTTGATTTCGATACAGACGATTTAACACCAGAAGAATATATTGCAGAAACACTCCAATACGGTGATTTGATAAAATTTATTGAAAAAGAAAAACGAAGGGGCTCCTCTAACATTGGTCGCTATGAGGTCGTGAAATATAAAAAATGGAGTCTACCAGTGTCTGTATTTGTTTTAACCATCATCGCTGTTTCTGTATCCTCTATTAAACGTAGAGGAGGTATGGGAATTAATCTAGCCTTCGGGATTACAATTGCTATGGTTTTCGTGTTTTTTGATAAAGTGTTTGGAGTCATGGCAGCACAATCTAGCTTTTCACCAATAGTAGCCGTATGGTTACCAAATATTGTTTTTGGCATCTTAGCCGCTTATCTGTTATACAATGCCAAACGATAAATTTAAAAATTATCTTCATTTACATTTTCTAGTTTTTATAGCTGGTTTTACAGCTATTTTAGGAGAGCTAATTTCCATTGGTTCCACCGCTTTGGTATGGTATCGGATGCTCATTGCAGGTGTTTTGATGTTTACGTATATTAAAATTATTAAGCTCAAAATACAAGTATCAAAAAAAACAAAACTTAAATTTTTTGGAGCGGGAATTATAATCGCATTACATTGGATTACATTTTTTGAAGCCATAAATCAATCCAATATTTCTATAACTTTAGCGATGTTCTCTACAGGCGCTTTTTTTGCTTCTTTTATAGAGCCTTTGATTTATAAACGAAAAATTATCTGGTATGAAATTCTCTTCGGAATCATTGTCATAATTGGTGTTTTTCTAATTACACAAAGTGAGATCAAATACTTAAATGGGATTTTATTAGGGATTGTATCAGCATTGTTCTCTACGTTATTTGCAGTTATAAACGGAAAGTTTATCGCAAAACATCGTGCTACGGTTATCTCATTTTACGAATTTATAAGTGGTGTTGTCTTTTTATCATTATTTATACTCGTATTTCAAGGTGGTTTTTCTACAGATTTTTTCATATTAAAAACATCAGATTGGATTTATATTTTAATCCTTGCTTCTATTTGTACAGCTTATTCGTTTATTGGTTCTGTAAACGTGATGCGACATTTAAGTCCATATACTCTGATTTTAACCTATAATCTTGAACCTCTATATGGTATAGCATTGGCATTGTTATTATTTCCTGAAACTGAAATAATGAGTACACAGTTTTACTATGGTGCCTTTTTAGTTTTGGCTACCGTTTTAGCAGATGGTATTTTAAAAAACTATAAGCGCCATGTAAAGCGAAGTCGGTTAATGAGTAAAGCTGATACCCATCAGTAAATAACTGATTTCACCAGAATAAAACGCCTTGTTTATCTTTCTTTATCTTAACAAAAGGAATCGATAACTAGCGCCATGAATATATTTTCTTATCCATATAAAGACAAAAACATCATTTTCTTTTCAAGCGTATTCAATCTTTAACTGATAGAAAGTTTTTATATTTGCAGCAACTAACTAATCACTAATTATAACTAATCAAAATTTCTATGGAATATTTAGATTTTGAACTACCCATAAAAGAACTTCAAGACCAATTAGAAAAATGTCAAGTAATCGGTGAGGAGAGTGAAGTAGATGTCACACAAACTTGCAAGAAAATTGAGAAAAAGTTACTTGAAACTAAAAAAGAGATATACAAAAACTTGAGTGCGTGGCAGCGTGTTCAACTCTCAAGACATCCAGATAGACCTTATACTTTAGATCATATTAAAGCACTATGTGGCGATTCTTTTTTAGAATTACACGGCGATCGTAATGTTAAAGATGACAAAGCGATGATTGGTGGTTTAGGTAAAATTGGAGATCAAACGTATATGTTTATTGGTCAGCAGAAAGGGTATAATACTAAGACACGTCAGTACAGAAATTTTGGAATGTCAAACCCAGAAGGTTATCGTAAAGCTTTGCGATTAATGAAATCTGCAGAGAAATTTGGAATTCCCGTAGTGACATTGATTGATACTCCTGGTGCTTACCCAGGATTGGAAGCAGAAGAACGCGGGCAAGGAGAAGCAATTGCTAGAAATATACTGGAGATGACTCGCCTTAAAGTACCTATTATTACAATTATAATTGGAGAAGGAGCATCAGGTGGAGCTTTAGGGATTGGAGTAGGGAACAAAGTGCTAATGTTAGAAAATACATGGTATTCTGTTATTTCACCCGAATCTTGTTCCTCTATTTTGTGGAGAAGCTGGGAATATAAAGAACAAGCAGCTGAGGCTCTCAAATTAACATCTCCAGATATGAAGCGTCTCAAATTAATTGATGGTATTATCAAAGAACCGTTAGGAGGTGCACATACAGATAGAAAAGCAACATTTTTAGCAGTTAAAAATGCAATAGAGAAAAATTACGAAGAGCTTAAAAACTTATCACCAAAAGATTTGGTGAATCAACGTATGGAAAAATACTTAAACATGGGAGTTTTTAAAGGCTAAACCTTATAAAATATAGGCTTAAAAAAACTGAAACTTATTGTTTCGGTTTTTTTTGTCGCTATTAACAATATATTTAAGTTATTAACAGTTAAATTGTTGATGACCTGTTAAGATTGAGAATTTTTGAAATCCAATATTAGAATACATTTTATTTACATTCGCAGCTATGAAACAACCCAACCAACTACAAGGCTATCCAATAGATAAAAGCACAATTATAAGCTTAGAGAAAGGTAAGATACCGCCTCAAGCACTTGATCTAGAGGAAGTTGTACTTGGAGCTATGATGATTGATAAAAAGGGTGTTGATGAGGTTATTGATATTTTAAGTACTGAGGCTTTCTATAAAGACGCCCATAAACACATCTTTGAAGCTATTTTCAAATTATTTGAAAACAGTGAGCCTATTGACTTATTAACCGTTTCTAGTCAATTAAAGAAAGATGCAAAATTAGATCTTGCTGGAGGTGACTTTTATTTGATTTCTTTAACGCAACGCGTATCATCTTCTGCGCATATTGAGTTTCATGCGCGTATTATTCTTCAAAAGTATATTCAAAGAAGTTTAATTAAAATTTCTAACGAAATTATAGAAGAGGCTTATGACGAAACTAAAGATGTATTCGATTTATTAGATACAGCAGAAGCTAAGCTTTACGAAGTTACCCAAGGTAACGTAAAGAAATCTACAGAGTCTGCCCAAAGTCTGGTGATTCAAGCAAAAAAGAAAATTGAAGAAATATCCAATAAAGAAGGGATGAGTGGTATTCCAACAGGATTTACTAAATTAGATAGATTGACTTCAGGTTGGCAGCCAAGTGATTTGATCATTATCGCAGCACGTCCAGGTATGGGGAAAACAGCATTTACGTTGACCATGGCAAGAAACGTTGCAGTAGATAGTAATATTCCGGTAGCATTTTTCTCTCTGGAAATGTCATCTGTACAGTTAATAACACGTTTGATTTCTTCGGAAACGAACCTGTCTTCGGAAAAGTTAAGAACCGGAAAATTAGAAAAGCACGAGTGGGAACAGCTCAATGTGAAAGTGAAGACTTTAGAAAAAGCACCTTTGTTTATTGATGATACACCGTCGTTATCTATTTTCGATTTACGTGCAAAGGCAAGACGTTTAGCGTCTCAATACGGAATTAAAATGATCATGATTGATTACTTGCAGTTAATGACGGCAGGAGGAAGTCAAAAAGGGGGGAATCGTGAGCAAGAGATCTCAACAATTTCTCGAAACTTAAAAGCACTAGCAAAAGAATTAGCAATTCCTGTAATTGCCTTATCTCAGTTATCTCGTGCAGTAGAAACACGTGGAGGAAGCAAGCGTCCATTACTTTCAGATTTACGTGAATCTGGAGCCATTGAGCAAGATGCAGATATTGTATCCTTTATTTACAGACCAGAATACTACAAAATAGACGAATGGGATGATGACGAGCGCTCACCAACTGAAGGTCAAGGAGAATTTATTGTAGCAAAACACAGAAATGGTGGACTAGAAAGTATTCGATTGAAGTTTATTGGTCACTTAGGTAAGTTTGACAATTTAGATGATTTTGATACACCATTTGGTGAGTTTCATTCTAAAATGAATGCTGCTGCAAATGATGATACATTTACTCCAGATAAATTCCCATCTGCTTCTGATGCTTTTGGCACTCCAGAAGAGGATGATAATGATGTGCCATTTTAATGTTTTTTCGTTTGCTTAGTTGAATCTTTATTCACTTTTTATCGAAGTTCTAAATTTACTGTTTCAAAATCTAATCTTGAAAAGACGACTAGTTCAGACTACAATGGTGGAGGTAGATTGTCATCTTAAATCACAATTGTCCTTGCAGCTAAAAATAGAATGTAAGGTATTCCTAAGGAATATGACTATATAGAAAGTATACAAGTAAAACTTAATGTGAATCATAAGACTATTAGTCAATCATTAAACTATAATGTCATCCTAAGCTAGTATGTGATAACGATAGTCGTATCGAATAATAGCAATGAATTAAAATATATTTTGATATAAATGATTTCTTCGGAAAATTTTAAGATACTCTTAATTTATATAACACTATTTTCCACTAAATTTGCTCTTGCTATTAAGAAAACAATCAACGCCTCATGTTAGAAGAAAGACGTACAACTAATATCCTACTTTTATTTATTGTAGTTCCCGTAGTATTTTATCTGCTCCACATTTTATCGTTTATATTCATTCCGTTGATTTCATCAATGTTCATTGCCTTATTGTTTTTACCGTTAATGCGATGGTTGAGTAGACGAAATGTACCCAGATTAGTCAGTATCATTATAGTAATCGCTTTAATTGTTGGTGGTGTAATGATAGGAGTTGAGCTTGTGCAGCTGTCAAGTAAGCAAATACTATCAAACGATACGGGTTTTTTTGCTAAAGCAGAGGTTAAATTAAATGATCTTATTCTCTATATGCAAGACCGATTTGGTGTAGATTATAATCAAGGAGGTAATTTCTTATCACAGTTTTTAGCTAAAGACAATATAGGTTCTACATTTGATTTCGTTAGAAAGTTTCTTACCAATATTTTAATGATCGTGTTTTTTACTATTCTTTGGTTGTCTGAGTCTATCAACATGCACAAGGTTTTAAATAATACTATTTTAAAACGAAAGCATACCTCTGTAAAAGCATTTATAAAAATTGAAAGAGATTTAATCACCTTCATCAAAGTTAAATTTTTAGTGAGTTTACTTACTGGAATATGTACAGGATTAGCTTGTATTTTCTTTGATGTGAGTTTTCCTATATTTTGGGGATTATTTGCCTTCTTAATTAACTTTGTACAAATGGTAGGTTCGTTCATATCCGTAATACTATTATCTGTTTTTGCTTTTGTAGAGTTAGATCCTACCAGCACTTTATTCTTTTTTATAGTGTCTATAACAGGAGTTCAAGTGTTGTTTGGAGCTATATTGGAACCTATTTTTATGGGTAAATCATTTTCAATCAATGTCATAGCAGTACTAATAATGCTTATGCTTTGGGGTTTTATTTGGGGAATTCCAGGTTTAATTATGGCCATTCCTATTACAGTGTTCATCAAAATTATTTTAGAGCAGTTTCCAGCAACCAAAGTTATTGCTTCCTTACTTTCTGGATCAGAACGAAGTATTAAACCACGCCGTAAATAGATTTATTTCAATCTATAGTCTTCAGTCTAAAGTGTTCAGTGTTTGGGTTCATATATAGAGCCCAAATTTAAAACAAAAAGCAAAATCTAGTTCCTGACTTCTTTCGAAGGGAGGACAAATTCAGCTCAGCTGCATTAGGAGGGGTTAATACAATGAGTGCGTATTCATTATGAATTTAAAATTCTAAATACAGAATTTTATGCGTAAAACAGAAAACGGTGACTGGAAACTTTTTCAATTAACTTCAATTCTCTACTAAATCAATTACCTTTCTAGAATCATATTTAATTCGATAAAAATGGTTCATGGCACACATAATGCTGTCGCAGACGACAGAAATAAAGACATAAAAATTTATATTAATGGTGAGTACTTCAAAAGAGAGGATGCTAAAATTTCAGTATTTGATAGTGGTTATCTCGTAGGAGACGGGATATGGGAAGCATTACGTTTACACAAAGGGGTCTTGGTTTTTATTGATGATCATTTGGATCGCCTATGGACATCGGCCGCAACTGTTGGAATGAAATTCCCGTTTTCAAAAGAAGAACTAACCACTATCGTTTGGGAAGTGCTCAATGAAAATAGGATGACAGATCACATTCATGTTCGTATCATGATTACTCGAGGAATCAAAAAAACACCTTCTCAAGATCCAAGACTTACAATCTCTGGACCTAATATTGTTATTATTCCTGAATATAAAAAAGCTTCCGAAGAAAGTAAAGAAAAAGGAATTACCCTTTTCACATCTACTATAAGACGTGGGTCGCCAGATTATCTCGATCCTAGACTAAATTGCCATAGTAAATTACACGAGGTTCAAGCACTTATCCAAGCCATTGAAGCTGGTGCAGATGAAGCTTTGATGCTAGATGTCAACGGATTTGTATCTACCTGTAACGCCACTAATTTTTTTATTATTAAAAATGGAGAGGTCTGGACGTCAACTGGACAATATTGTATGAATGGTATCACCAGAGCCAAAGTTATTGAGGCTTGTAATCGCAATGGTATTATTTGTCGTCAAAAAGATTTTTCTCTATTTGATGTTTATGGTGCAGATGAGGCATTTGTCACTGGAACATTTGGAGGCTTAACACCTGTGATCAAGATTGATGGACGTGAAATTGGAACTAAATCTTATGGCGATATGACCAGAAATTTAAGTTGTCTATACAATGGATTAATCAATGAGGCTGTTACAAATGGTTAAAAATATAAAACGAATATCTGTTTGGTCTGGACCTAGAAACATATCAACGGCCTTAATGTATAGTTTTGCTCAGCGTAAGGATACCAAAGTGTTTGATGAGCCTCTGTACGCTTTTTATCTTAAAAATTCTAATGCTAAAGCTTATCACCCAGGAGCTCAAAACATTTTAGAAACCATGGAAAATGATGGTCAAAAAGTGGTGGATATGATGATTACTTGTTCGGAAAGTGACGTGCTTTTCTTTAAGAATATGACACATCATTTGTTAGACTTGGAGCGTTCATTTATGAAAGGTCTCACCAACGTGATTTTGACTAGAAATCCAATTGAGATGTTACCTTCGTTTGATAAGGTCATTCAAAACCCATCTATTGATGATGTTGGTTATAAATTACATATGGAATTGATTGAAGGGTTTATAAAAAACGATATTGATTTTGTTGTACTGGATTCTATGAACATATTATTAAACCCAAAGGGTGTATTAAAGCAATTGTGTGACCATATCGGAATTCCATTTGATGAAAATATGCTTAAATGGGAACCATCCCAGCGACTAGAAGATGGGGTTTGGGCAAAATACTGGTATGATAATGTGCATAACTCTTCTGGTTTTTCAGAATATAAACCTAAAATAGTTCCATTTCCGAAGCATTTAGAATCATTGCTGAATGAATGTTTGCCTTATTATAATAAACTTCGGAAATTCGCATTGACATAAAAACTCGGTTTTGAGTTAAAAAACATTTAAAACTATATTAAACTGGTGAACTTCGGAATAATTTTTGATTATATTTCAAGTATGAAACGTACCTTTTAAGAGCCTTGCTACCTGAGGCATTGATTAAAAGCAATTAGTATGTCACCGTTTGAAACAATACGCATAACCACATGAAAAAGATAGTTTCTCTAGTTATATTTTTATTTGTAATAACGCATTCTTATGCGTCTTACATATTAATCCCCATGGATTCTGAAGGCCAGGATAATCATTTAAAAGCCTATGGTGTTACCTATTGGACACTTGAAAAACAATTAAAAGTCAAATGGCTTTTAAATTATAAAGGAGGTTCCTTTTTATTACCAGATTCTGAAGAACTTCAACGAGAATGTCAAATTAGAGGCGTGACCTTTGAAGTCATATCAAATTCTAAAGCAGAAGAGATTTTAGAAATGATTGCCAGTCCGTCACAAAACATGGAAGCGGTTGTATTAGAAAAAGCACCAAAAATAGCGGTCTATTCGCCAAAAGGATTGCAGCCTTGGGACGATGCAGTGACTATGGTATTAACGTATGCCGAAATTCCTTATGAGACTATTTATGATGAAGAAGTGCTAAATGACGCGTTATTATTATACGACTGGTTGCATTTACATCATGAAGATTTTACAGGACAATACGGTAAGTTTTATAGAGCATATAGATCTGCATCTTGGTATATAAGAGAAAAAAAGGAAGCCGAAGAATTAGCGACGATCTTAGGTTATTCAAAAGTTTCCGATGAGAAACTGGCAGTCGCCAAAAAAATAAGAGAATATGTTATTGGTGGTGGGTTTATGTTTGCGATGTGCAGTGCAACAGATAGTTTTGATATAGCACTCTCTGCAGATGGTGTTGATATTTGTGAACCTATGTTTGATGGTGACGGGAGTGATGCTGGCTATCAAAACAAAATTGATTACTCCAAGACATTCGCTTTTAAAGACTTTTTATTAGAGACGAGTCCCAATGTTTATGAATTTTCGTCTATAGATATGACTAGAAAGCGCAGTATTCCAAAGACTACTGATTATTTTACACTTATGGAGTTCTCAGCGAAATGGGATCCCATCCCGTCAATGCTCTGTCAAAACCATACAGCTTTAGTAAAAGGTTTTATGGGACAAACAACGTCTTTTACTCGAGAAGAAATTAAGTCTAATGTTTTGGTAATGGGAGAGAACAAAACAAATGGCGAAGCAAAATATATTCATGGAATTAAAGGGAAAGGCTTTTTTACCTTTTATGGAGGTCATGATCCAGAAGATTACACGCATAAAGTTGGTGATCCAAAAACTGAGTTAGATCTGCATCCAACATCTCCAGGTTATAGATTGATCTTAAATAATGTGTTGTTTCCAGCTGCTAAAAAGAAGAAACAGAAGACCTAGTATTTAATATTAGAGTTATAGATTGAGTGGCTTTTTAATATAAATAAAATTGCACCTCGTTTTGACGATAAAAAAACCGATTCAGGCATGAATCGGTTTTTAAAGTATTAATGAGAACCTACACTACAACCACAAGCGCTCCTTGTAAAGCTTTGTGAATCTTCATGCCAAGGAAAAGCTTGGTTGTATTTTGAATTCTCCCAATAAAATTCTGATCGTTCTTTAGGGTGATTTCCAATTTCATTCATCGTTTCGGTATCGTACATACGACCATTAATCATGGTATAAATAATGCTTTCAGAGTTTCTAATATCCTCTAATGGATTTTTATCCATAACAATTAAATCTGCTAATTTCCCCTTTTTAAGAGAACCAATATCATTTCCAGCGCCTATATAATTAGCTCCATTTATGGTAGCAGCTTGTAATGCTTCGTGATTGCTCATTCCGCCTTGTTGAAGCATCCATAATTCCCAATGCGCACCGAGACCTTGAAGCTGTCCATGCGCACCAAGATTAACTTTTACTCCAGCATCAGTTAACGCTTTACATGTTTTAGAAACTAGGATATGTCCATTCTCATATTCTTCATCAGGAATCATAATGCGATGTCTTGATCGTGCATCTATAATTCCTCGAGGTGTATACTTTAAAAGTTTTTCGTTTTCCCATACATTGGTATTTTGATACCAATACATCTCACCATTCATTCCTCCATAATTCACAATAAGTGTTGGCGTATAACCTACATTACTACTTCCCCAAAGTTCTAAGACATCTTTGTAAACTGGAGCCACAGGAATATTATGCTCAACTCCAGTGTGTCCATCCATAATCATTGTCACATTATGATAAAATGTTGATCCGCCTTCTGGAACAACAAAGATGCCTTCTTCACGTGCTGCCTGCAACACCTGCTGTCTTTGCTCGCGTCGTGGCTGATTATAACTTTTAACAGATAAGGCTCCAAAAGCTTTTGTTCTTCTAATTGATGAACGTGCATCTTCAAGATTATTTATGACTGCTTTAAAATCACCATCGGCTCCATATAGTATAAAACCAGTAGAGTAGAGACGAGGTCCAACGAGTGTTCCGTTTTTTTGTAATTCGGAAAGCGCAAAAACTGTTTCAGAATTTGCTGAAGGATCATGAGCAGTTGTGACACCATAAGCTAGGTTTGCATAGAATTGCCAGTGTTTTTGAGTCGTTAAACCAGCTCGAAATCCGCCAATATGGGCATGAGCATCAACCATCCCAGGCATAATTGTCTTTCCTCTGACCTCATACACTTTTGCCTCTGATGGAATTGAAATATCAGAACTCTTACCAAGAGCTTCTATTCTATTGTTGTTGATAACAATCGTTCCGTTTTCAATGATTTCATTACCTTCCATTGTGATGATTCGGGCGCCTTTAAATGCGATTTTCCCTTGAGGTTTATCTGTGTTTACTTCTAAGTTTATTTTGGTTCCAGACTCTATAAGTTTTAGGTCTTCGGAAACTTCAGTTGAATAATACATGTTTCCTAATGACCAATGTATGGTTTGACTATCTTTTGACCAATGTAAATTAATACCAGCATCTTTAGAAAGTTGCGTAATTGGAACAAATTTAGTTTTGTCTGTTAAATCTAAAGTTTGCCCAGCTTTAGGCATTGGAGCCATAAATACTTTATGTAAATGGACAAAAGCGATCCAATTTTCATCTGGACTTGGAACGAGACGATTACCGTGTTTAGACTTTATAAGAATACGTTCGTCAAAACCATTAAGGTCTATACTCTTCAATTCTTTGGTCAATGCACCAAAAAACTGGCCCCCTTTCTGGTAGATGATTCTAGTGTCAGCATTATTAAATAGTGCATAATCTCCTTCTTTTGATATCCGTTTTGGATTAGATCCATCAGCATTCATTAGATATAATCCGGTTTTCTTATCGAAAGTTCGTCCTTGTTCATTGTTTCCGTCTTCTTTTCGATATACAATATGTTTACCACTGTGTGCATATGACGGATTTCTATAGATGCCTTTTTCCGAAGATAATTGTATTGGAGTTCCTCCGTTTGTAGGAACCGAATATATTGCCCCTAAACGGTTGTCATTCCATGTAACATAAGTAATTGTTTTACCGTCAGGAGAGAAGGTCGGTTCAAATTCAAAATCTGTTCCAGTCGTTAATCGTTTTGCTGTTCCGTTTGGTAACTTCTGAGTATATAAATAACCAAGTGCATTAAAGGCTATGTGTTTTCCGTCTGGAGAAGTTACTGTATGCCTAATCACTTTTGCATCAAAAGTATCTGGAGATACGGGAGTATCAAACTCAATTGCTTTAGCGATTTTAATCGTTGCATTGACCTGAAATGGAATATCAGAAACCTCAAGTGAGCTAATATTTATAGTGTTTATTTTTCCACCAGACCAAATGACAATATCTTTATTATTAGGCATCCAATTAAAATTAGTATACACACCAAAAATGGCCCAAGCTTCTTGTTGATCTTTATTAAGTTGATCATAGATTGGCCATTCTTCACCAGTTTCTAAATCATGAATATATAGCACAGATTTTGTACGAACACGTTTTACAAATGCGAGTTTCTTTCCATCTCTAGAAATTTGAGGACGAGCAGCACCACCAGGACCTCCGGTAACCCTTATGGTTTTTCCTGTTTCCATGTCGTAACGATTAATCACATAAATTTGACTGTTCGGATCTTTATTATACTGAAATGCTCCCCCTGGGTATACGTCCTCACTATAATAAAGATATTTGCCATCAGGAGACAAAGTTGGTTCATTGACATCTTGTTGGTCATTTTTCTTTGTGGTTAACTGTATGCCGCTCCCACCCGTTTTATGATACATCCATAGCTCACCAGCACCAAGAGAGCGACCAGAAGTGAAATGCTTTCTGGCAATCAAATAATTCCCATCTGGTGTCCAAATAGCATTGTTTAATAGTCTGAATTTCTCTTTAGTGATTTGTTTGGCATCAGACCCATCAGTATTCATAATCCAAATATTGTCACCTCCGCCAGCATCACTTGTAAAAGAAATATAATTACCATCTGGACTAAAACGAGGTTGAATTTCAAATGGGAGTCCCTCGCGCAGAACGGTCGCTTTTCCACCATGAATATCTAGTTTGTAAAGGTCTCCTAATAAATCGAAAACGATAAATTTACCGTCAGGACTTACATCTAGATTCATCCATGTGCCCTCGTTAGTGGATAGCTCTAGTTCTTCGAAGTCCCAATTACCTTTAGGATTGGATACATCCCAATGCTTTTTCTCATCTTCTTTTTTATCTTCTTGACTAACTGTATTTAAAGAAAATAGAAGGACGAGTATTGTAATGAGTTGAATGCGTTTCATTTGATTAGTTTTAATTGAAATGTAAGTTACTTAAAAAATTGAAAGTGCGTTGCAAATCTACTTTAGAAAAATGCTCCTTAACTTAAATAGTTAAAGCACAAAAAAACCGATTCATTTCTGAATCGGTTTTCTAAGCGAATTGTTATTATTATTTAGGCCAACGCCTTATTTGATTTTGTTTACCACTGCTTCAAAAGCTTCTGGGTTATTCATTGCTAAATCTGCAAGAACTTTACGGTTCAATTCGATATTATTAGCCTTAAGTTTCCCCATAAATCTTGAATAGCTCATTCCATGTTGTCTAGCTCCCGCGTTAATACGCATAATCCATAATGAACGGAAATTTCTCTTTTTTACTCTACGGTCTCTATACGAATATTGCATCGCTTTGTCAACCGCGTTTTTTGCTACTGTCCAAACGTTTTTACGTCTTCCAAAGTAACCTTTTGCTTGCTTAAGAACCTTTTTTCTTCGGGCTCTTTTTGCTACTGAATTTACTGATCTTGGCATTTTTTTAATTGTGTTTTTGTAGTAGGCGGTCTATAATGACACTTGCTAAATTTTTTTGCCTAACTCCAGGGTTTATAAATTTGTTTTAACCGATTAAAACAAGATTACTTTAAACGTAACATTGTTTTAATATTGTTCTCATCTGCTTTATGTACTAAACCATCATGAGTTAATCTGAGCTTACGCTTTTTCGACTTCTTTGTTAAGATGTGACTCTTAAAAGCATGCTTTCTTTTAATTTTACCAGTACCTGTAAGCTTAAAACGCTTTTTAGCACTAGATTTTGTTTTCATTTTAGGCATTGTTTCCTATTTTATTTTACGATTCGCTTATTATCTTCAATACTGTTCCGAAGCGTCGGTTCAGTTTATTTTACTTTTTTTGGTGCGATGAACATAGTCATACGCTTACCTTCTAATCTTGGCATTTGTTCGACCTTACCTAATTCTTCAAGATCTTGAGCTAATCTTAATAATAAGATTTGACCTTGTTCTTTAAATATGATTGATCGTCCTTTAAAAAATACAAATGCTTTTAATTTTGCGCCGTCTTTTAAAAACTTCTCAGCATGTTTCTTTTTAAACTCGTAATCATGGTCATCTGTTTGAGGTCCAAAACGAATTTCTTTGATCGTTACCTTAGTTGCTTTAGATTTTAGAGCTTTATCACGTTTCTTTTGTTCATAAAGAAACTTCTTATAGTCCATAACCTTGCATACAGGAGGATCAGCTTTCGGTGAAATTTCAACAAGATCTAAACCTTGCTCATCTGCAATGGCTAATGCATCTTTAGTTACATAAATACCAACTTCAATATTGTCACCGACAAGTCTTATCTTTTCGGCTCTAATTTTAGAGTTAATTTTGTGTTGATCTTCCTTTACTACTCTCTTAGAGTTGTGTCTTCTACGTATTGCTATGGCTTATATATTTAAGTTAAACTAATTTTTTATTTAAACGTTTTTAACGTCTTATTGACTTCGTTTGTAACGATTTCTGAAAACTCTTCTACACTAATCATCCCTAAGTCCTCTCCACCATGTTTTCTCACAGAAATCATGTTTTCATTCTCCTCATTCTCTCCAATAATAATCATGAATGGTATTTTGTTCATTTCCGCTTCACGGATTTTCTTACCTATTGTTTCGTTTCTATTATCTTCGAGGGCGCGAATTTCGTGTTTTTCTAGCAATTTTAAAACTTTTTCGGAGTATTTTTCATATTTCTCACTTAATGTTAATACAATTGCTTGCTCAGGCACTAACCATAAAGGGAAATTACCTCCTGTATGTTCTAATAAAATGGCGATGAAACGTTCCATACTTCCAAAAGGTGCACGGTGTATCATTACCGGTCTATGTAGCTCATTATCACTTCCTTTATAATTGAGATCAAAACGTTCAGGTAAGTTATAGTCTACTTGAATTGTACCAAGTTGCCAATTTCTACCTAAGGCATCTTTCACCATGAAGTCTAATTTTGGACCGTAAAAAGCAGCTTCTCCAGTTTCAACCACATAATCTAAACCTTTATCAATTGCGGCATTTAGTATGGCATCTTCTGCTTTTTTCCAATTTTCGTCGCTACCTATATATTTTTCAGGAGTCTTTGGATCTCTTAAAGAAACTTGAGCTTTAAAATTTTCAAAACCTAAGGAACCAAATACATAAAGAACTAAATCAATAACATCTTTAAATTCTTTATCTAATTGATCTGGAGTACAGAATATGTGAGCATCATCCTGAGTAAAACCTCTTACTCTTGTCAATCCATGTAATTCTCCACTTTGTTCATATCTATATACGGTACCAAATTCGGCATAACGTTTTGGTAGTTCTTTATATGAAAAAGGTTTTGCATTATATATCTCGCAGTGATGCGGGCAATTCATTGGTTTTAATAAGAATTCTTCTCCTTCATTAGGAGTATGTATGGGTTGAAAACTATCTGCGCCATATTTTTCAAAATGTCCAGATGTTACGTAAAGTTCTTTTTGTGCGATATGTGGTGTGATTACCATTTCATACCCCGCTTTTTTCTGAGCGGCTTTCAAAAAGTTTTCTAGACGTTCTCTTAGAGCAGCACCTTTAGGTAGCCATAACGGAAGACCTTGCCCTACTTTTTGAGAAAATGTGAATAACTCTAATTCCTTGCCTAGTTTTCTATGATCACGTTTTTTTGCCTCTTCTAAAAGGTGTAAATACTCGGTGAGTTCTTTTTGCTTCGGAAATGAGATACCATATATTCTAGTCAGCTGTTTGTTGTTTTCATCACCTCTCCAATACGCACCAGCAACAGACATTATTTTTACAGCCTTGATGATTCCCGTATTTGGGATGTGTCCACCGCGACATAAATCGGTAAACGTGGAATGATCACAGAATGTAATAGTACCATCCTCAAGATTTTCAATTAATTCAACTTTGTAGTCATTGTTCTGAGATTTATACAATGATAAAGCGTCATCCTTGCTAACAGAGCGTAATGTAAAATCATGCTTACCTCTTGCAATTTCAATCATTTTAGTCTCAATAGTCTTAAAGTCTTTTTCTGAAACTGAATGATCTCCAAAATCTACGTCATAATAAAACCCGTTTTCTATTGCTGGTCCTATAGATAATTTAATACCTGGATATAATTCCTCAAGGGCCTGAGCTAAAAGATGAGAAGACGAATGCCAGAACGCTTTTTTTCCTTCGTCGTTTGTCCAGGTGTAAAGTGTTAATGAGCCATCATTGTATAGTGGAGTGGAAGTTTCAATTGTTTCATCGTTGAAATTTGCTGAAATAACATTTCTAGCGAATCCTTCACTTATACTTTTAGCAACTTCCATAGGAGTTGTTCCTTCTTCAAAAGTTTTAATGGTACCATCCGGTAAAGTAATATCTATCATAATAAGAGACCTCATAATTTAGTGGGTAAAGATAGTATCTTAAATAATTACACACAATATATGTAACACATAATCGTGTATGCAAATAGTTCAATGATGAAATATTTATTAATTATCAAATTTATAAGGGTGTAATCTCCTCATTTATAGAGTGTGCATGGTACTTAAAAAAGTACTTTTTAAAAAATCTCAAAAAAGGTTAGTTTAGAATAGAATAAGTATTGTATATTTGCACCCGCTAAGCGCAATATGTTTGGCGGTGTTCTTATAGAAAATGTATTGTTTTTAGGATTGAGAAAGTTTTTAA
>NZ_JBLIET010000022.1:0-61986 GCF_047633235.1 Psychroserpens sp. | reverse complement strand
CGGTTGGTACTCTGCTAAAGTTATTTTTTACAGGTCGTTTTGAGATTTTATCAACGCTCTTATATTTGGTTATGGGTTGGTTGATTATTTTTGATTTTACCGCTTTGTCCGCTCGCATGCCAATCAACGGACTTTATCTCTTATTCGCAGGAGGTTCTTTTTATACTGTTGGAATTATCTTTTATCTGGTAGAAAAAATCCCATATAACCATGTGATTTGGCACCTGTTCGTCTTAGGAGGTGCTATTTGTCATTTTTTTATGATTTATGGATCTGTGATATAAAAAGATTCTTTGCACGAGCGTTACGCTTTTTTTATAAAAGCTAAAGAAAATTGACGGGATCAATACAATCTTAAATTTATGCGTCTTTAATGCTGTCACTGTTTATGTACTCGTTAGATGAGTTCATAAAATAACTTACTCAATCCTAATAGATTGTGTCGTAAACGATAAGCCTTGTTGTCCTGCGGTAGAATTCATTACACCTTCAAATAAAGGTTCAGGGCAATTTTGAGGAATACTCCACTCAAAAATAAAGTTTGATCCAGTACCTCCTTCAATATCAACTTCATCAATAATAATTTCGGTAGTTTCTAGAGGTGCTAAATAAATAGCATGATCAAAATAAGTGGTCAATAAGTTACCATGTGTACCATAATAACCCGCTTTAAGAATATAAATAGTATCTTTTGTGCTAAGATTTCTTAGGCTAGCCAGTGCTGTTAAATTACGTGTTTTGTGTTGAGAGATACTGTAAATCTGTGAGTATATGGATAAATAGGATAGTCCCGTTTGTAGGTTCGTTTTATTAGAAATATCAATTTTACGTTTTGCCCAGTTTTCTTTATGTACATCTTCGGTTTTTTGTGAGGTATCACAACTAACGATAATTATAGAGAGAGCGAAGAGTATAGAGGTTAGTTTCATAGTTATGAGATCTATTACACGTCACGTGTAGTTCTGTTAATAATGATAACGGTCTATAACGAAGTTCGACTATTTAGTCGAGAAATTCAAATTAACTAATCCTCTAGTACATCACGATACTCCTCAAAGAAGGCTTCATATTGATTCATAGTATCATAAAAAAACACCATAACATCTCGCCAAGTGTTTTTATTATGGATAGAGACCTTCTGTTCTAGAGGTCTATAGATTCTAGAAATTTCTTTACCGTTTTCTAGGACGTATTCTTCTTTAAAAATAACATAAGGAAGATAGTCATCAATCAAAATAGATTTTAAAGATTGTAGTTTCTCCCAGTATTTGATTCGGTTTTCTAAATCATCTTCGAGGTCAAGAGTGACTAATGCCTTTTTAGTATCGAAATGAAATTTAAACGAAAAGCCTTTGATTTTTGTGTCATATAGAATCCATTTTCTAGGGAAAGACTTCCCGAAACTTGTCCAGAACTCTTCTCTTAAAATACGACTCTCTTCTTTTGAAAACATGTATACTAGTGTTTTTGAATAATAGACTGATTAGATTTACAAAAGAAAACAAAACTTAGGAGAATTCTTTCGGTTTTATATTCCTATATAGAACTAGCAATACATTATATATAGTTTTGTAAACTATTTTTTTAATTCATAATGTGTATTAGTTGACTTATTCCATAAAAGTAAATTCCACCAATTATAAAACTCTGATAAAATTTAATTTCATTGTTGTGCTTTTCAGGTCCGTCCATAGACTAATTAATTTTTCTTTTTCAGATACGACAACTTTTGTATTCGTAATAAAATCACCAATTCGTCTTTCGGGATTTATGAATCCGACAATGACTTCTAAAGGCCAAGCTAAACATATTGTGAAAGTCCTTATAAAGCATTGTAATTCAGTCGCAGGTTTTTCAGTTTTCCGATTAATAACTTGATATCCTAAAATTTGTTTTGCAGGACTTTTAGTATTAAAAAAATCTTTGTTTAAATACATAAAAAACATTGACAAGAAAGCAAACCTCGATACCTGATTATTAAATTTCACTTATCATTATATCCATCATCAAAAGCCATGGAGGAACAATAAGCATCGTCATAATTAAATGATCCAACAGCATACTTGAAACGCAATGGAATCTTGTATTGATTTTGAAATATTACTAACTTCTTTGTGTAAAACCCCTTTATAATCGCTTTCGTTCATAATCAAATTAACGCTTACTAAATGATATAAGCAATTCCAACACCCAAAATAATGGCAATCAATTTTGAAAGATTGAACTTATGACCTTCACCACTTTCAAAAAGTATCGTCGTAGAAATATGGAAAAAGATTCCAATGACAATGGCATTGATCATTGTAAGGTAGTCAGTGGATATTTCCGAAGCATTCGACATAAAAGTTCCCAACGGTGTCATTATGGTGAATACAACTAGGAAACTTATAATTTGAAGTTTACTAAAGCTAGAGTGTATTAAAAAGGCAGAGATGAGTGCTGCAATTGGGATTTTATGAATGAGAACTCCGTAAACCATATCGTTATGCTCGTGTATTGGGAAGCCTTCTAAGAAACTGTGTAAACAGAGACTTATAAATAACATCCATGGAAAGGCAGTCTCGTCTTTATGAATATGTACATGTCCATGCTCGGCTCCTTTGGAGAAAAATTCTAAAATGATTTGAAGTAAAATACCACCCATGATAAATAATCCAGTGGTTTTTGCTTCAAGATGATGATACACTTCTGGAAGCAAATCAAATAGGGTGAGTGCTAATAAAAAAGCACCACTAAAAGAGAGTAGGAGTTTGGTGTAAGATAATTTATCCTTTTTGGTTATGAATGCCAAAATAACACCAATACCAACTGCGAGTATGGGAAGTAAGTACGACTGCATTATTTAAATATCATGACTAAACGTTCTGATGTTTTTGGATCAAACCGGTTCAATTTATAATCACCAAAAACGTCTAATAAATAGACCCCTGCTTTTTCAAAGAGAGCTTCAAAGTCTTCTAAAGTAAATGCTCTAACGCGTTCTTGAAATTTATAATCTTCACCTTCAGCAGAAAAAGAAATATCTTTTACAATATAACCATCTACCACACTTCTTTTTTGATGGAAGTCGATACCGTCAACAGTTTTTATATTTTCATCTACTAAGTTATTTATAACTTTGTTACTGTTTAAAAAGTCGATAACACCAAAACCAGACGCATTTAAATCTGCATGTATTGCTCTTATAGTGTTTAAGTTGTCCTCTTCTTTTTCAAAATAGCCAAAACTTGTAAATAAATTAAAAACTGCATCAAATTGTTTTTTATACGGTTTGCACATGTCATGTACTTCAAATTGAAGTGTGTCATTTTCAAATTGTTTGGCGTACTCGATGCTGTTTTCAGATAAATCTGCTCCTGTAACATGATAGCCTAAACTATTGAGATATACAGAGTGTCTCCCTTTTCCGCAAGCTAAATCTAAAATCTCACCGTGTTCAGGAATATTTAGATAATCGGTGAGGTTATCCATGAAATGTTGCGCTTCAGTATCATCACGGTCTTTATATAAAATATGGTAAAACGGTGAGTCAAACCACGAGGCGTACCATTGTTGAGTATCTTTTGTCATATACATTTCCCACGAAAGTGGGAATCTCATTATTAAATATCGTTAGGTTGCCACAAAAATACTTTATTTTCGCAACCTATTAGACTATGTTCATGGAGAATAATTACAAAATGGTAGCCAAAACCTTATTTGGCTTTGAAGAGTTATTAGAGCGAGAACTCATACAGTTAGGTGCAATGCATGTTAAAAAAGGCGTTAGAAACGTTAGTTTTGAAGGTGATAAGGGCTTTATGTATAAGGCCAACTTAGCACTACGTACTGCCATTAAAATACTAAAACCTATAAAAACTTTTAAGGTGCTCAATGAACAAGATCTTTATGATCAGGTTTATAAAATGCCTTGGGATAAGTATCTAAAGGCTACTGGAACCTTGGCTGTAGATGCTACAGTACATTCAAAGGCGTTTACACACTCTCAGTATGTCGCTTTAAAAACTAAAGATGCCATTGTAGATAAGTTTAGAGAGACTGATGGACAACGACCAAATGTGGATCTGCGTTTTCCTGATTTGAAGATTAATGTTCATATTGACCGACAAGTTTGTACAATATCCTTAGACTCGTCTGGAGAATCTTTACATAAGAGAGGTTATAAAACGGCAACGAATATCGCACCTATAAACGAAGTACTTGCTGCAGGACTTGTTATGTTGTCTGGTTGGGATGGTCAATCTGATTTTATGGATCCAATGTGTGGTAGTGGAACTATTTTAGCAGAAGCTGCTATGATTGCTTGTAATATTCCACCAAATTTAATGCGTAAGGAGTTTGCATATGAGCGTTGGGGAGATTGGGATGTGGACTTATTTGAGAAGATTGAAGCATCATTACTCAGTAAAACTAGAGATTTTCATCATAAAATGATTGGTTATGATAAGTCTCCAAGTGCAGTTTCAAAAGCTAAGGACAATATAAAGAATGCTCATTTAGATGAATTTATCACTATAAAGCACGAGGATTTCTTTAAAACACAAAAAGCAGGTGAGAATAAATTACATATGGTTTTTAATCCACCTTATGGTGAGCGTTTAGATATCAATATGGAGGAGTTTTATAAAAATATTGGCGATACCTTAAAACAAGGATACCCAGGAACAGACTCTTGGTTTATTACTTCAAACCTCGAAGCTTTAAAACATGTTGGTTTGAGACCTTCTCGAAAAATTCATTTGGTGAATGCAAAATTAGAAGCGCGACTTTTGAAATATGTGATGTATGAAGGGAGTAAGAAGGGAAAGTACATGAATACTGATGAAGATTAAATACTGATAAAGTGTTTGTTCTGTTTTGTGGTATTCCTTCTTATTAGTGTCTCTGGTTTTGGACAAGAATTAAAATGTAAAACGTTTAAAACGGCGACTTGTATTATTCCGGGGGACTCTATAGTACCTTAGTCTACTTTGAAAAGAAGTAAAACCTCCCAAACAGAACGTATCTCTGCTAACGAATTCACTAATTATGTATTGACTTTGAGTACATCAACACCAGAGCACACTCTATCTGAAGTTGAAAAACTAATTAAAAAAGAAGGTGGTTTGAGAATTAGAATGCTAAGAACGGCTGTGGATACCCTGTTTTTTAGAGCTATGGCTAAAATAAATGGAATAGATCATTCTAGAGATGGTTATCAAATATTATTTATTCCTCTAAAAAGGTAATTGATTTAAGAACTTCTAAGCCTTCCTCTAAAGTGATATCATAGCAGTATAGTGCTATATCATAAACTTTCTTTATATCATCACGATGAATAACGGCATTGATTATTGTTTCCTTGTATTCTTTATCATAGCAAACAGAGTAAAAGCTTTCGTGATTATTTAAAAATGAAGTACCTACTTTTTTTAATTCTAGTCTCATATCTGAGCAACCTTGACTAGAAGAAAATTTTATGTCATTTAGGTATTTCTCTAACTGATCTTGGTAGTTAATTATTTCCATATTGATACCTACTGTATCATTGCCGGCATCATAATCTGTTTCATTTTCATCACCTTCGCTATCTACCTTAGTCTTTGTAATAAAAGTAAGTTTTCCATCTTTCCACACATTGGTATGTTGTGCATTTAATGTCATTTGAAAAGCAATAAGTAAAACTAGGGTAAAGATTGATTTCATGTCTTTTGTGTATGTAAAGTAGTGTTATTCTTTATCTCTTCTTTTAACAACAACTTTCTTGTCTTTCTTAAAAATAGGAACTAAATAAGAGATGGTATAACCAAAACCTAATCCAAAACGACCGCTATCATAAGTTCTATTGAAGCCAGGAACATACAAGTTTTCAAAACCAACAGGTTGATCTTGTGTTACCATTGCTTTAATTTGAATATTTAGACCTGCATATAGATTTGTAAATAATTCTGCCTTAAGACCTATAATTAATTCTGCCCAAATTGCAGATAGTCCACTAAACTCTTGTGGTGTTTGCTCCGTAAACTGATTAGGCCAATATTGGTCTGGATTATAAACTGTAAATTGATTTTGAGTTTGACTAAAGGTACTCACGCCAACTCTAATACCAGTGTAAACCATGTTTTGCATGTCTAACCAATTTGTATACGTGTTGTAGTCAATACCTGCTTTAAAGTAGCTTCCGTTTGCAGTGACGTCTAAAAAATCTGTCGCTATTCTGCGTTCTTCTGTACCTAACTCACCAGCAATGTATAGTTTCTTGGTCAATCTGTAATCACCATTAATTTCAAAACCAGTATACTCCTTATCGATAAAAGAACGGGCTATTTTACCAATGTCACCACCTAATCGGAGTCCGTATTTTTGTTTGTAAACTAACGTGTCTGCTGGTTTTTCAGTATCACCTATTTGTGCGTGAGATGCTAATGAAAATAGCATCACTATTATCAAATTAATGATAAATAATAATCTGTGCTGCGTTTTCATTTTCTACGGTTTGATTAATTATGTCAAAACTTGTTATCCAAGGGTCGGCATCTAATGCTCTAGTTATTCCGTCAGGATCATCTAAATTAAAGATGCTTTTATAGCCACAAGCTCTGGAGACGTAAATAAATTCTGGTGTGTATTTTATAGTTATAATGTCTATGTTATGATCATTTGTCTCATCCGAGTTATCAGCAAAATCAGCATTTTTTATTAATTGAAATCGTGTAGTAGTTCCTTCCCCATCAATACCATCTTCTTGAAAACGTAAAGGTAAGTTAATAGAGTCTGTAGTCGTTCTGGTGACTATTGGAGTTTCGGAGTTTGGAACGTTCATATCGTTAAGTCCGTCAACCTCCAATTGTCTAACTTGTTTAAGATTCTCAGGGATATTAACATCATAAAATCTAATGATTAAATGAGGCGTTGTAGGCGTAGCCTCAGCACAAATATCATCGCGCTCGCAACTCCATGTTATGATGGCAATGAGCGCAATACAACTACATAAACTTATGATTCGTTTCACAATTACTATTTTAATTATCTTTTTTCTAGGAGTACAACATTCTCGACATGATGCGTTTGTGGGAACATATCAACAGCCTGAGTTTTTGTGATTTTATAAACATCTTTCATCAAAGCTAAATCCCTTGCTTGCGTTGCACTATTACAACTTACATAAACTATTTTTTCTGGCGCAATATTTAATATTTGATTAACAACATCCTTGTGCATCCCATCGCGAGGAGGATCTGTAATAATAACATCTGGTTGTCCGTTTTGTTTAATAAAGGCATCATTAAACACATTTTTCATGTCTCCAACAAAAAAGTTAACGTTTTCAATACCATTTAATTGCGCATTTTCTTTAGCTGCAATAATGGCATCTGGCACAGCTTCAACACCCACAACATATTTAGCTTGTTTGGCAACAAATTGAGCTATGGTTCCTGTACCTGTGTATAAATCATAAACGAGTTCATCACCTTTTAAATTGGCAAAATCTCTTGTGATTTTATACAATTCATAAGCTTGATGAGAATTGGTTTGGTAAAATGATTTAGCATTGATTTTAAATCGTAAGCCTTCCATTTCCTCAAAAATGTGATCTTCACCATTATAAAGAATGACATCTTGATCGTAAATCGTATCGTTCGCTTTTCCGTTTATGACATATTGTAAGGATGTGATCTGCGGAAATTTATCTGCTAGAAAATTGAGCAGTAATTCACGTTTTGGCTTATCTTCTTTAAAAAATTGAATCATTACCATCAAATCACCAGTGGTAGATGTACGAAGCATCATCGTGCGCAATAGACCGGTTTGGTTTCTCGTATTGAAAAATTCTAAATCATTTTCTACTGCAAAATCTTTTACAGCGTTTCTAATGGCATTAGATGGATCTGCTTGTAACCAACATTTATTGATGTCTAGAATCTTGTCCCACATTCCGGGAATATGAAAACCTAAAGCATTTCTATCTCCTAAGTCCTCTTCAGATTGTATTTCGTCTACAGTTAACCAACGACTATCGCTAAATGAGAACTCCATTTTGTTACGATAGAAATACTGTTCTGCAGCAGCAAGAATAGGCGTAACCTCAGGTAATTCTAAATGGCCAAGACGTACTAAATTATTAGTCACTTCTTTTTGCTTGTATTCTAGCTGATATTTGTAATCCATATCCTGCCACTTACAACCACCACAAACACCAAAGTGTTCACATTTAGGTGTTGTTCTTTTATCAGACAGTTTATGGAATTTTATAGCTTTACCTTCAAAATAAGATGTGCGCTTTTTAAAAGTTTGGACGTCCACAACATCTCCAGGAACTGCATTTGGTAAAAAAATAACCCGGCCATCTGGCGCTTTACCAATCGTTTTTCCTTTTGCACCTGCATCTATCACTTCGATATTCTCGAAAATCTGTCGTTTGTTTTTACTTCTTGCCATGGTACAAAAATAATAATCGAAACACATAAAATATAGGTAAATAGAATTATCTTGAAAAAACTTCAAAAATAAATGAACCTTTCAGTTATTTCTGCGTCTTTAATATGTAACCTAGTCAAAATATAATGCAAAAAGAAGATGATATTCTAGTTTTAGAGTTTCAGTTAGGAAACAAAAAAGCACTAGCTAGTTTAGTTAAAAAGTGGCATCTTATATTCTGTAAAAAAGCATATTGGTTGGTTAAGGATGCCGATGTAGCTAAAGATATTGCTCAAGAATCATGGCAGGTTATTATAGATAAGATTGAAACGCTTAACGATGTGAGTCGTTTTGGTAGTTGGGCACTGCGAATAGTATATTCAAAGTCGTTAGATCATCTGAGAATACGAAGTAAAGAGCGCTTAAGAGTTTCTAATACAGTTGAACAGCAAATAGGTATCGTAGAGACTTATAAAGAAAACAACACGTTAAAAGAGGTGCTCTTAAAAGCAGTAAAACAATTGCCAGGCCAACAACAAGTCGTTGTGAGACTTTTTTATACTCAATCGTATTCATTAAAAGAAATTAGTGAGACACTTAGTATTTCTGTAGGTACTACAAAATCAAGGCTTTATAACGCGAGAGAAAAACTGAAATTAATATTAAAATACCATAATTATGAAACCTAAAATGGAAGACATAGATAAATTAATCAAAGACACCTTAACAGAGGAGGAAACGAAATTTTACGATTCATTAGAAGGGCAAAACATATTTGGGATGGTTCGTGGTTTGTATCGAGGTAAAAATTGGTGGTTTACCTTAATTATGCACATCATGAATATTATTGCTTTTGGACTGGCTATTTATTGTTTGGTAAAAACGTTTGATGAGGAGAATGCAAACAATCTGTTGTTATGGATTGCTGGTTTCTTCTTTTGCTTCATTGTAATGAGTATGTTGAAACTATATTCTTGGATGGCAATGGATAGAAATGCTATTTTGAGAGAAATGAAACGTTTAGAGCTACAAATTTCGTCGTTGTCAGGGAAAATTTCAGAATAAGATTTTATTTCGTTGCATAAAATTCTTAATTTGCCAGTCCTAGGGATGATTTCTCTCCCACGCTGCTTTTTCATGACTTTGAAAGAATAAAGGTACAGAAGGAATGGTTATTTTAAATACCCAGTAGTTTGGGTATTAACTTTAAATTATTTTTAAAATGGCTGTTTTAGACCAATTAACTTCGCAACAAGCGATAGATTTAGAAAACAAGTATGGTGCACACAATTACCATCCTTTACCAGTAGTATTGAGTAGAGGAGAAGGTGTGTATGTTTGGGATGTAGAAGGCAAGAAATATTATGATTTTCTGTCTGCTTATTCTGCAGTAAACCAAGGGCATTGTCATCCTAAAATTGTTGATGCTATGACTGCGCAGGCAAAAACGCTTAGTTTGACATCAAGAGCGTTCTATAATGACATGCTAGGGAAATATGAGAAATACGCATCTGAGTATTTTAATTTCGATAAGTTATTACCAATGAATACAGGTGCAGAAGCAGTTGAAACTGCTTTGAAGATTTGTAGAAAATGGGCTTATGAGGTCAAAGGTATTGCAGAGAATGAAGCACAAATAGTGGTATGTGAGAATAATTTCCATGGAAGAACTACAACCATCATCTCTTTTAGTAATGATGATGTTGCTAGAAAAAACTTTGGCCCTTATACGAAAGGATTTATAAAAATAGAATACGATAATCTAAAGGCATTAGAAGATGTTTTAGAAAGTAATACCAATATCGCTGGATTCTTGGTAGAACCAATTCAAGGAGAAGCAGGAGTGTATGTTCCGTCGGAAGGTTACTTAGCAAAAGCAAAAGCGTTGTGCGTAAAGCATAATGTGCTGTTTATAGCAGATGAAGTACAAACAGGAATCGCAAGAACAGGTCGTTTATTAGCAACCTGCGGAAATTGCAGCTGTATAGATAAAAATTGCTCTGGTACTCCAGAAGTAAAAGCAGATATTTTAATTTTAGGTAAAGCTTTATCTGGAGGCGCTTATCCAGTATCTGCTGTTTTAGCAAATGATCCAATTATGAATGTTATTGGGCCAGGAAATCACGGCAGTACTTTTGGTGGTAATCCCATAGCCGCTGCAGTAGCAATGGCTGCACTTGAAGTGGTTAGAGATGAGGATTTAGCAGAAAATGCATTTCAATTGGGAGTACTTTTCCGAAGTGAACTGAATACTTATATCGAAACGAGTCCTATTGTAAAACTCGTGAGAGGAAAAGGTTTGTTAAACGCTATTGTTATTAATGATGATGAAGACAGTGATACCGCATGGAATATTTGCATGGCTCTTAAAGAAAACGGGCTTTTAGCAAAGCCAACTCACGGTAATATCATTCGTTTTGCGCCACCTTTGGTGATGACTAAAGCGCAATTATTAGATTGTGTGTCTATTATTGTTAAGACGTTAAAGCAGTTTGAAGCTTAAAATTTTTAAAGAAAGTACATTGTATAAAAAAACCTCAATATTTCTATTGAGGTTTTTTGTTATTATAAAATATCAGGATACTATTGCCCCATCATCTCTTTCATTTTTTCTTGCATTAACTCTTGGTCTTGCATAGCTTCCCATCCAAAAGTCGTAACCGCCCAAATGGTTGCTAGTAGATAAAGTACACTTAACACTAAGCCAATGATTGCCAGTATTTTTCCGATTTTGACATTTTGAAATCCTGTATACATGTCAGGGTTAGCTGCATAAATCGCTGTAGCTTTTTGTGCGAGTACGATAGTAATTATTCCTAGTACAATCCCTATTACGCCATAGCAGCAACAGGTGACTATTGATAAGATTCCTAATACTAAAATTAAGGTTGAATTTTTTAATTGTTCTTGGGTTTGATTGTGTTCCATGTTATGGTGTTTAGTTGATAAAGGTTTTATAAATAAAATTGCCAAGTATGAGTGAGGCATTTATAAGTGCCAAAATAATAATTATTTTGTAACCATACTTGAAATTTCTGAAGTAATTTAAAAAGATAACACCAACTAAGGCTATTAAGCTATAAATAGCAGGATACATTTGAAACGCAGCAATAAAGTCACCATTTAAGAGTAATGCTATTGACCTTTGCATACCACAGCCCATGCAATCTAACCCAAAGAGTTGTTTATTTAAGCAAGGCAACATATAGTCTTCTGGAGACATCATATTTAATCAGATAAGGTGCTGTAAAAGTAGCAAAAAAAATCATTTGTGATTAGTTTTTGATCACAACCTTCTTAGAAATAGATTGATTACTAGCCACTGTTATATTAGCAACATAAACACCTTCACTTAGTGATTGTGTAGAAAAACTGTAATCATTTTGAGCCCCTAGATTTTTAGCATTGATTACTATTTTTCCTGATATATCAAAAAGAGTCACAGATTTAATATCTAAACCGTTTGGATTTAAAACAGTTAATTCTGAGTTTTTAGTATTCTGGAAGACCATAAAATCTTCATCTGTAATGTCTGCAACATCTAAATTTTCAGCATTTTGGAAGGTGATTTCGAAGCGGTCTGTGTAGTTTCCTGCATCTAAGTTGATGCTATAGTTTTGTTGTCTTAGATCAACATAGATGTCGTTTTCAAGATCATGGATATAGATGGGTTGAGAGGTGTCAAAATTTTGGATATCAAAGATTCCAAATGTTATTGGTTGTTGATGTTTAACTTTTACAACTAAAGGAATTGTTAATTCTATATCAAAACTATGAGCTTGAATGACATAATCTTCGTTTTCTAAAGTCCAATGTATATCTGTTTCAAAAACACTAGGACTTTTTCCTTCCATGCCGTAATCAAATCCATCGGTCGCATTGTCATGAAAATTTGCTAATATTTCTCTAGAGTATAAATCATTAAAGCTTGCTGCAAATCTAAATCGTTTATAATCTGATGATACCAAAAAATGCCCATTCTCATCATATTGACTTGGAACCGAGTTATTGTCATTTGTATTGTCATCACTAGTTCTAAAAAACTCACTATCTGAAGAGGACTCTTTATAAAAGTCACGGTGTGAATTTTTTACATATATGGAACTATTTGCAGCTCCCTCTACCATAAATCCTTGTCCAATTGGGATGTAACGTTTTGCAACTTTTATTCCATTTGTTGGAGTACCAGGAGGTGAATTTACAGTACCATCAGCAAAATAGAATAAATAAGGTGCTGGAACAAAAGATTCAGTAACATTATCTGAACCATCAGGTTCTGTGCAGGTATAAGTAGCATAGCCACCGACATAATCTTCAATATAATGAGAGTTAGAATTAGGTGCCTGCTCCCAATAATACAGAGCACCAGTCATTGATGCTACAAAGGGACTTGCTTCATCAATATTTGTATTTTGACTATCCCATAAGAAGTCTGCTGCATCTAAAGCTGATGGGTATGGATTACCAATTAATGTAAATTGGTTAGCAGCTATACTATTAGTTATCGTACCGCTATTAGGTTTTCCTCTAAAGTCATATTGCTGACTACTTGCGCCTGGAGCTAGTGTAGAACCCATACCTTTCATTGTAAATCCAAGTCCAGGAGCTATCGCTGTTGTTTCGTCGAGACCATTCCATTCACCATATTCGTCAGAAACTACAAATTTATATAGCCATCTATTTGAAATTGTTAAAGGGGAAGCTGTACCATTATAGTCTGATGTAAAATTAGCATTATTACTATCTGTCAATCCCATTGATTCGTCTATAAGTCCAACTCTAGCGGACTCATTCCCTGGAGTAGCCGTGTTATTTCCTACAGGAGAGCACCAATAATTGTAAGCCCATTGATTCGTATTGCCAGTTTGTTGCACACTTAATTGACCAACACCAGAATTCGTTGAAGCAGTATTGCCTTGGATTATCTGTGCTTCGTTACGCAAATAAATTTTACTATCTGCTTCGTTAAGATTTATGGCTCCTGTAACAAATAAAGGAGCCACATCAGGTCCTTCAATAAAACCATCACCATCTACGAAAATAAATGAGCTATTCGTTACTGTTAATTGTGCAGAGGCACTGAGACTTGATACAATACAAATTAAAAAGAGTATGTGTTTAATCATGTTGTTCCAATATTAATACGTTAGTGGTTAAGGATGACAAAATGTAGCTTCGGGGAAACTATATTTATTCTAAGAAATAAAGATAGGTAATTATCTGATTTTTAAAACATCAACAGGTTGTAAGGTGATTATTCTCGATGAAAATCATATTGATTTTAAAAACACATTGACTTTTGAAATAGTTTATCAATTTTCGAAAAACAAATATTTTAATTTTGACTTTCAATTAGCGTGTTAAGCTTTGCTTCTAAAAGCAATAGTTTAGCTTCTAGAGCTTGAGTTTTTGAATTTTGAATATTTATTATTGCTTGTTGCTCTTGAATACCTTTAGTTAAGATTGGAATAATTCTAGTATAATCAACAGCAACGAAACTTTCATTATTGTTTTCTACCTTTTGATTCGCTTTAAATTCAACAGACGCTTTCGTATTAAAGTTTTTTATTCTAGTGATTTCTGGTAGAATTTCTCTGACTTCTTGAGCTATAAAACCATATTCCATTTCTTCATTTAGCCCCATGGTTGGATATTTCTCTAAATCAAAGAAATATGTAACAGGATTTAATTCATCAATAATCGTTAAGGCATTATTAATTTGAGAGATATCTTTTTTTGTTCTTTGATCAGACATAGTACCAAAGAAGCCAGTATATCCTAAATCATTATAAAATTGGCCTCCCCATCCTGTATCAGGCCCACCACTGTTATAGCGAGAACCTAGAACTCCAGTTCCTTGATATTCATTACTTGTACCAAAAACTCCAACCGAGGCAGTATTTCCACCACCACCATAGATGGCTAACCCCAAAATACCAAAGGGAGTATATGCATTTCCTGAATAAGAAGTTATTCCTTCTAATCCATTATACGGGTTAGTTGCTGAGAGGTTGTAGGCAGATATTGGAACGCCATCTATCCCTGAGTTTGTAGATTGGATTAAAGGAGTCGCTCCAATATTACCTGTGTTGACAACTTCAAATGTATATGCCGGAGTCGTTGTCCCAATACCCACTTGTGCGTTTACTAAGCTGAAATTTACTATTATAAGTATTACAATAAGTCTTTTAAGGTTGATTGTCATATTCTTAGGTTAATTATTAAAATAAAAACTAAGTGGTGAAGATATCTTAGATTATTGAATTTTATAAGTAAATTCGATGTATCGTAATTTAATCATGTTAACATTCATTTATGTCTAAAAAAATCAGTTATTTTTTAATCGCAATTGGTGGACTAGTAGCTATTTATGCTCAAGCAAAAGCTGAGCAAAACCAATTAATCCTAATTTCTGGAATAGTAATTCTAATGCTAGGGGTGTACAATATCTCTAGAAATATTCCTAGTAAGAACGATCAAGACGACGAACCTCAAAATACTATAGAATGACTTTGAAAGTTGGTGACTCAGTTTCCGTTTTAGATGAAGCTATTAACGGTGTTATTTTAAAGATTTCTGGTGAGACGGTTACTATTGAAACAGAGGACGGTTTTGATATGGAATTTTTGTCTTCTGAAGTCATAAAAACCAAGTCCTTGTCTTCACAATTATTTGCAGATATGGATGTCAATACTGTCATTAACGAGAAAGAAACCGCGCATAAGCGCAAATCAGTTAAAGTAAAACCAAAAGATAGAGCGCTTCCTGCTATGGAAGTCGATTTGCATATTCATCAAATCACAACGTCTAATAAACATATGAGTAATTATGATATGTTGAATCTCCAATTAGATACTGCACGACATAAATTGGAGTTTGCTATTCAAAAACGCATTCAAAAAGTGGTATTTATCCATGGTGTAGGCGAAGGCGTTCTAAAATCTGAATTAGATTATCTATTTGGGCGTTATGATAATGTAAAATACTACGCTGCAGACTATCAAAAATATGGTTTAGGTGCGACTGAGGTTTATATTTATCAAAATGTAAATTCTTAATTGAATATAGGCTCACCTGGTCTTGTGCCTGTTGCAGTCAATTCTCCAAAACTAAAAGCTTGTTGAGTTAAATTTGGCAGTTGGATATTTTGTATGTCTATTGTAATTGTAAACTCTTGCTGGATTACATGCTCTTTAAACTCTGTGGCAGGTACGCTAGTATTTACGTTAAAATTTAAATAATCTGCACCAACATTAGGCTCTGAAACATCATTTTGTGGATTGTTATCTTGAGTAACATTTTCTTCATCTCTAGTTAGTACTGTGTCACCATCATCGTCATTATCTAAGTAATTTGGCACGCCATCATTGTCTGTGTCTAACGCGTTAGCAAAACCATCTATAGCTGTGTAATTGACCTCTTCTAAAACGGTGTAAACATTGTCACCATCATCGTCTACATCAAGATAATTAGGTATTCCATCTAAATCGGTATCATCATCGTCTAAATTACCATTTCCATTGAGGTCTTCAAATTCTGCAGGAATTCCGTCATTATCATCTTCAATTAAAACAGTTGTTAAGTCAGCTTGACCTGAAGTACTTTCAGCATCACTTGTTATATTTAAATCGGCAGGAGGAACGTCATTACAAAACACATTGTCGGGTATACTAGAATAGGTTCTATAATTAAAGGAATTTGTACTTGCACTAAACATAAATGTCTCTGTGAATATATTGTTAACATCTACGGCTAACATTTGTTCAAAAGTTCTATTGCTAATTTGAATTGATAACGTTTCTGGAGGACTGTCTTTTTCTTTAAAAAAAACTAAGCTACCGCAAGTTTCTAAGGCAACATCATCAAACTCTAAACTGACCTCAAAAATATCACCATCATCACAAGACAAAGCAATTAACCCAATTAAACAGATATATAGTAATTTACGCATCACAGTATTTTTAAAGCAAAAATAGAAGATTTATGAGTTTAAAGGTTGGGATTAACAAATAATTTTGAAAGGTCCATTTGATAGTTTTTAAAACGTCTATAATGTTGCATCTTTGCAATAAGTTTATACACCCTATGAAAACAGTTTATTTTGATAATGCTGCTACGACATCCATTCGTGATCACGTGATTGATAAAATGAGTGAGGTGATGAAATATAATTTCGGTAATCCTTCATCAACACATAGTTACGGTAGGCAATCTAAATCTTTAATTGAATTATCTAGAAAACGTATTGCGTCGTATTTTAATGTCACTGCTGCAGAAATAGTCTTTACCTCAGGAGGTACAGAAGCAGATAACCTAGTGCTTAGGAGCGCCGTAAGAGATTTAGAAGTCACAGAAATAATTACTTCAAAAATTGAACACCATGCCATTTTGCATGCTATAGATCAACTCAAAAAAGAGTATGCTATCGATGTGACGTATTTAGATTTAGATGATTATGGTGATATTGATTTGTTACAATTAGAAACACTATTACAAAAGGACACAAAACAACTCGTAACGTTGATGCACATTAACAACGAGATTGGTAATATTTTAGACCTTAAAAAGGTTGCCGAATTATGTAAAGCAAATAATGCTCTTTTTCATAGTGATACCGTTCAATCTGTGGGCCACTATAAATTAGACTTACAAGAAATACCTATTGATTATTTAGCAGCTAGTGCACATAAATTTCATGGACCAAAAGGTGTAGGTTTTGCTTTTCTTCGGAAAAATAGCGGATTGAGAGCTTCAATCTTTGGAGGAGAGCAGGAGCGAGGCTTGCGCGCAGGAACTGAGTCTATCCACAATATTGTTGGTATGGACGAAGCATTAGCAATCTCATACAGCAATTTAGATGCCGAAAGAAGCCACGTTAAAACCATCAAGTCTTATTTTATAGAACAATTACAATCTATATTTTCTGATATTAGTTTTAATGGTCAATCTGGAGACCTTGAGAAAAGCACCTATACATTAGTGAATGTTTGCATACCAATTGCTGCTGAGAAAGCAGGTATGCTCCAATTTCAGTTAGATTTAAAAGGGATTGCCTGTTCTAAAGGAAGTGCCTGTCAAAGTGGGAGTTCTCAAAATTCACACGTCCTTACTGAGATTTTGGATGACTCTCATTTAAATAGACCATCGGTACGTTTTTCGTTTAGTAGTTTTAATACTAAAGAAGAGGTTGATTATGTGATTGAGGTTTTAAAGGAGTTTGTGGAAAAGTAATAAGTCTTATAAATCATTTATTTCTTTTGCCATTTCAATGACTGTTTTTCCGCTAGACTCACCTAAAATTGAAATGTAATTACCATTGAGGTTGTTTACAATCACAAAACTGTGACATCCATAATGATACTCAAAAAATAATTTTTCTATAAATTGATTTTTGTCTAGTCGCCAGTTTATGTATTTCGCTCTATGAAATTTAATAGTTTCATCCTTTTTATGAATCCAAAACATATTGTAATTAAAGAATGTTTTTAGTTCTTTTAGATATCTTCTGTGATAGATGTTGTAGGCAATGCCAATAGACTTGTAATTACCATTATTACAGTCATCACGACCAGGGTGATATTGGATAATACTAAATTTTGGTTTAGAGCTGCTATTGGCTTCATTGAGATTAGAAAACATATTTTTCATTTGTAAAGCACTTAGTTTTCCAATAGTCTTTCGCTTTTTTAAAAGTGCAATGAAGCAAGTGTCTTTTTCGAAAGCTAGTGCCATAAAACGGTCGTCAAGACCCTTATATCTTGACGATTTATTCAAATACTCTTCCTTTTTTATTTGATCTCCATTGCCATCGTAATAATATACAGGTTTAGGACTCGTTTGGCCAAAACCATAAAAGCTTACAGATAGAAAGAGACAAACTAATACTATTTTCATCTATAATCGTGCACTCAACCTCACATTAAAAACACGAGGCGTTAGAAAATTAGGAATCGCAAATTGACGTTTACTATACACATCACGAACCCACGTATTTGTAATTGTGTTTTGTGCATCAAACATATTGAAAATCTCTATTCCTAAAGATAATTCTTTGAACTTTTGTTTCCACTTAGAGGTGTAAATTTTGTTCTGATCAACCAGTACATATGAGATTCCTAAATCGGCACGTCTATAATCTCGCAGTCGTGTTTGAAAATTATAAGGGTCTGCATAACTAGGTGAGCCACCAGGAACACCAGTATTATAAACCAAGTTTAAATACATTTTAAGTTCTGGGATGTTAGGCACATAATCTTGAAATAGGATTCCGAATTTTAAACGTTGATCTGTTGGTCTTGCAATAAACCCGCGATCCTCAATGTTTTCTTCGGTTTTTAAATATCCAAAACTAAACCAGCTTTCAGTACCAGGAACAAATTCTCCATTGAGTCTTAAATCCAGTCCATAAGCGTAGGCAGTCGCGTTATTTTTTGCTCGGTATCGAATCCTCACATTTTCTAATGTATACGGATTTACATCTGTTATGTTTTTATAGTATGCTTCGGAAACGAGCTTAAATGGACGATCCCATATTTTGAAACTATAGTCGTTACCAACGACTAAATGAAACGACTTTTGCGCTTTTACGTCTGGTTGTACAGTTCCTGAAGAATCACGTAATTCTCGATAAAAAGGAGGTTGATAATACACACCACCTGCAACTCTAAATAACATATCTTTCTCCCAATCTGGTTTTATAGCAAATTGTGCTCTAGGACTAAAAACCGTTTGCGTCGACGAGGAGACACCATTTTGATTAGGGATAGCACTATTTACAGTCCAGTTATGAATTCTCACACCAGCATTATAAAACACTTCGTTATTGCCAAGCATGGTGCGTTTGCTCCATTGTGCATAGGCCTGTAATCTATCAATTTTCACGGCATTGGTAGCTCTTACATTTTGAAAAGCGACTAATGGACCTTCAAAAGGCTCATAGGGTTGGTTATTTGAAATATCAAAAATAGGAGGTCTAACAGAAAATCCTGCACTATCAATAACTTCCCATTCTACTTGGCGATCTCGTATATCTTCATGCGTGTATTTTACAGACCACTCTAATGTTGTTTCGTCATCAATGGTGTAATCTCCTTTATGCTCTATATTAAAAATTAGCGCATCCAAATCATTACGGGCATGTGTGAGTTGTGAACCGATACCTTCTGAAAATTCTACGTCACCCAAATTCTCATCACCAATATTACTATTTACTTCTCCTAGTCTATAGCGGGCTAAAATGTCAAAATATTCTTCTTCGGTCGTATGGTAAGCAGACGCAATTAATTTAAGCGTCAAGTCATCTGTTGCAAAATAATTCGCTTTAAAGGCACCAAAATTAGTGAGGTATTGATCTTGCTCTTGTCCGTCATAGTTCACCAAAAGAGCAACAGGCTCGTCGAGAGTTCCAAAGTTAGTCTGACGATTCTTGGGTGTAAAGGTGTATTTGTTGAGTGAGATATTTCCGAGGAAATTAAGATGAAACTTATCACTAAACTTATACGTTAAATACGTTTGAACATCTGCAAAAATAGGTCTCACATTAGTTTCGGTTTCCAGAGAATTAATCAGTAAACTATTGTCTCTGTAACGCAATCCTATAATCCCTGAGAATTTAGAATCTTTACTCACTGCTTCGGCAGCAATGCTACCACCAAGTAAACTGGCATCTGCACGAATCCCAAACCCGGTAGGGTTGCGATATGTGATATCTAAAACAGAAGAGAGTTTGTCTCCATATTTGGCTTGAAACCCACCAGCTGAGAAATCTACATTTTGTACTAAATCTGTATTTACAAAACTCAAACCTTCTTGCTGTCCAGAACGGATTAAAAATGGTCTATAAATCTCAATTTCGTTGACATATACCAGATTTTCATCAAAATTTCCCCCACGAACAGAGTACTGTGTACTCAACTCATTAGAGATGTTAACACCAGGAAGTGTCTTTAATAAATTCTCAACACCAGGATTTGCGCCTTTAACGGTTCTAATAACTTCGGGTGAAATCGTAACAACACCATCTACTTTTTGTCGTGTATTCGTATGTATAACAACGGTTGCGATTTGCTCAATATTAATGCTCATCACAGGGTTGAATTCTATCTCTTGTCCGTTTTTTAAATTGAACTTCGCTTCAACACGTTTATGTCCAATATGTGTAAAAATGATGGTGATGTCTTTGTCTACTGGGATTTTTAGAATAAAGAATCCGTTTTCATTAGTTGTTGTACCATCGCTACCAGCTTTGATATTTACGCCATAAATAGGTGTTTTAGTATCGTTAAGTATGACGCCTCTAATGGTTGCAGTTTGCGACATTCCGAAGAAAGAAAAGCCAAGAAAGGCAATGAGTAGTGAGATATGTAGCTTCAAAAGGTTGTATTTTTATTTTCTAAAAAAGATAGATTCAAATGTAGTACTATTTCCTACATTATCTGTGACAATTATTTTTAGGTTGTTTTCGGTTGTGGTATTGATATGATCATCAAAATCATAAGTCAATGTATCTTCTTTGTAATCGTACTCCATTAAAATCCATTCCCCATTTATGGTTGCTCTGTAATTACTGATTCCAGATAAATCATCGTCTATACTAACCTTCAACTCGTTCAATTTACTTAACCACTTCCCATCTTGAAAATTAACAGGTTTGATGGTTGGGTTAACAGAATCTCGCGCTAAAGTAAAAGTTCCAAGAGATTTAGTTCTTGCGGATAGTAAATCACCTAATCGTTTTGTGCTTATATAACCTGGTCGTTGGTAATAACCGTATAAATTAGCTATAAATAATTTGTCTTTGTCAGCAACACTATAATTTTTAATATCAAATGTGATGGTGTAGCTTTTCATTAAAGGAATCGTATTTTTATGGAGTTTTAGAGTGTCATTTAAAACACTGAAGTTAATATGAAAGTCATCATAAAATGTATTCGTTGGAAAATAAACAGAGACATTGCTCTGCTCTAATTCATTAACCTGATTGGCTATTATATAGGTGTTAGGTTTGAGCTCAGGGGCTTCAAGAATTTCCTTAGCGGGTTGTCCTTTTACAGGAATGGATAACCAAGATTCATTACCACTAAAGTCTCTTAGTCTTACTTTGTACACTGTATTTGTGCTGTCTTCTACTGTAATATAACCATTAGCATTTACGTCTTTGAGCATGCTCAATGTATTACCAGATTGCACAAATAATTTCTGGATTCTAGAGTTTTCCTCTTTGTACACTTCGTAATCTATAAACCGATTAATATGTTTAGATTCAGCAAAACTAAAGCGTTTAAAATCCATTTCAAAGGTTTTGTTACCATTGTAAAAACCTTGTATGTTACTCAGTCCGTTTTTATTATATGCTAAATCTTGTTGATCATAAGTCACCACTCCAAAACCAATATCTCCATAGGCTTGAATAGGCTCTGTCGTATAATCTCCTTTTTCATTTGGAATGAGACGCAGCTCTTTTCTTTTTTTAATATTATTAATGTGTGCATTTCTGTCTCTAGGGTACGCATAAACTGCTGATAAAACAGGAGGCTTAGTATCTTTTATATCCATTCCAAAGAGCATTGGATTTATAGGACGCTCTTCATTATCTCGAATTTCAAAGTGTAGATGTGGTCCTCCAGAACTTCCGCTGTTTCCAGAAAAAGCAACAATTTCATCTGCAGTGATTAACAATTCATCAGGCGAAGGGAAAACTTCTACTTCATAGCTTTCTTTGTCATATTGACATTCTTTGATATATTTTTGGATGCGAGGTGAAAATTTACTCAAATGTGCGTACACACTAACATAACCGTTGGGATGGGTAATGTATAGGGCTTTTCCATAGCCATAATGTGATACTTTTATTCTACTCACATAACCTTCTGCTACTCCATAGACATTTAAACCTGTGCGTTGTTGTGTTTTTATATCTATTCCAGAATGAAAATGATTTGATCTAAGTTCGGCAAAAGTGCCAGAAAGAACTAACGTAACATCTAAAGGACTCCTAAAATAGTCTTTAGGATAAGGGGATTGTGAAAATCCTATATTAAACCAGAATAGTAGAAGTATGGTGTATTTCATAAATAAATTTCGTTGCATGCTAAAGTATCAATTTCAAAATAATCCTCAAAAGGATATTGTGATAAATCACTTAGATTCCAATTATACAGCATTATAACTAATTTAATGGAATTAAATTTCAAAATTTATCATAAAACAATTGCGATTATTCATGCAGTATGTTAACTTTGTTACATTAGTATTGAAATTTGTAAATGAGTAAAATTGAAGATGTTGTCGATTCTTTAGAGAATAAAATTAGCAAGGTTTTGCATAAGCTTGAAGTTTTAAAGCAAACAAATGCGAATATTTCTCAGGAGTTAGCATTACAACAACAAAAAAGTATTCAACAACAGGAAGAATTAAGTTCTTGGGTTGAAAAACATGAAGCTCTTAAAATTGCAAATTCATTACTTGGCAGTGACGAGAATAATCGAGAAACAAAGCTCAAAATAAATACATTAATTAGAGACATTGATCATTGTATTGCTCAACTATCTGAATAATAAACGTTAATGGCAGAACAGCTTAAAATAAAACTATCTATAGCAAATAGGGTATATCCTTTAACCATAACACCTGATCAAGAAGAAGGTTTACGTAAAGCAGCTAAAAAGATAGAAGCCATGATAAGTCAATTTGAGCAAAATTATTCTGTGAGAGATAAACAAGATGTTTTAGCAATGTGTGCTTTACAGTTTGCGTCTCAAGTAGAACAGAAAACAATAGATAAGGCCAGTGTTAGTGAAGACGTTGAAGAAAAGCTTAATGCTTTAGATCAATTACTTCAAAAACACTTAAGTGCTTAGTGTTCTTTTAAATAAAATAATAGGTTACTGCCTACATTAGTGATATTTTTTGATAAACTCAACGTTAATTCTTTAAAAAGGGTGAGTTTAAGTTGTAAAATCGCGCTGCCAGGAGTTGAATTTATTCAATTTCAAAGCAGATTTTTGATCAGCTTGTTAGCCCTAAACTTGTTTTTAAGGAGTTTATACAAAACCAGAACTAGTGTAGGCTTTTTTTTGTGCTACAATCTTAGGATTGTATATCCCAATGTGATATTGGGAACTTTTGATAATATCAAAAATTTTAAAACTAACTAAACATGGATACGAATATAATTTTAATGATTGTTGGAGGAGTGGTTCTCGGCCTAGTAATAGGATATGTGATTGCTAAATCATTAGAGAAGAGCAATGCATCAAAACTTATAAATGGTGCTCAAAAAGAAGCTGAGTCAATTTTAAAACAAGCGAAAAACGATGGCGAGATTATAAAAAAAGACAAGATGCTTCAGGCAAAAGAGAAGTTTTTAGAACTTAAATCTGAGCATGAGAAAGTTATTTTATCTCGTGATAAGAAAATTGCAGAATCCGAAAAAAGAACGAGAGATAAAGAATCTCAAGTCTCTAGTGAATTAGCTCAGAGTAAGAAATCTAATCAATCTTTAGACGATAAATTAAAGGATTATAATTTTCGTTTAGAATTTTTAGAAAAGAAAAAAGACGAAGTTGAAAAAGCTCATAAAAGCCAAATTAGACAGTTAGAAGTTATTTCTGGATTATCTGCTGAAGATGCAAAATCACAATTGGTAGAGTCTTTAAAGGGTGAGGCGAAAACAGATGCCATGAGCTATATCCAGCATACTATGGAAGAGGCTAAATTAACGGCTCAACAAGATGCCAAGAAAATTATAATTAACACGATACAACGCATAGGAACAGAAGAAGCCATTGATAATTGTGTGTCTGTTTTTAATATTGAATCAGATGATGTAAAAGGTCGAATTATTGGACGTGAAGGTCGTAATATTCGTGCTATTGAAGCGGCAACCGGAGTTGAGATTATAGTTGATGATACACCAGAAGCAATTATATTGTCTTGTTTTGATTCTGTAAGACGTGAAATTGCACGTTTATCTTTACACAAGTTAGTTACAGACGGAAGAATACATCCTGCACGTATTGAAGAAATCGTTCAAAAAACTCAAAAACAAATTGAGCAAGAAATTGTAGAGGTCGGAAAGCGTACAGTAATTGATTTAGGAATTCACGGTCTACATCCTGAATTGATTAAAATGATTGGACGTATGAAATATCGTTCGTCTTATGGTCAAAATTTACTACAACACTCGCGTGAAGTTGCTAAACTATGCGGAGTTATGGCAGCAGAATTAGGATTAAATCCTAAATTAGCAAAACGAGCAGGTCTACTGCATGATATAGGAAAAGTACCATCATCTGAAGCAGATATGGAAACGCCTCACGCAATCCTTGGGATGCAATGGGCAGAAAAACATGGAGAAAAGCCAGAAGTTTGTAATGCTATTGGAGCTCACCACGATGAAATTGAAATGACAACATTGTTAGCTCCAATTGTTCAAGTTTGTGATGCTATTTCGGGAGCTAGACCAGGAGCAAGACGGCAAGTATTAGACTCGTATATCCAACGTCTCAAAGATCTTGAAGAAGTGGCCTTTGGATTTAGTGGTGTAAATAAAGCTTATGCTATCCAAGCGGGACGTGAATTGCGTGTGATGGTTGAAAGTGAAAAAGTGACTGATGAGCAAGCGGCTAATTTATCGTTTGAGATTTCGCAAAAGATCCAAACAGATATGACATATCCTGGACAAGTAAAAGTTACGGTAATAAGAGAAACAAGAGCGGTTAATATTGCGAAATAATTTCCGAGGGAAATAATATTATAAGTATAAGAGCACTCTAACTAGAGTGCTTTTTGTTTTTTAAAGGTGAGCATAAAAGTAGAGCCTTCATCTAATGTGCTTTCTACTCCAATTGTTCCGCCTAGAGCTTCCATTTGTGTTTTAGTGATATATAAGCCTACACCTCTAGAATCCTCTCTTTTTGTACTATGAAACGTTTGATATATTTCAAAAAGTTGTCCTTTGTATTTATGGGTATCAATACCTATTCCATTATCTTCAATTAGAATTTTAAGTTCATTTTCAGAATGAACAGACTGTAAAATGATTTTAGAATCGCGATTATTAGATTTGTATTTAATTCCATTTGAAATCAAATTATAAAGAATACTTTCTAAATAGGATCTATTTACATTTATAAAATCATTTTTGATTATAGAATTACAAATAGCAATTTCGTTATGAGCGATGTCCATTTCTAGACTATTAATGACCTTTTCTGCACAATCAAAAATATTAACGCTTTCATTGAGATCCTTAGCGTTTGATTTAGTTTTTATACTGATGATATCATCCAAATCTACAATTGTTGTTGTAAGTGCTCCAGAAATCGTTTTTAAATGATGCAGAAGTTCTTCTTTTTCTTCTTCGGAATTGGCGTCATCAAGAAACTCAAGAATATTTTTGAAGTTACCAATATGAGTTTTCAAGTTATGAGAAACGATGTGAGTGAAATTATGTAATCTTTCATTTTGACTTGTTATGAGCTCAAGATAAAGTTCAGCCTGTACTTCTTTCTTTTTTCTGTAAGTAATATCAGTATGTGTGCCAATGATACGCGTTGGTTTTCCTTTTGCATTGCGCTCAACTATTTTGCCTTTATCAAGAATCCACTTATAATTACCATCTTGACATAAAATGCGATGTTCATTTCTATACACATCTGATAATCCATTGATATGTGTTTTGAAATCTTTAAAATAAGTTTCAGAATCCTCTGGATGTACTCTGCGATTCCATTCGGTTGGAGAGTTTGTTATTTCATGCTCCTCATACCCTAGAATTTTTTTGGACTCTTTAGAATAAAAAGCTTCATCTTCAAGGACATCATAATCCCAGAGGCCAACATTAGTGTTTTCTAAGCCTATTTGCCATCGCTTATCATTAATAGGTTCTTTTTTCTCAATATTATTTTGAGTACTGGACTTTTTTCTTCTCAAGAACATTTCATAGCATTTTTTATTGAGACACTACTTTTTGAAAAGTAGCACTTTATCTCTGTTAAAGATATCACTTATTTTCTAGGATGATGCTTTAGAAGAACTTCTTTTAGATGCGACCTATCAATGTGCATATAAATTTCTGTCGTTGTAATACTTTCGTGTCCAAGCATGAGCTGTATGGCTCTTAAGTCGGCACCATTTTCTAAAAGATGAGTAGCAAAAGAATGTCTAAATGTGTGTGGAGAAATAACTTTATTTAAGTTAATAGCTTTAGCAAGATTTTTTATAATCGTAAAAATCATAGCGCGTGTTAATTGTTTACCTCTATTGTTGAGAAAAAGTGTGTCTTTGTGTTCTGGATGAATAGTAATATGAGTTCTAATTTCTGTCCAAATAATAATATATTTTTGGGTATTAAGACCGATGGGCACAAAGCGTTGTTTGTTGCCTTTACCAGTTACTTTTATGAAGCCTTCATCAAAAAAGAGATCAGAAACCTTCAAATTTGTCAATTCACTAACACGAAGACCACAACTGTATAATGTTTCTATTATGGCTCTATTTCGTTCTCCAATTCTAACACCGTTATATTCTTTTGTTAAATCAATAGCCTCTATAAGTTTATCAATATCTTTAATAGATAAGGTATCTGGTAATTTTCTACCAATTTTAGGCGATTCAATTTGATCTAAAGGATTTGTTTTACGATAATCTTCAAAAACTAAATAGTTAAAGAAACTACGCAATCCAGAAATTAAGCGCGATTGAGAACGAGAATTTAAATGTTTTGAAATATCGTATATGAATGCTTGTATATCCTCATAATCAATATCAATAGGGGAAGTAGAATAACTATTAGCCTCGAGATAATTGATTAGTTTCTCTACATCCAGTTCATAATTGACTACAGAGTTCGTTGATAAGCCTCGTTCTATTTTGAGGTAATACTTGTAATCTTGAAGTACGTTTTGCCATTTCATAATAAAAAAAAATCACCCAGTTATGGGTGATTTTAAGATAATACTTTTAATATTAATAATTGTCTGTCAATATGTTTATTAAATCAACAAGAGCCCAGATCCCTAGACCTCCAAAGGTTATAATAAATAAGATGTTCCATCCTATAGACCATCCTAAGTACCATCTATGTGCTGCGAATGGCCATAAGAAAGCCCATAATGCAACAGCAATCCATTTATCGTCACTAGCTTTTGCAGCTGGAGAATAGAATTCAACTGATGAAGAATCAACAGATACGTTATCTGTTGTTGAGATAGTTGTAGTCGTTACAACTGCAGCTCTTTTAACTGGAAAAGACGCGTAACTAAAAGAAATCGCACCGAAAAAGAATAGAAACGAAAGTAAAAATTTAAATTTCATATAATATTGGTTTAAGTTTGTTCAACAATAATAAGAAAAAAATATGATAAAAGGTAGTGTAAGAATCCTCTTTATTTTAATACTAGGTTTACAGCTAACGTCTGCACAAGAGTCTAGTGAATATATTGGAGCTATAAAACTTAATGACTCTGCTATTATCACCTATAAAGTTAAATTTAATATCAATTATGATCAAGTCGAAGGCTATTCAATAACAGATTTTGGTGGAGATCACGAAACTAAATCAAAATTGAAAGGAATTTATAATCCGTCTACACGAGAAATTTCTTTTAATGAATATGATATTGTGTATACGAAGTCTGATGTGATTCATGACGATTTTTGCTTTGTACATTTTGAGCCCACGTATTTTAAACCAGGTAAAACCAAATATTTTAAAGGTGATTTTAAAGGTGAATTTTCTGATGGTGAAGAATGTATTAGCGGAGAGTTGTTTCTTAACGCTGCTGAGAATGTTGAAAAACGCATGGAAAAGATGTCAAAAAAAATCAATAAATCTGATCAAGTGGCTGATAGTATAAAACAAAAGGCTAAAGATTTAAAGCTTTTAGAGAAGCTCAATATGAATATTTTGAAAAAATCTCAGGTTACTAGTGTGTTTTCAAAGAATAAAACGGTGTCGCTTCTCATTTATGATGGCGGACAAGAGGATGGAGATATGATTTCAATAAAATTAAATGGGGATTTTATATTACGACGACATACTATTTCTAAGGAGGTTAAAACTGTTGAAGTGCCTCTCACATCAAAAAAGACTATTATAGAGGTTATAGCAGATGGTGTTGGCACGATGTCAACAAATACAGCAGTCATAGAAATTCATGATGGAGTTAATAAAATAAGGGCCATGACTAATCTTGAAAAAAATCAATCTACTCAAATACACGTACTTCAAAAAAGACAATAATACTTTTAACTGTTAATAACTTCTGTTTTTAAAATACCACAAATCAGAAGGTTATGATGTTTTGTTTGTAAAATTGTTAATAACATCTGTAAAAATGGTGGTGGTCTAAAAAAATGTATTTTCTTTGCATTTTTCAATTATAAACGAACTGAATTGGTATAAATAATACATTAAGGTTTTACTAATGGTTTTTAAAATAAGGGCTATAAATAGCTCTACAACGATTAGTATTAATACTAGTTTATCTGTTAAGTCGTTTGATAATATCGTTAAAATACTTAAAGTTATGTTATTTTTCTTGCGTAATAGCAAAAATCAGTATATGTTTGCCGACCAATTTAAAATAACAAAATTACTTAAAACTAATTATTATGAAAAAATTATTATTTATGACTGCGATTGCAGTGTTCGGTTTATCAAATGTAAATGCACAAGATGAAAACACTATAGGTGGTTTCGAAAAAGGTGATGTTTATGTATCAGGTTCTGTTGGATTTAGCAATACTAAAGTAGCAGATTTCAAATCTAATAACTTTAATTTCTCCCCATCAGTAGGGTATTTTATTTCTGAAAATATTGCTTTAGAGTTAAACTTATTGATAGGATCGGGAGAAAATTTTAACGAAGATAAAACGACTGCATTTGGTGCTGGATTAGGTGCAACTTATTTCTTTACACCTAGCGATCAGTTTTCTTTTACTCTAGGAGCGGGAGCTACTTATGTGAACGATAAATTTGAGCCTAATGGTGGTGGAGAATCGAAATCCAATACTTTTGCTTTTGCAATTGCTCCAGGTGTGAACTATTTCGTATCTGATGCTATCGCATTAAGAGCATCAATCGGTGCATTATCTTATGCTAGTTCTAAAGAAGATGTTGACGGAGCCGAAGCTGTTAATACTTTCGGGTTGAATTTAAATTTATCTGACATCAACTTTGGTGTGACTTATAAATTCTAAATACAGAATTTATCATTACATATTAAAGTCGAAGCGTAATGCTTCGGCTTTTTTTTATGCAATAATTTTATATTATCTCACCTCACTAAATCTTTATTTCGTTTTATGTGAGTAAAATCTTATGTTTGTGTCCTTAACAAAAACACAAATTTAATTATGCAAAAATTACTTATAATTGTTCTATTCACTTCGCTTGGCATGTTTAACCTAAATGCACAATCAGATAAAGGTGATATAGAATTTGGTATTGGTCTTGGTTTCAATTACTCAAATGTCGTTGTGGGATCTAATGCAGAAGATGCAACAGATTCTAAAAGTGGCTTAAACGTAGCAGCTGTAGGAGAATACTTCTTCTCAGACCGTTGGGGAATTAAAGCTAAATTAATTTATGACCAAAAGGGATGGGGAAATGGATTTTTTGATGGCGATAACGGATCTTTCACAACAGATTTTAACGTGAACTACTTAACAATCCCAGTGATGGCAAACTGGCATTTTGGAGCAAATAGAAGTTGGTATCTTAATTTTGGTCCTTATGTAGGGATCTTATTAAATGCAGAAACAGGAACAAGAGCAATTGACGTTAAAGACGCTATAAGCTCTACCGATTTTGGAATTGCGTATGGTATTGGCTATAAATTTGATGTAACAGACACTACAAAGCTATATGTCGAATGGGATGCACAAGCTGGTGTTACAGATATTTTTGAAGTTAGTGATTCTAGTACTTCTGTGAGAAATGGAAGAGGAAGTTTTAATATTGGCGTATTATTGAATCTTTAATTTTTATCTAATTAGAAAAACCAAACCGAAGCCTAACTGCTTCGGTTTTTTTATGCTCAAATTTTAATACCTTTACTCTATGAAGCAGCTCATTATTATAAACGGTCCAAACCTTAATCTTCTAGGTCAGCGTGAGACTAATATCTACGGAAATTTAACGTTCACAGAATTTTTTGATCAAACTGTTAAGAAATTTCCAAATGTGACACTAGAACATTTCCATTCTAATATTGAAGGTGAGTTGATTGATAAAATTCAAGAGGTTGGCTTTAACTATGATGGTATTATACTCAATGCAGCAGCCTACACGCATACCTCTATTGGCATTGGTGATGCGGTTAAGGCAATTACGACTCCTGTGGTAGAAGTGCACATATCCAATACATTTTCTCGAGAAGAGTTTAGGCATAAATCCTATATTTCTCCTAATGCTAAAGGTGTCATTTTAGGATTTGGATTACAGAGTTATGAATTGGCAATCCAAAGTTTTTTGGATGAGTAATATATAATGTAGAAAAACATTACTTTTTTATTATGAAATACACAACCACACTATGTAGTCTTTTTTTATTTTTTTCTATTCTGAAAAGTAACGCACAATCTAATGTCGACTTCGGAATTAAAGGCGGTCTAAATCTCACCTTTTTTAAAATCCAAGAAGCACAATTTGGAGACAATATAGAAACCGAAGCTGGTTTTTATGGAGGCATTTTTGCAGATATTGAAATTGATGAAACCGTTTCACTTCAACCAGAATTATTATACATTCAATTAAATGACTTTAGGTTTATCAATGCGCCAATCTATGCCAAGTTTCATTTATCTGATAAATTGAGTTTTATGGCTGGTCCAAGTCTTAATTATTTTTTCGACTTCTTTACAAATAAATTTAAAGTAAGAGGAGATATTGCCACAGCATATAATATCACTGAGTCTATCGACATTCACATGAAATTTGTTATGGGCTTCAATGAGGTTGCTCCAAATGGATTATTTTTTGGAGCAGGCTATACATTTTAAAAAAAATGCGACTTGAAAATTAATTCAAATCGCAAATTATATCATTCTGATTTTTAATATTTTAGCTTCAAATTCTAAAGATGTATTACTTCGCCATAAGCGTCTGCAACAGCTTCCATAACCGCTTCACTCATGGTTGGGTGAGGGTGAATAGTTTTTAATACTTCATGACCTGTAGTCTCTAGTTTACGTCCTAAAACAGCTTCAGCAATCATGTCTGTAACACCAGCACCAATCATGTGACAACCTAGCCATTCACCATATTTAGCATCAAAGATTACTTTTACAAATCCGTCTTTTGCACCACTAGCACTTGCTTTTCCTGAGGCTGAGAACGGGAATTTACCAACTTTAATATCGATGCCTTGCTCTTTTGCTTGTTTTTCAGTCAGGCCAACACTTGCAATTTCTGGAGAACAATAGGTGCAGCCTGGTACATTTCCGTAGTCAAGCGCTTCAACATGCTGTCCTGCAATTTTTTCTACGCATAAAATACCTTCAGCAGATGCAACATGAGCTAATGCTTGACCAGGAGTTACATCACCAATAGCGTAATAACCAGGGATATTTGTTTGGTAGTAATCGTTTACTAATATTTTATCTCTATCAACAGCAATACCTACATCTTCCAATCCAATGTTTTCAATATTAGATTTGATACCAACAGCAGATAATACGATGTCGGCTTCTAAAATTTCTTCACCTTTTTTAGTCTTTATTGTTGCTTTAACGCCTTTTCCAGAAGTATCTACATGTGTTACTTCTGAGGACGTCATTACTTTAATTCCACTTTTCTTAAACGAACGCTCTAATTGCTTAGAGATATCTTCATCTTCAACAGGAACAATATTTGGTAAATATTCTACGACAGTAACATCTGTTCCCATCGAGTTATAGAAATAGGCAAACTCAACACCAATTGCTCCAGAACCAACAATAATCATTGTTTTAGGTTGTTTCTCTAAGGTCATTGCTTTTCTATATCCAATTACCTTTTTACCGTCCTGCGGTAAATTAGGCAACTCACGAGAGCGAGATCCTGTTGCGATAATAATGTGGTCTGCACTATAAACTGTTCCGTCTACTTCAACTTTTTTACCTGTTTTCAGTGTTCCGAAGCCATTAATAACATCAATTTTGTTCTTCTTCATCAAAAACTGAACACCTTTACTCATGCCATCTGCAACACCACGACTACGTTTCACTACTGCGCCAAAATCATGACTTGCATCTTTTACATTAAGCCCATAATCCTCAGCATGTTTTAAATATTCAAAAACTTGAGCAGATTTAAGTAATGCTTTAGTGGGAATACAACCCCAATTTAAGCAAACACCTCCTAAGCTTTCTTTTTCTATAATAGCAGTTTTTAAGCCCAGTTGTGAAGCTCTAATTGCTGTTACGTAGCCTCCAGGGCCACTACCAAGTACTATAATATCATATTTACTCATGAGTCTATTTTTGTCATCTAATTAAGGTTACGAAGTTACAAAACCAAAGTTTAAAATGATAATAACTAAAACACAAATTGTGAAAACTAAATTATGAGATTCGAAGTGTATTTTTATAATTGTAGTTACCCTAAATTATTTGAGTTATTGTTTTATATAAATCAACTTGTTTTGTCCATCGTTTATAATGAGTTGCGCCTCGTTAACCATCTCTATTTCTAATATATAAGGTCTAGTATAGTAGTAATTGTTGTCTTCTAATTGTTTAATAAAACCTATAGTGTTATCTTTATAATATTTAAGCTTTTCATTAGTAACAAGTTCATAAATCAAAAGCGAATTATCTGAAACTTTCCAAAAACTTGATTCTTTGAAATCAAGTTTAAAGTATGTCTTTGAAATTCTGATATCTAGACGTTCACTAACGTTCTTCTCAAATTTGGCTTCAACAGCATAAAAACTGGTGGATGATGTACTCAAGGTATCCAAACCTATTTCTATCATTTTTATTTCATTTTTAAATCGCCAGTGCCCATAAAAATTTGAGCGCTCTAAGTTTTGTGAACTTATGAGTACCGGTATTATCACTAAAAGCACAACTAATTTAAACTTTAAAAGCACATGTATTCGTTCTTATGTCCTAAGGGTTGCAACTAAATTTGATATTAGTTTAGTTATAATTCATACGCAACTTTATTGTTATTTAATAGGCACGAATTTTAAAGCCACACCATTAATACAATGACGCTTACCAGTTGTTTTTCTTGGACCATCGTTAAAAACGTGTCCAAGATGACCTCCACAAGTTGCACAGTGTTCTTCATCTCTACTATACCCTAATTTAGTGTCTGAGCCATAAGCCACATTGCCTTCAATTTCTCTATCAAAACTTGGCCATCCAGTGCCCGAATCAAATTTATGTTCACTTTTAAATAATGGCGTTTCACAAGCAGCACAATGAAATGTACCTTCACGTTTTTCATTATTCAATTCACTAGAAAAAGGACGTTCGGTTCCTTCTTGTCTTAAAACATAGTAGGCTTCGCTTGATAATTCTTTTTTCCATTCGGCTTCAGTTTTAGACACTGGAAATGCGTTTTGCGTATTGCTTTCCTTTTTTTGTGCTGAAGAGTTACAGCTAAAAAACATGGTAATTGTGAGTAATATTATTATCTTTTTCATAATGTAAAAATAAGGATTTTTAATTATTTTTTAGTCGTGTGTGAAATTAAAGGCTTACAAAAAAGTTAAAAATATGTTGATGGATTTCAATTCTTTTTGAGAATTTATTTATTACTTCAAAAAGATATTTAGTTCTCAGTAAAATTGGTATTACTTTTACTTTACATGTGTCAAAAATATAATGTTTTGGGTCAAACACAAAACAATCATTTTGTAAATTAGCTTACACATAAAAAATTATTAACCATGAATATTAAAAAGAACATTGTAACTTTAGGAATGATAGTATTATTTCTGTCTTGTGCTACCAACCCTTTTACAGGAAATAAAACGTTAGCATTAGTGCCTAACTCACAGTTGTTTCCCACTGCGTTTGCTCAATATGATCAATTTTTAACAGAAAATAATGTTATTACAGGTACATCAGATTCTGAAATGATAAAACGAGTAGGGCAGAGAATCGCAGTTGCAGCTGAGCGCTGGTTGAATGCCAACGGTCATCAAGGGTATTTAGATGATTATAAATGGGAATACAACCTTGTCAATGATAAGAATGTAAATGCTTGGTGTATGCCAGGTGGCAAAATAGTTTTTTATACTGGGATTTTACCGATTGCACAAAATGAATCAGGAATAGCGGCCATTATGGGACATGAAGTTGCTCATGCTCTTGCAAATCATGGTCAGCAACGTATGAGTGCGGGTATGTTACAACAAGTTGGTGCAGTTGCTGGAAATATAGCGATTAAGGATGAGCAATCTCGTAACTTATTCAACCAAGCCTATGGTGTAGGTAGTCAAGTAGGTGTCATGCTACCATTTAGCAGAAGTCATGAAACACAATCTGATGAGATTGGTCTTTATTTAATGGCTATTGCAGGTTATAATCCGAGTGAGGCTGCAGAATTATGGAAACGTATGAAAGCTAATAGTGGTGGAGAAGCACCACCAGAATTTATGAGTACTCATCCTTCAAATGACACACGAATTAAAAATCTTGAACAGTGGGCTCCTAAAGCGGTAGCTGAAGCTAAAAAATTTGGAGTAGACTCTTTTAGACCTTTAGGTAACTTTTAATTGTAAAGATTAAAATTTATAGTACTTTCGAAGCTGTCCAAATAAAGGGCAGCTTTTTTTATTGAATTCTTATTTAAATAGTAGAATTCAATATGTCTAATCGAGATTGTCATCTCTTTCTGTGAGACAAAGGTTAATTGATAATGATAAATTTTTAATATGAGTCAACTAAAGAAAGGTAGTAGGAAGCTTCTAAATGCTTGGGCATTTTATGATTGGGCAAATTCGGTATATACATTAACAATCGCATCTTCGATATTTCCCATATTCTATTCGGCTCTTTTTGCAGATCAATTACAAAAAAATATTCCAGCATTTGGGATGGTTTTTAAAAGTACAGCCCTAATTACATACGTTACAGCATTTACTTTTTTGGTGGTAACTTTTACTTCTCCAATATTATCTGGTATTGCAGATTATGTTGGTAATAAGAAGAATTTTATGAAATTCTTTTGTTACGTTGGAAGCGCAGGTTGTATAGGGTTATATTGGTTTAGTTTAGAGAATATTCATTTGAGCTTATTGTTCTATTTTATGGGTCTCATTGGATATTGGGGGAGTTTGGTGTTTTACAATTCTTATTTGCCAGATATTGCGTATCCAGAGCAACAAGATCGCATTAGTGCCAAAGGTTTTTCGATGGGTTATTTAGGTAGTGTTCTTTTATTACTTCTTAATTTAGCGATGGTAATGAAACCAAATTGGTTCGGATTTGACATCAGTATTTCTGATAACCTTAGACAAACAGGAACAGAAGTTCAAATTCTAGAAGCATTAAAAGTAGCAAAAGACAACGCGTCCATCGAAGCCATGAGAGTTGCTTTTATAACCGTTGGTTTATGGTGGATTATTTTCAGTCAATATTCATTTTATATTTTACCAAAAGGGATTTCTAAAGGTCGTAAAGTAACGACATCAATTGTGTTCAATGGACTAAAAGAATTAAAACTCGTTTGGTTAGATCTCAAACAAAATTTACGCCTAAAACGTTATTTATTAGCTTTTTTTGTATTTAGTATGGCAGTGCAAACCATCATGCTAGTCGCTGTTTATTTTGGTGAAGAGGAGATCGCTTGGGGCGATTCAAATGCTAAGACACAAGGCCTAATACTGAGTATTCTTGTAATACAATTGGTTGCAATCCTTGGGGCATTCTTAACATCTCGTGCGTCTTCTATCTTCGGAAATATTAAAACTTTGATTATAGTGAATTTCATATGGATGGGGCTTTGTTTTTACGCTTATTTCATGGAAACACCAGTTCAGTTTTATATTGCAGCCTCTTTTGTTGGACTAGTAATGGGAGGCATACAATCACTGGCGCGTTCTACATACTCTAAATTCCTTCCAGAGACAGAAGATACAACGTCCTATTTTAGCTTTTTCGATGTTGCCGAGAAAATTGGAATTGTTATAGGTATGGTCATTTTTGCAACTATTGATCAGATTACGGGGAGCATGCGTAATGCTATTCTGTTTCTATTTGTTTTCTTTTTAATAGGGATTGTTTTATTATTTAGAGTTCCAGAGGAAAATAAATAAATGAGAATATTTATCACAAATAAACTCTAAATCAAATTTATCTTGCCTTATTATTTTTTGCATCACATTCAATTATGATAGTGATTCTTTTTATGGATATTGACCCAAGCAACTGCAATTTAAGAACTATTTAGGGATCTGTAATTGAAGATTATAGTAACGCTAATGCCAACACTCATTTAAGCATTTATGGACGCAGTACTTATCAAGACACTATATCTACAGAATTCTCAAATAAAATTAAAATATCTATATTATAAATTAGTCGCAGATTAGAGCCTAATCAGTTAGCAGTCATCGTTGCATATTCAGGTGATGGAGTAATACCAGTATCTCATTAGTGAATTTTTTATTTTAATAATGGTGGTTACACGCCGACGTTTGAAAATGTTTTTTTTTACAATTACCCAATTTGGACCAGTGAATCAACTCTTTAGAGGAACTTCTGACTATTCTTTGGAGGGGACGATTTTGATTAAATACTAGAAATTAACGTAATAAAACAGACATTTGAATTAATAAAGGGTAGTTTTTTATTTATAACTAGCCTATAAAAATTGTACTTAACGCATTAAAATTAATTAGTATGTTTGTAGAAACCTTATATCCTATGAAAATTAAATTTATCCGCAGTCTGTTTGTAATCATTGCAATTATGTCATTTCAATCTTGTGAAAATGAATCTTTGGATTCTGATTTTACTGAAAATGCCAATGATGGTACGGATGGACAGGGTACTAATAATGGAGGAACTGATAGTGATGTAGGTGAGTCTTCTGGAGATTATTGGCCAAGAGCTATCGGAAATATATGGAACTTTAGTGATACGTTTTATGGTGATACAACCTATAATATGATTTCTACGGAAACTATCGATGACAATCTGTACTATAAATTTGATCAATTAATGAATCAAGAATCTTGGTTGAGAAAAACTGGAGACAGCTATTATATCAGAGCAGCGGTTCAAAGTTTTCCAATTGAAGGTTATGAGGTGGCGACAACTTATTTAACAATCAAGATGTTAAAAGATAGTGCTCAAATAGGAGAAACTTGGACAAATAATGTGAACTATACAATAACGTATGTCCCTATTACTGACGGATTACCAGAAATACCTGCAATTAACATAGATGCAGTTTATGATTTAGAGATGATGGGTAGAGACCTCACGAGAACTGTTGGAGATGTTACTTTTGAAAATGTATTGCATGTGGAGTTAAATTTAAGTTCTGGCCAAGTATCATCTACCGTGGATTACTATTATGCAAAGGATGTTGGTCTTATTGAATTTGTTGGTGATCAAAGCTCTGGTGCTTTATTAAGTTATACGTTAAATTAGAAGTTTTTATTTCTTAATAATAATATTAAGTTTGTAGAAATATATTCAATATGAAACTAAGTACGCAAATTTTATTATACACTTTATTACTCTCATTCCTGTCTTGTGAAGATGAACCTATAGAAGGTGATTTCTTAACAGGAGGATTAACGTGTGAACTAGCACTAGCAAATACTGCACAAGCAGCATTAAATTTTTTGTCCGTTAATGATGATAATTACACACAATTGTGTACCGCTTACCGTAATGCTTTACAGGCACAAATTCAGGCCTGTGGTGATTCAGACGCAAGTTTGCAAATTGTAATTAATGGGTTGGGAGATTGCACAAATAATAATCAAGAAGCAACCGCTGTTGAAGGTACTTGGTTATTAACTGCTTGGTTAGGAGAGGAACCTATAGATTTAAACAATGATGGTACAGCGAGTGATAATTTTTTAGATGAAATGGATTGTTATGAAAATGAAACCATTGTGTTCGATATAGATGGTACAGCTGTTTCAATGAGCACTTCTTATGCTTCCTTTATTTTTGATATTGAAGTGGGTACAACAGATCAATTAACATATACAATTGAGTGCGAATTTGAAGATGAAAATACAAATATGACTTGGTCTCAAATTGGTAATTCTGTTACAATAGATGATGGAACTAATGTATCGGATTTTATATTAAATGGGAATCAACTTTCAGTATTTATTCCTGAAGGGTTTTTTGCATTTAGCTCAGATTTCACTGCAACGACTACTCAAGATTTGACATTCGTTTACACAAAACAATAAAGGATTTAAATAATAAAAAAGCCACTAACTTGATTGATAGTGGCTTTTTTATTATTCTAATTTGGTTTAATTCTCTATACTTCCAGATCCTGTTACTTTGCTATCCTCTTTTACTGGATTCCCTCGATAGTCGATATCTCCAGAGCCCACTACTCTCGCTTTTAGTTGTCCTATACACAAAACCTCTGCGTCTCCAGATCCTGTAACAGATACATCTGTATTTGTTGATTTTAGATCAAATCCATGAAAATCGCCAGAACCTGTTACACCAGCTCTTAAATCTTTTGTAGTCCCTATTAAAGTTAAATCTCCGGAACCATCAACTTTGCCAGTAGCAGAGTTAGTTTGAATAGTCAAAACAATATCTCCAGAACCAGATAGTGACACGTCTAAATTATCTGAAATTATGTAATCTTCATTCCATAAATCTCCAGATCCAGATAGAGATACAGTATCAATAGCTTTAAAAGGAATCGTGATTTTTATTGTTTTGTTTCTACTTGGATCTAGATTCTTACCTTTTTCAGTTTTTATAATTAATTTCCCACCCTTAACTTCGGTAACAATATATTCTAATAGATTAGATTCTCCTTCGATGGTGATTTTTCCCTCTGCTCCAGCGACTAATACGTAATCAAAACTGCCTGCGCAATGTACAGCATCATAATCGGATGTGGTTCTTGTTACTGTCGCTGTATTGCCATTTCCTTTAATTTTATTTCCTCCCCATTGTGCTTGTAAAAGTGTAAAGCTTAATAAGGCTGCAATTAATACTATTGATTTTTTCATGATGATATTTTGTTTAAGTACTCGTTTTAGTTTCTTTTAAAAGTAACACTTCCATATTCAGATTTTATTTTAATAAGGTTCGGACTGTTGGAATCTCCATAATAACCTTGGTAATATTTATCTGTTGATTCTATACGTTTTTTAGTAAACTCAAAGTCATCTGTATCACGCAAAGAGGCGTAATCTAAATCAATATCAAATCTAAATTTATAAGTAGAGTCGTATCCAATTGTTATTCCATTAAAATTAGAATCAATTTCAATGTTGCCAGCATTAGCTGTCATTTCTCCAATTTTTATAGAACCGTAATCTGCTTTTAGATTGACATTTTTGTAAATTTTACCTAACCTAACGGTCAAGTAATCTCCGTTACCAGTAACATTATTCGCATTATTGATTTTTATAGAACCATAATCACAGTTATAGGTTATGTTTTCTGCGATTTCAACTTCAGACTTTGTGTAATCAGCATTAATGGATAGCTTTTTTGCTTTTCCGACTGTGTAACCACTGTAATCTGCATTGATCTCTCCTCCATTTATATATTCAAAATACGAATTGTTGGTATAATCAAATGTGATAGAATTGTTATCTGCCATTAATTCTTTGGTCGTAATTTTTCCATAGTCACAGTTAATAACTGCGCGACCTTCTAGTTTGTCTAAATCAATATTTCCGTAGTCATTATTTAAATCTACACTGTTGGTAATTGGCATTTTTATAATGTAATTGATTTCCATATTAACCTTATTGTTGTTTCCCCAATTCCACCAAGAATTAGATTTACTTTTAGTAAACAATGTTTTTGCAGAAACCATTGCATTAGATCTAGAAAACTCAATATCAATATCATTAAGTTTTTGTCTTACTTTTTCTAAATCGTTACCATTAGTTGTAATTCTAACCTCAAACGTAATTGTAGAGCCTTCATACGTTGTAATATTAATATTTCCATAACTATTGTCGACTTTTAAGACCGCATTAGCACTCACATTAAACTCCTTTTTTATCGTTTTCTCTTTGGTATGTTCTCCATTCCATTTCTCGTGTTCTGTGGCAAATACAAGCGTTGGTACTAAGATAAAAGCGAATAGTAATTTATATAGTATTGTTGTTTTCATTTTGGTATAGTTTAAAATTTTTGACATCTTCAATATGTTCTAATACGGTTTGTAATATATCTATGCGGTTTTGAAAATTTGCAATCATAGCGTAAATAACACGCTTGTCGTTTCCACTTTCGTTTAAATCTATTTTAAGAGATTGATATTCGTTTTCTAAAACTTTAAGTGCTTTCATAGTATTATTAACCATCTCTTCTGTCTCTGGAGAGCGCTGCGCTTCTAGGGATGTAACTTCTTGAGCTATAGCAGTAATGAAAAAGGATTGTGTTTGAGACAGCTCTGGAGATACACTTGCTAAATCCGTACGAGTATTGTCTTGTTGCTGCTGCATTATAGTAAAAACACTAAAACAAAGCAGTACAGATGCAGCAACAGCTAGAAATGGCTTCCAGTAATTATTTTCTTTAGGTGCGCTTTTTATAACAGTTTTGTTTTGCTGCTTTAGCTTCTCTAAAAACCGACGCTCATGACCCTTATTTGGCCTGTCAACATCAAAGTTTCTTTCGAGGTCATAGAATAGTTTTTTAATGTTATCTTTTTCTTTCATGGCGTGCTTTTATAAACTTTAGGCATCTTTAATATTGAATCAGCGGCTCTAATTTTTTTCGTAGGCTATCTTTTGCTCTTGAGATCATGGTGCGACAATTTGCAGCCGAAATATCCATAATTTCACAAATCTCTTCATAATCATAACCTTCGATTAAGTGGAGCGTTAAGCATGTTTGATAATTACCTTTAAGCTTTTTAATGCTCTCCAAAACCTGATTAGCTTTAATGTTTTTAATTTCATAATCTTCTGGGATACCAGAAGTCTCTTCAACTTTGTACAACACATCGTTAAGAGCAATTTCTTGATATTTATTATTCTTTTTATAATGATAAATACTGTTATTGATTACGATTCGTTTTAACCATGATCCAAAAGTTTTAATTTCTTTAAGACTATCTAATTTTGTGAAGGCTGTTAAAAATGAATCCTGCATGATGTCCTCAGCCTCAAAACTGTCTTTAACAATTCTAAAGGAGGTGTTGTACATGGCTTTGTAATATCTATTATAAACCTCCATTTGTGCGTGTTGGTTTCCAGATTTACAAAGCTGTAATAACTGTTCTATATTTTGATTGGTTAGTGTCAAAAAACAAATGCTTTAATATAGAGATAAGGTGAGTGATCGTTTGTTACACTTTTAGTGAAAAAAGTTTTTATTCTTCGGAAGCGTAATGGCATAACTATTGGAATTAGGTAAAGGTATGTAATTACATTTACCTGCTAAGTATTTGATTTTCAGTATAAAATGTGATTATAGAAATTAATATAAATCTAGAGTTCTGTCGTTTTAATGACAGAATGACTAAAAACATAATATGGCTAAGTCTAAATTTTTAAAGCTTGACAGTTTGTCATTTCAGGATTTTGATGAGAATTCAGAATTAATCCCGTTAATGACTCCTGAAGATGAAGAAGAAATAAATAATGAAGTGCTACCAGAAACCTTACCTATTTTATCATTGCGTAATACGGTGTTGTTTCCCGGTGTAGTAATTCCAATTACTGCAGGACGCGATAAATCTATTAAACTCATTAATGATGCGAATAAAGGAAGCAAAGTTATTGGTGTTGTATCTCAAAAAGATGAAGTTGTAGAAGATCCAACGGCAAAAGATATTTTTAAAACAGGAACAGTTGCGCGTATCTTAAAAGTGCTTAAGATGCCAGATGGTAATACCACTGTTATTATTCAAGGTAAAAAGCGTTTTGAAATACAAGAAGTTATGTCTGAGGAGCCCTATATGACTGCAACTATTAAAGATGTACAAGAGGCTAAACCAGCCATAGATAATAAAGAGTTTTCAGCGATTATAGATTCTATAAAAGACTTATCACTTCAAATTATTAAGGACAGTCCAAATATTCCGTCAGAAGCATCATTTGCAATTAAGAATATAGAAAGCAATTCGTTTTTGGTAAACTTTGTATCTTCTAATATGAATCTTTCCGTAGAGGAAAAACAAGAGTTATTAGAAATTAATGATTTAAAGGAACGTGCATTAGCAACCTTAAAATACATGAATATTGAAGTTCAAAAATTAGAGCTTAAAAACGATATTCAATCAAAGGTTCAAAGTGATATGAACCAGCAACAACGTGAGTATTTCCTACATCAGCAAATGAAAACCATCCAAGAGGAATTGGGAGGTGGTGTGTCTTCGGGAGAAGAAATTGAAGACATGCGTATTCGTGCTAAAAAGAAAAAATGGGACAACCCAGTTAAAGAACATTTTGAAAAGGAATTGGCAAAAATGCGACGCATGAATCCGCAAGTAGCCGAGTATTCTATACAACGTAATTATTTGGATTTATTTTTAGACTTACCGTGGAATAAGTTTTCAAAAGACAAGTTTGATTTAAAACGCGCTATGAAAATTTTAGATCGTGACCATTATGGTTTAGACGATGTGAAGAAGCGTATTATAGAATATCTAGCAGTTCTAAAATTGCGTAATGATATGAAATCTCCAATATTATGTTTGTATGGACCTCCTGGAGTTGGTAAAACCTCATTAGGAAAATCAATAGCAGAGGCTTTAGGAAGGGAATATGTGCGTATGTCCCTTGGTGGTTTACGTGATGAGGCAGAAATTCGTGGTCATCGCAAAACGTATATAGGAGCAATGCCAGGGAGAATTATTCAAAGCTTGAAAAAAGCAGGAACTTCAAACCCAGTATTTGTGCTTGATGAAATTGATAAATTATCAAATTCTCATCAAGGAGATCCATCATCTGCTTTATTAGAAGTTTTAGATCCAGAACAAAACAGTGAGTTTCACGATAATTTCTTAGAAATGGGATTTGATTTATCTAAAGTGATGTTTATTGCGACAGCTAACAGTTTGAATAATATCCAGCCAGCCTTACTAGATCGTATGGAAATGATTAATGTAACGGGGTATACGATAGAAGAAAAAGTTGAAATTGGTAAGCGTCATTTATTGCCGAAGCAATTAAAAGAGCACGGATTGACAGATAAACATCTTAAAGTAGCTAAGCCACAATTAGAAAAAGTGGTTGAAGGTTATACAAGAGAATCTGGAGTTCGTGGTCTTGAAAAGCAAATTGCAAAATTAGTACGTCATGCTGCTAAGAGTATAGCCATGGAAGAGGATTACAACCTTAAAGTAACAAATGGGGATATTATTGAAGTTTTGGGCGTACCAAGACTAGAACGGGATAAATACGAGAATAATAATGTTGCTGGTGTTGTTACAGGATTAGCATGGACTAGAGTAGGAGGTGATATTTTATTTATAGAATCTATCTTATCTAAAGGAAAAGGTAATCTAACAATTACAGGGAACTTAGGTAAAGTGATGAAAGAATCTGCTACCATTGCTATGGAATACATTAAGGCAAATGCAGATGAATTTGGAATAGACCCTGAAGTTTTTAGTAAATATAATGTACATATACATGTACCTGAGGGAGCTACGCCAAAAGATGGACCAAGTGCAGGTGTAACTATGTTAACAAGTTTAGTATCTTTGTTTACACAACGTAAAATAAAAAAGAGCTTAGCAATGACTGGAGAAATTACACTAAGAGGTAAAGTGTTACCAGTAGGAGGTATAAAAGAAAAAATATTGGCTGCTAAACGCGCAAGAATTAAAGAGATTTTACTTTGTGAAGATAACAAACGAGATATTGATGAAATAAATCCAGAATATTTAAAAGGGTTGACGTTTCATTATGTGAAAGACATGAGTGATGTCTTGAAGCTCGCGTTAACCGATCAAAAAGTTAAAAATGCTAAAATACTTTAAAATAATAACTTCAGTTTTACTGGTGACAGCTTCAAGTTTTGGAGCTGTTGCCCAGGCTGAAAAATACAAGGAAGTTCTTTTAGATGGTAAACCAGCACAGCTCAATTTAATTACTGGTGTCATAACATTTAATGATGGCGTGGTTGCCAAATCACAAACTGCTAAAAAAATTAAAGATTCAGTTATATCTAGCAATACCATTATCAATAAAAACCGGATCCCGTCTCAATTAAAACGGTCCATTACTACCACAGGCTTAGAAAAAAAATCTACTCAAAGCACTAACGATAATACAACGAAAACAAATCTAATTACTTCGGATACGATTACTACTTTATTTCAAAAAAACATCTCCAATAGTAAATCACAAATTGAATCTCTTACAGATATGGTGTACGATATTTCTCTATCAAAAGAAGAGTCTAAAATAAATACATCAAACTTTCATTTAGTTAAAAAAGGGGAAACACTCTACGCAATTTCTAAACAATATAACACGACATTAGAAGCTTTAAAAAAAGCTAATAATTTAGAAACTACACTAATTAAAACTGGACAAAATATACGAGTTAGCGGCTTTGATTCGTCAGATTTTGAATATAGTTCAGTATGGACAGTTTCAAAAGGAGATACCTTATATAATATCGCCAAACGAAATAACACTACTGTAGGGGCGATAAAGTCTCTAAATGGCTTAGCAAGTAATCTTATAAAAATTGGACAAAAGCTTCAATTAAAATAGAAATTTTTCTTTTCAAAAAATAAAACAGACATACATTCGTTTTAAGATAGATTTATTTACTTTGCAAACTTATATGCTAACTAGAATTTCCACGATTATTTGTTTGTTTATGACCGCTTCCATCTACGCTCAAGTAGGAGGTGAGTCGACGTACCAATTTCTTAATCTCATGTCATCTCCGCGTCAAGCAGCACTTGGAGGTAAAACTATTACCAATTATGATAATGACGTAACAGGAGGTTTATTTAACCCTGCATCTATTAATGCTGAAATGGATAACCAACTATCTCTCAACTATTCCAGTTATTTAGGCGGAATTAGTTATGGTACAGCTGCATATGCTTACACTTGGGATAGACATGTGCAAACGTTGCATATCGGGATGACTTATGTTAATTACGGAAGTTTTGATGGTTACGACCTCAATGGTGTTTCTACTGGAACATTTACAGGTAATGAAGCTGCATTATCTGCTGGTTATGCATATCAAATTCCGTTTAGTGATTTCTATTTAGGTGCAAATTTGAAATTAATTACATCAAAATTAGAACAGTATAACTCTATTGGTATAGCGACAGACCTTGGAGCAATGTATATCAATGAGCGTTTAGATTTTCATGCAGCATTAGTTATTAGAAATCTTGGAACACAACTCATAACGTATGCTGGTTTAAATGAGCGATTACCTTTAGAAGTATCACTAGGACTGTCGCAAACTTTGGAAAACATGCCATTACGTTGGCATTTAACGTTTGAAAATTTACAGACCTGGCCAATTGGGTTTTCTAATCCTTCACGAGCAACAACAGATTTAGATGGTAATCAAACTCAAGAAAAAGTAGGTTTTTTAAATGAAGTATTGAGACATACTATTATAGGAGCAGAGCTATTTCCAGAACGAGGCTTCAATATTAGATTGGGTTATAACTTTAGAAGAGCAGAAGAATTGCGTATTGTAGATCAACGAAATTTTTCAGGATTATCCTTTGGTGTCGGTATAAAACTAAATAAAATGAGATTTAATTTTGCTCATGCACGATATACAGGAGCAGGTAATGCTAACTTCTTCGGAATTCAAATCGATTTGAGATAATGACAAAAATTACCATAGCCATAGACGGGTTTTCATCAACAGGAAAAAGTACAGTTGCTAAACAATTGGCTAAGGCTTTAGGGTATGTATATGTAGATTCTGGTGCGATGTACAGAGCAGTGGCATTGTACGCAATGCAAAATGGTTGTATTGATAGTGCTTATTTTGATAAGGAAAGTCTCATTGCTCAGCTCGATCAAATTAGTATCAGTTTTAAGTTCAATGAAAACTTAGGCTTTGCTGAAGTTTATCTAAATGGTAAAAATATAGAGACACAGATTAGAACTTTAGAAGTTTCTCAATTTGTGAGTCAGGTGGCAACCGTTTCAGAAGTGAGAGAACTGTTGGTTAAACAGCAGCAAACCTTTGGTAAAGATAAAGGTGTTGTCATGGATGGTCGTGATATAGGTACAGTTGTATTTCCAGATGCAGAGTTGAAGTTATTTATGACAGCTTCCGCAGAAAAAAGAGCACAGCGTCGTTATGATGAGCTCATAGAACGAGGTGATGATGTAAGTTATGACGAGGTTTTGAAAAATGTTCAATCCCGAGACCATATAGATTCTACCCGAGAAGACTCTCCCCTAACTATGGCTGAGGGCTCTATAAAGCTTGATAACTCTAATATGACCTTAGAAGAACAATTTGAGTTTGTTTTAAAACATTCTGAAGAAAAAATACGAGACGTTAAAGCATAAAAAAAAATTAAGTTCTAAAGAATTACAGCCTACGTATTTGGTATAATTAATTCTTGATTTGATGGATTACATCAGGATTCTTTAAAATATCAGAGTTAGCTGCAAAGATCTTTTGATATTTAGAAGCATATCCATAATAGTGTTTCGCAATTTCCCCTAAAGTCTCACCACTTTTAACAGTGCACCTTGCGTAGACAGACGTATTTGTTATTTTAATATCTGCCATTATATCAACACCTGCTTTTTTAATGGCATCCCAAAGCAAGTCCTTTTCATATTGTGTTTTAGCAGTTCCCCAAATTTTCAACTTTCCATCTTCAACTTTGACATCACCGTCTTTCATATGTAATGTTTGTCCTAGGTCTAATACATCTTGATATTTTGATTTTACCATAATATATGTTTTTAATTAAATGTGAATACCAAATAATCTATCAGGTATATTTACCAATATCATTGATTTTTTAACATTATTAAAATCTGAAATTCAATAGATTAGACAATCATGTAAATATTTTGTTTTGTAGTAAATAAAATGTATTTTTGCACTCCTTTTTGGCGAACTATTAGAAAGACAAAGGGAACAAACAAAAATAACAATAACGCTTCTGTGTGTTATCGCTTGATTCTTTCAAAGCATACAGAATACAAATTTTAATTCAGCAAATGTCTGAAAAAGAAACAAAAAAAGTCGAAGTAGAAACTACTGAAGCTACAACAACAGAAACTACTGAAACTACAACTGTTGAAACTCCAATAGTTGAGGAGACAAAAGTAAACCCAGAACAATTCTTAGCAGATTTTAATTGGCACAATTACGAAGAAGGAATTGATCCTGTCGATGAAAAGCAATTAGAAGAGTTTGAAAAACTAGTATCAGAGAATTTCGTTGACACATTAGATGACGAAGTTGTTGAAGGTACAGTTATTCATTTATCAGATCGTGATGCTATTATTGATATCAATGCAAAATCTGAAGGTGTAATTTCTCTTAATGAGTTTCGTTACAACCCAGATTTAAAAGTTGGTGACAAAGTAGAAGTATTAATTGATGTGCGTGAAGATGCAACTGGTCAATTAGTATTATCTCACAGAAAAGCACGTGTAATTAAAGCATGGGAACGTGTTAATAATGCGCATGACACTGGTGAAATCGTTAATGGTTTTGTGAAATGCAGAACTAAAGGTGGTATGATCGTTGACGTATTTGGTATTGAAGCATTCTTACCAGGCTCACAAATTGATGTGAAACCAATTAGGGATTACGACCAGTATGTAAATAAAACAATGGAATTTAAAGTTGTGAAAATCAACCACGAATTCAAAAACATTGTAGTATCTCATAAAGCTCTTATTGAAGCTGATATTGAGGAACAGAAAAAAGAAATCATTGGTCAATTAGAAAAAGGTCAAGTACTAGAAGGTATCGTTAAGAATATTACGTCTTACGGTGTGTTTATTGATCTTGGAGGAGTTGATGGATTAGTTCATATCACAGATTTATCTTGGTCTAGAATTAATCATCCAAATGAAATCGTAGAATTAGACCAAAAATTAAACGTGGTAATCTTAGACTTCGATGAAGATAAGTCTAGAATCCAATTAGGTCTTAAGCAATTAAGCAAGCATCCTTGGGAAGCTTTAGGTGACACTGTTAAAGTTGGTGACCAAGTAAAAGGTAAGGTTGTTGTTATTGCAGATTACGGTGCATTCGTAGAAGTAGAAGAAGGTGTAGAAGGATTAGTTCACGTAAGTGAAATGTCTTGGTCAACACATTTACGTTCTGCTCAAGACTTTGTAAAAGTTGGAGACGAAATAGATGCAGTAATCTTAACACTTGATAGAGAAGATCGTAAGATGTCTCTTGGTATTAAGCAATTATCGCAAGATCCATGGACAGATATTACAACGAAGTATCCTGTAGGTTCTAAGCACTCAGGTATCGTACGTAACTTTACAAACTTTGGTGTTTTTGTTGAATTAGAAGAAGGTATTGATGGGTTGATTTATATCTCAGATCTATCTTGGACTAAGAAAATCAAGCATCCAAGTGAGTTTACTAACGTAGGTGATACTTTAGATGTTGTTGTATTAGAATTAGATGTTGAAGGACGTAAATTATCTTTAGGTCACAAACAAACAACAGAGAACCCTTGGGATAAGTATGAAACTGAGTTCGCTCTAGGAACAACTCATACTGCAGAAATTGGAGAAATCGTTGATAAAGGAGCTACAATTGACTTTAACGAGGATATCGTTGCTTTTATACCACAACGTCACTTAGAAAAAGAAGACGGAACTAAGCTTAAGAAAGGTGAGTCTGCAGAGTTTAAAATTATTGAATTCAATAAGGAATTTAAACGTGTAGTGGCTTCTCATACTGCTATCTTCAAAGAAGAAGAAATGGCAAATGTAAAAGCAGCTGTTAAGAAGCAAGTGTCTCAAGCAGCAGAATCGAAACCAACTTTAGGTGATGCTAATGAAGCTTTACAAGCACTTAAAGATAAATTAGATGGGAAAAAATAATCTCGTGCTCGTGAAAACGGGAATCTAGTTTTTAATACTGAAAAGAGCCTTTCATTTATGATTGGCTCTTTTTTTTGTTTTAATATTTGGAATAATGAGAATAGTAGAATAGGCACTATTAAAATTATATTAATTATAATTGGATTTGTGTTTTATAAAGTGGTTTATATTTTGAATATTGTCTGTTTACACACTTTATCATTAATATTATTGTGTCTATTCGTTTTTATGACTAGAAACAATTCTTTAACAATCTAAAAGACCTTTTAACTTCAACATTTTTAACTTAACTTTGTTGAACAAATAGGTTTGGAAAATTATATGAGTCAAAAAGTGTTACTTAATGCTAAAGAGCTAAACATCATTCTTCATCGATTGGCTTGCCAACTTATTGAAAATCATAACGACTTTTCTAATACTGTTCTTATAGGGTTACAACCTAGAGGGAAATTTCTTGCGAATCGTCTTGCTGAAATGTTAAAGACCAATTACAAGATTAAAAACATAAAATTGGGTCATCTAGATATTACTTTTTATAGAGATGATTTTAGACGCGGAGAAAAAATATTAGAAGCCAATACGACAGAAATAGACTTTATTGTTGAAGATAAGAATATTGTGTTTATTGATGATGTCTTGTATACAGGTCGAAGTATTAGAGCCGCATTGACCGCTATACAATCATTTGGAAGACCTAATGAAATTGAGTTACTCACGCTAATTGATAGGCGATTTAGCAGACATTTACCAATACAACCTAATTATAGAGGTCGTCAAGTAGATGCCATTAATGAAGAAAAAGTAAAAGTAAACTGGGTTGAAAATGATGGAGAAGATTCGGTTTATTTAATTAATAGTTAATACTTATGAGCGAACTAAGTGTCAATCACTTATTAGGAATTAAATATCTAAATATAAAAGATATTCAATTAATTTTTGAAACTGCAGATCATTTCAAAGAAGTGATTAATAGACCCATTAAAAAAGTGCCTTCGCTTAGGGACATTACAATTGCTAACTTGTTTTTTGAGAATTCTACACGTACAAAATTGTCTTTTGAACTAGCAGAAAAACGTCTTTCGGCAGATGTTATTAATTTTTCGGCATCGCAATCTTCGGTCAAAAAAGGAGAAACACTTATAGATACCGTTAATAATATTCTATCTATGAAAGTAGATATGGTAGTTATGCGTCACCCTAATCCTGGAGCTGGTGTATTTTTATCTAAACATGTTAATGCAAGCATCATAAATGCAGGAGATGGTGCCCACGAGCATCCAACGCAAGCGTTATTAGATAGTTATTCTATTAGAGAACGTCTTGGCGATGTTAAAGGAAAAAATGTAGTAATTGTGGGAGATATTCTGCATAGTAGAGTCGCTTTGTCAAATATTTATGCACTGCAATTACAAGGTGCAAATGTGATGGTTTGCGGACCAAAAACATTGCTTCCAAAGTATATAAAAGAACTAGGAGTAAAAGTAGAAACTAATTTACGAAAAGCATTAAATTGGTGCGATGTTGCCAATATGTTACGCGTTCAAAATGAACGAATGGATATTAGTTATTTTCCATCAACTAGAGAATACACACAACAATTTGGCGTTAATAAAGCACTTTTAAATTCTCTAGATAAAGAAATTACCATTATGCACCCTGGCCCAATTAATCGAGGTGTTGAGATTACAAGTGATGTTGCAGATTCTGACCAAGCTATTATTTTAGACCAAGTTCAAAATGGTGTAGCGGTTAGAATGGCAGTCATATATTTATTAGCATCTAAAATAAAACATTAAAATCATGTTTATAGACCAAGACGGTAATACGACCATAATCACGCAAGAAAAAACGTCAATAGTAGAACTTGTTAAAAAAATTGATATCCTTTATGATCGTTTTAAAAATAACAATATTATTGTGAACATCACAAAACTGGATGATGTTAAGTTGGCAGATATTGTTGAGTTTCTGCAGTTATCAAATAAACACAGAAAAGCAAAACACTCTTTCGTAATTGTCTCAAATAGTGCAAATCTCGATGAAATGCCAGATGAAATCATTGTTGTGCCATCAACTAAAGAGGCCTTTGATGTTATTGAAATGGAGATTATGGAGCGTGATTTGGGTATATAAACGTGTTGAGATGTTGAGCCGTTATTCGTTAAGTTATTTTAACGGTAAAACTATTAATTTGACAGTTACAAATGAAAGATGTTACATTGTCTAAAGAGCGGTTTTTAAACGCGATAACTTTCTCAATTCTATTAGTGCTAATAGTTTTTGTTTTGGTTGTTGCAGACCATGCTGTCGCGTACCCTGTATACAAGAGTATTGTAAATTACATGTCTTTTTTCTCATTGGTTACACTGATTACTATGTCTAGGCGAGTATCTATTGTAAATGGAGAAATTGTTAAGGGAATTCATGTATTTGTTTTTGTATTTAAAAAGGAACGATTTCCTCTTGCAGAAATTGATGATGTAATGTTAAATCAGAACGATGATCTTTACTATGAAATTGTAGCCAAAAGCAAAAAGCATTCAGATTTTATTATCTCAAAATTCCCTAATAAAAACCCTGCTCGAAAACAATTGGAATTAATTAAAAGACAAATTGAAATAGAATAATCCATATCATTTGAAACTAACCATACTAGGTTGCTATAGTGCAACCCCTAAAATAAATACAAATCCTACTGCTCAGGTTCTTGAGATTAAAAACCATACGTTTTTAATAGATTGTGGGGAAGGTACTCAGGTTGAGTTGAGAAGAAATAAGATTAAGTTTAGTCGAGTAAAACATATTTTTATTTCGCATTTACATGGTGATCATTGTTTTGGATTAGCCGGTTTAATTTCAACATTTAATTTGTTAACTCGTGAAGCAGATTTACATATCTATGCGCCAAAGGGGTTGAAGGAAGTGATAACAATGCAAATGAAATTATCTAATTCTTGGACCAATTATCAATTGATTTTTCATGAGTTGACCTCTACATCTTCAGAGTTAATTTACGAAGATGATAAGGTTGAAGTACACACAATACCTTTAGATCATCGCATCTATACTAATGGATTTCTATTCAAAGAAAAGCTAGGTGAGCGTAAGCTAGATATGAATGCGATATTAAATGCAAATATTGATATGGCTTATTACCGAAAATTGAAACAAGGAGGAGATGTGCCAGACAATCGAGGTAAAATGATTGAAAATTCAATATTAACTAAAGACCCAAAACCATCTAAAAGCTATGCATTTTGCAGTGATACTGCTTATAGCGAGTCTATTATTCCTATAATAAAAGAGGTAGATGTGTTGTATCATGAATCCACTTTTATTGAAAAAAATGAGGCTTTGGCAAAACCTACTAAACATTCAACAGCTAAACAGGCCGCTAGAATTGCAGAAAAAGCGAATGTTGGCAAGTTGATTTTAGGACACTACTCTACGAGATATGATGGATTAAATGAATTTAAAGCCGAAGCCGAAGTTATTTTTCCTAATGTTGAATTATCGAGAGATGGTAAAACGTTTGAGTTTTAGTCTTCTAAATATTTAGTTTAAATTTTGATTTGTTATATGTACTTAGAAACTTTTTTTTTAAATATCGAAGTGATGTCTTTTTAACATTGAATTCCCTTTTTTAATTCATCTAATTCCATCATCCATTCTATAGCTTCATTTAAACTCCGACATCTCTTGAGGCTGTTCTTAAAAAAGTGCTTTTCTAAGGAAGAATTAAGATAGCCAAAGTCACTATACGAAACTACTGCACTAGCTACTAAAAAGTCATATTCATTACTAAATTCACGCCATAATTGCGGTTCGATAGAGTAAGGGTTGAAGCGATTAGCAATATATCCAATTTTTATATTTCTTTTAATGTGTTCAGAAAAATGGGCTACTATCTCTCCCGCTATTATATGGTCTACATGGATGCCTTCGTTTAACTCTGATATGACAAATTGTTTGGTAATATAAAAATTCCCAAAGGGAAACTCAATTTTTTTATATTCTAAAAGTTTAGAATATTTACTGCTTTCAAATTTCATGGGAGGCGATTATTGCTTAAATTTATAAGAAATAAATGACGCAAAGAAAGAAAAATAATACTAAATCGTTTAAAAATATCTAATGAATACAGACTTAGGCAATTATAGAAAATCATACGAAAAACAAGAATTACTTGAAAATAGTGTGAGTGATAACCCAATGGAGTTATTCCAAAAGTGGTTTCATGAAGTAGATGAACATTTTGATGTTGGAGAAACCAATGCCATGACTATAAGTACTATTGGTGGTGATGGTTATCCTAAGAGTAGAGTGGTGTTGTTAAAGAAATACACTTTTGAAGGCTTCATCTTTTATACTAATTATGACAGTGAAAAGGGTAGGGCAATTATAAACAACCCAAATGTATGTCTTTCTTTTTTTTGGCCTGCTGCAGAACGACAAATCATAATAAAAGGGAAAGCTGAAAAAATCGCAGAAAATATTAGTGATGGTTATTTTGAATCTAGACCTCGAGGAAGTCAGCTTGGTGCTTTAGTTTCTCATCAAAGTGAAGTGATAGAGAGTCGCGAAATTCTTGAAGAGCGACTTAAAAACTTAGAAATTGAATTCGAAGGACAAGAAATAAAACGCCCTAATTTTTGGGGAGGTTTTGTAGTAAAACCTATAGAAATTGAATTTTGGCAAGGACGACCTAATCGATTACACGATAGACTACGTTATAAACTGGATGAAGATTTCAATTGGAAATTGGATCGTTTGTCTCCATAACCTACTTTATTCTTTTACGTTTATTGAAAAATGTCAATGTTTGTAAGATTAATCTTTATTAATAATGCATTTCATCGATAAGATGTACTTATAAACGTGTAAAACAACAATAATGTATATATTTACGATATAAAATACAATTATTTATTACTGCCCTGTTCTAAATGATTGGTTTTATAGGAAATTAGTTTAGAACCCCAATTCTAAATTACCAAATCTAAATAACCTACATTATGAAACCTACTAAGTTTATACCTATAATGGTATTAATTGCAATGTTATCGTTTTCTTGTTCTTCAGAAGACTTTCCAAGTGAGACAATTGACAGCATGTCATTACCAGTGCCTCCAGCAGCAAAAAATATAGAGATTGAAATTTTAGAACTAATCAATGCCCACAGAATAAACGTTGGTTTAGAAGCTTTAAATAACCACGAGATAATCAAGGCTGTAGCATTCACACACACAGGTTATATGGTTGAAGCGAATAATGTGTCTCATGATAATTTTTACCAACGTAAAAACAGTTTAATGGACAATACTAACGCATCTAAAGTTTCAGAGAATGTTGCTTATGCTTATAGTTCTGCTCAATCTGTTGTAAACGCTTGGTTAAATAGTGAAGGACATAAACATAATATAGAAGGGGATTATACAGACTTTGATATTTCCGCAGAACAAAATGCAGAAGGAAAATGGTATTTTACTAACATTTTTATTAAAAGATAAATTTTTAAAAACTGATTAATAGCGAATCATTGTTTTGAAGCCACCAGTAGAGAAGTCTAGTTGTGGCTTTTTTTATGGATTAAACTTAATCATTGTTTAATCCAATGTAGTCTTATATTATCTATGTTCTTCTATTGTATTAATTCTGCAAAAATTATAGAATCGAATTACTTAATATCTAAATTTTATTTGTGGGTGACTAGCGTTATTCATGACTTAGTTTACGAGTAAAAAAAACAGAAGTTTACCGACGTATTATTAGTTATGAAAACTAATAATCTGTTCTATTATTTATGTAACATACTGAATTATAACTTCTTTTCATTAGCGATAATCTCACTATCATTTCATGCTTTGATATACACATATATTTAAAGTAACCACAAGAATATTGGGTTTCCATATACTAAATACATGTTTTTCAAGTGTAACAAAACATTCAATTTTTTTCAAGAGCTATAAGACAAATGATTGAATATTATATATCAATACTATTTAACGCTATTCAATCTATTTATTTAATAGATCAAACCATTACAAAAAAAAAGGCTCGATTAACGAGCCTTTTTTCTAGCAAATTTAGATTAGATAATAATCTTATTCTTTTAAAATATAGAAGTAAGACCGTCTGTTTAATTGGTGTTCTTCTTGGGTGCACTTAACACCATTTGCACATTTATTAAGTAATTGAGATTCTCCATAGCCTATAGCAGTTTCTATTCTATTTTTTATAATACCTCTAGATATGATATATTCCATTGTAGATTTAGCTCTTCTATCTGATAACTTTAAATTGTAATTATCACGACCACGACTATCTGTGTGAGATTCAATCTTAATTACCATTTTTGGATGCGCTCTCATGACGTCTACAATATTTTCTAGTTCATATTGAGCATCTGTTCTGATATCTGATTTATCAAAATCAAAGAAAATAGGATTAATTACAATTTGACTATTGTTTATTAAAGAGTCTAAGTCTAAATCAGCATTATTTATTTTCTCATGTTGATTTTCTGTCGTAATTTTCTTTTGGATGTCTTTAAAATCATCTTTACTACCTGTTACTGTATAGTACTTGTTGCAATCCACAGTAAACTCATAGCTTCCGTCGGTACCAGTTTTAACTTCAGAAATAACTTTACCAACTTCATTGATTAACTTAACTACGACTTCTGATAAAATGTTATTATCGTTTTTATTTCTAGTAATTCCTTGAATAACTTGAGTACAAATAGACGCATCAAATCCATAAATATCATCACTACCTTCGCCATTAGGTCTGTTCGATGAAAAATAGCCTGTGAGTTCATTTTCTACTTGGGAGTCATTCTTGAAGTATGCAAAGTCATCGAAACCACTATTATATGGTGCGCCTAAATTTTCTGGTGTAGCGGTATCGTCTTTAATTATATTAGACTTAAAAATATCTAAGAAACCAAGATTTAGATGACCATCAGAAGAAAAATAAAATGTACTATCCTTCGCTACAAATGGAAACATCTCACGACCTTCTGTATTAATTTTTTCTCCTAGATTTCTCGGTTGCGAATAGGTGTTTGTATCTTCTATATCTACGACATAGATATCTGTATTACCAATACCTCCTTCGCGATCTGATACAAAATATAACTGTTTGTTATTTGGGCTCAATGTTGGGTGACCCGTTGAGAATACCTCATCATTAAAAGGTAATTCAACAATATTTGTCCATTGCTCACCAACTAGTGAGGCTTTGTATAATTTAAGATGTGTCGTTCCTTTTTTGTCATAATCTACTTTTTTGTTACCTCTACCAACATTATCTCTTGTAAAATACATGGTATTTCCGTTATTGGTAATGGCTACCGAAGCTTCATGGAAGTCTGTATTTACTTCTTCAGCAGTAATAAAATCAGGAGTACCAAAAATTACAGTGTCTTGCTTTTTATCAATCTCTACTTGATAAATATCCAAAAAGGGTTCTTGATTCCAGCTATATAATTTCTTGTCATCTATATTTCTTGATGATGCGAAATATAATTGTCCATTATGAACGAATGATCCAAAATCTGAATATTTAGAATTAAAAGGTAAATTTTGAATTTTTACGTTATTGCTCCTGTCAGAATTTGTTAGCTCGCTATATTTAGCAATGTTCTCAGGATTATAATCTTTTATTCGTGTATCGTTGTTTTGAATCGCCATGAATTTTTCCATCCAAGAATCGGCTTCTTCATAGTTACCTAAACTTCTTAAAGACTGTATCTGTTTATAGATATATTCTGGATTGATATTCTTTTCATCGTATTTTAGAGCTTTAGCATACCAAAAGGCAGCTTTTTCAGATTTAGAATTGTTGTAATAACAATCTCCTAAACGAGATAAAACGTGAAGACTTGTATCTCCTTTTTTTAGAACTTCTTCATAAAGTTCTGTTGCTTTGAGATATCCGTAGTTGCTAAAAAATTTATCAGCAAGTTTTTCTTGGGCAATCAAAACGCTACTACTCAGAGCAAATATTAAGATTAAAAACTTTGATTTCATGTGTTTTTATTTATTGTATTTCAACAGTCATATGGAACATCCAAATAGTCGTTTTTTACTTTTGATTAAGTGTAAATGAAAGATGTTTCATGATGATAGGTTTTTTAAAAGTATCTAGGTGATTTAATACGCTTGCTTTTAAAGACTTCGAACATTAACAGTATTTCATGAGTACCACTGGTGTACGGTCTCAAATCAGATAATGGGTACTCATACGCATAGCCAATTCGCAGCTGCTTTGATACTTGAAAATCTGCAATGGCGCCTAAAGCAGCCGCACGTTCGTTAATTCTATAAGATGCTCCAGCCCAAAATTTTTCATAGAATAAAAAATTTGCTGTAAGATCAAAAGATAGCGGGGCACCATTAGTAGTTTTCAAAAGTGCTGCAGGTTTGAACTTTGTGTTTTCACTTAAGTCAAACACGTAGCCACCAGTGACATAATAACTAATTCTTTCTAATGCTTGAAACTCTGCATCACCTGTGTAGTCGGTATTTAAAATACGCGGTGCAGAAAGGCCTAAATACCATTTTTCACTATGCCAGTAAACTCCAGTTCCAATATTTGGTTTCCAGCGATCTTCAAATCCAAAAATCACAGGATCATTAGTTTGAGATTGCTGAAAGTCTGAATCTAAACTATAACTAGTAAAACCGGCTTTCATGCCAAAGGCAAGCTTACTTTTACCTCCAGTAGGAATGGTATATGAAAAATCTGCATATAAGTAAGAAAAATTTTGGAATCCAAGTTTATCATTAATAAATGAAAACCCTAATCCAATTCTTTCATTTCGCAGTGGTGCGTGAATAGAAAGTGTTTGAGTTTGTGGACCTCCTTCAAGACCAACCCATTGACTTCTATGTAAACCAACAACACTTAATGTTTCTCTACTTCCTGCGTATGCAGGATTTATTGAAATAGTGTTATACATATACTGAGTAAACTGCGGAAGTTGCTGCGCAACTCCCATCCAACTACTGAATAGTATAAATGCTATGATGTTAAACTTTACTAATTTCATATAGGTTAAGATTTATTTTGTTGAAACGTAGATTGGTCCTGTAACAGGTCTTAATCCACTATTCCTTATATTCAATATGTAATAATAGGTACCTGTTGGAACAAATTCTGAATTTCCTACAGAAGCACTAGATGCTGCACCATTCCAGTCATTTTGATAATTTGGATTGTCGTATATTTTTGCTCCCCAGCGATTAAATATTTGTAATTCATAAACGAAGCCACAGTCTTCTGTTCCTGTTATTGCAAAGGTGTCATTAACGCCATCAAAGTTCGCCGTAACCGCTGTAGATATAACTAGATCATCTTGACCACATGGTAATACAATACACTCATCATTTAAATTAATAGTTACCGTAGCTTCTCCTGGACATGAACCAGCATATGTATATGTGAATTCATATGCAACTAATTGATCATTTGTATAATCACCATTAGTGTCTAATAACGAGTTAGGATTAAAGAAGCTTCCATCAATTGTAGCGTTTCCTGTAGTTACAGTCCAAACACCGTCGGGATCATAATCTCCTATTAGTAAATTAAATAAGTCGAAATCAAAATCTTCACCAATACATAAATCTTCATCTTCAACTGGTATATCGGTTGCAACAACTACATTAATAGTTTGAGTGAAAACAGTTTCATTTCCGCATTCGTCTGAAACAAACCAATCTCTAATTATTGCATAATCGGTTACTGTACCATCAGAAGTTGATATTTCATTAAATTCGACTGTAATATTTGTAGAACAAGCATCTTCAAATACAAGATCCGGAATTGCAGGAATAGCACTACAAGCTATATTTATTTCATTTTCTAAAACACCAACCAAAGTTGGAGCTGTCGAATCAATAATAGTTATGGTTTGCGTTAATATTGTTGTATTATCACATTCATCTGTTAGTATCCAAGTTCTTGCTATCGAAGAATTATTAGGACAATCACCTTCTGTAATAGTATCTGTAAATGTCGCTTCTAGTTCTGTAGAACAATTATCATCTTCGTCAGTTACATCACCAGTAATCGATACATCAGTTGCATCTTGAGTGCATTCTATGGTAATACTTTCAGGCACTGTAAATGTTGGTGCAGTGGTATCTTGGATTATAATTGTCTGTACAAATGCTGTTGCATTCTCGCAGTCATCGATTACTGTCCAAACTCTTGTAACAATTGATTCGTTTGCACAATTACCTTCCGCAATGGAATCTACATAGTTGGCATCTAGTTCCGCAGAACAGTTATCAGCCTCATCAGTAACATCACCAGTTAGGGTCACATCTGTTAAATCTGCATCACATTCAAGTGTTACATCTGCAGGAACGGTAAATGTTGGAGCAGTAGTATCTTGAACCGTAATTGTTTGTACTAGAGTTGTTGTATTATCACACGCGTCAGTTAATGACCACGTTCTTGTGATTACAGATGCGTTTTCACAATCACCATCAGCAACAGCATCCGTAAATACAGCTTCAATCTCTGTTGAACAGTTATCAGCTTCATTAGTAACATCACCAGTTAAGGACAGATCAGTTAAATCTGCATCACATTCAAGTGTTACATCTGCAGGAACGGTAAATGTTGGAGCAGTAGTATCTTGAATCGTAATTGTTTGTACTAGAGTTGTTGTATTATCACAATCGTCAGTTAATGACCAAGTTCTTGTAATTACAGATGCGTTTTCACAATCACCATTAGCAACAGCATCCGTAAATACAGCTTCAAGCTCTGTTGAGCAGTTATCAGCTTCATTAGTAACATCACCAGTTAAGGACAGATCAGTTAAATCTGCATCACATTCAAGTGTTACATCTGCAGGAATGGTAAATGTTGGAGCAGTGGTATCTTGAATCGTAATTGTTTGTACTAAAGTTGTTGTATTATCACACGCGTCGGTTAATGACCACGTTCTTGTGATTACAGATGCGTTTGCACAATCACCAGAACTTATAGCATCTGTAAATGTAGCTTCAAGCTCTGTTGAACAGTTATCAGCTTCATCAGTAACATCACCAGTTAAAGACAGATCAGTTAAATCTACATCACATTCAAGTGTTACATCTGCAGGAACGGTAAATATTGGAGCAGTAGTATCTTGAACCGTAATTGTTTGAACCAGAGTTGTTGTATTATCACAATCGTCAGTTAATGACCACGTTCTTGCGATTACAGATGCGTTTTCACAATCACCATTAGCAACAGCATCCGTAAATACAGCTTCAAGCTCTGTTGAACAGTTATCAGCTTCATCAGTAACATCACCAGTTAAAGACAGATCAGTTAAATCTACATCACATTCAAGTGTTACATCTGCAGGAACGGTAAATGTTGGAGCAGTAGTATCTTGAATCGTAATTGTTTGTACTAGAGTTGTTGTATTATCACAATCGTCAGTTAATGACCAAGTTCTTGTAATTACAGATGCGTTAGCACAATCACCATTAGCAATAGTATCCGTAAATATAGCTTCAAGATCTGTTGAACAGTTATCAGCTTCATCAGTAACATCACCAGTTAAGGACAGATCAGTTAAATCTACATCACATTCAAGTGTTACATCTGCAGGAACGGTAAATGTTGGAGCAGTGGTATCTTGAATCGTAATTGTTTGCACTAGAGTTGTTGTATTATCACAATCGTCGGTTAATGACCACGTTCTTGTGATTACAGATGCGTTTGCACAATCACCATCAGCAACAGCATCTGTAAATGTAGCTTCAAGATCTGTAGAACAGTTATCAGCTTCATCAGTAACATCACCAGTTAAAGACAGATCCGTTAAATCTACATCACATTCAAGTGTTACATCTGAAGGAACGGTAAATGTTGGAGCAGTGGTATCTTGAACCGTAATTGTTTGTACTAAAGTTGTTGTATTATCACAATCGTCAGTTAATGACCAAGTTCTTGTAATTACAGATGCGTTAGCACAATCACCATTAGCAACAGCATCCGTAAATACAGCTTCAAGCTCTGTTGAACAGTTATCAGCTTCATCAGTAACATCACCAGTTAAAGACAGATCCGTTAAATCTACATCACATTCAAGTGTTACATCTGCAGGAACGGTAAATGTTGGAGCAGTAGTATCTTGAATCGTAATTGTTTGCACTAGAGTTGTTGTATTATCACAATCGTCAGTTAATGACCAAGTTCTTGTGATTACAGATGCGTTAGCACAATCACCATCAGCAACAGCATCCGTAAATACAGCTTCAAGCTCTGTTGAACAGTTATCAGCTTCATCAGTAACATCACCAGTTAAAGACATATCAGTTAAATCTACATCACATTCAAGTGTTACATCTGCAGGAACGGTAAATGTTGGAGCAGTAGTATCTTGAATCGTAATTGTTTG